>JBAYUQ010000001.1:0-580143 GCA_041675005.1 Kapaibacterium sp. (SeqCode)
AAAAATACTTAATTATTTCTCTAGTTTTTGCTTCAGAAATCCTTGAACGATATATATACTTGTTAATCATTGGTGTCATTGACGTTAAGCTGTTTTGTTAATTGCTTAAGTTGTCAAGACCCTTAAATAATTCAACAATTTTCTGTGTATTTGATATAAAATCTATATTTGGAGATACTATCAAAATATCTTTTTTTCCAGATTTTATTGAATAGTCCTCAATTTTTGTATCAATTTCAGGAGACTTTTTCAATGCAATACTAAATATAAAAGAACTACCTTTATTAAGTTCACTGTAACAACTAATTTCACCACCCATCTCATTTATTAACTGCTTAGAGATGGCTAACCCTAATCCGGTACCACCGTACTTTCGGGTATTCGAATAGTCAATTTGAGAAAATGGTCGAAATAACATATCTAATTGATCATCACTCATTCCTATACCGGTGTCAATAACTTTGAACCTAATAATAATATCATCTTCGATAACTTTATTTAATTCAATTATTAATTCAACTTTTCCTGTGTCAGTAAATTTTATTGCATTCGAAAGCAAATTTGTTAATACTTGTATTAATCTATAGTATCCACCGTTCAATTCAAAAGGTATGTTTGAATCGATATCTACTAATAATTCAATATCCTTATTTTGTAATTTAGAATCACAATTATTTACTACACTCTCAATCAAATCTTCTAGTAAAAAATCTTCACTTTCTATACTAAATGTACCACTTTCAAGCTTTGAGAAATCTAAAATATCATTAATAATATGTAATAAATTTATTGAAGAATTATGAATCTTTAGAGCTGAGTTATAAGTTTCAGAATCCGTATTATTCGTTAGTAGTTGTTCACTCAACCCCATAATTGCACTCATAGGAGTTCTTATTTCATGACTTATGTTTGCTAAGAATTGATCTTTTGCTTTATTTGCTTGGGATGCCTCTACTATTTTAATTTCGAGTTGTTTCTCTTTTTCCATTAACTTTGATATATCCCATATAACTCCTACTATACCAATCACTTCATTGTCATCATCTATCAGTGGCGATAGGTTAACTCTATAGTATTTATCTACATAGTGCAATTCAAGTTTGTCTATATTTGTTTTGCTGCTAATTGCATCAATTTCGTAATTTTTTAAATCGTTAAATAACGTATGTTCATACAAATAATCATTTATTTTAACTGATTCAGATTGTATATTAAAGTTGTTTCTCAACTCATTATTTACAATTTCAAAGTTAGAATCTTTGTCTTTTACGTAAATCATTGCGGGGGTAGAACTAAGAATAGATGCTATTTCTTTGGACTTTTTCTCGGAAATTTCAAGAGAGGTAGTAAGTTCCGATGAAGTTTTGGTTAAGAGATTGTGAATGATGGATTTATCTCTTGTCAATCTAGCTATTTGAAATTCTAATATGTCAAAATGCTTGACTACTTTTGATAGACAATTTTTGAACATATTTGTTGAATCTTCGTCAAGTAAGCTTTCATCAATAATGCATTTTATGTCATTAATTAAGACTTTAGATTTTGTCATATTTTATATTTTAGTTAGTGTAGCAAGTGTTATCGTCTCATTATGAAATTCACAAGGTAATAACTTTGAGTTACCGATTTCTCCATAAGTGAAAAAACCAAATACAGGAATTGGCCAAAGTGCTGCTATTGCCTCTAACTCTTCATTTATCATTGGACCTAACGCACTATGTCGTGCCATACAAGAAAAAACAAAAACTAAATCTGGTTTATCTATTCCACCAGCGAATTTTTTTAATTCTATTATTGTATTTTCTAATATTTCAAACCCTGGGGAAGAGGAGAATTTCATTTTTGTACCTATTGGGACACTACCAGCACAAATTAATGATCTCTTTTCTATATCTACCCCTAAAACTGACCTCAAAACAGATTTACCATTTTTTTCTAAAAGCAAGGGGTATTCAACGCCCAATACTGGCATGTCTGTTTCTTTTATACCTAAGCTGTTTATATAATAATCAAGTGCCGGTTCTTTATCTATCTCAAATATCTGATTACTCTCAGATTTTGTAATTATCTTTGTTGATCCTATGGATTGCCAACCACTTGTTGCTATACCTTCCAATTTATACTTCGTACTATCTATTGCCAAATAAGCTAATGCTTCATTATGAACCACAGAATTACAAATTACGTACTGATTTTTAAATGTAAGGTCATCTGCTGCAAATCCACCAAAGATAGTGTCTTTAGATTTTAGGTTATTTCTTAATGTTGCTAATACATTTTCATTATTTTTATTTAAGCCAGAAAAGAAAGTAAATACATTAGTAAAGGATTCTTTCTCATTGATTTTTTCCGAAACCTCAGTTCCGGTTTCAATTTCATCTTCAATTGCACATATTCCAAGTAAATAACTTTCTTTGGGAATATTAATAAATAGTACTTGAATCACTTCATCATATAGATTTACATTATCGCCTAAATTGTAGTTGAATAGTCCACATGTTGTCGAACCAAATGTATCAATATCCTTTTCTACAATTGTATTCGTAATTAATTCTATATCATAAGATACTGAAACTAATATAATTGCTAAAGTTGGTTCGAAATCAAACTCAACTGAATTGAACTGTTTGATGAAATCATCTTCAGTATTAGCTACAATTAAACAGGTATTCATACATTTATATCCTTTGTTGAAAATTAAGTTAATGAATTGTAATTAAAAATCCTAGAATAATTTTCTACATTATCAACAAAAAGTAGAATTAATTTCATCCTAGTACTTTTCCTTGTCAAGTGAGGATTTAGGTAGGATAAGGTTGCTTATGCTAAGCAAATAATAATAAGGTTTGCCTATGCTTATGACTTTTAATTAAATTCTCGTTGAAACATGAAAACTTAAATGAATGAACCAAATCTAACTTACTATATCTTCTTGTAATTCTTCTTCTGATGGGATTTCTTTGATATTCTCGCGGATGAAGAACATACCACCTAATAGTAGCTCCATTAACTTTGAAGCCGCGTGTGCAACTGTAGCAAACGCGAGCCCTGTCTCAGAATCTATACCATATAACTGAACCAAAGCCGTTGTGACTAAGTAGTGATAAACTCCGATTGCACCGGGTGTAGGGGCTATAGTTACTCCTATTCCCGATACTATCACTAATAGCAAGGCATCTTCTATTCCTAGCGAATATGTGTTCTCGAACCCAAATGCAAAGAATAAAAGATAAAGTGGTAAAGCATACAAAACCCATATAAATATAGATTCGACAGCAATTCTTGCATACTTTGAAGGTCGCTTGATAATAGCAAATCCTTGTCTGAATTTGTCAAAAAGGTCTGCTAGTTTAACGTATAACTTATCTGAAAACGGTTTTATTATCTTATCTAAGAATAATTTGATAGTTGGAGGATAGAGAGAAAGGAACATAACAAATAGGATTAACCCTGATATTATGACCAACTTCATCGGATCAGTATCATTTGGGAAAGCTTTTAGAACTTGCTCACTATTCCAAGTAAGTACTATTGCTATAAGTACTCCGAGCGTAATTAAATCTAATATCCGTTCTACTAATATAGTAGCAAATGTACTGGAGTATGAAATTCCTTCACGTTTACTATATATATATGGACGAACTAACTCACCGCCACGAGGGGAAACATTGTTGAATAAGTACCCCACCATAGTGGCTGAAAACAGATTAAGTATCGAATTAGCTTTGTGGAAAGGGGAGAGCAACAATTTCCAACGAATAGCTCTCATCAAGTGAGATAATACTACGATTGGTAAAGGTGCAATAACCCAAAAGTAATCTATATCTAAAATTGCAGAATACAATTTACCAAAGTCAATACCATCTACTGTGAAGTAAATAGATACAACTAATAAGATTAGTGAAATGCCGTATTTTAGTATAGTTTTTACTTTAGCCAATTATTTCCCTTCTTGTCCCCATAATTCTACTAAGTTAATCATTGTTTCGATAGTTTTCTCTAAGAAATCTAATGATAACCATTCTTTATTACTGTGAAAGTTTTGTCCACCTGTGTATATATTCGGAGTTGGTAAACCCATTTCTGTTAATCGTGAGCCATCTGTACCACCTCTTATTGGCTCCCACTCTGGATTTGTACCCGCTTTATCAGCAGCTTTGTAAAGTAAATCCAATCCTTTCGGATTCTCCATTAGTACGTCGTACATATTTCTGTATGACTTAGTTACAACTAAATCTATTTTTGCTTTTGGATAGTTGGGCTGAACTTCAGCAATTATTTTTTCTACTGTCTCTTTTTGTACTGCTAGACCTTCAGTTTTGAAGTCACGGAATAGCAACAGCAAAGAAGATACACCAACTCTTGCATCTACTTCGTGTGGGTGAATATATGGCTCATATCCCTCTGTAGTTTCAGGAGCCATATCACGAGGTAGTTTCGCAATAATCTCGCTGATTACCCTTATAGAATTCACCATTCTGTCTTTTGCTTCACCGGGGTGAATTTCGTTGCCTGTTACAGTTATCACGGCACTATCAGCACTGAAAGTTTCTTTGTTAATCTCACCAGGTAATCCGCCATCAATAGTATAAGCATACTCACAGCCGAATTTCTCGATGTCGAATTTATCCGCTCCACGTCCAATTTCCTCATCTGGTGTGAATCCGATTTTCACTGTTCCGTGTTTGATAGTATCATCACTCATTAATATCTCAGCCATCTTCATAATTGCCGAAACGCCTGATTTATCATCGGAGCTAAGTAATGTAGAACCATCAGTCGTAATTATAGTATGACCGATACATTTTTTTAGATTTGGGTTGTCTTTCTCGAATATATACTCATTAGAAGTGCCTAATTGTATATCCCCACCTTGATAATTCTTAACTATTTGTGGGTTAACACCAGTTGCGTTGAAGTCAGGTGAAGTGTCCATGTGACATACAAAACCGACTGCTGGCAATTTATCGCCACCCTCTATATTACTAGGAATAGTAGCGTAGACATAACATTCGTCCGTTAGCTCTACGTCCTTTATCCCCATATCTTTCAGCTCGTTGACCAATATATGTGCTAAGTCAAATTGCTTTTTAGTTGATGGTATTGTTGGACTTTTTGGGTCGGATTGAGTATCTATTTTAGCGTATCTTATGAATTTATCGAGTACATTTTCAGACATAACTTTTTCGTTTTTTTGAATTTTAGAATTAGCAAAAATAAGAATTTCGCAACTAAAATTTTAACTATGAACAAATAAAACCGTATATTTATAAGTTATAGTCAAAATAAAATGAGAAAATGATGAAGAAAATAATACTTTTATTAATTGCAGCTAGTATGCTATCGTTCGCACAAGACAGAAAAGAAGTAGCCGTAACAATTTATAATTCTAATCTGGGTGTAGTAAAAGAAACCAGAGAATTAGAATTGAAATCTGGATTGAACGATGTACTAATTAGAGATGTACCCTCAGAAATTAACCCATCGAGTGTGAAGATAAGCCTAGACGGCACTGTGATAGAGCAGAATTACCGTTATGATTTGGCAAACAGCTATTCACTAATGCAGCATTTCATTGATAAGAAAATAACACTTGTTGGTGAAAAGACTTTTGTCGGTACTTTGATTTCTGCCACTTCAAACTCAGTCGTAATAAAAGATGAGAATGGTGGGTTGACTATACTTCCTAGCTTAGAGGGATATAATATATCGCTTGACTATATGCCAGAGAACCTAATAACTAAGCCAACTCTTGTTTGGAAAGTGAAATCGAATAGCTCCGGGAAGAAAGATGCTGGTTTAACTTATCAAACTTCTGGGATGAGCTGGAAGGCAGAATATGTAGCGACTCTAAATAAAGATGATAACAGACTGGATCTTAACGCTTGGGTGAACATAACTAATAATTCAGGCGGTTCATTCAAGAACGCTAAAGTAAAGTTGATAGCTGGTGATATAAATAGAGCTAATACTTACGATAATAGTAATTACGGATATAACGATAGAATGTATGCAAAAGGAATGGCTTCAGAGGATTTAGTCTCTGAGAAATCATTCTTCGAGTATCATATATATGAGTTAGCTAATAAATCGGATTTACTTCAGAATGAAGACAAGCAAATAGGTCTATTCAATGCTTCAGATATCAAAGTACAGAAGAAATTCATCTATAATACTAATGGCTCAAACTTAGAAAATAGAAAGCCATCAGTTAGTGTTGAGTTTAAAAATGCAAAGGACAATAACCTAGGAATGCCTCTTCCCAAAGGTATTGTTAGAATATATAAGAACGATGGCGAAGCAGTGGAGCTAATTGGAGAAGACAACCTAGACCACACTCCAAAAAATGAAGAAGTGGAGCTCAAAATCGGTGAAGCATTTGATATTACTATCGATGAAAAAGTTGTATCTTCTACAAAGATAGCCGACAAAGTACAAGAAATAGAGTATGAAGTGACTATCCACAATAGCAAAGAAGAGCCAGTGACCGTAGAAGTAAACAGAAACCTCTGGGGCAATTGGACAGTGATAGAGAAAAATGTAGATTACGAAAAAGAAAATGCTAATAAAATCACATTCAAAGTGGATGTAGCGAAAGAAAAAAAGAAGACTCTAACTTATAAAGTTAGATTTGTTTATTAGAAAGGAAAAGAACATTAGACTTTTTATTTACATATTATTGTTTTCCCTTAACTTATCTTTGATGTCTCAAGATATTAGTAAGACCAGTGTAACAATCTATAACAATGACTTAGGTGTTGTTAATGAATTACGTCCACTTGATTTGAAGGAAGGAATAAATGAAGTATTCATTAATGATGTACCCTCAGAAATAGTTCCATCTAGTGTTAGAATAAATCTAGATGCGACTGTAATAGAGCAGAATTACCGCTATGATTTGGCAAACAGTTATTCGCTAATGCAGCATTTCATTGATAAGAAAATAACACTTGTAGGCGAGAAGACATTTGTAGGAACGCTAATATCAGCTTCTTCTAATTCAGTTGTTATCAAAAATGAGAATGGTGGTTTGACTATTCTTCCTAGCTTAGAGGGATATAATATATCGCTTGACTATATGCCAGAGAACTTAATAACTAAGCCAACACTTGTGTGGAAAGTAAAGTCAAATAGTGCAGGGAAGAAAGATGTTGGTATAACATACCAGACTTCTGGTATGAGCTGGAAAGCTGAGTACGTTGCGACTCTAAATAAAGACGACAATAGATTGGACCTAAACGCCTGGGTGAACATAACTAATAAATCAGGTGGCTCATTCAAAAATGCTAAAGTAAAGCTAATTGCAGGTGATATTAGTAGAGCAGAAGGTTATATGACACCGGAAGAAAATGCAAGGTATAGAGAAATAGTATTAAGCTCTTATTCTCCACCTCCAATTGAATCAGTAATTGAGAAATCATTTTTTGAATATCACATGTATGAACTAATTAATAAATCAGATATACTCCAAAATGAAGATAAGCAAATAGGATTATTCAACGCATCAGATATAAAGGTACAGAAGAAATTTATCTATAATACAAATGGCTCGAACTTAGAAAATAGAAAGCCATCAGTTAGTGTTGAGTTCAAGAATGCAAAGGACAACAATTTAGGAATGCCATTGCCCAAAGGAATAGTTAGAATATACAAAAACGATGGTGAAGCAGTAGAGCTAATTGGAGAAGACAACCTTGATCATACTCCAAAAAATGAAGAAGTCGAGCTGAAAATCGGTGAAGCTTTTGATATTACTATCGATGAAAAGGTTGTTTCTTCAACAAAGATAACCGACAAGGTACAAGAAATAGAGTACGAAGTAACTATCCACAATAGCAAAGTAGAGTCAGTGTCCGTAGAAGTGAACAGAAACCTACGAGGCAATTGGACAGTGCTAGAGAAAAATGTAGATTACGAAAAAGAAAATGCTAATAAAATCACATTCAAAGTGGATGTAGCGAAAGAAAAAAAGAAGACTCTAACTTATAAAGTTAGATTTGTTTATTAAATTGTAACCAAAATCGATGATAAGGTTTATTATATTATATTTTAAAAATAAAACAAGGATAAAAACTATGAAAAAATTAATTCTAACTATGACTGCTTTAGTAAGTTTCTCAGTCATTTTTTCTTCGTGTTCCGATGATAAGACAACTAACCCAGTGACTAAGGAAAACTATTTCGCTACTACTCAAGGGTCATATTGGATATATGAGAATGAGACAGAAGATGAAACTCAAGGTAAAGTAGTTACTAAAGATTCTGTTGCACTAGAGTCCGTAGAACCAAAAGACGGTAAAGAAGCATACAACTGCAAAACTTACACAGATAGTGACAATAATGGCTCTTATGAAACTAAAAGCGGCACTGAGACTTTCTATGCAACAGCAGAAGGAAAGCTATACATACACAAAGACGCTTTCTTGCCAGATGGTTTAGGCGAAGGTTCGTTACTTGACTTGAGTGATCAGATAGAATTCAAAGATGATTGGATAAAAATAGCAGATGCAAGTGATGATGATTGGGATATAGTAGAATCAAAAATTGATCTAACAATCTCTGGTTTAGGTTTCGGGATCAAAGGCGATTTGGATTCAGAAGGAGAGAATATGAATAAAACGAAAGAAATTACTGTAAATGGTGTGGCTCTAACAACTTATGGCTACAAAGTGGATATTAACTTTACAGGTAATATTTCTGCAGATGCAGTTCCAATTCCTTTGCCAATCAAATTTACTTCATCTACAACTTATTGGGTAGCAAAAGGTATAGGCCCCGTATTAATAGAAACTTCACCTGTTGATATTGCAGATGGATTAATTCCTTCTCAACCAGGAACTACTTCGACACTAAAAACTTACTTTATTGCAAAATAACATATAAGTTTTATTAATTTATATTTTTAAGAATTAACACAGGTCAAAAAAATGAAAAAACAACAATTAACCTTAACTGCATTATTGGTTTTATCCCTAATGCTATTCAGCTGTAGTGATGATGACACAGGAACAACACCAGAAGAAAAAGAAGATGTTACTTATTATAATAATGAAATAAATAGTTATACTTATAATGAATATGATTTGGATTCTAATAATGTAGAAATTTCTGAGACTAGTCATCAAGATTCATTGAGTCATACACAAGAAACTACAAAAGATAGAAAAACAGCATCTGAATTTATGGTCTTCACTAATATTGAAGGAAGTTATATGGAAGACGGAACTGAATTCTATGCTGGTGAGACTAACAAACTTTATGCCCATTTGAGTGTATTCCAAGGTATGTTTGCTAATATAGAATCAAATGGGTTTACTCTTTCAGCTCTATTCGATAGTGCGGGAGATTGGTTCTTGATTGCTGACGCTAAAGCAACTTCTACATGGACATTATTCGATGGTAAAATAAATTTTGACTTACCAATACTTGGTTCAACTGATGCTGATGTGAAAATCACAATGAAAAATGATGGAACAAACTCAGTTACTATTAATGGTAAAGCATCTAATGTTGATGTTTACACTTATACTGCAAACATAAAAGCAACTACTAATGGTCAAGTGATTGATATAGATGTAAGGGGATCTTTTTGGGTTGCTCCAAACATTGGAATAGTGAAAAGTAATGTTTATACTTTTAATGTTCCTTTAATAGGTGATATAGAAGGTACAGAAAGAGTGTTAGTGAATTATACTTTACAAGAACCTGTAAAAAACTAAAATTTATTTAAAATTTCATATATTACAGGACGGCATTAGCCGTCCTTTTTTATTTATAACAAAAACAGAACGAACATGGAACAATATAATAATTACATAAACAGCGTATGGCGTCAATCCAGAAGCCAAAGAACATTCAACAATGTATCACCAGCAAATAAGAATGATATTATCGGAGAATTCCCCGACTCTAATTCTGCTGATTTGGAAGAAGCGGTAACAGCTGCCAAATATGCCTTTGATAAATGGAAGAGAATGCCCGCACCTAAGAGGGGAGATATACTCCGTATAGCAGGTGATATTTTCGCAAAAAGAAAGAATGAATTAGCTAAAATAATGACCAGGGAGATGGGGAAACCTGTATTCGAAACCAAAGGGGATATACAAGAAGCTATCGACACTTGCTACTATGCAGCAACGGAAACTCGCCGTCTATTCGGACACAATGCTCCGAGTGAGATGCCTGATAAGATGAATCTATCTTTCCGAGTACCTGTCGGTATTTGTGGAATTATTACAGCTTGGAATTTCCCTATTGCCGTACCATCTTGGAAGATAATCCCTGCATTAGCTGCTGGTAACGTTGTGATATTCAAACCGAGTGAAGATAGCCCACTTTCTGCTAATATATTCGCAGAGATAATGGAACAAGCTGGATTACCCAAAGGGGTATTCAATGTACTACACGGAGCTGCTGAAATCGGTGATGCAATAGTCCATCACCCAGATATTAATCTGATTGGCTTTACTGGCTCAACTGAAACCGGGAAGAAAATAGCTGCTACTTGTGGCAAGATGAATAAGAAAGTATCACTAGAAATGGGCGGTAAGAACGCTCAGATAGTAATGGACGATGCAAACCTTGAGTTAGCAATAGAAGGAGCACTATGGGGTGCTTACGGAACAACTGGGCAAAGATGTACTGCAACTTCGAGAGTACTATTGCACTCAGCAATCCACGACCAGTTCTTAGATACATTCAAAGAGAAAGTGAAGAATCTGAAGTTGGGTGATGGACTTAATCCTAAAACTGACGTAGGTCCTGTTATTAACCAGAAAGCAATTGACAAGATTTTGGGTTATATTGAAATCGGTAAAAAGGAAGGGGCGAAACTTGAATTTGGTGGAGCAAGAGCTGATAATACTTACAATCACTCGGACGATAGCTTTGATCTGACTGATGGTAATTTCATCCAGCCAACTCTATTTAGCAATGTGACTAAAGATATGCGAATATTTCAAGAAGAGATATTCGGACCAGTACTATCAGTATCAAAATTCAATACTTTAGAAGAGGCGATAGACTTATCGAATTCCGTGAACTACGGTTTATCATCATCTATTTACACAAACAATGTACGCAATAGCTGGGTGGCTGTTCGTGAACTAGAAGCAGGTATAACTTATGTAAACGCACCTACAATTGGGGCAGAAGCACACATGCCATTCGGTGGTGTAAAGGGAACAGGCAACGGTCACCGTGAAGGTGGTTGGACTGTCTTCGATATTTTCACTGAATGGAAAACAGTTTACATCGACTATTCTGATAAGTTGCAACGTGCTCAGATTGATAACTATGATGAGTAATATACTCTAATAATACGTATTTATGATATGGAATGAAGTGATGTATTAATTCTTACTTGAAGATTTAAGAGGGTTGGATGATTTTAAGAATAAGAAAAGATTTAAATAAATCTCCCAACCCCGTTATAATTTAATGGTGTTGCATGGCTTACCCCTTTCACATTCCCAACTTATCCAAATTCTTCACTCTATGGTAAGTTAAAGCAGCTCTGATACAGCTTTTCAACTCTTTCTCAGGGAATTCTTCATCCATTTGGAATATGATAGCTCTCTTACCTTCGTAATCGAATAGATTGCCATATACTTCTTTGAATGTTTCGACTAGGGTAGTAGAGCAACTGAAATACATAGCATATTGGTCAGCTGCTTTTGGTTTCCAATCTATTCTTATTGTACTACCTTTTTTAGCTAGATAACTCGGCTCACCCCATTTGAGAGTTTCTTCAAGTTCTGACAGCTCTTCGATTTCGTTTGCAGTTTCAAATATTATCCTACGAAGATTTTCGATTTTCAATCGGGCTTCTGTTGGGTATTTCTCAAACACTGCGCAGACTTCTGGGTTTGTGTTAATTTTTAATGTTTTCAAAAGTTGTTTATGATTAATCTAAAAACTAAAGATAACTAATAGTAATAAAAATAAAAACCCTAGCTTTTGACTAGGGTAAATATATAACTTTATACTATTCGATTGTATTTGTTATGGTAGAATTTTCTCTCAATTCGGCATGTACTATTTTACCACCCAAACTACCTACGTAAGCAAAAAAAGCAATCGAGATTACAGATGCTACTAGAATAGTAATTCCTATTTTCTTTTCTATTAGCTTTTGCTTTAATGTTGTGTATATTGCAATTGCTGATAATAGACCTAATCCAATCGCAAACCACAGTGCAATTTCTGCTGCTTCTTCGTGTTCTTTTATGTAATTTTCTGAATTAGGAACTAATTTCTCTATTATTTCCTCGGCCCCTTCTCCACTTTGGAAAGCCAAAAAAGATACAAAAGCTGCCGAAACGAAAATTACGTAAGCTATAACTCTTGCTGTTTGGTTATTCTTAATTAATCCAAATAACAATATTACGAATCCAATAAATGTTGCGAATATTGGATAATGATTTACTAATAGATGAACATGTGTCGGTTCCATATTGAACTCCTTTTTTTGATTTTTTAAAAATTATATAATATGTCTGAATGCTTTGTTATATAATTACTTTTGGAGGACCCCTTAATGGTAAATTGTTTGGATAGAAGTGTTTATAATGCCTAATAAAAACTTGAAGATAGTATTGTGAATCAGAAGATTGTTCTAATTCAGCTACTTCTGTTATTATCAGTGGGGAAACGGTTAATTCATCTGCCGCTAAATCTAGAGCTTCATAAGAAACTTGATTAGATTCCTTCAGGTCTTTTTCATTACCATTATGAAATGCTAGACCCAATAGGTCAACAATACTCGTAACTTCATTATGTTCTATCGAATGCTTAGCATCAGATTTAGTATAGTGATTATGCGGAATTGCTATATGCATTAGCATAATCGCAACTATAGAGGTGACTAATATATATTTGAATTGAATCATATCATATATAACGGATAAGATAGTCTTTTGTTATTTCAGAAAACAAAAAACCCTCCAATAATAGAGGGCTTGATTAATCTTTGTAGCTATGAACTAATGATTATTTAGTTTTAATTCTTAATACCATATCCATGTGTGATTTGATATAATCAAATTTATTATCAACGTTTTCACCTACTAATCCACTATACTCTGTTACAAATAAAAAGTAAGGAGTTTTCTTAATTTGATCAGAAATCAAATTACCCAGCTCACTAGGTACTTCGATTATGTGCTTTGCTGTTTTATAATAGTCAGCCACACGTAGATTTTTGAATTCACCTAACTTATATCTTTGGCCAGGTATTCTTGTACCATCAGATGTAGTTGGAATCAAGTAAAAGTTAACAGATTCGAATACAATAGAATCTATATCCATATTATTTTCTGTTCGCAATTCATCTATTCTATAATTAAAATGTAGAATAGTAGCATCTTCTATTTGATCTTTATTGTCTCTGTATGTCTCGTAATCATTCAAATCAGTTATGTCGATTGAACTATCAGGAACCATTTTATTTTCGAATATCGGGTCAAAATCTACAGTCATTTGTAGAACCACATCACTAATATTAGTGACATCACAGCTTGTAAAACCAATAATACCGGCTGTAACAAGCAAAGCAACTAATATGCTCTTTAAGTTTTTCATAATATAAACACCTATAATAATTAATAATCAAATTTTTATTCAGCAGGAGTACTGCTGTTCGCCCAATCCTTAAATCGTAGTCTTATACCACCGTTAAGGAACATTTGTGAAGCATAACCCATATCCAGGTGAAGCTCCATTATACCATATTCATAAGCTGCGCCAACTGTAAATCTCCAGCTAGTGAAAGACTCTATGTCAAATGTTAATGGTTTCAATAATCTAACTTCTTCGTAAGGGTTGGTTTCTACATCCTTTCTAGCAGCAACGTGTGCATCATAGTTTAATTGTTTTTCAGGGGTCACAGCTGATCTAGACTTCAAAGTCTTTCCATCTTCTTGATAATAATCAGCTTCGTATCCATTTTGTCTTACCATGTTGAAAGTACCTGATAAGTCTTCTATTTGTAATCCACCGTAAAGAGAAAATCCGTCACCGAATCCTTTACTAAAGTGAAGCCCTACAGCCCAAGAGTTCATGTCAATTGTCTCAGCTAAAGTAATAAACTGGTATGAAGCATTAAGGGCTAAAGCCATATCATCTTCTTCGTCGAATATGTTCATCCAATGGTCTAATTGTTGATTTGCAGAAATAGCTAGATGGCTATACATCTGGTCATCAACTGGCGCACCTAAGAAACGAAATCTAAGTTCAGTTCTAGTTGGCAATCCAAATATAAGTTGGAACGCTGGTAGAGAAGCCATTGTCGTTATATTTGTACCTTCGTTGAATGCTATAGTCTTGTAAATACTATCAGCAGGATCGCCGCCATTTACTGGAGCGACTACATATATTGCGTTACTTGCTCCACCGTATATAGTTGGTTGTTCAACTGTTCCGCCTATGTTCCTAACTATTTTCCCATTTTGATATATAGCATTATCCATTCTGTTAGTGTCACCAAATGCAGCAGGAAGAATAGCGTCATATACTTGCTGACTCCCAGGTATAAGCGTAGAAGATAGTGATAAGTCCATTCCTATAGAGTAACTCTCATCATATGAAGCTACAGTGAATAAATTGGATTGTGCACCCTGACCAATTGTCGTGAACAATGGCTTTGTATAACCTTGTAGGTTCTTAGAAGTGAAAAGATTGAAATCACCAGGTACTTCTAATACACCATCTTTGTTGAATTCAGCATTTGCTGTGAATGATAGAGTAGAGGCGATTGTTAGTCCAATCAAAAGTTGAATAATTCCTTTCATAAATACTCCAAATATTAATAAAATTAACTTTCCAAATTAATAATTAATTCTAACAAATAATATATATTTTCAATTAAACAAAAGAATTATTTATTTACCTGCAAACTCTAACATGTTTTTTTCATTGGATTTTTGGAAGACGTACACATACATCCTAGTTGAGTTGCTTAACTTTACTTTACCCTTTACTTTAGATTTTATAAGTACAGTTGAGGAGTTAGTATTATAAACTTCGTTTGCGTCTAGTATTAACTCAATATCAGAAAGTTCAACCTGAGATACAGCTGTTATTCCTCCTCGCACAGTTACGTCGAACCGTTTAGGCATTATGTCATAGCTTTCAGCTTTGCCATTAATTAGAGTGTAAGGAACATCTTTGAATGTTCGCTCTGCTATTTGCTCAAGTTTCCCGTATATATATACGCTATGTCTTGATTTTGCTACTATCGATTCTAAAGTATCTTGGAGAGGGATTTTTACTCTAAATTTATTTGCAACATCATTTATTACAGTATATTCTGTTTTCCATGTTTTAATACTACTTACAATCTTGTTATTACCTTTTATTCGGATTCTTTCGGGCTCAATATTTGGCCCATCTACAAGGGTAAACCCTTGTGTTGGAACTATCCTTACATTCGGTTCTACTTCTACGAAGTACTCGCCACTTATTCCTGTTCTTATTTCTACATTATCTGGTAAAGCGTCAATAGTTTCTAGATTACCAATATAACGAACAGATTTTAGTATTTGCTGTCTGCCAACTTCTATGTCATTTTTTTCAATTCTTTGATTTGATAAATCTAGACTTATTTCCTTTGAAGTATTAAAAAATAGTAGATTGAATATATCCCAGCCCTTACCTTTAACTTCTATATCTAGATTCTGTGGAATTGGGTTTTCAATTGCTCTGTTATTTGGCATTATTACTTTCAATGGAACCTTAACGAATGTAACGTACTCATTGTTGAGAGTAGTATATGCCCATAGTGTAATTGCGAATAATACAGCGCCTACTATGGATTTATTAACTCTATGTTTCTTTTTCATACATCACTTCCCTTCGTTTTATTAGGTCTCGGTAATTTATTATAACCGTATCATTCTCAGGTTCTTCTTCTATTTTAACTATAATTAATCTGATTTCTTCTTCCAGATTTTGAAGTATTAGGCTTCTTATTGCCTCTTGTATTAAAACTTCTTCATCAGTTGCTACTATATGTCTGAATTTCTCCCATTCATCTGAGGGTCTAAATTCTTCATTTAGCAATAGTATATTAGTTAATATACTATTTATTTCTTCTTCTGCCTCTTCCGAATGTAATATTTGTTGGAAAAGCTCTTCAGTAGTATTGAATTCAAGATACTCCAGATGATCGAATATTCTCATCGCCATATTTGTCTGGAAGAACTCGGGCGTAAGCTGCAATTTCTCAATTACTTGTTTTATATCTTTGCTATGGAGGAGATGCGAGAATATTTTTATTTCTGCATCATTCAGAACTAACTTGAGTTCTGTCACCATGTTTTCTGGTTGCCAATCACTTTTTGTGCCTGATACTAAAGCCAACTTTCCTTGCTCAGAGCTTTGGCTTGCCTTGCTCTTCTCTTGATATATCAGACTCCGTTCAGACTCACTCAAATCTAATAGTGAAGCTAGACTATTTATATAATGGTCGTGTACGAATACATCTTTTATCTTGTTGATAGTCCGCACCATCTTCTGCAAGAACTCAGAGAGCAATTTCGGATTCTTCACATCATTATTCTTTTTGAAGTTCTCTACTCTGAATTCGACGAATGTCTTTGCTTTTCGCAATAATAGCTCGTATTCTTTCTTGCCTTTTTCTCTGATAATACTATCAGGGTCTTGCCCTTCTGGAAGTACGACTATCTTTACATCTATCTCATTTTCCAAGCACAAGTCTATTGATTTATCTGCAGCGTTAACTCCAGCTCTATCCGAATCATAATTCAGATAAACAGAATTGACATATCTCTTCAATCTAGTTGCGTGCTTCTCAGTAAGTGCAGTACCACTTACTGCGACTACATTTTCTACTCCAGCTTGGCTAAGTGATACAACGTCTGCATATCCCTCCACGAGTATGGCTACTTCGTTATTCCGAATAGAATCTATCCCTTCGTAAAAACCATATAGCACATCGCTCTTATCATATATAGATGTCTGTGGCGAGTTGATATACTTCGCTGCTTTATCGCTATTAGTGAGGTCTCTACCACCGAATCCAATCACTTTACCCAGATGATCTTTGATAGGGAAGATGGCTCTACCCTTGAATCTATCGTATAGCTTCCCAGTTTTTCCTTTACCTATTACACCTGATTCGAGCATTATTTGCTCAGTGTATCCTTTACTTTTCAGATGGTTTACAGTAGCATCCCAACTATCAGGGGCATATCCAAGTGCAAATTTATCTTGCACCTCGCTAGTGAATCCACGCTTTATGAAATATTCGATGGCAGTATGCTTTTCATCTAATCGCATAGAAGTTATATAGAATTTCTTCACTTCCTCTAGTAATTCTAGTGTTCGTTTTCTCTTAGAAACCTTCTCAGTACTTTGTATTTGGTCAGAGCCAGATTGAGTTGGTATCTCTATGCTTAGCTTATTAGCTAGCTCTACTACGGCTTCTAAGAAAGTGATTCGTCTGTATTCCATTAGAAATGTAAATACATTACCACCTTTTCCAGATGAGAAATCTTTGAATATCTGCTTGTCTGGTGATACTACGAATGAAGGGGTCTTTTCACTGGTAAATGGACTTAGTCCAATATAGTTCTTACCACGTTTTTTCAATACCATGTGGTCACTGATAATCTCTACTATATCAGCGTCCCTTCTTATTTGCTCTATTATTTCTTCTGGTATATGCATCTTAATTCATTTTATCTATTTGACAGCAATCGTCACATTGCTTGACTAATTGTTCCAAACTCAATTCGTTGTTCGGAGGTATATAGTGACCCGCTATTTCTGCCGCCGGTACTAATACAAAATTTCTTTTTCTATATTCTTTATGAGGAATCGTCAGACTCTCAGTTTCTACTATTTCTTTTCCGTAGAATATAATATCTATATCTAACTCCCTTTCGTGCCATCTTTCACGTTCTTGTCTGCCATACATTTTCTCGATTTCTTTACACTTGGCTAGCAGCTCAGTAGGGGAGTGTTGAGTCATCCCTTTCACACAAATATTAATAAACCAATTCTGGTCTTTCACTCCATAGGGCTCTGTACCATAATAAGATGATACAATAGCTTGCGAAATCACACCTAGCTCTACCAACGATTCTACAGCTTTATCTATTGTAGATTTTTTATCACCTATATTAGCTCCCAATGAGAGCAAAACGAATGTATTTTTAATATTAGATTCAGTCAATTTGTATTTGCAGTATGTATATTTACTCAACTTCAATATAATAAAATTTGGGGGATTTAAAGTGTAATTAGTTCACTGAGTCTCTCGAAGTGAACAAAACTTTATATTCTCAAGAATTACGCTAGCTTCGGATGATATGTCACAGCGAGGACTGAAAGGACGTGGCTGTCTCTTTTTATCTGTATCAGAATTCTCAGGATTTTATATCAAAACAAAATCGTACAGAGTTTCATCGAAGTAAAGACCAAGAAGAAATGTTTTTCAGATTTTTTTAACTCAGAGGACAAATACTCGTCATCCTGAACAAACAAAGTGAGTGAAGGATCCAGGCAACTAAACTGGTAGTTTAATATCAGAGGTTATTCTATCCACCCTCTTAGCAACTATCTCTTTTTTACCAACTAGCTTTAAGACTTGCGGTCTGCCATTCGCAATATCCTCAAACACTACATCCATTTCCAAAACAGAGAAAGTATATTTATTATCACCAATTTGGAATAGCTCTAGTCTTTGTTAACTTGTTTCCCCGACACCCAAACAAAAAGAGTATGACAATTAATATCATACTCTTGTGTAATAATCTATCTGAGTTGATATATATGAGTAATTTACTCAGCAATCTCTTCTATCTCTATTGTCTGCTCTACTTCTACGTAATCAACGTGGCGTTTCATAGGAGCATTTATCTTTCTTACTTTCACAGTTGCTCTTCTTAAAAAATCAAACTTCTCTGCTACTTGGTTTAGTATCTCGTTCGCAATAGTTTCTATTAGCGAGTACGAATCGCCTGTCATTACTTCCGAGATGCAATACATAGCTATCTCGTAGTTGAGAGCATAATTCACGTCGTCTCTTACAATCGCCGATTTGGCGTCATAATCCATTATCAAATCGACTTCGTATTTGCCACCCAGTTTTCTCTCTTCTTGCTTTACTCCGTGGTAAGCGTAATACTGTGCGTTTTTTATAGTTATTCGTGTTAAACTTGTCTTTTTCATAGTTTACTCTGTTTTAGTTCATTGGAAAGTATAATTTAAGAATATTAATAATAATTATTCCCAATTGTAATTAAATTTATACTCAAGCGTGTAACTTATACGTACGATTTGTACAAATGTGATAATTATAGAATCAAATTTATGAATGACCTCGAAAAACTCAAGCACTTATTCCTATTCAAAGATGTAACAGATGATGATAGCCACAGCGAACCAATAGTAACTTTCGGGTCTATCGTTTGGGGAGTATTACTTCGGTCAGCACTATTAGTAATTATCACAATGATACTGATGTACCAGCTAGGTAATAATGAAGTTTGGTATATCTCACTATTTCTGATATGGTTAGTTGCTCTTTATCCGGGGTGGCAACAGTATCAGAACTATGAGAGTAGGATGAAAAAGTTCGAAGAAGAGACTCTTTGTGGATCATGTAAGCATTTCAGTGCAGAAAGTCAGCTATGCAAACTATACGACGTACACGTTACTACTAACGATATCCCATGTGAGGGAGAGTCGTGGGAACCCAAGAGTAAATTTTAGTCTAAATCTCTTTGATTTCAACTAATCTATAATCACCTGCACCGATTAACTCGAATACATATTCTTTCTTTTGATTAGCGTACTTCCAGATTAGTAGTGTTCTATCATCTTTGAATTCTTCTTTTATTTCAGTTGGTGACGATTTTAAAATATAGATTTTTCCTCTATCCGTTTTAGCTCCATCAGCTTCCGATATAGTCTTGTAGTTGAAAAAGGCATAGTCAACACGCACATAGTATTGCTGCAATGCCTCGTTGAATGGTGTCAATGGGGTTGGGTCTTTGGGCTTCCAATATTCTAGAAATGCTGCCGAAACATCATCTGAGTTATTAATTTTATCTATTTCTTGCTCAGTGGCTATGTACTTCAGTATTTCCACTGCATAAGGCAATTTATTAAGTGAAATTGGTTGGCTTACCCATTCTATTTTTATATCGTAGTTGGTAAGCTTTTCATTGTTTTTACTTATTTCTAAGCTATAAACTCCAGGTATAACCTTGATACCAGCTAGGTCTATATCCAATACATTATAGCTTTTGTTTCGCTTCAAATCGAATTTCACATCCGAATAAGAACTCTCGAAACTAAAATCGACATTATTGATAACATTGCATATTCCGTTTACTTCATTTGTAGCATCCCACTTTAGAGCTATTTCGCTAATATCTTTCTTCTTAGTGAAAGTATATGTGTAATTCGCCTCTTCCAAATCTGCTGTTGGGATTAGCATCTTTGCACCCTGTGCATCGAACGATATAATCTGATTTAGTGCAAATGGTTGTAGCTCAGTATATACGTCCGCTCTTTGTGAATTGAATAGTAGGGGGGTGTAGAGTTCGGGTTTTTTGCTAAAATCTATTTCATGCTTTTTTGAACTTAGATATGTATTATCTTTTATATCAAATTTGACTTCTATGTCGAATTTCCCTCGGGGCATTATGATTTCTTTCGTTCCCTCTACGAATATAGACTTACTAAGAGTTTGCTCATATTCTTTGAAATAGATAGTATCAGATATTTTAGATCGGTTTTTGACTATCCCATCGCTGTTCTGGAATAAAATCTCCACGTCTAATACCCCATAGTACTTACCGAAATTTGGTCCATCTTTCACTTTCTGAAATCTAAGTGACTCATTCGCGGCTTTAGCCAATATAACTATTCTAGCTGAATCGGGGTTGCTATACGGCAACTCCAATACCTCGGAGAATAGCGATTCACCATAAGAATAATACTTTGATTTGTCTATCTGTGCCGTTAGCGTAACGGATGCTAATAAAAGTAAAACAACTAATAATTTATTCATTTTCATTTAAAAAGTTTCTTAATATTACTGCTGCAGCTGTCATATCCAAATTGCCTTTCTTACGACGGTCTTTTTTCTTTTTGCCATTAGCTACCATCATACTCATCGCTTCTTTACTTGAGAAATTTTCATCATATAACACAACATCTACACCTGATATAACGGATAGCTTCTCTCTAAAGTTTTCGATAGCGACTAATACTTCAGAACTTTGCCCATCATAGCGTATTGGCTGGCCAATAACAATTAGACCCGTATTTTGTACTTTCAGCTCTTTCAATATATCATCGAAAAGAGACTTGCTAGTAGCGTCGAATACTTTGATTGGTCTGATGGTTATATGTAATTCATCAGATACAGCGAACCCTATTCGTTTCAATCCATAATCGAAGCATACTATTCGCTTGTATTTATATTTGTTCAAATCCGTTTTCATTAACTGCAATTTAGTGAAAAAATTGGTGTATATAGTTTCCTTTAGTATTAACACTCTATCCAATGTTATAGTTACCCCTACTATTAATTTTAAAAAATTGGTAACTAATCGGCACATTTATTGTCTTATTAGTTATTAAAGCAACTAATACGGGATAATAGATGAGATTTCTTTACACTTTTACATTTTTGTTAATTCTAATACACACATTTTCTTTCTCAGCCCAATGGGAAGTGATTGATAATAATAGTACTGTGAAAAATCCAAATGGGGATTTGTTCCACTTCAAGACTTTTGAGATGGAAGAACTAAACGGTGTATTTTACACTGTTAATTTGAATAATACTAATGGAATATTACACTCAACAAACTTAGGTTTAGAATGGGATGCATCGTTCTATGAGAAGTTGAATGTTAAGGAAGAGTATAATGCAATATACGATCTTGTAAAACAAGGGGAACAATTATACGTGCCTGCAGAACCTGCATCAATCCATATATTGAATTCCAAGACTCAAGAGTGGAACAAGTTTAGAATCTCAGCAGATTATAATGATCCCGTAGATTATCTGCAATTCGTGAATGACTCAGTTGGATTTATTGGTTTCCAATCTAAATATGGTTTCTATAAAACTACTGATAAAGGACTTAGTTGGCAAGCATTTAGAGAATTGGAGCCAATAGTTCCACCTAATTTTAAATTCTTGAATTCTGTTGCAAAAAGCAAGTATGAATTGTACATGGTTGGAAAAGTTAATGATTCAATTGCTTTCTATAAAACTACAAATAGTGGCGATACTTGGACGAAATTCGAATCTGAATTATTCGAAGAATCCGATTTAGTTAGCCAGTCATATTATAATCTAAAATATGAAAAACCATATTTCTATGTTGAAAATAGATACAAGCAAATAAAAGATGGTAAAACATCAATGATGAGGTCTTCAGATTTTATCAAGTGGGAACCAGTCTTTGTAAGTAAGTTTATTGACTTTGGGAAGTTCATACATAGCTTTAAGTTCTATGGTAATAATGGATATGCTCTTGGTACGCAAGTGTTCCTCTATACAGAAGATGGCGGAGATACTTGGGTTGACTTATATGATCAGAATGATATATTCTACGATAATAAAAATCCTATTAATGGTTTTTTCTTATACGATGACTATCTTTATGCCTCTGGGGCAATAGAAGAAATAGATGAGAATGGTGGCGTGACAAGAATCAGCAAGTTTTTCAAATACAGTACTAAGAACTTAACTAGTGTATATGAGAATAGAGTTAATATAAGCATATACCCAAATCCTTCTGAATCATTTATTAACATAGAATCTGAAGATATGATAGAGTCTTATGATATACTAGATTTATCAGGTAAAGTAGTGGCTAGCAACACTACAACTCCATACCAGAATCAGTTTAGTATAAATATAGAAGGCCTTAGTAAAGGTACTTACTTTATCCGAATAAATGAGAATCTATATAAGCGATTTGTGAAACAATAGAGTTCGAGATATGTGTAGGTGGAACCTTTGGAGCAGCAAATTAATAACTAATTTATTAAGTTATTACAGATTATGAATATAGGTGGCTCACTTCACAGGATTAATAGGGTTGTCATATTCCCTAGATAGACTATTGAACATAAGTGCTAATCCGAAAGTAACTTGGTTTACTTTCCAGGGTTGAGAATTTATATTGTTTAACCCAAAGTTAAAGCTTATCTCTGGGATTAATAAGAAAGTTCCTCGATCATTTAGAAGTAAAGAATACCCCACTCCAAAATTCAAGAAAGTACTTAATTCGCTGAATTCGGGTATATCACCCTGTATTTCGTTACGTTTTCTTGTACCGGTATCTTTGAAAACTCCTCGGTTACTTGGCCTGGTCAATCTTTCCTCTTGTTCGAACTCACCGTGGACATTGTATCCCAAGAAACCTCCACCATGTATATAAAGGTACTGAATTGGGTAATAATTTATCCCAGCATTCAACCCCATCGAGCTAATACTTGTAGATATTAAATGTTCAGTTTCAGCTATATCGCCACTATTACTATTATCTAAATCGCTGATTGGGATTTGCTGTGTAGAAATTAAATCAGCACCTAGGTCTAATATACTTGCTCTGAGGTCTAACTCTAAATTCTTATTGAGAGGATATTGGAAAATCAATCCAATATTAAGCCCAATACCCGTACCAGATTCGAAACCACTACAACAATTAGGTGTACCAATAAGCTTAGCAAAGTCAGGAGAGTGACTATTAAGACTAGTTGCTCCGAATATACCAATAGCATATTTTTTGACATCGAGATATTCTGTGCTATTTTGAGCTAATAAATTTGTCGAAAATACTGTTACAAAGAGTGTTATAAGGTAAATAAGTTTCAAAAACCACCAAATATATATGTTTAGATGTAATTCATTTCGTAACTTTGAAAGTTACACAAATAACAAAGTAACAATTATTTGTTTTAATTTATAATAGATTATTTTAAATAGAGGTTTTTTTATGTCGCACGGGTCTTTCAACGCCTATAAAATGGCACAAGAGCAATTTACTAACATTGCTAATAAGCTAGGATTGGATCAAGCAACTATAGATTTGTTAAATAATACAGAAAGAGAGTTTTCATTTAACATCCCTATCAGAATGGATGATGGTACTTACAAAGTATTCAGAGGATTTAGAGTGCACCATAATGATGCTCGTGGTCCTTGTAAAGGTGGAATTAGATTCCATCCTCAAGAAACAGTAGATACTGTTCGTGCACTATCAATGTGGATGACATGGAAAACAGCTGTTGTAGATATTCCATTAGGTGGAGGTAAAGGTGGTGTTATATGTGACCCACAAAATTTATCATCATACGAACAAGAACAAATATGTCGAGGTTGGGTTAGACAAATGGCAAGAATGGTAGGTCCTATCCAAGATGTTCCTGCTCCAGATGTACTAACTACAGGTCAACACATGATATGGATGTTAGATGAATACGAAAAAATGACTGGAATGAAATACCCAGGTTTTATAACTGGTAAGCCAGTTGGTATGGGCGGTTCATTAGGTAGAACAGAAGCTACTGGTTACGGAGTTATATATACTCTAAGAGAAGCTTTAGACCAAATTGGTTTAGATATAAATAAAACAACAGCTTCTGTACAAGGTTTCGGAAATGTTGCTAAATATGCAATAGAACTATACACTGAAATGGGTGGTAAAGTTATTGCTGTTTCTAGTTGGAATCACGTAGAACAAAGAGCTTATACTTTCAAAAAAGAAACTGGTATTGCTTTCCAAGATCTAGAAAGTATAACTAATAAATTTGGTGAAGTTGACGTAGAAAAAGCTAAACAAAATGGTTATGAAGTTTTAGATGGCAGTGCTTGGATAGAACAAAATGTTGATATTCTTATCCCTGCTGCTTTAGAAAACCAAATAAACAAAGAAACCGTTATTAAAATTCAAGATAAGGTAAAATTAATAGTTGAAGGTGCGAATGGCCCGACAACTCCAGAAGCAGACGAAGTAATCAATGCTAAGGGCATCCTTTGTATCCCTGATTTCTTAGCTAATGCTGGTGGTGTTACTTGTTCTTATTTCGAGCAAGTACAAAACAACACTAATTACTATTGGCCAAAAGAAGAAGTCATAGAAAAATTAGACAAGAAAATGACTGACGCTTATAAAGCTGTAGCACATGTCGCTCACGGCAAAGGCTTATCAATGCGTGACGCCGCTTATGTTATCTCTATCCAAAGAGTAGTAGAAGCATGTAAAATGCGTGGCTGGGTGTAGGGATTTTTCTCTAAATAAATAAATAGCTGTAATAAAAGGGATTAAAATTTTGAATTTTGATCCCTTTTTCTTATTTTAGTCCTATCATCAGATAGGGAATAATATGAAAAAGACAATAATTACATTATTTGCAATTGCATTTGTTGTATCTAACCTATATGCTCAAAAGAATTACAATAACTGGATTTTCGGTCAAGGAGCTTGGATAAACTTTCCTGACGCTGACTCTAATCCAAGTTTTGTTGAGAGAGCCGCTATAAATCAAATTGGTGGCTGTGCTTCATACTCAGATGATGAAGGTAATCTTTTATTTTATAGTGATGGTCAAACAGTCTGGGATAAAACTCATTCACCTATTATAAATGGAACGGGTTTAAAGGGAGCTAAAACGGCCACCCAAGCGGCTCTTATTTTTCCTACGGTTGGAGATTCTAATAAACTTTATATTATATGTTTAGGCTCTACTGAGAAAAAAGATGAAGTCGCATATTATTCAATTATTGATTATTCAAATGGGTATGAAAAGGCAGAAGTTATTAATAAGAATATAATACTGGATGATCGTTTTGATGGAGAAAGAGCAACTGTAGTTACTAAACCAGATAAATCGGGCTATTGGTTGATTTTAAATGATGTTGGACACCCAAGGTTTCAGATATATGATGTTAGTACTTCTGGTATTAGTTTATCTAGTACTTACACTGGTTTGATGGATCAGTTTGTAAATCACGGAGTAGTTAAGATTTCTACAAATTCTAATCTAATTATTAGTGGTAGTTCAGCTAAACCAGAATTTGAAATATGTCGATTTAATCCTTTTAAAGGATTTATATATCACTCAACTGTCATAAAATCTACAGATTTAGGTGGGAAGTTATATGGGGCTGATTTTTCTCCCAATAGTAATTTTGCATATATTAGTTCCAACAAACAAGAGGGTTCAAAATGGATTACCATTTTAAATCAATTTGACATTATAGATTATTTCAAAACAAAAATTCCTAAGCTAACTAATATAGTTTGGGAGAATTTTAATTGGAGAATAGCAAGTAAAGAGGCAGTAGAACTTGCTCCAAATAATAAAATCTATATCGCAAGTCCCGAAACTAATTATATAAGTTGTATTAATTCACCTAATTCTAAGTATCCAGATTGTAATTATGAGAAACAAGCAGTTGATTTAAAAGATACTAAGTCAATGTTAGGTTTACCTTCAAGAGAAGTGAAACCTATCATCAAATATATATTCATTGATACAGTTGTTTGCGAGGATACTGAATTTATATATGATACAGAATATGGGAACGGTTCATTTTGGATTACCCCAATTAGAGGTGTTATTAATGGACCGAAGTTGATAATTAATAATTTTACAACACAGGATGTAGGTTATTACCACTTTTATGATGAAAATACTGAATTGCGATTAGTTTTGCAGCTTAATTATATATCAAATGATATATATAAATTTATAAATGCCATTCCTGATACTAACTTCTGTCCAGGCGATAGTGTTTTACTTCAAGCTAGACGAGATGTGGAAATAATTTTATGGGATGATAGCACTATGTCAAAGAGTTTTTATGTTAAGAAACCAGGGAAATATACATTTAAGGCATTTCTGAAAAATGGCTGTATATTAGACGGTGAAATTAATATTTATACTAAAGATATTAAACCAATAATTTCCACAAATGAATCACATTGTGATTTAGGTTTTGGTATTTTATATACAAAAGAGAAATTTGAAAAGTATGAGTGGAGTGATGGATCTACCAATGACACTTTAGTAGTCACACAAAGTGGGGAATATTGGTTAAAAGTAATATCTTGGGACGGTTGTATAGGGTATGATACGATAAATATAGAGCTAAATGAAGTAAAAAAGTATGATATTATACCAGATTCTTTAACTTTCTGTGCTAATGAAAATGCAGAATATGAAATTATAGATAAGGATAATTTTGAGTCATTTGTTTGGTCAAATCATAAACGGGGCTATAAGACTTTGTTTGATACTACTGGGCAATATACACTTATTGCTTATGATAAAAATGGGTGCCCTCATTATGATACAGTAAATGTAGTAATTCTAAGTACATTTGACATTAAATTTGATATTATTCAGAATTATTTTTGTTATGGGGATACAGGTTATGTTAAACTCCTAGAACAAGAGAATGTAATTTATGAATGGTTTGATGGAAAAAATGATTTAGAAAGATACTTTAATATAGTGGGTACTTATGGTATCTTAGCAACAAATACACTAACTGGTTGCACAACAGATACTATATTGGAGTTTAGAAATCATCCCCATATAACTTCACAAATAGTTGTATCAAGTGATGAGTCAAGATGTACTGGCAAATCCACTATATTAAAATCGAAATATAAGAATAAAGATTATAACTATTTTTGGAATGATGTAATTGGTGCTGATAGCATTGAAATATTTAAATCTGGAAATTACAAGTTATTAATAGTTAATAGTGTTACTGGATGTAAAGACTCAGCTTCAATAACTGTGGAATTTGCTGAGCAAATGAATATTTCTATAGAAGGCAATGATATATGCAAAGGTGATGAAGCAATTCTAAATGTGATTCCTTATGACTCTACTTTAACTTACAAATGGTCAACTGGTGAGTCATCACCTAGCATAACAGTAGCTAAGGCAGGCAAATATACTATTATTGCAACAAATGGTACATGTAGTGATACTGCTGATTTTGTTGTTAACGAATACCCTACTCCATCAGTTTCTATTCTAGGAGATACTGAAATATGTTCGGGTGAGAAGTCTCTACTATCAACTAGAACAAAATTCGATAATTATCTATGGTCAACTGGCGAGACTTCAGAATCAATTGAAGTTGATAAACCTGGGCTATACTCAGTAGAAGTAACGGATATTAACGGGTGTAAAGCTAATGCAGATTATGAGATTACTCAGCATCTTATTAATATATCATTGTCCAAAAATTCATTTGACTTCGGGAAGTTATACATAGGTGACTCTAAGCTAGACAATGTGACTATATATAATAACTTAGTACAAGAAATCAGATTTGAATACTTACAGAATAAAAACATAGTTCTTAAAGATGAGTTTATAATTAAAGAATATTTTGAAGCACGTGAATTAGGTGAACATCAAGATACAATTTGGTTCAATATTACTTATCCTTGCGATTCCTCATTCTTTATAACTAAGAAGGCTGAAGTTTATGCCATTGCAATTATTTCAACTACTGATATTAACTCAAAAATTGGACAAAAGATTAATATTCCCTTCTATATTAAGGGGCCATCAGAAATTGGAAATCTAAATTTTGAAGTAGAAACAGATATTCTCAACAATCTGTTTTATGCAAGTAATGGACTTGATATTTCTACTAATTTTAATATTACTCCAGCTAAAACACAGTTTTATTCTATGCCAGGTACTTTGCTACTCACCGATGTGGTTACTAGTCCAATTGATTATATTTCTATCACATCAGATAATAATTATGTAGAGTTCGAAACTATACCTGGTAGAATTACAGTTGATTCTATTTGTGTATTCGATTTCAGAAATATTATTATTCTAAATGATTTAGAAATAATTACGAATACCCAAAATGGTAATTTGAATATACTTCTGAAATCGGTAGAACCGAGTGAATATAGATTTGAAATCTATTCTTTGGAGGGGAGTTTGTTGATTTCTCAAACAGAGAATATATCTCAACTTGATTATGAGAAACAAATAGGTACTAAGCAGCTCTCATCTGGTATTTATCTACTTCGTGTTTCGAGCCCTTATAAATCAATTACAAGGAAAATATTAATTACAGAATAATATAAAAAAAGCTCCTTTGGGAGCTTTTTTCATTTCTAAAATATAATCGAACCTAAGTCTTACTCTACATTCTGCACTTGTTCTCTGATTCTCTCTAATTCTTCTTTCATATTCACTACTTTGTGAGCTATATTAGCGTCATTACATTTAGAGCCAATTGTGTTTGTCTCTCTTAGCATTTCTTGCAATAGGAAGTTTAGCTTCGGACCATTAGACTCCTTGTCTTTCATAGTATCGTAGAATACTTTGATGTGCGATTGCAAACGTACGCACTCTTCACTAATGTCTAGTTTATCAGCTAAGATAACCATTTCCATTTGTAAACGTGATTCGTCTATCTCATCATTGTCGAATACTTGTGCTATTCTTTGTCTGATTTTCTCTCTCTCGCGTGGTATTCTATCTATCTCATCATCTTCTATTGTCTTCAATATCTTATGAATATTGCCGATTCGAGCATTCATATCTCTAGCTATGTTTGTGCCTTCTTTCTTACGCATATCAACTAATATTTTCAAGCCCTTGCTGATAGCGTCTTTTGTCAAAGTCCATTCTAGTGCTGCATCAACTTCTGCTTCTTTTTGAGTGAAAAAATTTGAGAATTGAAGTACGTGTTCAAATTTCACGGCTTCTTTTATCTTCAAATCTTTTCTGCACTGATCTAATTCTGCTTTTACCCCTTTTGCTAACTCAGAGTTAATATTGAACTCTTTGCTAGTTGTATCTGCTTCGGTGTAGATATTGATATTCACACTGCCACGTTTCAACATTTTCTTAACTCTGTCACGTATCTCAAACTCTTTGTCTGCAAGACTGCGAGGAGAACGCATATTTACATCCAAACCACGTCCATTTACTGTACGGATTTCGACTGTTACTTTCATTCCTTTTCTGTTGATTTCAGCTTTACTAAAACCAGTCATACTTAAAATCATATAAACCCTTTATTAAATTTCTAATTGTTGTCTGTACTCTTTCGTATAGCCAACATAATTTTCTGCGTTTTTACGAACCCAATTCAACTCATCGTCGCTTAGATCTCTTATTATCTTAGCAGGGACTCCTGCTACTAGCACCCCTTCGGGTACTTCAAAATTTTCTCTTACTACAGCTCCAGCTCCGACCAGTGAGTTGGAATTGACTATTGCATTATCTAGAACTGTAGCGCCAATACCTATTAGGCATCGATCTTTTATAGTGCATCCGTGCAAAGTTACTGAATGTCCTACGGTTACGTACTCGCCAATATTAAGTGCATATTTGTTGTTCGTTACATGCAGCATACTTAAATCTTGGATATTGGTTCCTTTACCTATGCGAATATAATGAACATCTCCACGAATTACACTATTATACCAAACTGAGCAATTTTCACCTATCTCTACATCTCCTACTATTCTAACACCTTCGCAAAGAAAAGCACTATCGTGTATCTTTGGTGTTATGCCCTTGTAAGTGATTATACTTCCGTTCTTGCCGTTCTCTAATTTCATTTTTTTTTGCCATTTTAATATGGTAATATCTTGCTTATAGCTGTTTCATCTACTCTGATTAACCGCAAAGTCTCTTTACCAGCAAATATAAATGTGCCGCCGTCCTCAACTTCAGGATAGAATATTATAGGATGAATTCCGCCAATTTCTAATGATTTTATTAATTTACCATCAGTTCGCTGAAGGTAGAATAATCCGTAAGTTTCTCTATTCGAAGCTATGAACATAAGCTCATTTTCTGATATATATACTGGCATTGGTATGCTATATTCATAATATATTTTCCAGGTTAATTCTCCTTTTGTACCATAAGAGAAAATACCACTTAGCATTTGACCCATTGCAGAGCTATAGGAAACCAAGTACAATTCCCCTTTTTTAGACATACTCAAGAATCGAGGTATATTAGTTATTTCCTTATCCCAAAGTAATTTGCCGCTACCGTCTAAATAGAAAATTTTGGAAAGTGGATTGTCACCACCTTGCAAAGCCCCAGATATTGCTATGTTAGTACCATTGCTTATTGCTCCTTTTACAAATCTGTAACCATTAGCTGAGTATCTCCATTTTTCTGCCCCATCTGTTCCAAGGCAAACTAAAGTGTCAGTAACACCAAATTGGTTATTTGATAGAGTTACTAATATATTCTCATCATCTACTGCGGAGACATAGTCTAAAATACTAGAGTTGAATTTTTTCTTATGAAACTCTTTACCTGATTTGTCTATTATTGCTAGATTACCATCAGTCGAACTGAAGACAATTGCATTTTTCAAAGCTAATGGAGCATTGAATATTTCTAATCTTGTAGGTGTGAACATCTGGTCACTAAACCTAAGTTTACCAGCACTATCGAGTGAATATATCTTACCTAGATTGTCTATAGTATATACGCTATTTTTATCATCAGCCGCAAATCCAGCTCCAATGAATGATCCAGAATCAAGTCTATATTCCCATATTTTTTCGTTATAAAGAGTTGATATGATTTTTCCATCTTCAGTTGATAATATATACTGTTCATTACTGAGTAAAAGTGGGGGACACGTAGCACCTGAACTACTATCTATGACTTTCTGTGAAAAAATCTGATACTGGAAATCTTCTATATTTTCGAAGGACGAGCTACGACCTTTATCAGCGAATATGTTGCCATACTGCCTAGTATCCGAATCACTACATGAAACGAATAGAACTAACATCAATATAATAGGTAACTTATTGAGCATTTTTAACTAATCTTAGCCCGATTGATTTATAATCTATTTTATTAATTGACCTGTTACTAATGCGAGCAAAGTTGAATCCGTCTTGGTAAGAGCCGCCACGCATTACGTGTCTGCCACCAGTTACTGGACCAGTAGGGTCTATCATTGGATTAGATGTGTAATAGTTTTCTTCGTATTTATCCCAACACCATTCCCACATATTACCGTGAACGTCATATAATCCGTATTGATTTATTAACTTTTCACCCACTTTGTGGCTGTTTAGTCCAGAATTACTGTCAAAATAACCCATTTGGTTTATGTCTCCGTTCCCTGAGAAATCCTCATCAATTCCCGCTTTGCAGAAAAATTCCCACTCGGCTTCGGTAGGTAATCTCCAACCATTAGCATTGTAATCGAATGTAACATTAGGCCCTACCAGATTATATGCTTTATCTAGTCCGTATATATCAGACATTTTATTGCAAAACTCTATCGCTCTTAGCCAAGTAACACTATCAGCCGGGAATCCGAAATCATCATCTGGAATAATCAAAGTATCCATTACTTGCGACCAAAGTTCTTTGGTAACTTCATAAGAGAAAACATATAAGTCTTTAGTTAGATTTACTTCGTGTATAGGAGTCTCATCAGAAAAGCCACTCAAAGCCCCCATCATAAACTTCCCTGCACTTACTCTAACTGTGTCATACTTAGGTGTTAGCGATACATTGATAGGGATAGAGTTTGTCTTCGTTCCATTAACTTCTACGCTTATATTAGCATTTGTTATTGATTGCTTAGGTACGAAAATCACCTCAGTCGGGTTAACACTGATTATATCTATGCTTGCCTCAGAGTCATTTATCAGTACTTTTGTTGATTCTACTGAGTTACCCAAAGCTAAACCATTCACAGAAACTGTGTCAAATAGGAAAGTATTTGCTCTGGAAAGACCAGTTATCTTTGCTGTGTCATTGTCAACTAATGTGTTCTCGTCTGTACAGGCAGCGAGTAATAGGGTTATGAGTATGACTAATAATGTAATTTGCTTCATTGAACTGTATATTTGTTATGTTCTGATACGATTACAAATTTACTAAATATTATAAAGTAATAGGAGATTGAGGATAAATTAAATGGGGGAAGGGGAATTGTTGATAAAAAACGCTTGTTTTCTACTTTTTATTTGCATATTAAATTAAATTAAATTAAATTAAATTAGCCCTCAAATTTGTTTTACTCAATCACAAAAAGAGGTATTTATTATGAAATTTCCAGGTGGCTGGCTATCATTAGAGAATTCTAACCCGATGCCAATATCAGATTTTATTACCTACGCTGCACTATTCAATGGTTCTACAACTACGGATGGTCAAATAGTAATGTCTGATGTATATAATACTCCAACCGGAGGCACTTGGGTAGCAAGCCCAGTTTCAATTTCAACTGAACCAACAGTAATAGCAGTTGATGCACCAAATGATGTAACACAACAAATAATTGCCAACTCAATGAATATGCAAACAAAAATGGCAAATTTGGGAGCAAATGTTCCACCACCTTTACAAAATTTAGTATATCTATATGGTAACTTTAGTGACCAATTACGTTATTTGTGTTATTTACCTTTAAACTTAGGTGGCTCAAGTTATGATTTATTTCAAGTTAGTGTCCTAGAAAATGTTGGAACTCAAGGCGATATGCATGGAAATATTGAAGTAGTTGACTTTGGAGCAGGACCACATACAGGTGCTCAGACATTACAACTTATGCTTTCTGAGAATATGGGACCTGTTAATCTTGGAATTAGACTAGAAAGCACAACAAATCAATCATCTATTTTTGAATTAAAACTTGTAATATTACCACCAAATAATATTAGATAAATGTTAACTTATCAATCAAATATTGCCTATACTAGTAATAATAACTTAACTGTAAGTCCTAATTCAAGGATTGTTAACTCGCCTAATAAACGAGGTTGTTGCCAAACTAAAAGAAGGAATTACGGACTTTTAACTTCATCAAATGGAATTAGTAATTCAACTGAAAAGACTTGTTGTGCAAATAATAAAAAAGAAGAAAAATCATGTAGTAAAAAATCATGTACTTCTAAAAAGTCTAATTATAAACCAAATCAGATAAATAATTCACTTCAAAAAAATAATTATTCTGAGACTGAAATTAATTCATTTAAAAATGAATATGATAATCTTGTATCTAATGGAACAATAAGATTAAATGAGTATTTAGAGATATTTGAAGAAGGTTCAAAGAATACCTACCAGAATTACAAGGATGATGAAGTAAAAGCAAAACTACTCAACCCTAATTTAAAATTGGATGTTGTTTCGAGAATTGATGAAAAAACTAATAGTATAAATATCAATATTATTGATGTTGATAAAAATAGAAAATATTTAGATCAAACATTTGTATTTAATGCAAATGAATCAGAATTAAAAAAGTATGAGGAATCTTTAGCTGTTCATACATTTGTAAGATGGATTACGTTACAGAATATTTACAAAGAAAAAAAATCGAATAAAAAATCGAATAAAATCCAAGAGCATAAACCCCAAAGAATAAGTAAAAACGATTGTAAAGAGAGGTTTGGGATTGACAGTGAATGTATGTGTATTAACCATGATATGGGTTGTTCCGCTGAACCAGTTATAACAAGGGGGGGGAAATTAAAATTTTGGTATCCATGTGCGGGTTCTTTTGATGTTGATGTATATGATTGTTGTTTCAATCATGATGTTGCTTTATGGTGCTCAAGTGGCATAGAAACGGCTGCTCTGTTAGGAGTGAGATTAATTACTTGCTTTGAGGAGAAAATAATAGAAAAATATCTTGAAGAGTCAAGTGCGTTGTGTTCGTTTTTTTGGTTACCATTGCTAGTAAGCAAATTAGTTTTTTTACCAACCTTATTAAGTCCATTTTTTGGTATTATTGTGGATCTTTTTACAGGTGCAGAATTTAGAAATTCAGATGGAGCTCATTCTGATAGTTGTTTATGCGGTGGTGATTTACCTACAGCATGTTGTGGAGGATATGATGGTGTATGTAGAGACGAATGTTGTAATAAAATAGATTTATGTAGTCATAAAGTTGATAAAACTAGAGGGGAGGGTTGTAAATCTAAACCTCCATGTGAAAAAAAATGTACTTATTATGTCAGTCCTAATTCTTACAATCCTAATCGAGGAACATTAACAAGTTACACAATTTTTACAGATAAAGAAGAGTATTACTCTAAAGGTAATCCTGATAATATATTAAAAAAATCAGATTGTTGCACTGTTAGTTTACCTGAAAAATGCACAGATAAGTGTTTTAACTGTTTCTATGCATGTAAACTAAATCCAAATGGTAAAGGAATGTCTTGGAATAATGGCAAAATTTTAATTGATTCTTCTCACCTAGGTGCAGGAATGAGAGGTGTCCCTTGTTGTGATGGAACACCTTACGAAGACTTAAATAGTAGATATAATTATTGTTCAAAAGATTATGGTAAAGGGGGTGGCGGGATTCCAGATTGTGGGTCTCCAGTACACAAAAAAACTGGTGGCCCCTGTAATGAAGTTGATAGAGTAAATAAGTCAAATACTAATAAATTGCTTCTAGGAAATATGGGGAAAATTTGATAGCTATATTTTTATTTGTTTCAATAAGTTTTTCTTATTAAGTGAAAGAAATATTGCTATTTATAGTTCTTTATTTAGTAATCCATGAATATACATTAACTTATCAATACTGCTACAATCAACTTAAAATAAATGACTAAATTTTTATCATATATAGCACTAATTACTTTTTTTATCTCATCGAATCCTTTAACCTCTGATGAAAAGGACTTTAATATCTATGTTGAAATATTAGGTTACTCACCTATGTTGAAACCTACATTGGAATACAATGTAAACAGTTTTGAACTTTTTGGCGGACTACAATCTACATACATTACGCTCGGGGCATCTATGTTTGGAATAGGCCCTCGTGTTACTTACTCTTCTCCTATTATTGGAATAAATCATGTTATTGGTGACGAGGTTGGTTTTGAACTCGGAGCTAGCTATTTTCGTCAGTATAGAGGTGATTTCAATGGAGATTTCGTAGAAGTAAATTCAATGTATGATCTAGACAATTATGAAGCATTAGGATTTAATGTAGGATTAAGAGAATATACTGATTCATTCCTTTTTAGGATAAATTATACTCCTTTATATAATTTGACTGACAAAGAATTTAGGGGGATTTTTAGTTTTAGTTTTGGGTGGGGCTTTTGAAATACTTAATTATACTAATATTATTTTCCTATTCAATTATACATTGTAAAGACAATGATATGTTCTTATATACAGAATTGTATGGACCTCAGGAATCTCTTCTTTCTGCAAACTTTGAAGTGAATATACTTTCGATGGATAATACACTTTTTAAGTATGGTGATTTAAGACTAAGAGGTGCAGTTAGAATTACTGGTCTATCATTATTCACTTTTTACCCTAGTTTCCTTGGTGGGTTTCATTATGTTGCTGGTGATGATCATAAGTTAGACCTTGGAATTAATGTTTTATACCAAGTTTTAAATGAAATTTATGTAATGAATACTGGTACATCAATTTCGTTTAATATTGGCTACAGACATAATATCAATGATGAATCATTTGTTGGTTTTGCCTTTTGTCCTACTTATGGATTTGAGAATAAACCTTTCTATCCAGTTAGTTTCAAATTTGGGTTTTCACTTTAATCTACTATTCTTGGTTAATTCTATCTCTTCACCCTTCCGAATCCAGCAAAGGTTCTTTGTAGATATTCATTGTCCAAATCTTGGATTATAACCCCTCGGGAAGTAGAGGCGTGTATCATCTTATTGCTTCCTACATATATACCTACGTGACCAACATCGCTCCCTCTACGGAAGAAGACCAAATCGCCAACGTGTTTATCGCTTGATGATACTCTCTTTGTGAATTGGTATTGCTCGCTCGAAGTACGAGGAACTTTATACCCCAAATCATTATATACATTGAGTACAAACCCAGAGCAATCTACACCAGATTGTGTAGTGCCACCATATTGATAGGGAGTGCCGAGCCATTTTTTAGAAGAGGAGAGCAAACGACCTTCGAATTGGTTACCCTTATTGTCTTCGTTCATTTCTTCTTCTAACTGCTCTATTATCTTTTTGCTACCGTCGTAAACTAAGTTTCCATAAGTCTTTATATCATCTAAATCTTCTGAAGTGAACCTCACATACGAGCTACAACTCCATAGGAATACAATCATCAATAAAGAAAATAGGAACTTTTTCATAACTATCTATCTCTTCGTAATGGGATTGGAATCAATTTATACGTTTTATAGAAATTTTTAGCTGAAGAAAGCAAAAGAGCAACTGCCCCTGTTAGTAATATAAATGAAAAGTAAAGCATAATATATTCTCTTTGTTATAGTTATATAGAGAATAGAGCAAACTTTATGCCAATATATTTAGCTTATCGAATGTGGATTGGAAGCTAGTAATAAGTGATTCAGGTGTCACTTTATTGGGTGCGATTGCATTAATCGGAATAGCTGTTTTTAGGGTGAAGTCTTTGAGCCTGTTGGCTTTTTCTTCGTCTTCTGTTGCGTAGTCTGCTATTTTCTCGAAGCCATAATCTATTAGTATAGAGCCATGTTGCAATAGTTTATCACCAAATATCCTCTGAGCTGAACCAACTATTTTCTTATTATCGTAAGTCAATTCGTACCGAGCAGAAGAAGCAAAACACGATACTGACCGTTCGTCTGATTTGTAGAAATTCTTAAAATCGGGATTAGTCTTCACGAAATCAACTTCTAATCCAATATTCCTCAACACCTCAGCTATTAGTGTATGTACTTCTTGATATACATAGTCTTTAGTTCGGGTATTATCCAAATGAGTAACTATAGAATATGTAAGCTCATTTGCGTGGAATACTCCTCTGCCACCTGTGGGTCTTCGGACTATCTCATATCCGTCTTTGTATAGCTTATCTTTCAATATTCCATCATCTTTCTGGTTATACCCAAGTGATAGGCACCAGGGATTCCAACTATACAAACGGAGGATTGGATTGTCGGTTGGGGAGAGCGACTCCATCAATTCAACATCTTTATTCATATTGAAAAGACCCTCACTAGGAGGGTCTATTATCATTCTATATTTTGTTTTATCAAGCATCTATGCGTATTTTTCTACTACTTCTTTGATTCTATCGAATGCCCAATCTATTTCGTCTCTTGTGATTACCAAAGGAGGAGCGATTCTGATAACATAGTCGTGTGTTTCCTTGCAAAGTACACCCAATCCCATCAAATCTTCGCAATATTTTCTAGCTGGTTCAGTTAGTTCTAAACCAATCCAAAGACCCTTACCTCTAACTTCTTTGATTTTAGTACTCTTTATTGATCTTAGTTTTTCCATAAAGTAATTTCCATTGTCAAATGACTTTTGGATTAGATTCTCATTTTCAATTACTTCCAAAGCAGCGGTAGCTACAGCAGCACCAAGTGGATTACCACCAAAAGTAGAACCGTGATCACCAGGGCCAAATACGCCTAGTACTTCTTTTTTCGATAAAACAGCTGAAACTGGATAGAATCCACCGGAAAGTGCTTTACCTATTATAACCATATCTGGTACTACATCTTCATATTGATGTGCGAACAGTTTCCCACTTCTTCCTAATCCTGATTGTATCTCGTCGAAAGCTAGGAGTATATTATGCTCATCGCAAAGTTCTCTTAGTTGTGTCAAATACCCAACAGGAGGGATGATAATACCAGCTTCACCTTGTATTGGCTCTACCATAATACAGCAAGTATTTTCGTTAATCAATGATTTCACTGATTCTATATTACCATATTCAGATATAACAAACCCAGGAGTGAAAGGTCCGAAGTCTTTTTTGTATTGCTCATCAGTTGAGAACCCAACTATTGTAGTAGTTCTTCCGTGGAAATTATCACTTGCTACTATTATTTCTGCTTTATTTTTAGCTATTCCTTTATTTCTATATCCCCATCTCCTAGCTGCTTTGATTGCAGTTTCAACTGCTTCGGCACCACTATTCATTGGTAGCGACATATCAAAGCCAGTCATATCATGGAGTTTTTTATATAATGCAGGGAGTTGATCATTTCTAAATGCACGACTAGTTATAGTTACTCTTTCTGCTTGCTCAATGAATACTTTTAGAATATGTGGATTGCAGTGACCTTGATTCACTGCCGAATAAGCCGCCAAACAATCTAAGTAGCGATTATCATCAACATCGTACAACCAAACACCTTCAGCACGGCTTATAACTACATCAAGAGGATGATAATTATGTGCTCCATACTTTTCTTCTATTGCTATTAATTCTTGCGTCTTATTCATATCTACTTTTCTCTTCGTTTATAAACTTGATTCGCTCTCAGCCCATGCGTCAGCTGTTTCGTACACTCTTATTTTCAATTCTTTCAGATTATCAAACTTCTGAAATTCTGGTATTAATATTTCTAAGAAAAATGCACTCATATCCTCGGCAGTAGAAAAACTATCTATTACATAGTATTTGAATTGATTATCCTTGAGAAACTTTAGCATCAAATCATCTTTGCTATCAACTAAGAATGCATGATCTATTTTATTTAATAAAGGTCGAACGATTTTCTCTATGTCATAGAAATCTATCAACATTCTATTTTCATTTACATCACCTACTAGCTCAAGAAGCATTTTGTAAGTGTGACCGTGTATGTTTTTACATGGTCCTTCGTGGAATGGCAATCTATGGCTCATTTCCCAAACAAATTCTTTACCTATTCTTACCATATTATTCTTTGATGTATGATGCAACAATTGTCGAAGTCATACCACCACGAGTACCCCATTCGCTAATGATTTCCATTTCTAATGGTGCACAAACTGCAACCAAATCATCTAGTATTTGATTCGTGATTTCTTCGTAGAATATACCTTTGTCTCTGTAAGCTAAGAAATAGTATTTCAGTGATTTTAGCTCTACGCAAAGCTGGTCAGGTACATAGTTTACGATAATATTACCAAAGTCTGGTAATCCAGTCATAGGACAGACTGACGTAAATTCTGGATTCTCGTGAGTTATAGAAAAATATCTCCCAGGTCTAGGATTTTCGAATGTTTCTAAGTTATTCATTTATGTATTTACTATATTTGTTATTGAATTTAATTCAAAATTAAGAAATTACCCTATAAATAAAGAAAATAGGTTTCTTTATTTAAGTATTGACAACCACACATAGAAATTATTGAAATGAGTATAACAAAAGAACTAACTATAGACGAACAATTAGAGATATTCAATAATGGTATTAAACCTGTCAAAATAGTAGCACCGTGCCTATTAGGTGACGGTATAACTAAACTTAGCGAGTTTAAGAAAGATGAGTATTTCGAAGAATTTAAGAATTTACTTTCTGAGCAAACGTGTATAAAATTTGTACCTGCTTCCGGTGCTGCAACTCGTATGTTTAGCGATTTGATTGCCTTAAGAAATGAGATGAAATTTCCTACTATTGAAGCGATTGAAACTTCAAATCTTGAGAACAAGGAGCAATTAATTCATTTTTTCAAGAATTTGAACTCATTACCATTTTATAAGAAGCTGAAGAAAAACTTGAATGAAAAATTTAGAATGACATTTTTGGATGGAGGTACTGATTTATCAGAGATTATAATTGCCATCCTAGATGATGGTAAGTTGGGTCTTGCCAATAAGCCAAAGGCACTTATTCCATTTCATAATTATTTTGGAATGCTTAGAACTCCTATATATGAGCATATACAAGAGGCAAAAGAGTACATTCTGACTAATGGTGTTATTTCTATCCATTTCACTGTTTCAGAAGAGCATCAAAAACAAATTCAAAAAAGAATTAATAGAATTGCAAAATTTGAAGTATTTCAAATAAATAGTTCTTTAAGTCATCAATCAGCTAAGACTAATACTATCGCAGTAGATTTAGAGAATAATATAATAGAAGATGAAAATGGTAATTATATAACTAGACCGGGAGGTCATGGTTCACTTATTTTCAATCTCAATAATCTAGAAGCAGACGTCGTTTTTATAAAGAATATTGATAACGTTATCACTTTGCCTAATAATAGAGAGTCTAATAAATTCAAGCAGATGCTCGCTGGCTACTTCTATTCAATTCAAAAACAATTATTTGATTTCGCTAGACGATATGAGGCGAACCCTGAAGATAAATCTTTGAAAAGAGAAGTTGTAAAATTTTACAAAGACGTCTTCTTCATAAAAGTTGATCGAGAAAATATTTTCGAATTAATAAATAGACCACTTAGAGTTTGTGCTATGGTCAAAAATGAAGGTCAACCAGGTGGTGGTCCGTACTTTGTAGAAAGCAAAGGTGAAATTACAACTCAAATTTTAGAAGCATCGCAAATAGATAAATCTAATCCAGAGAACATAGCCAAGTTAAAGAAATCTACACATTTTAACCCAGTAGATATGATCTGCGGAATAACCGATTATAAAGGTAAAAAATTCAATCTATTAGATTTTGTTGATGAAAATACTTATTTTGTTTCCGAAAAAACTTACAATGGTAAACCAATTAAAGCATTAGAGCTGCCTGGACTTTGGAATGGGGCCATGTCAGATTGGAATACTGTATTCGTAGAAATGCCATCGGAGTATTTCAATCCGGTCAAAACGGTGTTTGATTTATTAGATAAGAGACGTATTATAAAATAATTACAAATATAAAATATGAAAAATATTCTACTTTTTACTTTACTCTTACTCAGTATGAGTCTTCATGCCGTAGAAAATCAATTACTCTATGACCCATTACCTGGTGAAGAGGATATTTATCTTGATATCATCTATGATAATATGGGAACTGAAAATAGTTATGATGCATTCATAGCATTGCAAAGATTGACAGCAAAGCAATATTCTAAAAAAGACTACAAAGCAATGAAGGAACTCTATATAGAGTTCAAAAAAGACTTACCCGAATACGCTGATAAAATTGATAAAATAATAGCAATTCTCTCCGATAAAGATTACAAATTAGAAGAAATAAACCTAGGTAGCCACGTTAATACGGAGTTTGCGGAGTATAGCCCTACACCTAATGGCAGTGGTAATCGTCTGTATTTCACTGGTTACGGTCGATCTAATGATAACAGGACGGAAGATATATTCATGTCCGAATTTAAAGATGGATTTTGGCAGCCCGCAGAAAAACTTCAAGACGGGATAAATTCCGATAATAATATGGAAGCTCCACAGTGTATAACTACAGATGATAATACTCTAATCTTCTTTGGTAATCTTGATTCTAGTTTAGGAAGAGGGGATTTATTCTATTCACAAAGAATATCGAATAAATTATTCGGTGAGGTTCAACATTTCCCTAGACCGATTAATTCAGAGTACTTTGATTGTGATGCTAAGATAAATAATAACGGTACTTCTATTGTTTTCATCTCGGATAGACCGGGTGGTATCGGAGAACAGCACAATTATGGTGAGTATTGGAAGGGAAGTATGCAAGGTAATACGGATATTTATGTAGCTGTGAAAGATGATGATGGCAATTGGAAAGAGCCGATAAATCTTGGAAAAGTAATAAATACAGAGTTTGCAGAGAGAAAGCCGTTTCTACATCCTGATGGTATGACTTTGTATTTCAGTTCGAATGGTCACGCAGGTCTTGGTAGAATGGATTTGTATATGGCTAAAAGACTATACGAAGATTCTTGGACTGATTGGTCAGAGCCAGTTAATATGAGTAAGGAAATTAACTCTCCTGGTAACGAGAGAGCTGCGATTATTAATACTTTTGGTGAACTAGCATACTTTGCTACAGCTGAAAGACCAATTACTTTTGGTCAATCTGATATATTCACTATGTCCCTGCCTGATCACCTTAGACCGAATCCAGTTGCTGTAATCAAAGGTACAGTGAAAGATACTGACGGCAATCCTATTGATGCAAAAATACTCTGGGAAAATTTAGAGAATGGTCGTAAAATGGGGGAGATGCGTTCTAACCCAGAAACTGGAGAGTATTTCATCATCTTTCCATTAGGTAAAAACTATGGTTTTTATGCTGAAAAAGAAGGATATTTCCCTATCTCTAAGAGCATTGATTTAACTAAAAAAGATTCGTCTATGACTGTTGTTCAAGATATTATTTTGTATCCTGTCAGCGATTTGCTTACTGTTGATGCTAATACTTCAAATGTATCAAATAATGAATCAAATGCAAACAATTCAGACTTTGATAAATCTTCAAAAAAATTAAGAATCAATAACTTGTTCTTTGCATACAGAGAATCAAGCATTTTAAGTTCTTCTTACCCAGAATTAGAAAGGGTAGCATATTTACTTAATAATTATCCTAAAATAGCTCAAGTTGAAATTGCTGGTTATAGTGATGATATAGGTGGGGATGATTACAATAAGAATCTTTCTCTAAAAAGAGCAGAATCTGTTCGTGATTACTTAATAAAGCAAGGTGTACGCTCGGATAGATTAGTAGCCAATGGATATGGAGAAGAATCACCAGTAGGTGATAACACTACTGAAGAGGGTAGAGCCCTTAATCGTAGAGTTGAGATGAAAATTCTAGAAGTTAAATAGTAAATATAAAAGTTTAAATTGATTTCAGCCAGTCGGTAAACCCAACAATTGCGTTATATCGATGGCTGATTTTATTTTTTATTTCAGAATTTAATTCTGCGAAAGTCTCATTATAACCTTCAGGTATGAATATGGAATCGTAGCCAAATCCGTTGCTTCCTCTTTCAGTATTGTTAATTTGCCCAACGCAACGACCCTTGAAGTATTTTTCTTCTTTATCAGTAATGAAGCAAATAACTGTTTCGAAATACGCATTTCGATTAGTTTTATTTTTTAGCAATTGTAGTAATAGCTGTCTATTATCAGCATCATTGGCATCTTCGGAAGCAAATCTTGCCGAATGAACTCCTGGCTTACCTTCAAGTTCCTCTACAAAGAGTCCAGTGTCATCTGCGAATGAGGGTATTCCCGTCTTCTCGAACAGAGAAACTGCTTTTATCCTAGCGTTTCCTTCTAAAATTTCAGAATTTTCCTCTGGGTCACTAACTATATTCAATGATTTAGGATTAACTATTTCAACATTCTCTAACCCACTAGAATTCAAGATTTGTTGAATTTCTACTATTTTATTCTGGTTATTTGTTGCTGCCGCTATTCTCATCGTTCAATAGTTCCATTACGCCTTTGATGGCAGTTGTTTGTTTGTTCTTTATTCTTTCAATTATCTTATTGTACTTTATTTCAAAGTCTTTATTTTGAAATGCTTTTTTTAGTACTTCTTCTTTGAGTATTTCTATTAGTCTTTCGCTCTCTTGTTCTGTACGATTTTCCTCAAAAAAGCCAGTCTCTTTTGAGACTTTACAGAAGCTATCAATTGCATTTGCTAAAGTATCGAGGTTTATCCCTACTAAAGCTGATATCTTAATAACTTTTCTACTCCAAAACTCTTTGTCATAATTCAGTATTCGAACAGCATTTTTATATTCTAGAACAGTATTGTTTACTAAACTATCTTTAGTGTCGGCTTTATTGATCGCTAGTATATCTGATACTTCTAGTATTCCACGTTTAATGCCTTGCAACTCATCACCTGAACCGGGGTTTAATAGCATAACAAGTACATCTACAATCGAAGAAATATTAATCTCGCTCTGACCTACACCGACTGTCTCTACTATAATTCTTTCGAATCCAGCAGCTTCACAAAGTAATATTGATTCTTTGGTTCGAGAGGCGGTTCCTCCAAGCATCCCAGAAGATGGGGTAGGTCGGATATACGAATTTTTATGTTGAGCAAGTGCAGTCATCCTAGTTTTATCACCTAGTATAGAGCCACCGCTTACCTTACTAGATGGGTCAATTGCTAATACAGCTGTTTTATAACCCAATTCACAGTAATACAATCCCAAGATATCAATTAGAGTGGATTTACCAACTCCTGGAGGGCCAGTTATACCTATTCTAATTGAGTTGCCCGTCTTATTTAGTACTCTTTCTAGTACATCTTGTCCTAGTTTGAAATGCCTATCAGAAGTACTTTCTATCAATGTAATAGACCTGGATAAATAGCTCAAATCTCCTTCTAAAAGACCTTTCGTTATTTCTTCTAAGTCATATTTCAAGATGATCTCAGATTAGATTCTAATTCAAGTTGAAGATAACTCATAAAATCAAGATTTTTTGATACAAATAAGGAATCATGATCTTTTATGTACTTCATAGTATCAGGGTTCAAATCTTCAACAGTACAGTAAACAACTTTAGATTTACGTTTATTCTTCTCTATTGTATTGATAGTCTCCATTATATTAGCAGAATACGGTAATCTCAAATCACAAACCACCATATCGTATTCATTTTTTTGCAATTGCTCTACTGCATCTTTCAGATTGTAAGTATTATCGGTTACTATATCTAACTTCACAGAATATTTGAAAATCATTTGTAAGAGATTTTGTTGTCCCGGATCGTCTTCTACTACTAATAATCTATTCATATATTATCCTTTTAAATAATTAATGGCTGTTGTTACTAACATACTTGTTCCTATTGGCATTGCATTTTCACTCGGTGAGAGCTTAGAATTATGCAAGGCAGGCATAGTTTTTAAATTTTTTGGTCTTACACCTACGAACCAGAATGTAGCGGGTATGTTTTTACCATAAAAAGCAAAATCTTCGCCCCACATTTTCGGCTCAAAAACAATTGTATTGTCCGTTCCAACTATCTTATTCGAATTGCTAATAGTTAATTCTGTCAATGCCTCATCATTTATAACTGGAGGATACCCTTTTTTAATCTCTACATCAATTTCGCAACCGTACAATCTACATAAAGCGACTGAGTTTTCTTCAATAAGTTTATGCATTTGTATTCTCCATTCCTCGTTGAAAGATCTCAAAGTACCCATGAGTTTAACTTCATCAGGTATTATATTAGTAGAATTGCCGCCATTTATCGATGTTATGCTAAGTACTCCAGGTTCTATTGGGTCTTTGTACTTAGTCATCAATGTCTGAAAATGTATAATCAATTGAGAAGCTGCTACAATAGGGTCATGTCCCAACTGTGGCTGAGCAGCGTGAGTACTAGTACCTTTTATTGTAAAGTACAATTCATCTGGCGCTCCCATCACAGGGCCACTATTCAGAGATATCATTCCTTCGCTTTCACCTGGATAAATATGCTGTCCGAAAATAGCATTAACTTTAGGGTTTTCAAGCACTCCTTCTTTTATCAAGATACTTGCACCGCCGGGTAGTTTCTCCTCTCCAGGTTGAAAAATAAGCTTAACTATTCCATCTAGTGAATCTTCCATTCCTTTTAGGATTTCCGCAGCTCCTATTAGCATAGTTGTGTGCATATCATGTCCACAAGCATGCATCACTCCATCATTTTTAGAAGCAAAGTCCAATCCTGTATCTTCTTTAATAGGTAGTGCATCAATATCAGCCCTTAACCCAACGCATTTATCACCTTTACCGATAGTTGCGACTACACCAGTATTGCCTATTACTTTATTTTCAATACCCAATTCATTCAACTTTGCTTGTATATATTTACAAGTTTCAAATTCCTTGAATGATAATTCAGGGTTTGAATGAATATCTCTTCTTATCTTTTGCATTTTTGGGAACAATATCTTTGCTTGTTCTAGTACTTCTTTTTCAGTCAAAATCTAAACCTCTATTTCCATTTCTTTTAATATAATTGCAGGACCTATTAGATGAAACTTTGTCCCTTTTTTAACATCTATTCTTTTATCTATCGTAATCTTTTCGCCGCTAGTTGGTATTATATCCAATGGGAAACTTAGACCACTCTCTTCTACAGCAGTGATAGCAGTAGCAACTGCACCAGTTCCACAGGCTCCAGTTTCTTTCTCTACTCCTCGCTCATAAGTTCGGAGGTAAACTGTTTTACCTTTCACATCATAAAAATTGGCATTAGAGCCAATGCTTCCAAATGCTTCGTTATATCTTACTTCTCTTCCAATTCCATTAATATCAAGCTTTGATATATCGAGCAAGTCTATTTTATCTATTCGGATTACTGTATGCTGGCTACCATTATCTACATAATGAGTATTCACTAGTCGCCCTTGTAATTTCAGAGTTTGCACTTTATAATCTCTGATATTAGGCATTTCTAAGTCAATTAATTCGTCTAATATTTCAGCTGAATAAACTGAACCTGCCATTTCGAATAGTACTTTCTCTTGACTTTTCTTAATAACGCCCTTAGCAAGTGCAAATTGCACTATTGCTCTGCCGCCGTTACCACACATCATTCCAGTACTACCATCTGGATTATAAAAGACACATTTGAAGTTATAATCGGCACTTTGCTCCAAAAGCATTAATCCTTCTGTCTCAAATTTATTTTTTTCATTTACTGAACATAAAACAGAAGCCAATGACTTTCCCTGTTCTTCAGATATTATATTAGCTGTATTATCTATTACGGTGAATAGATTTCCAGCACCAGACATATAAGTTACTTTAATCTTCATTTATTGCTCGTAATGCTTCTTCATGTATTTCTCCATTAGTAGCTAGTATTTCCTGATCATCGACCAATGACTGTATTCCTTTGTAGTTAGTGCATTTCCCACCAGCTTCATTCACAATCAATATACCAGCAGCGACATCCCAACTGTTCAAATTCACTTCCCAAAAACCTTCGAATCTACCACAAGCAACATAAGCCAAATCTAGTGCTGCCGAGCCAAGTCTTCTGATTGGGATTCCTCGTTTTACTATATTTGTAAAACTCCTAATTGCATTCTTGGGGTCATTATTTATATCATAAGGAAAACCAGTTACTAGTAAAGAAGTATTCATATCACTTTTATTAGATACTTTAATTGGTTCTCCGTTCAATTTTGCTCCATTACCCAATTCTGCACTGAATAACTCATCGAGTATTGGTTGATATACCGCACCTGCTATTAGTTCGCCATTCTTGCTAAGTGCAATACTTACACTAAATATGGGGATATTGTTGGCGTAATTGACAGTTCCGTCTAGTGGGTCTATTATCCAATCATAATCACTATTGTTATTAACGCTTCCCTTTTCTTCCGAAATAATGTTGTGAGTAGGGTACGCTTTTTTAATCTCTTCTACTATATATGTTTCACTTTTATAATCATATTCTGTAACGAGATTATTTTTTCCAATTTTGTTGTCTATTTGAAACTTACTACCGAACCCACTACGTAGTATATTTCCAGAATTTGTTATTGTGTTATTAATAAAATCAGTAAATTTGGTCATGTTTTTATATGTAAATTATAAAAACTAATTCTTATATTAACAAAATGAAATAAATGAAGTATAAAAAAATATTCTCATTCTTATTAATTCTAATCTTTAGTACTACTCTACTTTCGGCTCAATTCGATGAAGAAGCAGTAACAGGTGGGGCAGAATCAGCACAAGACACATCAAAAGTTAAACAGTTACTTGAGAACTCGAGTATGACTGGTGGGCTTCTTGACGGTGCTATTGATCCAAAAGAATATATAGTTGGTCCTGGCGATGAATTCATAATCAATATCGTTTCGTCCAGAAGTGAGCAAGTAAAAGCTTCTATTCTACCAGATGGCAGATTGCTTATAAAGAATGTTGGCGTTATTGATTTACAAAATAAAACCCTCGAAGAATCATATAAGCTAATCGAAACCAAAGTAAAAAACGTCTATAACTCAAAAGAGATAAGCGTTATACTCTCTAATATTAGAAAATTCAAGGTTACAGTTTCTGGGCAGACATTTACGCAAGCTACAGTAGCGGCTACATCTACCGAGAGAGTGAATGAAGTAATCAATAAAGTTGGTGGTTTTGATAAAAAGTCATCACTTCGTAATATTAGATTAATTCGCAACGATTCAATAATCAAAGTTGATTTGATTAAGTTCTTCAATATTGGTGACAAATCGGTTAACCCTTATGTATCGGGTGGTGACCAGATTATTGTACCTCCCTTTAACCATAAATCAACTATTGAAATAAACGGTGAAGTACCTAAAAGAATAGAAGTAGAGTATATAGTAGGGGATAGTCTATCAACTATAATAAAGATGTCACAAGGGTTTTTATCCTCATCTGATCTATCTAGTGTGGAAATAAGTCGATTAGAGAACAATGGAATTAGTGTAGAGAAAATATATTTAGATTTGACTTCTTGGAGAGAAACTTTATATAAATCTTCCTCTTTACCCAATGACATGGAGTTACGACCGGGTGATAGAGTATATGTAAAGAAAAAAGAAAATTGGACTATACCTAGTTACGTGAAAGTACTGGGAGAAGTAAAGTATCCTGGTAAATATACAATCGAATTAGGGAAAACAAGAATCAGTGATATAATCACAAGAGCTGGTGGATTTAATGATAATGCTTATCAGACGGCTTCTGTACTTATCAGACAAAAGGAAATGGAAAGAACAGATGCGGAGTTAGAGCGTCTGAAAACGATTGATAGATCAGAGATGACTAAGAGTGAATTGAAGTACTTTGCAGCTAGAATATCTGAGAAAAAAGGTCTAATGGCGGTGAATTTCAAAAAAGCTGTTGAAGACCCTTCCAGCGTTGATAATATCTTATTACAAAATAAAGATTCTATTATTGTTCCTGAAACAATCGATTTCATTAACATACAAGGTCGGGTAAACAGCCCCGGTAATGTGCAGTATAATGAAAATTTTGATTACTTAGATTATGTCGCGTTAGCAGGTGGTTTCGGTTACAGAGCCGATATAGACGAGACATTTGTAACTAAATCGAAAGGGGAGCAATTCCTTGCTGAAGATTATAATTATGTATTAGAACCTGGTGATACTATATTAGTCCCACCTGAAGAAGAAGTGACATTCTTCGAGATATTTACTACGGCACTTACAATTGCTGCACAGTTAGTGACAGTAGTAGGGGTTATCATAACATTAGTGAGATTAAAATAATGCAAGATTCTATTACATTTGAAAATATACTAGATAGACTTAAAAAGAGTAAATTTAAAATTGCTATATCGATTGTTTCAATTGTTGCTTTAGTTATGGTTTATACTTTTATAATGCCTTACACTTATATGGCTAACTCATCTATTATGCCTCCCGAAAAGACATCTGGTGGTAGTTTGAATTCATTCTTGCAAAATGTAAGTGGGATGATTGATCTAAGTGGTGGTGGACAAGTAGATAGCCGGTCTAAGTTGATGAAATCTATTCTTGCCAGCCGTTCTGTAGCTGAGAAAATATATGATAAATTAGAATTAAAGGATAATATCTTATTCGAAAAATACGAAAAAGAAGCCGTTATAGGATACATCCCAACTCTTTTTGAAGTTGAAGTAGAAAAATCAGGTATCATAATGCTTAGTGGATATATACCTACTGGATACTTACCTAATGATAAGGAAAAGTTGGCCGCTGCTGAGTTATCTTTTAAACTAACAAACGTTGCTATAGATGCACTGAATGAAGTTCTTGTAGAAAAAAATAGCTCAACAGCTAAAAACTCAAGAATGTATATTGAAAATGAAATTAGAAAATACAAAATCCAATTGGATTCAGTTTCCACTGAATTGGAAACATTCCAAAGCACTAACAAAGTCCTTGCTCTAGAAGAGCAAACGGCTGCTATTGTTTCACAAGTTATAGAGTTAAACTCACTATTGACTGAAACTAAAACAAAATTGAATCTAGCAAAAATACAATACGCTGAAAATTCACCACAAATATCTGCATTGCAAAGTCAAGTTGATTTCCTGCAAAAGCAATCGAATGACCTTCAAGCTGGAAATGAGGATGAGTTTTCTATTTCTTTGAGCAAAGTGCCTAATTTAACTAGAAGATATTTAGAGCTTTACAAAGATAAGACCATACTAATGAGTGTACTTACATATCTGGAAACTCAAAAACATCAAGAAGCTATTCAAGAAGAGAAAGATATTCCTGTAGTACAAGTTCTTGATACAGCAATTCAGCCAAAGAATAAGTATTCACCGAGTAGAGGTAAGATATTATTTATATCAATATTTATCGCTACTGTAATTGTATTGCTACTATTCTTGGTTTTATCTTATATTGATATTAGGAAAGAAATAGCTCAATAATAGTTCAATAACTGCTTGAATTTATTAATTCTTTAGCACTTTCTAAACTATTTGATGTGGTATCGCTACCACTTATGAGCTTGGCTATTTCTATTGTTTTTTCGTTTTCGTTTAGCTTGTAAATCTTAGAAATAGTTCTTTCGTTGACAATCTCTTTACGAACTACGAAATTAGTATCACCTGCGGCTGCTATCTGTGGGGAATGGGTGATAGCTACAATCTGAGTTTTCTCAGATATTCTTCTCATCTGTTGACCAACTAATTGCGATACTCTACCCGATATTCCTGTGTCTATCTCATCAAGTATTAGAACAGGGCTAATATCTGTATTTACCTTATTTCCTTTAAGAGATAGTAGGATTCTTGATAATTCACCACCAGATGCAAACTCAGATAGGCGTTTTAACCCCTCTCCTTTGTTCATAGCTGAGAGGAAGACTATACTATCGACTCCTTTGTCGAATAGCTTGTATTTCTTGTCATTAATTCTTGCTGACGGTTCATTGCTTTCGGTTGCTATATTATGTATTTGAACTTCGAACCCAGCATTGGGTATTCCCATATTGCTTAGTGATTTAATAAGATTAGTACAAAACAGATCAGCATTTTTCTTTCTTATTATTGATATTTTCTTAGCCACTTCACCGATTTCTTTTTCCAAATCTTCTATAAGAAATCTTTTTCTGTCGATGATATAATCATAGTCACCAATCAAAGAAAGTTCTTCTTCCATCTTTTCTTTCTTTTCAAGGATTTCGTCTATAGTACCGTATTTTTTCTCTAGGTTACGTAATTCTACGCTTCGCTTTCTTATGTTCTCAGTTTCTATTGGATTATAACTTATACCAGCACTGAAATCAGCAACGACATTACCCAACTCATTAATTGAAACTAATGAACTATTCAGCTCTTCCAAATAGGTTGTAAAATCACTATTAAATCTACCTAAATCTTCCAAAAGTTTTATAACTCTTCTGAGCTTGCTATATATAGCATCGTCTGAGCCATTTGTTAACTCAGTTAATTCTTGTGATGATTCGAGTATTTCTTCCGAATTTTCTATTAGTTGTAATTGCTCGTTAATCTCGGCTAATTCGCCTTCTTTAGGATTGATTTTGTTTATCTCATTGAGCTGATATTCGAGAAAATCTTTTTTCTGTATGGATTCATCCCTGTCTCTAATCATCTTTCGTAGCTTATTATACTCGCTTATTAGGTTCGATTTTTTGTTTTGATAATCTTCTATCAATCCATCGAATATTATAAAATCATCATAGAAATCTATGTGACTTTCATCATCGCGCAGTACTATGCTTTCATCTTGCGAATGGTAATTAGCTAGTCTAGGTGCTATTGCTTTTATATCATTAATCTGAATAGGAGTATCATTCAAGAATAATCTAGAAGTTCCGTTCGATCTTATTTCCTTACGGATAATGAATTCCTTGCTGAAAACTTCATCTTCGACTTTGAAAGTCAATTTATCATCATAGAATGTACCCTCTATAACGCTTCTTTCTTCTCCTTTACGAATCATATCTTGCGATGCACGTTTACCTAATAAGATACCGATAGCGTCTAGTATAATAGATTTACCAGCACCAGTTTCGCCTATAATAATATTGAGACCAGTGTCGAATTCGACTACTTGTTCTACTATTATAGCAAAGTTTTTTATGTGTAATGACTTTAGCATAAATTGAAATTAAGAATAAACTTTAAATTCCTTATAAAATAGCATCAAATTCAGATAGACTTTCCATATATACATCTCTTGGTTTAGAACCATTATGTGGTCCAACTACACCTGCATTCTCTAATTCATCTACTATCTTACCAGCTCGGGCATATCCAACCTTTAGTTTTCTTTGCAACATAGAGACAGAGCAATTCTGGGAATCTATTATCATTCTTCCGGCCTCTTCGAATAAATCATCTCTATCAGAAGAATCATAATCATTTGCACTTTGTCTATTTTTTAGAATAGTACTAGGCAATTGATATGGCATCGAATATCCTTTTTGGTTCTGTATATGCTCACATATTCGTTCTATTTCATCTGTAGAAATATATGAGTTCTGTACCCTAATTGGTTTCGGAGTCCCAGGTGATAAGTATAGTAAATCACCATTACCTAATAGTGATTCGGAACCACTCATATCTAAGATAGTCCTAGAGTCAATTTTAGAGGCAACAAGATATCCAATTCTTGCAGGAAAGTTGGCCTTGATAATACCTGTGATGACGTTCACACTTGGTCTCTGTGTAGCTAGTATCAAGTGAATACCTACGGCTCTCGCCATCTGTGCTAATCGTATAATAGGTGTTTCAATCTCTTTGGAAGCAGTTAGCATCAAATCAGCTAACTCATCTATTACGCAGACTATATACGGCATGTGTCTATGTTTCATACTCGTATCGCCATCTAATTTCCCTTCTTTCACTTTGGCATTGTAATCAACTATATTTCTTTGCCCCACGTTGGAAAGGATTGTATAACGTTCCTCCATCTCTAGCACTAATGATTTAAGCACAGATACTGCATCTTCGGGATCAGTGATTATTATGTCTTTCACATCGGGTGAACAAGCCATAAAGTGATCTGACAAGGCTGAGTATTGCGTTAATTCAACTTTCTTAGGGTCTATAATTACAAATTTCAATTCATCAGGCATTTTCTGATATAGCAATGAAGCAATAATTGTATTGATACCTACTGATTTACCAGAACCAGTAGAACCTGCTATTAGTAAATGGGGCATTTTTGCCAAATCTGCTATGAATGCTTCTCCACTAATTGTCTTACCTAAAGCTAATGGTAAATACTGGTTAGATTCTCTGTATTTTTTAGTATTTACAACACTAGTGAAAGATACCATCGAAGGATTAGAGTTAGGAATTTCTATACCAACTGTACCTTTACCTGGAATAGGAGCAATAATCCTAATACCTTTCGCTTTCAAAGCCATCGCCAAATCATCAGATAGGTTTTCGATTTTACTGATTTTAATACCAGCTGCTGGTACAAATTCGTATTGAGTAACGACAGGACCTGGTGTAACACTTAGGTTTTCTATTGTTATGTTAAATGTCTCTAATTTTTCTCTAAGTATCTCAGCATTCATTTTTAACTCTGCTTCAGATACTTCAACTACATCATAGTTTTGCTCTAATAAATCCAAACCTGGTGGTGTATAATCTATTTTTTCATCGTGGATATAAGTACAAATCGGGCTGTCTGGCTCATCGTCCAAATCGTTAATGGTAACTGGATTTGCGGCTCTGACAAAATCACTATTGACCGAACTTGTACTTTCAGATTTGTCATCTTGATTTAGATTCAAAGTCATCTCTAAGTCGGCTTTCTTTTCTATATCAATTTCTTGATCCTCTATCATATCAGAATCTCTGGACAAAGTAACAGATTTACGAGTATAATATTCTTCAGTAGGGTTCTCTGCCTCTGCTACTTTTCTAATTAAAAGTTCTTCTTTTTCTTTATTAGAAAGTTTTAAATATTCAGGGTCATTGATGTCTAATTTATCTTTTGAAGTCTTAGTTTTTTTCTTTTTTTCGGTATTTGGCAAATCTGACTCATCTCCTTCCGCTTTATCTTTGTTTATTACATTGATAGCAGAATCTTTGATTGACTCAGTTTTTTCGAGCATTTTATCTTTAGCACTATCGAAAATAGCAAGAGTACCTTCGTAGAGTTTCTCGGTATTTAATTTGAATCCGAATATTATAAATGTCACTAAACCAATAAAAAATATTAAGAATGAGCCAAAGGAACCTAATAGATTAGTTAACATAAAAGATAAATAAAGTCCAATAGAACCAGCCCATTCTTTGGGGAATGGTGATATCCAATCTAATGCAAATATAGTCCCCATCAATCCACTAAATACTAATGCACCTAACAAATAGAATAGTGTGTCTCTCAGGTTTGGTTTAGTTATAGTACTATGCTTCAACAAATCATATCCCCACCTAAATAAGATAAAAGGAATGAATATAGCTATAAATCCGAAAGTCTTATTATAAATATAATATGAAATATAAGCCCCAACTATACCAAGCCAATTTTGGACAGATTCGGCTTTAATCTGTGCTATCTCATCACCAGTTACTAACCCAACAATAGCCGATGATTCCATTTGAATAGTTGATTCATCTTCGAATGAATAAGAAATAAGTGCTATGAACAAGAATAATGAAACAATAAACAGTAGAACCGAAAGTAATCGTATCTGTTTTGTATAACCATTGCTATCATCTTTAGCTTTTGACTTGCTTTTGCTACCTTTAAAGAAGGCTGCCATTTTTTCCCCACGAAATTATTTTATCTTTATGCTGTGATTTGCGTATATAGGCACGCAATCAAATTTATTAAAAATTAATGAGAAATCTATATCTTTTCTTTTTTCTATACTTATTAATCTCTTTGCATGCTTACTATTTGTCAATTTGATTAGTGTCTTTTCTATACTTTCTCGTTCTGATAATAAACTCTTACTGCGTTCATCTAAGTTTAGACTAATCTTATTATACAAATTGAATATCAACTCAGTTGCAAATAGATTATCTTCTTCACTTTCCTCAGAATTATTACCTGCACAAAGTATTACGCATCTTTTTATTTTAATGAGATTATCAATTAAATAATTGATAACAGCATCAATATTTAGAAAAGCTGCAAATATTATTTCTTTTGAATCTTTTGCTATCTCTATTGCTTTGGTACAGTTAGTTGTAGATATAGCAATTGTTTTATTTTTCAATAAATAATTATCGAATGAAACAGGTGAATTGTCTAAATCAAATCCAACAATTTTTTCACCATTTCTTTCACAAGCAGCTAAAATTTCACTATTTTTGTTCTTGATATTCAATACTTGTTCTATTTCTACGCAAGGGATTATTTCTTTTACTCCGTTGCCGAAAGCAGTAACAATTGTCGAACTTGCTCTGAATATATCAATAAGTATAACAGTGTCGGTGGATTTGAATTCAAATCCAGAATATTTATTAGTAACTGTAAATAAATCTAAAGTAGCCATGAGTCTTTTTATAATTGCTGGTCCATGTTTAGCAGAATCGAAAGAAATGTTAGACGAGACCGCATCTGAATTAACAAAAATAGCTAAAAAATATGATGTTAAATTATATTTTAAAGCTTCATACAAGAAAGCAAATAGAACAAGCATTAGTTCTTTCACTGGTATAGGTGACGAAAAGGCATTAGGTTATATGGCTGATATTGGTCAAAAATATAGCTTAGAAACGATTACTGACTTCCATACTGTAGAGGAAGCAAAATTAGCCGCAAAATATGTTGATTGTATTCAAGTCCCAGCTTTCTTAGCTCGCCAAACAGATTTACTAGTTGCGGCAGGGGAGACAGGTAAGATTATAAATATCAAAAAAGGACAATTCATGTCTCCAATTGATATGGGTAAAGCGGCTGAGAAAGTCGCTTCTACTGGTAATGATAAGATTTGGTTGACTGAGAGAGGTACTTTCTTTGGTTATAATGATTTAGTGGTAGATTTCCGTTCATTACTCATTATGAAGCAATTCAACTACCCAGTTGTTTATGATGCGACTCATTCGTTGCAACAACCTTCTATAGGAGTACAATCGGGTGGTTTACCTCAGTTTATACCAGCACTTGCTAAAGCAGCTGTTGCGACTGGTGTAAATGGAGTGTTTTTTGAAACACACCCAGACCCAAAGTCAGCTAAAAGTGATTCTGCAACACAATTGCCATTGGCAGAAGCGGATAATTTCGTAGCAAATTTAGTTAAAATTCATCAAGCTCAAAAATAATCTATGATATTAACTATTATACTTTTTGTAATTGGATTTATAATGCTAATCAAAGGAGCAGACTTCCTTGTAGATGGAGCTTCTTCTATAGCTAAAAAATTCAATATTTCAGATTTAGCAATTGGTTTAACTATAGTTTCATTCGGTACGTCAGCACCTGAGCTTGTTATTAATATATTAGCAAGTTTTAATGGTAGTTCAGATATTGCAATTGGGAATGTACTTGGGAGTAATATTGCTAATATATTTCTAATACTTGGTATATCTGCACTAATAAGTAACTTACCCCTAAAAAAAAGCACGATATTCTCTGAGATACCCTTTACATTAATTGCTGTATTTCTTGTTGGATTCTTAGCAAATACAAACTTATTTACTTCCGACTCAAGTTTACAAATATCAAAATATGAAGGACTCGTATTACTAGTATTCTTCTTGCTATTCTTAGCTTATATATATACACTAGCTAAAGACGATAAGGATGTTTTTGATGAGGTAGAAAGTGAATTATCACTTCCAAAATCGTATTTATATATCACTATAGGTATATTAGCTATGTTTTTTGGTGGAAAATGGGTTGTAGATGGTTCTATCCAATTTGCTAGTTACTATGGTTTATCAGAATCGTTTGTTGGTCTGACTATTATCTCCCTAGGAACTTCTTTACCAGAATTAGCAACTTCCGTAGTCGCTGCTAAAAAAGGTAACTCTGATATAGCAGTAGGAAACATTGTAGGGTCTAATATTTTCAATCTACTTTGGATATTAGGTATTAGTGCATTTATACGTGATTTACCTTTCCCTGCAATAAGTAATGTTGATATTGCCGTAACTGCTTTTGCGAGTGTAATACTTATCTTATCTATGACAATGGGAAAAAAATACTCCATCGCAAAAGCAGATGGAGTAATTTATATTATCATTTATATAGTTTATCTATACTTCATATTTTTGAGAGGTTAGATTAATTTTTCAGATGTTTCTTTAAAAATCCGAAGAACTCACTCTGCCAAACTATTGCATTTTGCAAACTCAATACCCAGTGATTCTCATCAGGGAAGACCAATAATTCTGAGTCAAGACCTTTTAGCTGAGCAGCAGTGTATGCTTCCAAACTCTGAGTATATGGTACTCTGAAATCTTTCATTCCAGTAATTATTAAAATCGGCGAATCCCAGTTGTTTACATATTTATGTGGAGATTGCTCCTCGTATATGTCTTCATTGTCATCATCCCAATATGGTCCACCAAATTCCCAATCTGGGAAAAACAACTCTTCAGTAGATCCATACATAGAAGTTAAATCGAAGACACCACAATGGGCAATAAAGGCTTTGAATCGTCCACCATCATTACCTTCCAACCAATAAACAGTATAACCACCATAGCTAGCACCAACGGCAGCTACATTGTTTTTATCAACAAAACTTTCTGCGATTAGATTGTCTGTTGCTGCTAATATATCTTCCATGGCTTGACCGTTCCAATCCTTACTTATATCATCATTCCATTTCTGACCGAAACCCGGCATACCACGTCTGTTTGGTGCACAAACTATATAACCTTGAGATGCCATTAAATAGAGATTCCATCTGTAACTGAAATAATTGCTAATAGTCCCTTGTGGGCCACCTTGACAATAAGTTATCATTGGATATTTTTTAGTTTTATCAAAGTAGGGAGGATATAAAACCCAAGTTTGAATTTTCTCACCATCAGTTGCTTCTACCCATCTTTCTTCAATATTTACATCATGTAACTTAATAAGTAAAAAGTCATTAACCTTTGTTTTTCTATCTATTTTCTTTGTTGCTAAATCAATTGTATAATAGTCAGTCGGATAAGTAGTACTACTTCTTCCAAATACCAACATTTTCCCATCAGAAGAGATTGCTAATCCCTGATCATCGTTTGTTTTTTCAGAAGTAATTTGAGTTTGTTTGTTAGTGGTAACATCTAGACTATATATATGTACTCTGCCTTTAGAACCAGAATTGAAGTATATAGTCTTACTATCAGGAGACCAAACTACAGCATCTATCCACTGATCAAATTCAGCCAGCATCTCTTTGATTGTACCATTCGTTCTGTCATAAAGCATTAGTCTTACTTTATCCGCTTCGAAACCAGGTCTTTTTTGACTATGGAAAGCAAGCCATTTGCCATCAGGAGAGTAAATGGGATCTTTATCATATCCCACCATTCCTTCAGTTATGTTCTTAGTTGACTTAGTTCTAATATCATAAAGGTAAATATCAGAATTTGTACTACGAGCAGGATTATCTACTTTCTTACTTGTGTATGCTATTTCAGTACCCTCAGGGGACCAAGCTAATTGCTCACCACCACCGAACGGCAATAAAGGACTGTCATTCTTATCTCCTTCCATTATATCTACTGGTCTGCCACCTTGTATTGGCATATAGTAAACGTGAGACGCTTTGTCATCTTCCCAAGTATCCCAATGTCTAGTAGGCAATGTACTATATTTCAAAGCATTGAAGCTTGTATATTGCGAATACTCCTTCTCAAGGCTTTTTCTTACTTCCACTTCGGTAGTGAATAAGATATTATCTCCTTTTGGACTGATGCTCATATTTGAGACACCATTGGCAACAGCACTAATAGCTTTTGAATTTTTGGTTGCAAAGTCCATCTCATAAACTTGGGGTGCTCCCATCTTACTAGATAGGAAGTAAATCTTCTTTCCATCATTGGACCATCTTGCATTCGATTCACTTTCTTCAGTGTCTGTTAGCTGTGACATCTTATTTGTGGCCAAGTCAACTATATATAAGTCATTTAAAGAAGAATTAGTTTTTAGATTTGGTGTTTTTAAACTAAATAGTAATGTCTTATTATCAGGTGATAACTGCATATCACTCAGTCTTTTCATAGATAATAAATCCTCTGGACTAAAAGCATGTCTATCTTTTTCGGCTAGTTTTACCAACCCATCTTGCGATATTACAACTCCTTGCATAAGAATTAGTAATAATAGTATATATCTCATAATCTTTTTATTTTTAGTTAAACAGTCATCACAAATATAGATAAATTTAATCTAATATCTTTTTCTTAGTTTTGTGAATAAAAATATTGAAAATTAACTCTACAACAACAAGCCACTTACAAACTAAATTCAAAAAAGTATTAAAAATATTTTGTCAGTTCAAAAATATCTCATAATTTTGTGTTCTTAAAAAAAGCAGGAGTAGCTCAGCTGGTAGAGCACAACCTTGCCAAGGTTGGGGTCGCGAGTTCGAATCTCGTCTCTTGCTCTACGACGAAAGTCGTAACTTCCTTTTTATGCTGCATGCCTTGCTGACAATTCCCCCCGTTAGTAAGGCATCTTTTTTTTTGCATAAAAATATCTGTAGTTGTAACTTTTTTACGTTTTATGAGTTTATAGTGAAAGAGAATGTCAAATAAACAACTAATGCCTATTATTATTAGTACCTTTTTAAAATAAATTATGTCAAAAACCTTTTGTAGATTATACATTGTACAATTTGGGTATTAATATGAATCTTATAACGAAATCACTTCTAACAGTAGTTACTTTAATAATTATCAGTTTTAACGCTTCGGCTAAAACTGAGATTATAAGTTCTACTGCTAATTCATTGACTATAGTCTATACTCCTGAACTAATATCATCTAATACTATTACTATTGGCGGTATCGAATATACTCAACCTGTTTTCGAAGATGCAGGTAACATATTGGAACAATCTGGTTACCCTCAACTTTTAGCTACAAAAAAATCTATAGCAGTACCTTCACCAACTGGATATAAAATACAAAATATTGAAGTTGGGCCAATCAAATCAATTAGTGGAACTATTGCTCCTGTTCATATATTAGGAAGAGAAAACGACACACAAGTAGATAGAAGAGCTTATATGAATAGGTCTATTGATGAGTGGGCTAATATGGAATATAATGGCATTAGTAGAGATAAATATACTGCTACACTGAATATTATTAATGCTAAATATAATCCCTTTTCTAATTCTATCGAAATACCTGAATATGTGAAAGTTACTATTCTATTCGATAGTAAAGTAAGTACAACTAAAAGTAAACAAGACAAAAACCTACTTAGCAATAGATTTTTAAATGCAAATGTTGCAAAGAATTGGACTGTATCCGATGAGCAATTATTCTTTAGAAACGATATAGAAAAACAAACTAAAGCAAATAAAATCCAATCTGATGAAGAGCTTAGCTCTGGCAGTTGGTTCAAAATTAGAATTTCAGAAACGGGTGTGTATGAGCTAACAGCAGAATACCTGAAAGACTTTGGCATCACTATACCTAGTAATAATGTAAATACTATTAAGATATTCGGTAATGGTGGCCACGAATTACCTGAGAATGTTGATTTTGCGGCACTCAACCAAATGAATCAACAGAATATAATAATAAAGAAAAATACTGATGGATCATTCAAGTCAATTGTATTTTTTGCAGGTGGTACGACTGGGTTCGAATACACACAAAAAAAATCTATTTACTCTGGATATAAAGTAATCCACTACCTAAACCATTTCAGTAAGAACAACAATTATCTTCTTACTTGGGGTGGGGTTGATGGTAAGCGCTCAATACCTGAAGCGGCTCCTAAAGGTGAAATAGAAAATGATTTGAATTTATTCACCCGAAGACAATTTTTTGAAGAAGAACTAGTTAGTGCATACCACGGTGGTTCAGGAAAACAATTCTTTGGTAGAACATATTTCTCAGATTCATTTGACCAAGATTTAATAAATCTGGCTGATGAAGGCAATGTAAATTATAGATTTGCATTGGCTCACGCTGGGGCAAGTGATTCTAGTGGGCAATTTTCAATCAAAGATAATGGGAAACTAATAGCTGAAAAACTGTATATGCAATCCACTAGATCTGAAGCATACAGGAACTTTTTCGAATTTAGTACTCCAGTTAATGAAGTACCTAGTAAGAATAAAGTAAGTTTAAAATTAGAATATACAAACACAGGGCAACCAAATGCAAACGGTATTTTTGATTATCTAGAAATGCACTATCCTAGCAAAACGATTGCAAATAATGGTGAAGTGTATATTTTCACTGATCCGCTACTCTCTGGTCTAACTAAATATAATTTCACAGGATTTAATGGTGATGTATATGCTTTTGATATATCAGATATGGGGAATCCGGTTCAGTTAGAATCAAAATCTCAAGGGAAGTTTGATTTAATAACAGAGCTAACAGTGAATCAACCTAAAAGATTTTACCTAAGTTCAAATCTGAAAAAGCCAATTAGCATAGAAAAAGTAGATATAAAAGGACTAAGAAACACAAAGTTCAACAATGATGTAATAGTAATAACTCATTCGAAACTAAGAGAATCAGCAAAAAAATTCAAAGAGTATAGAGAATCTAATAGTGACTTATCAGTAGGTATATTTGAACAAAATGACATATACAATGAGTATAATTCAGGTACTATGGATATAACAGCTATTCGTGATTTTATAGCTCAAGCTATGATTAATTGGGATGTTAAACCCACTTATATAGTTCTATGGGGTGATGGTCACTACGATTATCGAGAGTTATTGACAACTCAAACTAATTTCGTTCCTCCACACCTTAGTGAAGATGAATTTAAAGATTTTGACGCTGTTAATACAATCTGTACTGATGATTTCTATGCGAGAGTTGTCGGCAATGACAAATCTTTGGATTTGGCAGTTGGCAGATTGACTATTAACTCAGAACAGGAAGGTAATATAATAGTTGAAAAAATCAAGCATTACGAGCATAACTCAAGTATAGATAATTGGCGAAATAAGATAACTTTAGTAGCTGATGATGGATTTAGTGGAACCGAGGACACAAAAGGTGATGGTAGTATGTTTGTAGATCAATCAGAGGAGTTTTCTACAAATAGAGTTCCTAGTTTTATGGAACAAAGAAAAATATATTCGGTGGAATACGAGTCGCAATATACAGCTGCGGGTATCCGTAAGCCAACAGCGAACGCAGCAATAATAAAAGCGGTGAATGAAGAGGGGGCATTGCTCTTAAATTGGTACGGTCATGGTAATCCACAAGTATGGTCTCATGAGGGTATATTGGATAGAGATGTCTCAATTAGACAAATGGTAAATTACGATAAATTGTTTTTCTTAACCGCAGCTACATGTGATTTTGCTAAATATGACAATTACGAATCACAATCTGGTGCTGAGTTAATGGTATTGAATGAATACGGTGGTGCAATTGGAGTATTTGGTTCCTCTAGAGTTGTATGGGCATCGCAAAATCATTATTTGAATAGAGCACTTTACACCGATTTATTTACACGCAATGATAACGGTGACTATCCTACTTTGGGTGAAGTTATTTATAATTTGAAACAAACTTTTAATAGTGATAATGACGAAAAGTACTTTCTTCTTGGTGACCCTACTCTTAGACTACTTATACCTCATTACGATGTTGTACTCGAAAGTATTGATGATAAAGAGCTTAATGATTCTACTTCTATTTCAGTCAAAGGTCTTCAAACAGTTAAGATAAAAGGGTATATAGCAATACCGATGGGTGAGAAAAATGTTGCTATCGATTTTAATGGTCAAATAAAGCTGAAAGTTATGGACGGAAATCAGGAAATCGAAATTACTGATAATCGAAATAGATTATATGAATTCGAAAAGCAAGGTGGGACATTATCTAATGCAAATTTTGCTGTTACAAATGGCCGTTTTGAAGCTGAGTTTATACTACCAAAAGATATTAGCTTCAGCGAGAATATGGGTAAAGTATTTAGTTATGCTTATTCTGATGATGACAGATTTGCAACAGGAAGCTATAATAAGTTGAAAATAGATGGTCTCTCAACTACTAGTATATCTGATACAAAAGGTCCAGAAATAAAGATTATGATAGATTCACGAAGGTTCAATGCTGGAGATATAGTTAGAAGTGAACCGCTTTTGATTGTTGACCTAAGCGACGAATCCGGTATAAACTCTACTGGTATTGGGGTAGGACACAAAATAGAAGCTTGGATTGATAATAGCGAACAGTCAATAGATTTGACTTCTGAATATGAGACCTCATTCGATGATTATAGAAAAGGTACGGCAACTAAGAATTTATTAGGATTGGAACCGGGGGCTCACTTTGTAAAATTAAGAGCTTGGGATATATATAACAACTATTCGACTTCAGAGACTTATTTCAATATTGGTCAAAATGGGGAAGTAGTGTTAGACGATGTACTAGCGTACCCAACCCCATTTGAAAATAGTACGAAAATTAAATTCAAACATAATCTAAATCCACCAGTGGATGTAACTCTCGATATATATGATTCTAAGGGGTCTAGAGTTAATACTTTAGTTAAAAAAATATTGACGGCTTATGAAGGAGAAATAGATTGGGCAGGAGTAGATATGTTCGGAACTGATGTGAGTATAGGCACTTACTACTTTAGATTAAAACTTGATAACTTAATAGCAAAACAAACGTTCTTAGAAGGGCGAACTTTAAAGATTAAATAATAAACTTTAGACTTTAATTAATTTTTTTTTAAATTTGAAACTTAGAAATTCTTAATGGAGGATATTCCTTTGACAACTTCGAATATGATGAAGACAATACTTTTAATAACAGCTACATTTTTGATTGGCAATTACAGTTCAAAAGCAGAAGACGCATCGTCTGTGCAAAGTTCTGCAGTTCCATTCCTAATGATATCGCCAGATGCTCGTGCGAGTGGAATGGGTGAAGTAGGAACAGCAATTGCGGATGATGTAAATGCTATCTATTGGAATCCGGGTGGTTTAGCTTTCCTTGATTATTTCGATTATGGTTATACATTCGATGACGAAGGCACAAGAACTCCTTTTAGACAAGTTGCTCTTGCGTTCTCACCTTGGTTACCTCAGTTCAATGCTGATTTGTATTATAGCTACGGAACTATAGCACAGCACTTCGAAGAAATAGACGGTACTGTTGCATTTAACTTCATCTTTATGAATTTGGGTGAGTTCAAAAGAACTTTAGAAAATTCACAAGAAGCAGGTACATTCACTTCTAATGAGTTCTCATTTGGCTTTTCTTATGGAACTATTATCGCTCCTGATCTTGGTTTCGGTTTCCAACTACGATATATACAATCAAACTTAACTCCTACTGGTCAAGGTTCTGGTGCTCAATCTGGTACTGGTGTCAGTGGTGGATTCGATGTTGGATTACTTTGGAAGCCATCTGATTTGCAAGTATTAGGTGCAGATTTCGAAGATAGATTAGCTTTGGGTATGAATTTGCAGAATGTTGGTCCTAAGATGACTTATATCAACGAAGCAGATCCACTACCAACTAACTTGAAATTGGGTATTGCCTATGATGTAGTAAAAGATGAGTTTAATAAACTTACTTTCGCATTTGACTATACTAAACTATTAGTAAATAGAGACAGAAACGGCTCTGATCCTATTCCACTTTCATTCGTATCTTCTTGGGAGAACAATGCTATGGAATTCGCAGGTGGAGCTGAATATTGGTACGAAGACGTAGTTGCATTGCGTGCTGGTTTCTTTACTGAGCCAGATAATGCTGGTGCTCGTAAATTCTGGAACTTCGGTGCTGGTGTTAGATATGATATATTCAGACTGGATTTCAGTTTTATCAACACTATCGAAGAAAACCACCCTCTAGCAAACACTCTTAGATTCTCGTTACTTGCTGATTGGGAATAAGACCTAAGACTCAAAATTAGAAAAAAAATTAAGAAAGCTGTTCATACAAATGAACAGCTTTTTTTTTTGATTTTTTTCAAAGTAGAGACGTATTGCATACGTCTCAAACTCTTGAACTACTTTTAGTTGAATCAAAGAGATGACTGAAAGGACTTGCTTGCCAAGCCAAAGGGCATGTGCGATCTAAAGAAATCGTAGAGACGTATTACTTGTGCTGAGAGAAGCCGAAGTGCATACGTCTCAAAATCCCCTACCCCCACCGTGTAATCACGTCACTCTGAACGACACGAAGTGGAGTGAAGAGTCCAGGTATGAATAGTATGGGAAATGTTGAGACTCCGAATCCCTTTTAATTAATGGTAATAAAAATGTTGATAAAAAACGCTTGTTTTTTAAAATAAATTTGGATTTTATTTTATTTTATTTTATTTTATTTTAAGTTTGGTAAAGATAGTACTAAATGAAATATGTAAGACATTTTAATAAATGAATAACAAATGAATTTTACAAAATTAAAGCACTATATTAAGTAGGAGGGAAAGCGTAGTGAGTAAATTATAAATGCTATAAAAAAAAAGTCAGAAAAAACGAAAGTCGTCTTTCCTGACCTATAGTTGTCAAACTAATTCTAGCCGAACCCATTTGACTGCTACAAATATAGCAATAATTAATTAATTATTAACATATTTAGGGAGTAAAAATTATGAAAAAGTATATTATACTATTCATGCTTCTTTTAGGAGCAAGTAACCCACTTTATAATCAAATTGATTCTATTTGGATAGGGAATTCGCCAGAGCCATGTATTACAACACACATAGATAATGATACTTGTTACAGGACGAGTGGTTGGGTAGGTCCAATGACAGATACTATTCGTGGTATTTATGGGGATCCAAATTGTAATCCCAATTGTTACTTTGTAGTTGTGTATTATGAAAGATTTGATACACTTAATACTCAATGTTACGGTGAGGAATATAAAGAATACCAAGATGATGAAGTACAGTCTTATTACCCTTTTATTTCAGGTATTTATTGGTATGGAGAAGACGATTGTTACGAATGTGAATCTGATAAATTGGAACTTTATTTTATTGAGAATTTTTATAAAGATGCAGAAGAGGAAATGCCAGGTATAATAAACAACTTATCGGTTTGTTATTTTGGTGGGATAAGAGTCCATTGCGAAGGTATTGCAACACAATATTATACTATAGGAAAATGTTACGATAATGACGGTAAAGAATGTGATAAGGGTACTCAACGGTGTTGCACAAATAGAATAAATGTAAATTCAGATGCAACAGATACATTAAATAGACAAGTGGATTCTATTACTTACTTCCCAGGTGGTAGTGGTCCTCTTCCCCCTTGCCCTGGTAGTTGCGAAGATGGATGTGACCCCAAAAAGAAAAGCTTGTTAGCAGGGCTATCTACTTGCGCTATTCCTTGTAATGAGGGGCTATGGATAGCAGATTCATCTGAAACAATTACAATTGATTCATTGCTTACTGGTTGTAGTGGATGTACGATTAAAATTCATTATAGTTATCGAAATAACAATAATCCTTCTTGTCCAGACAATTACAAAGATGCACGGTTCGATTCTATTTCCTATGACTGTCTTGATAATAGCTGTATAGATCAACTAACCCCAGAGGAAATGGTTGCTTATGTGAATGAGTGGCTTTTAAAATATAGCATAGTAAATAATGTACCACTAGGTGGATGTAGAGATAATTATAGATTAGTGAATGCTCTCTGTGTTACTGACTTTGACACAATATCCCATACAGGATTGGGTGATTGTAACCCTTTATATAATGATCAGCTAGGATGTTGTTGGGGCAGATATTTAGTTTGTCAAGTAGCACCTAATGAATATACTGCGGTGAAAATAGATGGTTCTGAAATGATTGGTGATACTTGCGTTTGGTTTACTCGCCCTTGTATACCTATTTGTGATAACGTTTATAATAGTATAATGAGCGACCCTAATGATCCTTTTGGAGAGAATACTTTCGAGGACGTATATAGGGCAATGGAAACAATTGAAAAAGCAGAGAGCTATGTTGTCTCTTCAGTTAATGAAGGGATAAATGTATATGATAAAATAGGAAGAGAAAGTAAGGTTCTTATATATGATTTATTTGGCAAGTTAGTCGGAAATGAGAATACACTCCCTATTATGTATCAACACTTAGTTAAGGGTACGTACTTTATAACTGTAAAAGTAGGTAATAATGTTTTAAAAATCTATAAAATCTATATAGAAAAATGAAAACATCATTAATAATAATAACATTTATGCTTCACTCATCACTTTTTTGTGGTGAGTGGACTAATTTAAGTAATCTAGGAACGAGTTTAGTAGCACCTAAAGTTGAAGCTGTTAATGATAATGTGATGATCTCTGGAAATGTTGGTGGGATTATCCCTCATGTATTCAAATCAACTGATAGAGGAGTGACCTGGGAAATTGCCTTAGATGATTCTGTTAAAAGAGATGAGACTGGAAAAGTTATATATCATCCTAGAAGAATGAATGATTTTAAATATATGACTGAAGACCACGCTTTTATAATGAATGAAGGGACTTTATATTGGTACACTTCTGATGGAGGGGACACTTGGTTTCAAGATAGTATTATAGATGGTTCAAAAGGTGGGGTAAATCGATACATAAATTTTAACTCTAAAGGATATGGTGTTACAAGTATTTATGACTTATACCTTACAAAAGATTGGGGTAAGACTTTTGAGACTATTGAAATAAAAAGTGAAACCGATACTTTGATTAATAAATCAGTTTATGATGATTTAATAATTACAGATGATGGATTAATATTTGGAGCAGGATATTATATAGTAAAGCCATATCATGAAGATAATAAACTATTCACTGTACTATCTAAAGACTTAGGTAAAACTTGGGAAGTTAGTTCTATTCTTGAGAAAAGAATGAATGCATACACCCAATTATCGAATGGAAATATAATTGCAGTTGGTTCAGAACAAACCAAACCAAACGCATCAACGTTCAAAGATATAATACAAATATCTACTGATGGAGGATATAGTTGGGAAGTTGTTTTAGATACTTTATCATCTCCTAGTAGTATATTATGGGATGTCGAATTTATCAATGACAATGATGGAATTACTTTTTCTCCGGGTTTCTCGAAGTTATTAAGAACCTCAGATGGTGGTAGGACTTGGTACAGGGATTATGGAACTTATGATTTACCAGAATCACCTGAGGATTATGCTTATCTTCCGAATGGAGAAATACTAGCAGTTGATAGAGCAGGAGAGGTCTCCAAATGGTCTGACCCAGTACTTAGTGTGGAAGATGATAGCAAGTTCAATACTGAACCAAGCATCAAACTTTATCCAAATCCATTATCAATAAACGAACCTTTAAATATAGAGTTCTTACCTCGTTATTTAGGACAAATAGAACTTTCAATAATAGATATAACAGGCAAAAAGTTAAGTTCATATACTTTAGATATAATAGGAAATAACAAACAAACATTAACCTATAAACCTGATAATGATCTAACTTCGGGTACATATTTCATCCAAATCGGCTATAAGAACGGAATAGCTGAAAGACAAAAGTTTGTGGTGGAGTAACAAACTCCAACAAAATATAAACACAAAAAAGCTCCCTCGGGAGCTTTTTTGTTATTCTAAATCCCCAACTCCAACACAATAGGGCAGTGGTCTGAGCCGAGTTGCTTGGGCTGATGATAGGAGTTCTTCACTTGCATTAGCAAATCATTGCTCACGAAGTGATAGTCTATTCTCCATCCTACATTGTTTTCTCTTGCTCTGCCACGCGGTGACCACCAAGTGTAGTTATCGCCATCTTTGTTGAATAGTCGGAACGCATCCGAGTATCCCATAGCAAATATCTCATCTAGCTTCTCTCGCTCTTCGGGTAGAAATCCAGATGTTTTCTCGTTATCTTTTGGTCGTGCTAGATCAATTTCTGTGTGTGCGGTATTATAATCGCCGCTTACTATTACTTTCCTACCGTCTTTTCTTCTTTCATTTGCCTTAGCGAATAGTGCATCGTAGAACTCTAGTTTGTATTGAACACGTTCTGGTCCTTGCTGTCCATTCGGGAAATAAACATTGAAATATGAAATACCATCTATTCCGATTTCTATTACTCTACCTTCATTATCAAATTGCTCTACGTCTATACTATCGTTGATATACTCTGGCTCTTTTTTGCTGAATATACCGACTCCGCTGTATCCTTTCTTTATCTTGCAAGATGAGAAATGTGAGTTATATCCTTCGGGTGCTAATAAATGTTCGAGTATCTGATCTTTCTCAGACTTAGTTTCTTGCATTAGCAGTAGATCTGGCTTTTCTTTTTCTACATATTCAAATAGGTCATTAATTTGTACTTTCTCGCCATATCTCAATTTGGGATTCTGTCCTGATATTGATCTATAACCGTTTATATTCCAAGATACTATTTTCATTCTTCTTCCTTATTTTATTATATCTTTATCATCATCTTCGGAGATTATACCGAGCTTTTTGGCTCTTTTCTCCCAATTTTTTCTTGCGAATTGCTGTAAATCTTCTGTAGAGTCATATTCATCCATTATCTCTACACCGAGCAATGTCTCAATTATATCTTCCATAGTTAATATACCAGAGAAGCCTTTGTATTCATCATATACAGCGGCTATATGCTCGTTGTTGTGGATGAATTGCTCATAAGCCGTAGGTAAAGTGTCATCAATTGAAATAAACCTAATAGGACGCTTAAATTTCTCTAATTTGCTTTTCCCTTGTTTTGCTATTATATCGTTTATCAAGTCTTCTTTAATAACATAACCAGTTATATTTTCTACTGATTCTTTGTACAGCGGAATACGTGTAAAGTGTCTAAACTTCAAATTCTTGAAAAACTCAGTTGCTGTAGTATTCTCATCTTCTGACACTACTACCGTTCTTGGTGTCATTATATCGTGTACGGTTATTTCGTCGAACCTGAGTAGGTTCTGTATGATTTGAGACTCTTCCTTGTCGAGTATCCCTTCTGTTTCGCCGAGCATAGTCATCATGTGTATATCATAGCGACTGATTTCAGAGCCTTCTTTTTTAGTTTTGAATCTTTTAGTAATGAATGGAGCTAATACTACGAAAGGATATAAAACCCATATCATTCCTTGAACAGTATAAGCTATAAATGGTGCAAATTTCTTCCAATATGCAGCCCCTATAGTTTTAGGAATAATTTCAGAAATAATAAGTATAATCAGCGTAAGTGCAATAGATATGACCGTTAAGTATTCGGCACCCCATATATGTTGGGCTTGCGCGCCAACTCCTGCCGCTCCGAAAGTGTTAGCAAATGTATTCAATGTCAAAATGGCTGTTAGTGGTTTATCAACTTCGTCCTTGAACTTCTTTAATTTGAAGGCATAAGGACGGTTTTCCATCACTTCAGCACTGATGAAGCTATGAGTTGTACTTAGTAAAGCTGCCTCCAGAAATGAACAAAGGAAGGAAAAAAATACAGCTACGAATAAGTAAATTAGTAAGAGTTCCATATATTTAGGATTAGTGGTATTAATTTTTTTGAAATATAATCAATACGATTAGATGAACAAACCTATTTCTGATGATTTACCTTTGCAATTTATCAAAGGTATTGGCCCTAAACGTGCACAAGCGTTAGCAAAAGAAGATATTTATCATGTCATAGACCTTATAAATTATTTTCCACGAGATTATATAAATCGTGATTCTTCTTTTACTCTTGCTTCATTGAGCAAAAAACTATTCTTCAGCTCAAATAATATATTTGACTATGAAGAGGATTTTAAAAATGTTGAATATTCATTTATTGTTGATGTTGTTGATAAATCGCTCCAGAATTTCAGAAATAGACGTAAATTATTCTCACTTTCCGTGAAAGATGATAGTGGTGGAACAGCAAAGATAAATTTTTGGGCGAATGTTCATTTCTTTGAAAACACATATAAAGTTGGCGACAAATTATTAATAAGTGGGAAACCTGATAAGACGAAGTTTGGTATTTCATTTACACATCCTGAAATAGATAAGATAGATTTAGATGAGTTGAAGGAATTCAAAGAGGAAGGGATACTTCCACTTTATAAATTACCTACTTCATTTATCAAGGTTGGTATCCGTAATCGTGCTTTGAGGGATATGATTCGTCATTGCATCGACAAAAATTTAACTCAAATAAAAGAAACACTTGACAAAGAAATATTAGAACAAATAGACGCACCTGATATACAAACAGCAACCGAGAATCTACATTTTCCAGCTAGTACAAACTTACTCAAATTATCGCAAAAGCGGTTCAAATTCGAAGAAATGCTTTTCTATCAGCTGACTATACTTTCACAACAAGACAAATTCGTGAAAACCGAGAAAGCTGCACCTATGGGTAAATCACTAACACTAGCTAAGGAGACACTTGCGAGCTTTCCCTTTGAACTTACTGATGATCAGAAAAATGCTCTAAATATAATCTGGAAAAAGCTGAATTCTACTAAACCTATGAATGTGCTATTGCAAGGTGATGTAGGCTCGGGTAAGACGATAGTTGCGATTGTGTCAATGATGATGGCGGTGGAAAGTGGTCATCAGACATTACTAATGGCACCGACTGAGATATTAGCAAAGCAGCACTATAAAACTCTACAGAGTATTTTACCAGAGTCTATCAGAACAGAATTGCTTGTCGGTGGCCTTTCTGCTAAAGATAAAAAAGAAACTCTAGGTAAAATAGAATCAGGACTTACGAATATTATAATAGGTACTCATGCACTTTTCCAAGATAAAGTTGAGTATAATAATCTTGGATATGTAGTAATTGATGAGCAACATAGATTCGGTGTTGACCAACGTTCGTTACTTAAAGAACTAGGAAAGAAATCCGGTGATGAAAGTACAGTTCCGCACATGCTTTTGATGACTGCCACACCGATTCCTCGTACTTTAGCAATGACAAAATATACTGACTTGCAGATAATTTCTATAAAATCAAAGCCAAAAGACAGAAAGGAAATAGTTACTAAAGTTAGATTTGAAAGCGATTTACCAAAAATATATGAGTTTATTAGAACACAAGTGAAGAAGGGGAGGCAGGCATATATTGTTTACCCTTTGGTTGAGGAATCAGAGAAACTAGAATTGAAATCAGCTGTGGAACACTATGAATTGCTAAGTAAGCAAGTATTTCCTGAGTTGAGATGTGGTCTTCTCCATGGACAAATGCACTGGAAAGAGAAAGATGAAGTAATGAAAGATTTCTCAGATAATAAGTACGATGTGCTAATATCAACTACAGTTATAGAAGTTGGGATAGATGTACCTAATACGACTGTTATGTTAATTGAGAATGCAGAGAGATTTGGGCTATCCCAATTGCACCAGCTACGTGGTCGTGTAGGTAGGGGAGAACATCAATCATATTGCATATTAGTTGCATCGCAAAAGTACAAGCAATTATTTGTTAAAAATCTAACAGATATACCGACAGTAAAAAGACTTAACGCATTGGAATCTACAAGTGATGGATTTGAATTGTCTGAGATTGATCTTGAACTTCGGGGACCAGGTGATTTTCTAGGGACTAAGCAGTCAGGTATGCCTGAATTCAAATTTGTGGATATAGTAAATGATAAAGACATAATAAACGATGCTAAACGCATCGCAGAGCAATTAATAGACTCTGGCCTACAAAACTATCCCAAAACGGCTAAAACGTACTCTATACATGAAAAAAAGGGTAATTATATTACTGTTGGTTAGACCTTTCATTTAACATCTCCATTGTTAAACCATGTGGTTTAGATCTTCCATTGCCATCCATATTGACAAATACTATTTTATCAATTGTAACAATAACTGTTTCAGTACCTTTGACTCTAACTAAACACTTCAAAGTTACGGAAGTCCTTCCTAATGAAATAAGCTCACATCCTATTTCTATTATATCTCCTCTGAATGCAGGGCTTACAAACTCTACTTCAGACATATACTTAGTAACGACTTTGTTGTTGTTTAGTTGACATATCACAAATATAGACGCTTCTTCATCTATCCATTCCATCAGTACGCCACCCATCAATGCTCCTGAAGGACTCAAATCTGGTGGTTTTACGTGCTTTCTTGTATTGAATATCATCTATACTTTATCCTTTATCATTTCCAAAGTTTTACCATGTGCTTTCGGTCTTCCATTCGAATCTACATGGACTAAAACAATCTCATCTATCTTGATAATAGTAGTTTTAGTGTCTTTTACTCTTACTTCGCAGTTAATAGTTATAGAAGTTCTACCTACTTTTACGGTTTCACATCCGATTTCAATAATATCATTATTATATGCTGGATTAACAAAATTAATTTCTGACATATACTTTGTAACAATATGATTGTCAGATAGTTGGCACATAGCAAATATAGCCGCTTCTTCGTCTATCCATTTCAATAATTGCCCACCAAATAGTGTATTCGCTGGATTTAAGTCCGGAGGACTAACTAATTTTCTTGTTTTGAATATCATATTTCTATTTCACCCAATTTTTCCATTCATTTGGTTCATATCCACAAGTCACATTACGTTCGTATCTGACTATTGGTGTTCTGATTAGATTATTATTTGCTAATATTTCTTCTTTTATATCGAAAACCATGTATTCTAATCCTTTGTCTTTGTATGCTTTACCGTCAGTATCTAATAAGTTGTCAATTCCAATCTTATTTGAAATATTTTCAAATTCACCAGGGCTTAGTTCTTTCTCATTCAAATCTCTGAAGTGGGGTTCTATTCTTCTTTCCTTGAAGAATCGGATTGCTTTCTTAGTCTCACTGCATTTTTTAGTACCCATTATCTGTATTACCACTAGCTTACCTCTTCTATTTTCCAATTCAGCTTTTTCCCAGAATTAAATGGAACTACATTACCATACTTTTCAGGTATAGTATATTCTCCTCTGACTAAAGTAACTGTTTTATTATTATAAGATAAGCTGTAGTTTTTCATTGCATTGTCTGATACGAACTTCTGCAAATTATCTAGTTTACCATTGCTTTCAAATATATCAGCTAAGTATTGTAGAGCGAAAGGAGATGTAAAACATCCAGCTGAACAATATGCTGATTCTTTCTTATCAATCGGATGCGGAGCAGAATCACTACCAAACGAAAGTTTTGGGTGAGCAGATAATGCTGCATTAAGCAAAGCAGATTTATCTTCGGGTCTTTTTGCTATTGGTTTGCAGAAATTATGTGGCTGCATTAACCCACCTATTACATCATCTAACGTAATACATAGATGTTGTAATGTAACTGTTGCAAATAAGTTATCGTGTTTATCTAATAGTTCAACAGCCGCAGCTGTAGTTATATGTTCCATCACAATCATCAGCTTTGGAAATTCAGATGCTAAGTGATCATAGATACCAAGGAACTCTTGTTCTCTATCCATCACGAATCCGTGTGTTTCACCATGAACTAAGAGTGGAATACCCAATTCTTCCATTATTCTGAATGTATCGAATGCATCTTCAATTTCCTTGATTCCTTCATCACTATTAGTTGTAGCACCAGCTGGATAGAGCTTAATTGCTCTTATTTTTCCTTTTACTGATTCCAAGAACTCACGACTATATTTCTTAAAGAAAATAGTCATAAATGGTGTGAAGTTATATCCTTTAACTGCATTATCTATTTCAGATATATAGTTATCTAATCGCTCGATATTATCTACAGGAGGGACTAAATTAGGCATTATAATACCACCAGAAAAAGTCTCAGCACTAAGAGGTGCAACTAAATCTAGCATCTCACCTTCACGAAAATGAATATGCATATCAAAAGGGTCTTTTATTATTATCCTATCTGTCATACTTTTATCAAATTATCATTTTTCTGAATTACAGCTTCTATTATACTAAAGTCCGAAAGTATATCTGGGCCATTACTAGTAATTGCTATATTATGCTCAAAATGAGCTGACATCTCTCTGTCTTTAGTTACTATTGTCCATTTATCTTCTAATTCTTCTACTTCATAAGTACCGACATTTATCATTGGTTCAATTGCTATAGTCATACCACGTTTTAGTACTCTTCCTCTACCTTGTTCGCCATAGTTTGGTACTTGGGGGTCTTCATGTAGTTTTCGTCCTAAGCCATGCCCAACTAATGACCTAACAACACTGAAACCTCTATCTTCGCAATACTTCTGAATGGCGTATCCAATATCACCAACATGATTTCCTATAACACATTGTGCAATTCCTTGGTATAAAGATTCTTTTGTTACTTCCATTAACTCAATTGTTTTAGGAGCAACTTCGCCAATTGCAAAAGTATAGGCGTGATCACCATAATAACCATTTTTTAAAACTCCACAATCAACAGAGATTAAATCACCATTTTTAAGTGGTATATCTGAAGGTAATCCATGTACAACTGCTTCATTAACGGAGGTTAGTAAAGTACTTGGACAGCCATACAAACCTAAAAATCCAGGATTTGCATCATTATCTCTGATGAATTGCTCAGCCATTGTATCCAGCTCCTTTGTTGTCATACCTTCTTTGATATGCTCTGCTACCAATGCAAGTGTTTTAGAAACCAGAGTTGCAGATTCACGCATTAACTCTATTTGTGATGGACTTTTATAATGTATCATTTTAATAACTCCAATTGTCTGAGTTTTAGTCAAGTAAGAAATTTATATTCGTATTATTATCGTATTCTTTTGCTTCTCTACCTTTTATGAAAACTCGTAAAGTTGGCTCACCAATAAGAGTTACATCATTATTTTCAATTTTCAAGATTGAACCTTCTCTTAGTCCAACAACTATATTATCATTTTGAAAATGGTATTCGTTGATTCTAGTTTCCCTAGTTTCGCCTTTGTGAGTAGAATGTGGATCTGGATCTAAGTAATGAGGGTTAATATTGAAAGGAACAAACCCGAAAGCGTCAAATGATGGTGGATAGACTATAGGCATATCATTAGTAGTTTTGATACTCGGACCTGCTACATTCGAGCCAGCACTAGTACCCATATACCTAAGCCCAGCTTTTACTTTTTGTTGGATTGGAGAAATTAATCCTTTCTCGTAAAGGGATTTGAGTAAAAGGAATGTATTTCCTCCACCTATGAAAATCCCATCGCAATATTCAATAGCTTCTATTGGATTATCAAATTCTTCAATTCCTCTGATTTTCAAACCAGCATTTTCGAATCCTTTTTTTGCAACTAAGCTATAATTCTCTAAGCTAACACCACCCGGTCTAGCATAAGAAATGAAAATTATATTTTTACACCCTGAGAAAAATTCAGCAATATCATCCTTGCAATATTCCAAATATCCCATTGGATGTACAGTTGAGGAACTGCAAAGAAGTAAATTTAATTTATCAGTCATTATTCTTTAATTTCATTTTCTATAATTTACAAAAATACGAAATTTGATACTCAAGTTATAATATGAGACAATTACCGAAGATAAATATTCCTATATCTGAACATAAATTTCAAGATTCTAAAATCTATGATAAAGTCAGAAAGAAATATGTAGAATGCACACCAGAAGAGTGGGTGAGACAGAACCTAATCGATTTTCTTGCATCAGATTATGGTTATTTGCTTTCTAGAATGCAAGTAGAAATAGGTTTCAAAATAAATGAGAAAGAATTCAGATTAGATATTATCTGCCACGATAAAAAAGGAAATCCCTATCTCATAGTGGAGTGCAAATCGCCTGATATTAAACTCAATCAAGCTACTCTCAATCAGATAGGGATTTATAATATTGCCCAAAAAACTCAATTTCTTCTTGTTACTAACGGCTTGGAATTTTTAGTTTTCCAAACCGATTATACTAGTAACAATATAACTCAAATCGACTATATACCTACTGCCCAGCAAATCTAGGGCGTTTGCCGAATATTGTGTATTTCATTGCTGAACCTACACCATGACCTCTCGATCTAGATAATGCATATTTCTGTCTAACAGCAAACTGGATAGTGTACATAGTAGGTACAACTAATAGTGTCAAGAATGTAGAGAACGTCAATCCAAAGATAATCGCCCAAGACATAGGAGCCCAGAATACTGTATTATCAGAACCGAAAGAAATATTCGGCGCAAAATCAGAGAACAGAGTTGCAAAGTTTATGTTAAAGCCTAATGCTAATGGAACTAATCCAAGCATTGTAGAACCAGCTGTTAATATTACTGGTTGCAATCTAACGACACCACCATCTATTATTGAACTAGTTGGCTTCATACCTTCTTTCAATCTAATATCAGTGAAGTCGATTAGTAATATACCGTTATTAACTACGATTCCAGCCAGTGCTATAATACCCACGCCCGACATCACTATTACGAAGTCCATACCAGTAATAGCATAACCTAATAATACCCCAATCACACTGAATATAATAGTAGAGAATATCATTAGTGGCTTTATAGTAGAATTGAACATAGTTACTAAGATGAAGAACACTAATAACATTGATATTAAAAATGCTTTCATCAGGAATTCACCGGTTTCTTTCTGTTGTTCTTGCTCACCAGTTAGTTTTATCTCATATCCAGCAGGCAAGTTAAACTCTTTTGCTGTTTTTGTGATTTCTTGATTTATTTGGTTCGCATTGTATCCACTAAGTACATTAGAGCTTAGTGTAACTGTACGTTCTACATCTTTTCTATTGATACCACCAAAAGTATTTTGGAATTTGATATCAGCAAAAGCAGAAATAGGAACTTGACGGAAATCACCAGTTTTTTCTCTGAAAGTCAATTTGATATTCATAAGTTGGTCTATGTTCTGTCTGTATTCTTCTCTCAATCGCAACTGAACAGGATAATCATCATCAGCCGTTCTGTATTTAGTTACTTCAGTACCATATAGAGCAGTTCTAATCGCCGAACTAATCTGAGAAGTAGATAAACCTTCTTTATTTGCTTTTTCTCTATTTATCTCTACTAATATCTCAGGTTTGTTTAACTCCAAGTTTGACTGTAGATTCTCGATACCTTGTATATTCAATGAGTCAACTAAAGTATATTTGAATTTTTTGGAGAAATCTACAAGTTTATCAAAGTCAGCACCACTTATCTCGATATTTATTGGTTTACCCGTAGGAGGTCCACCTTGTTCTTTATCAACTTGAATATCAACTCCTGCCATTTCTCCAATTCCTTTCCTGATTTTCTCCATGTATTCCCAAGTATTTTCACCATTTCTTTTTCCGAATTCCACGAAGGAAACAGTTACTTTACCTTTATTTGGTTTTACACTTCGGTCAGGATTCATAGGGTCACCAGCACCAACTCCTACATTCGAAATTACAGATGTAACAATCGGATTATTTTCACCAACTATATCAATTACTTTGTTTTCGACAATAGTAGTGATACTATCAGTAATTTCTGCTCTTGTACCCAGAGGTAATTCTAGATAAACCATCACATTATTAGGATCAGGATTAGGGAAGAACTCAACTTTAGGAGTCGCAACTGCAAAAATAAAAATACTCAATATAAGCGCAAAAAATACACCTATTAGAACTAGTGCTGGGCGTTTACCTTTTAATATATACGTTAAAGTAGATTTATATGTCTTAATTAACCAAGGCACAAATGTAGCTTGGAATTTTCTAATAATAATTGGAGTTAGGATAAATTTGTTAAACCAGAATAATACGATGGCAATCATAATCAAATTACCAAGCGTAGATACTCCACTTAACGATAATAATAATCCCAAACCAAAAATACTAAATGTTGTTATATAAAATCCCATAGTTGGTTTTTTTGTCACTCCTTGTTTCATCGAGTCCATAAACTGAACTGCAAATACTGGGTTGATTATAAAAGCAACTATAAGAGAAGCAGTCAAAAGTATAATCAATACTGCAGGCAAGAAGAACATAAATTCACCCATTATCCCAGGCCAGAAAAGTAGTGGGAAGAAAGGGGCTAAAGTTGTTAAAGTACCCGCTAGTACAGCTGAGAAAACCTCTGCAGATGCTGTATTAGCAGCTTCCTTTATTGGCATTCCTTCAGTAAAGTGGAGTCTATATGTATTCTCGACTACTACAATCGCATTATCGACGAGTATCCCTAATCCAAGTAGGAAGGAGAAAGTCACGATAATATTGAATGTAAAGTCTAATGGTGGAAGAACTATAAATGAAATAGCCGCCGATAATGGCACAGCTAACCCAACATAAACTGCATTACTAACACCCATAAAGAACATAAGTACAACAGTTACTAGTATGAAACCGATAATAACTGAGTTAATTAGATCTGTAATAGCGACTCTTGTATTATCAGATAAATCACCAGTTATTGTGACATTCAAATCATCAGGAAATACATTTTCTTTCATATCCGCTATAACAGCGTTTATCTCATCGGAAGCTTCGATTAGATTTTCTCCACTTCTTTTGATTACACTTAATGCTATTACAGGTTTTTTGTTCATTCTAGCAAAACTACTCCTTTCCTCATTAGTAAACTCAATAGTAGCTATATCACGTAAATATATTTTATCGCTCTTGCTACTTGTTACTAATATGTTCCCAATCTCAGATACATCGTGGAATTCACCTATTACTCGGATTGCTCTTTCAAGTCTTCCGACGTCCAAATTACCACCACCGATATTGACATTTTCATCTTTGATAGCACTGTAAACATCGTTAAAAGATACATTAGCTGCTGTCATTCTATATAAATCTAGATTGACTTGAACTTCTTTTTCTAATGCACCAATCATATCAGCACGAGTTATTTGAGTAAGACCTTCTATTCTGTCTTGCAAATCATCAGCATAATTCTTCAAAATATCTAAGTTGTAATCACCAGATATATTAACTGTCATTATAGGCATTTCTGAAAAATCAATCTCTTGTACAATTGGATCTTGATCCAAATCTGTAGGTAAATCTTTCATTGCCATATCAACTTTATCAGCAATTCGTTGCTTTGCAACTGCTGGATCTATATCAGTATTGAACTCTACAGTAATAGCTGAGTAGTTCTGTACGGATTGACTGACTATCTTTTTCACACCAGAAACTGATTTCAATTGTTGTTCAATTGGTCTAGTTATTAGTGTCTCTATATCATCAGGAGAAGTCCCTTGGTATATTGTTTGTATGTAAATAGTTGGAATTACTATCTCAGGAAACTTCTCTTTAGGTAAGCCCATATAAGCTAGCAAACCTATAGCAACTAAGATAAATGATAGAACAAAAATACTGACTCTATTATTTATCGCCCAGTTGGTGGGCTTAAAAATTGGATTAGACATGTATTTCTCTTATTATTTCTGTTGACTTGTTTTTATTAAATCGCCTTCTCTTACGTTCTCATAACCTACTGAAATGATTTTGTCGTCTAGTTTCAAACCACCTATTATTTCAGTAACACCATTATAAGTTTTCCCTTTGACAATGATTTTCTTAGCTGCTTCTAATTTTTGATTCTTATTTTTACTAGCTACTAATACATATTCAGTTGTACCTTCTTGTTGTATCAAGTTAGTTGGTAGAGTAATAGCGTCTTCAATCTCAGCAGTTTTGAATTTGACTGTTGCTAACATTGCAGGTTTTACTTTGCTATAGACTGATTTCGGTAAATCTACATATATACTTACAGTTCTATTAACTCTATCTATTGATTGAGAAATAGCACTTATTGTTAAATTCAAAGTATCAATTTCCAAATCAGGGAATATTATATTAGCTTTATCACCTTTTTTCAATTTTCTAGCTACTGCTTCTGAAATGTCAGTTTTCACTTTTAGATTGCTTTCGCTCACTAAGTGGAATGCAGGTGCACTTGGTGACGCTGTTTCTCCCTCTTTGATATATATTTTATCAATTACCCCACTAAATGGAGCTGTGATACGCATATTTGATAACTCTTCGTTTAATATAGCGATTCTGTTTTCCATAGATTCTTTATCATTCTTAGCTTTTAAGAAATCTACTTCACTTCCTACATTTTTTTCCCAAACGCCTTTTTGTTTCTCAAATACAGTTTTGATAAACTCGTAACTATCTTTAGCTTCTTTTAGTCTTTTAAGTACCATTTGATTGTCTATTTGTGCTAATAATTGACCTTTAGAAACTCTTTGACCTTCTTGTACTGATACGTTACTAACAACTCCCATTGCTTTGGGATTCATATTCACATCTTGGTCAGATTGCACTTCACCATAAACACTAGTATAGTGAGAAAATGGATTTTTATTCAAATCCATAACTTCGACTGGTACTGTTTTTTCTACAGTTCCCAACTGCAAACGCAAATCTGCAATTTTTGTATCTAAATCAGCTCTTTCTGATTCTAGTTTCTTTAACCTTTCTTCGATTGATATTTCAGAGTTTGCACTTTCTGAACATGATACAGCAAATAATGAAATCGACATTATCATTAGTACTATTATATTTTTTGCTTTCACTTTATTTTAATCCTATTTATTATTTATTTTGCTATTTTATATTTATCTGAATAATTGCCAAGTAGTTGGTCTAATTGTGCGTAAGATATAAGCAACTCAAACTTAGTTCTTAGGTTATTAATCTTAGCTGTTCTCAGTGCTAGATCCGAATCATTAATTTCTAAAAGAGAACCAATTCCTTCTTCATATCTGATTTTAGAAATATCATAACCTCTTTGTGCTTGACTTATATTTCTTGTATTAGCTTCTAGTTGTTTTTGAGAAGATTGAATTCTCTTTACCAGATTTTTTACTTGCGATTTCAATGATAATTCTACTAACTCTGTTTGAGTTTTAGTCTTTTTCAAATCCAATTCAGCTTTCTCTACTCTAGCATTTGTTTGTAAACCAGAGAACAAATTCATTTTGAATCTTAATCCTACTTGCGAAGTGCTTGCAGTTGGGAAGTTGAAATCATTTGATTGACCTTGCAAAGAGTAGTTCCCAAAAGCAGATAGAGTTGGCAAATATTCCGATTCGTAAACGGCGATAAAATCTTTGTTTACTTCTTCCTGCATATTAAGTGCAGATAACTGTGGATTGACTAATAGTATTTGGTCTTCTATTTCTTCTATTTTATACTCATCACTATAATCATCTTTGAATGAATTTAATTGGTCTGTTAAATCAATTTTTACTTGAGGCTCCATACCCATTATAACTTTCAAGTTATTCTTTGCAGATTCATATTCATTTTCAGCTGATATTAATTGAGGTGCAAAGTTCTCCACTTGTACTTCTGCTCTTATCATATCATACTCTCCAATTAGCCCTTCATTGAAAAGTGTTTTGATATCTTTGAAGCTTGTTTCAGCATTAGTTTTACTTGCTTTTACCAATTCGTAAGACTCCTTTTGCAATAAAGCTTGCATATAAGCACTTTTGACGTTGAATACTAACTCATCTACCTTCACATTCATATTCAATTTAGCAGCATCATAATAATTGTCTGCTCCAGAAATTGAACGGAATACCGCCGAATTGAATATAGTTTGAGATACATCTATTCTTGCATCTATCGCATTGTCAGATGACGCCTTAATGAATCTACCTGCACCACCGGTGCTTCCATCCGGAGAAGGAAATAAGTCACCGGATATATAAAACTGCATTGGTTCCAAATATCGAGTGTAGTTAGCACTAAGGTCAACAGTAGGTAGTGCATGACCATAAGCTTCATCTACATCAGCTTCGGCTTTATTTACATCGTATATGGCACTTTTAAGTTGTTTGTTGTTTTCTAGTGCCAATTTGATAGCGTCATCTAGTGATACTTTTTCTTGTGCGAATGTATTTATAGTTGCGAACAACATAATTGCTAATAGAGCATATAAGCTCTTCCCGTAATTCATTTTTCTTCCTTCGATTTTATTTTTTATCATTTTGTTCTTTCACTATTATTTTATTGTATTTAGTATATCCTTCACGGGAGAATACTCCTTCAAAAAATATCATACTCAAGTAATCGTACAATTCTTCCATAGAATGTTGGTTACTGTCAATTGCTATCGTAAACATGTGGTTCATCATAGCATAATACATTTCAGAGACTATTTTTATTGGAATGTCTTTTCTAAAATAATTCTCTTCTAATCCTCTAGAGTAAAAATCTTCGAAGACTTTGACTATACTTTCACGTCTAATCTCTTCAACTTTCATTGATAACTCTGGAGCATTTCTCTTTAAATCTTTCAAAAAAGCTATAGGCGCATTTGTTAAGTCTTTTGCGTTTCTATATCCTATCAATCGCATCTTCTCAAGAAAGTCTATGTCTAGATCATATATATCTTGGAACATATCTTTTTTCTCTGTCATACGACATTTCATTACTTCCCAGAAAATCTCTTCTTTGCTGTTGAAGTATTGATAGATTGTTTTCTTGCTTACGCCAGCGGCTTTTGCCACTTCGTCAACTGTAACTTTTGTGTATCCAAACTGCATAAATTCTCTTTGTGCAGCTTGTGATATCTTTTCTTTAGATGATATTGGTGTTTGTTTTGTCATTGTATGGAAACTTTTTACACTATATTAGTTTATTATTATGCGAAATTATACTTCTTCAACGTTTAATACAACAAAAAAGTTTACTAGGAAACTGAAATTGTGTTATTAGTTTCTATACTCTTTTGTCCTTTATTATGTGATTCGGCTTAGATTAAGCCTGATAGTTTCCTGATAACCCACTCAGTAGCAAAACACATAAGCGAAATTATAAGAAATAGGGGTAGGTTCCAAAGTGCATAATCTTGCTTTTTGGAGATGAATTTTTCTTTGAAGTTTTCTTTTGCTTTTATTTCTTCAAAAAGTTTCGATATATTATTAGAGTAAAACTTGCCATCAGTTGCCTCAGAAATACTATTTAATAGGTTCTTATTCATAGTCAATTCCGAGTATTCTGGGTTCATTTCGCCGACTATAAACCTACCGGTGCTTTTACCCATCACATCTTTACCGATACTAGCTTGCCCTTCATAAGTGTAATCTCCTTTGGAAAGGTTTTCTAGCTTATAGTAGTACTGACCATTGCCAATATCTGAAAGCAATAGTTCTCGAGGTTTACCATTTTCACTTTTAACTGTAACTGCGATTTTAGCCTCATCTACAGGTAAGTAGCTATCATCATACAATTGTGCTATGAACTCAACGGTTTCGCCTTCTGTATATGTACGTTTATTAGTTTTTAGCACAAATGAATCAAAGCTGTTATCAATACTTAACCAACGAACGCTATTATCCATCAATTGCGAATATAAATCAACTACATCTTTTCCCTTTGATAATTCCTCAGCATAGCCTTGTAGTTTCCATCTTTGTAGCCCGTAGCCCAATACGAAGATTCCTCGCTTATTACCCAAAGTTCGTGAGACTATAAGCGGCTCATTCATTGCACTATTACCAAAAGTGTAGTTCATCAATATGTTTGCTTCTGGATTCGGTTTTATGAAAGTTTCGGTTTTGGAAATAGGGGGGAGGGCGTTCCATTTTTCTATATCACTTTTATCACCATTAACTCTTAGTATAGAGTTACCAACTTCCTTAGCGTTCACACTTGGTAAAACTTCCATCTCATTTCTTCCTTCAGAAAGAACTGTGAAAGGTACATGTTCACCTAGTTTAGCTAGTTTCTTGTAATCGATATCGCTCGATGCTATGAATAGAAGTGGCTTACCTCTATCTAATTCTCGCTTTATTAGTTCCAAGTACTTCACATCAGTTGAAGCATTAGGAAACCCTACAAGTATTATTATCTCGGCATCTTGCAGGTCTTTCTGTTTGAAATCATCATAGAAGCTAGTCGCATTTTTCTGAACGTATTTGTGCAGTTCCTGATTCTTATTCTTAGTTAACTCTTTTACTAGGAAAGACACATCATAACTTGGTCGTCCACCGAATAGTGCTACGCTTTTTTTATTTTCTAATACTCTTACTATATCTGATTTGCTATTATTAAGCTTTGTTATTTCTTCATCGAAGCTATCCACCGTGGCGTTTAGTTTATAGTTTCCAGGTTTATCAGGTGTAAATGAGAATTTCAGCTTATACCTAGTCTGATTCTTTACTAGTTTGACTTTCTCTTCACCTATTAACTTACCATTAGTAGTTACCTTTACGTTCACCTCTTTATCATAAATACCATTAGCATCTAAATTAATAAATATAGGTGTTGGTGTATTAATATATGAGACTTCATTCGTTATCAAATCTGTGATTTTCAAATCCTTAGGGCTATTAGTATCACCTATTCCAACTGAAAACACTGGTTTACCAAAGCTTTGAGCTGCATAGAATGGGTTTTCTCCAGCATTATATGCTCCATCAGTTAATAGTACTACCGCTTGTATATTCGAAGTGTCTTGTCTGTACTCTAACTCGCGCATAGCTTTTGATATATCTGTGCGTTTTCCTTTACTTTTCAGTGTCGCCAGACTATCGATGCTAAAATCATTTATATTATCATCGAAGGCAAAGAATATATCTTCTTCGTTAGCTTTATCTTGGATTTCTTTGATTATCTTATCGTAAACAGCTTTTCGATCTATACTTGCATCTTTTATTGATATGGATTCACTATCATCTATCAAGAATGCGATTTTGGGTTTTATCACTTCATCGAATGAATTAGTAACTATCGGCTGGAAAATAGCGAATAGTAAAAGTAGCATACCTATAATCCTTAGAGTAAGCAAGGTGGCCCTCTTCACCCCTGATATTGGTGGGTTTGTGCTTCTATATGAATAGAAACTAACACCAATAATGAGTAAAGCCAATACTATAAATAATACCCAAGATCCACTAATCGCCAAACTATAAGAATTCATTAACTAATTCGTTTATTGCAAAATCATTAATACGAAGTAGCAATTTATAAAGTTTAATATCAGCAATAAAATAAAATATCGTGGAACTTTATTAATTTACATTTTTTATAATAACAAAAACTAAAAAACTATGGCATTAGAATATTACCAAGCCGAAGTATATAATATAATTCAAGAAACTCCAGCAGTTAGAAGATTTCAACTCCGATTCAACGATTTAGACGTATTTGATTTCAAAGCAGGTCAATATGTTAAAGTTGATATGCCTCTGAATAGTACGAAAAATTATCGACAGTACTCTATTTCATCTGAACCAAAAGGCAATAATGAAATAGAACTCCTTATTGTATTAAAAGAAGGGGGAGACGGCACAGCTTATATGTTCAACGAAGTAAAAGTTGGTTCTATGCTTACGGTATCTCGTGCTTTAGGTAGATTTGTATTGCCTGATACTATTGACAGAGAAATCTGCTTTATCTGTACTGGCGTTGGACTTGCCCCATTCCGTTCTATGTACTTAGATGTACTTAACAAGAATATTCCCCACAAAGGAATGCACCTAATTTTCGGTACTCGTACTCGTGAAGATCTATGCTATGCAGAAGAGCTATTTGGACTAGACAAAGAAGATAATAACTTCCACTACCATCCTGTTCTATCTCGTGAAGAAAGTGCTGATTGGACTGGCAGAAAGGGTTACTTACACCAAATTTATAAAGAGTTATATGCAGAAAAGCCAGATGCTATATTCTACCTATGCGGTTGGGACGATATGATAAAAGAAGCCCGTGCGAACCTAATGGAAATTGGCTATGGCAGAAGGGATATCTTGTTTGAGAAGTATGACTAATAAAATCTAATCAAAAACTGGGTGTGTTTGTAAACACCCAGTTTACAATTATAATCAAATGGCCCGTTCTTCAATTTTCTTCACTCCTTTAATCAAGAGCCAAACTGTAAATGAAAATTCACCTAACACTCCTGCTACAATAACAAAGCTTTCTAAGATTTCTTTATAATGAATATAGTTGTTTATAGCTATTTGTGCAGTACTATCTACAATATAACCAATACCTGAGAGTAGAATTAATAATCCCAATATTCTAGGAAATAATTCTGATTTATAAAGTAACTGACTTAATAGAATCAGATGAATGCCAAAGACTATAAGCCCGTAATTCCATATTATATTAAAATCTATAAAAGGCTGCATCGATAAATTCGAAGTCAAATCTCGGACATCATTAACTAGACTTATGTCGATTATACTTTTGAGTGCAAGAAAGAAAATACCAGCATTAATTATTCTTAAAATTGATGAAGTTAAGGCTAAATTTTTATTTATATTCTTGAATAATAAATATAGTGGCCATGAAAGTAAAAGGTCAATTACTACCATTATGAAAAATGATAAGACACCATAATTATAAGTTTCAAAATTATTTGTTATGTTTTCAAAAGTACTAATTGCATCACCGGCAACAACCATATTCTCGAGAACATAAAAGTTTCCGAAAAACCCAGTAATAAATATTATTAAATAACCTAGACCTGTCAATCTTGCAATAGTTTTAATATTTTTCATTTTAATCTCTATTATCTTATATTTATTAATGATTAGAAGTTATAACTACATTACCTTTCTTGTGACCTGTATCTATATAGGCGTGAGCCTGTGCAACTTTTTCTAGCGGGAATTGTCGATCAATGACTGTCTTAAGCTTTCCCTCTTTGAAGATATCTATAAGTTGAAAAAGTAAATTTTTTAACTCATCTTTCTTTTTCATACCAGTTGCATCAAACCTTGCTTTTTTATTTCCTATTAAAGAAGTCAAAAACATTTGAAATAGTAAACTTAGCTTTAATACAGGTGAAATATATTTACCATTTTTTGAAAGAACTTTTTTTACTTTTCCGAAAGAGCTTATCCCAATCGTATCGTATATTAAGTCATAATTAATTTCTCTATTTAGAAAATTTTCTTGTGAGTAATCTATTACAAAATCAGCACCTAAAGATTTAACTAAACTAATATTCCTATTACTACTTACCCCTGTAACTTCTGCACCATAATACTTTGCTAACTGAACAGCAGAAGTACCTAAAGAGCCTGATGCACCGATGATTAGTACTCTTTGACCTGGTTGTATTTCCCCTACATTTTTCAAAAAATTTATTGAAGTAAGGTGTCCATCACTATAGGTTGCTGCTTCTTCAAAACTTAGATTTTGAGGTTTATGTATTATCACTTCGTCCATTGAAATAGTTATATACTCTGCATTAGCACTAAAATTTGTAGTAGATTCACCGAAGACTTCATCATTCTCCTCAAAGTTATTAACTTTAGCCCCTTTGCTAATTATTACTCCAGCAAATCCAGTTCCTGGTATGGTATGCTTTGGTTTAGTAATACCTAAGAAAAATCGACCGAAATAAGGTTTTCCTCTTCTAATCATACTATCAGCACGAGTCGAAGAACTATAAAGCACTTTTACAAGTACTTCATTTTCCTTAGGAATTGGAAGGTCTACCTCTCCATATTTTATTTTATCTGGGGCCCCGTATCCAGTTAACACTGCTGCATTCATTTTTTTAGTTTCCATTATAAATCTCTTTTTTTAGTTTTACAATTAATAATTGATTCAAAACTAGTGCATGTTTCATCTGCAATCGTTCAGAAAAAATATTAATGAGTTCGAGATTATAATTTTGAACAAAAAAGTATGGAAACTCTATGTTTGACTTTTGATAAATTCACTAGGAGTAATACCAGTTTCTTTCTTGAAATAGGTATTAAAAGTAGTCTTGGAATTAAATCCACTTTCGAAAGCGAGTCCAATCAAGGAAATATGACTATTAGAAGTGTCTAATGCTAATGTTTTGAAATGAGAAATTCGGTAATGATTAATAAATTCATTAAAATTTTTATTGAGTTTTTTGTTCAATAACCACGATAGTTGGTTAGGGTGTATCTCTATGAGTTCTGCAAGTAATCGAAGTGATAAATCGGGGTTTAGAAAAGGAGATTCTTGTTCGATAAATTCTTCCAATTTTTTAATAATTATTTTAGATGTAACTTCATCTATTAATTCAGGTTTACTTTTCTTTACTTCTATTAATGAATATATATCTGGATAAATTAGTTTCTCAAATTGATAATATCTACTGTCATTTCTTAGATTTTTAGCTAATGGATCCGAGTAGCTAATTAGAAAAATTGGGGACTGATTAGACAATGACTTTTCAAGTAAATTGAAAGCATCGTCGAAGCGATTTAAATTTATATATGATAGAAATAAATAGGAATGAGCTTGAATTGCAGATATAGACCTAGCATTTTCTTCTAAGTTGCTAAGTAGCTTATTCGACTTTTCTTTTTCTCCATCTATTATTCTAGCTAAACATTCTATCCCGAGTTTATCATCAATTATGACTACTTCTTCAGGTAGTTCATTTATAAGTTGTAAAGCTCTCTTAGTTTCTCCTAAGCACAATAAGCTATAAGCTTTGACTGTAAATGCAGGGATATTCTTTGAATTAGTATTCAATAATTCGTCTAGTATAGTAATTGAGTTCTGGTAATCTCCATTCCGATAATTGAAAAATGCTTTATAGAACAAAGTCTCTTGATTAAGTGGGTCAAGATCTAATGCAAGGCTAAGGTGTTTAAGTGCATTTTTCATATCTCCTTTTAGAGTAAATAGAAATGACAAGAATTGCTGTCCTTCAGGGTAATTATTTTTAATTTTAATAGCTTTATTTGCATGTTTGTAAGCAGTTACGAAATCACAATTCATAAAAAATGCAATATTTGCTAATAAATAATAAACTTCAGGATTATTAGAGTCTAATTCCAATGCTCTATTAGTATATTCAACTGTTTTCGCCCAAGCTACTTCAGCATTCATAAAACCAGTAGTACCTAAAAAGCTGTAAGCATCAGCTAAACCAATATGAGACTCAACGTGGTTCGGATCTAATAGCAGAGCTTGATTATATAAATTAATCGATTTTTCAACATCTTCCGGATTCCATCTGTTAAAATAATAACGAGCCTCCAAAGACAGTTTATAGGTATCAATGCTATCTGTTTGAGCTTTAACTAAATGTTCAACTATTTCAATATGACCTATATTTTCCCTTAGCTTCTCAGCAATCTGGATGCTTATTTCATCTTGTATCTCAAAAATATTATCAAGATTTCGATCCCACCTATTAGACCAAAGATGAGTATCTTCAATAGCATTTATGATTTGAGAGGAAATCCTAACAGTATTCCCATTCACCCTTACGCTACCTTCTATGGCAATATGAGCGTTTAGTTTTTTGGCAATTTCTTTTAAAGGTATTATTTTATTTTTGAAGTAAAAAGATGAAGTTCTAGATATTATATTTATCTCATTTAGTTTTGAAAGTGCGGAAATGATTTCTTCAGTTATACCATCACTAAAGTAGTCATTATCTTCATCAGATGACATGTTGACGAAAGGAAGGACTACAATTGTTAATTTATTATTCACTAAATTTATCTAAATAGTAATTTTATTGATTTTGAATTTAGAAACTAGATAACCAAATTACAAACTTCTATTTTTTATAACAAATGAGTTTTGATTGCGAACAAAGTTTTTGAAAAAATTATATTCATAAGTTCTATTTACTCTTAGAATTTAAGAAAGAGTTTATTAGTAACTTATTCTTCTATTTTCTATCCAAGGTCATTTCGAAAAATTGGCTCCAGTTTTCTCCTCTTTTGTACTCTCCTTTCTCATACCATTGGCCATTATCGTTAAGCCAAATAATATAACGTACACTCTCGGTCGGATACCAATAGAGTTTTTTATCAATTAACTCCGCCTTGAATTCTGCATTCTGACCACTTGGTAAAAATGACCTGAAAGTATAATTGTCTTCTGCTTTATTATAAGTTAAAATAGCTAATGCATTGTGCACTACTTTTCCATTAGCACTTCCCTTACCTTCTATTAGTATAGCTGTCGAATCTAATTTGAACTCAATTTCTTCAGTCTGATCAAAATTTGATTTTCCTTCTCTTCCTGCCATCCATCCAGTTCCTTCCCAATTACCAACCATAAAACTCAATTCAGATATTTTTGATTTGGATAATGAGTCTGTTTCCGATGATTGAGAAAAAGATATATTGATGGAGAATACAATCATGAGAAATATAAGGTATACTTTCATAATATTTAAGTTCCAATGTTTTAAGAATAAAGTAATATAACAATATTCTACTAATTCCCCAACGCTCTTTTCCTTTTAATCCGATAATATACCCCACCTAAGACAAGCATTATCAAAGTAGTAAGTCCAAAGTTTAACTTAGCACAATTTTCGTTCTTTGCCTTCCATACACCTTCTTTATTCTGGATATCGATAGTGTGCTGATTTTCATTACTAAGAACATATTTTTCTTTTGGGAAAATATCACTAAGAAATAGTACAGTTAGTTTGTTATTGGGAACATTTTGGAAAAAAGTATTTTTTAATTTTATAGATTCTATTTTCTTTGGAATATCTATTGCTTCTACAATTAACTTTGTCTCATGACCAAGTATCACAAGTGGGTCTTTAAACTTGACTTCTTTTTCATTAATTTGAAAAGAGATATTCTTTCTAAAGTGATCTATTACTAATTCTTTGAATTCTTCAGGTGTTTTATATGCATCTTTAGAATAAGTATAATGTATTTCGGTTTCGATTCCGGTCAATGCACCATTTAACTGAATTATATGTTTTCCATCATCCGTTTTAGAATATATAAGACTTGCTAATTCAGGTTGATGAGCATAAGTACTTATACTCATCAAGGCTAGTAATAATATGATTAGTTTCTTTTTCATTTCTTTTACTGGGCGTAAACACCACGAAGGCCGTTAATAAAATTGTTGTTTCCTGCCTTGTCAACGTGATAATGATATCCTCTTACTTCGTCATAATGTCCACGTGCTTGGTCTAAATCTGTGTATTCTTTTCCTTCTGCATCTGTATTAGCAAACAGTCCGTAACCGTCTAGTGCATATCCAATCATTGGTGCATGTCCGTCACTTTGAGTGATTTTTGTTGACACACCAGTAGCTGCGTGATAGTGATAACCAGCTTGCAGATTTATATGTCCACCAGCATCATCGAACGGTGCTAATGTATATGCACCTAATATAGCATTAACCGGAGCAGGGGCATCAAACCGAACGCCGTTGAAAGCTATACCTCTAACTGAAGGACCTGAAGACATTGGCCCAGGACCTCCGAATTCCTTAATAGAAGAAGCAGCTTTGGGAGTTACAGGTATATAATATGTTTCATTCATATCACCTAAGTATGATGGTAAACATTCAACACAATAGTTCTCATACTCTGCACCAACATTAGGGTTTGCTGCAGCTTCACAATCTGCTTTTGACATAGTCTTAGTGATTTCACCTGTACTAATATCATACATCATCCAAGTATTGTCTTTGTAGAATGTAGATAGATTCTTAATAAACTCACCATCTACATCATAAACTTCTCCACCTTCTAACCATATCCCACCAGCTGTGGCATCATCTGAAATATTAGTTGGACACCAAGGTCCCATAGTGTGGTCCGATGGGGTGTTATTCACTACTATTTTATAACAATCAGCAGTAGAACCATCAGAAAGAGTTCGAGAAACTATAGTAATTGGTTCTGCTAATCCGCCTGAAAGGAATAGATTTTTGTCAACATCAACAATTACATTGTAAGTAGGAGCTTCTGCACCGTTGTCATCACTACAAGCTACGAGCCCTAAAGCAGCAATGGCTAAACTCGAAAGTAAGATTATATAGATTGATTTTTTCATGTCTTTATACCGTGTTATTTATTAATTATTTATCTTTTATAGAGTTTAGACAGATGATTCAAGTAAATCCTTCGGTGAGAGTCTCTTTTAATTGTTACTCATAACGCAACGCAGTTATTGGGTCCAAAGCTGATGCTTTTCTAGCAGGATACCATCCGAAAAAGATACCAGTTAATGAGCAAACAACAAAAGAGATAACAATAGAATAAAAAGACACACTTGTTGGCCAATTCAAGAATTTCTCAATAAAAAGAGTTGCTCCTAGTCCTAACAATACTCCTAAGACCCCACCTGTAATACTTATGAGAATCGCTTCAATTAAAAACTGCATCAAAATGTCTGAGCCTTTCCCTCCTACTGCCATACGTAGTCCAATTTCTCTAGTACGCTCTTTAACAGATACATACATGATATTCATAATACCGATACCACCAATTAACAAAGAAATACTTGCTATAGCTACTAAAAGGAGTGTGAGCATTTCAGTTGTAGAGCTAGAAGTAGAAATAAGCTCATCCATTGAACGAACGTGAAAATCGTCATCTTCATTTTCGGCTAATTTATGTTGTACTCGTAAAATCTCAGAGACTTCACTAACCGCATTTTTGGCTTCATCTTCACTAACAGCAGATGCTACTATTTCTCTTAAATAATCTATAGCTAAAATACGTTTCTGTACGGTAGTATAAGGAGCTATTACCAAATCGTCTTGGTCTTGCCCTGATGTGTTTTCACCTTTTTCTTCTAATACTCCAATAACTTTAAATGGAATGTTGTTAAATCGAATCATTTGTCCCAAAGGATCTGTTCCATCAGGAAATATATTATCTACAATGGTTTGACCAATTACAGCAACTTTACCAGCCGATTTTACATCAGATTCAGTAAACATACTTCCACTTTGTAAATCCCAGACTTTAATATTCAAATAGTCTGGATTAACACCATAAATAGTGGACGGCCAGTTCTTTGATCCATTAATAACTTGCCCTCCGCCATCAACAGAAGGCGTTACATAAGCTAATAATGTCGCTTTTTCTTTAATTGCTAGGTAATCTTTGAGCGTAAGTGATTGCTGCTCGGTTCTACTTCTTCTAACCCCACCCTGAAAGTCTGCTCCAGGTTTAACTGCAATCATATTAGAACCCATACTAGTAATTGAAGCTCGAATGCTTTCTTTTGAACCTTCGCCAATGGCTAACATGGCAATCACTGAGGCTACACCGATGATGATGCCTAGCATAGTTAGCAAAGTTCTTGTTTTATTTAGAACTATAGCTTTTGTTGCGATTTTAAATAAGTTTAATATTCTCATAGTTAACTTTCTAGTTTAGGTAATTTTGCTAATTCTGTTGATGCAGACTGTACATTTTGATTTTTATAATCTTGTATAATATTTCCATCTTTTAACATTATAGTTCTACTACTAAATGCTGCAATATCAGGTTCATGTGTTACAAATGTAATGGTAATTCCTTGCTTGTTTAGATCTTGAAACAATGTCATAATCTCATAAGAATTTCGTGTATCTAAGTTTCCTGTGGCTTCATCCGCAAGTATCATAACTGGATTATTAACTAACGATCTTGCTATTGCAATACGTTGTTGTTGCCCACCCGAAAGCTGTGAAGGTGTATGGTCCATTCTGTTACCTAAACCAACCATCTCTAGTGCTTTAATAGCTCGTTCTCGTCTTTCTTTATTTGATACTTTACTGTTGTATACAAGTGGTAATTCAACGTTTTCAATTGCAGTTGTTCTTGCTAGTAAATTATATGATTGAAAAATAAAACCAATCTTTTCATTTCTAATTGTTGCTAACTCATTTTTACTTAAGTCTTTTATATTTACACCATCAATTTCGTATGTCCCAAATGTAGGTTGGTCTAAACATCCCAATATATTCAAAAGTGTACTTTTACCTGATCCACTAGATCCCATAATGGTTACAAACTCGCCTTCTTCTACGGCAAATGAGATACCTCTTAATGCATGAACCGTTTCGGTACCCATTGTAAACTCACGTTTTAAGTTTTCTATTCTAATTATTTCTTTACTCATGATTTATATTCTATTAGGGCGTCCGCCTTGTTGCACAAATGGGCTTTCATTCGGTCCATCTTTATTGATTTCAGATTTATTGACACCTTTTAAGCTATAGACTATTTTTTCACCCTTAGTAACGCCGCTTAGTATTTGAACATTAACACCATCACTAGCTCCAAGTATAACTGTTCTTGGTAGTATTGCACCATCTATATCTAATACCCATATTATGGAATTGTTATTAGATGATTCTTGACTGTTTGCAGTTAGTTTATGTTGTAAATTATAGGTTTTCAGAGTTTCAGTATCTGGTTTAAAATTAATGGCTTTGGCCTCCACAGTCAAAACATTATTTAACTCCAAGGTGAAAATAGAAATGGTGGCTGTTAAACCTGGCTTCAATTTTAAATCTGGATTTTTAGTTGTAATAACGACAGTATATGTCACTACGTTTGAAGTGATTTTGGGATCTAATCTAACTTGAGATACGACTCCTTCGAAGGTTTCACCTATATAAGCATCCACTGTAAAGGTTACTCGTTGTCCCTCTTTCACTTGTCCTATGTCTGCTTCATCTACATTTGCTTCTACTTGCATTTCCTTTAAATCTTGTGCAATAGTAAAAAGAGTTGGTGTGTTAAAACTAGCAGCTACCGTTTGACCTTCATCAATATCTTTTGACAAAATAACGCCATCAATTGGTGAGTAGATGTTGGCATAACTTAAATTCGTAATTGATCTTTGAAGGTCAGAGAATTGTTGTGTTACTGTATTTTTTGCAGTTTCATAATTAAAATTGGCAACATCAAAATCTGATTTACTTATAAATTGATCATCATACAATGATTTCTGACGATTATAAATTATCTTCATATATTCCCTTTGGTTAATAGCATTGTCATAAGAAGCCTGCGCTTGAGAATATGCTGCCTTTAAATTAGTTTTATCCAACTCTGCTATTAACTGACCGGCCTTAACTACACTGTTATAATCTACATATATTTTTTTAACAACTCCAGAAACTTGTGTACCAACGTCAACTTGTTTAATCGGCTCAATCGTTCCGGTTGCAGTTACCATTGTTGTTACATTGGCTTTCTTTACTGCAATTGTTTTTGCTGATATTATAATTTCGTCACCGCCTTGTAAAAAGATGTATGCCACTACAGCAAGTGTAACAATTACTAGGAGAGCAATAACTATTTTCATTTTATTTTTCATACTTATTCTAATACATTGTAATTATAAATTATATAGTTTAGACAGATGATTCTGGTAAATCCTTCGGTGCGGGATGTTTTAATTATAAAGGATAGGGTAAGTAAAAGAGTGGGGGAGTTGAATACTTCTCTAATTCACTGAGTTGGGTTATGTTAGTTAGATTCAGTAAATATAGTTTTGAACTATCATAAGATTTAGAATTACATGTGAACCCAAGCTTTGCTGGTAATTTTTGTTTTAATTTGTATCATATAATTTAAGGTAATGGCTTCTCCATCCTCCATAGTAAAGGCAATTGCCAATCATATCTAACTGCTAATAATCGGAATACAACTACAGAAATAAGACAAATTATATCAATTGGTATTTGAGGAATATCAATTTTTTGTAGCAAGAAAAAAAGGCCTCCACCAAATATGCATGCAGTTGCATATATCTCTTTCTCAAATATAAGTGGGATGTTGTTTAATAATATATCCCTTATCACACCACCAAAACATGCTGTTATAGTTCCAAGTGCAATACAAATTACTGGATGTAGTTCAAGTGAGACCCCAGTTTGAACTCCAACTACTGTGAAAAATCCGAGACCTATAGAGTCAAACAATAATAGAATTTTATGGAAGTTCTGTAATACTCTTGTGAATAATAAAGCCCCGATTGTGCTTATTATTACAACTAACCCTGAACTTAAATCAAGCATCCATTTGACAGGGACTTCACCAATCAAAACATCTCGTAATGTCCCACCACCCATTGCCGTAACAAATGCTATTATAAAGATACCGAAAAGGTCTAATCTTTTTTCCATTGCAGCGAATGCTCCTGCTATACTAAAAGCAACAGTACCTGCAATTTCAATAATTCTGAGAGATTCCATTTCTTATCATTTAGTTTATTTTAATTTACTAGATTATCTAACTTAAAAGTTTCATCATCACTCTTTCAACATCATATCAAAGCAAAATTTTATAAAAAACTATAAACGTTATAACTAAGTAAAACGATTGTTAAGATAATACCAAAAACACTAATCACGGGTATATTCTTGATATTTAATGGTATTCGATAAGGTCGATTAATATCCTTTTCGTTTACTCTAAGAACTATAACAGAAAGGTTTACAACAATAAATGTAATGAAAATAAAAATAGTAGTTATAAGTGCGACAGTCTCAATATTACCGATTAATGCAAAGCATGAAGTAATTACCAAAATCAAAGTTAGAGCTATGACTGGGGTTCTTCTTTTGGGAGAAATATAGGAAAATAATTGCAAGAGTTTTGTTTCTTTAGACATACCAAATAAAACTCTTGAACTTCCCATCATGTTTGATAAGATGGTGTTGGATGTGGCAAATAAAGCTATTACCGAGATAACTACAATTCCAACAGTCCCAAACTTTGTATTTGCAATATCGGCAAGTGGGCTGGCTGATTCTGCTAATTGCTGATAGGGGGTTACACTAACAGCACTTATTGTAACCAAAGTATAAAGTACGATAACAACAGCACTAGAGATAAACAATGCTTTTGGTATGGTCTTTTCGGGATTATTAGTTTCTTCTGCCAATTTTACAATTTCTTCAAATCCCATATATGCAAAAAATGCAATAACAGAAGCAGTCAGTAACCCGTTCACTCCTTTTGGTGAAAGTTCTGTTAGATTTACATCCCTGATAGAAGGGAAGGCAACGTAAATTATAAGTAATAAACCTGCGGCTTCAATTATTGTGAAAATTATATTCAGTGATGAGGATTGCTTAATACCTGAAATATTAACTAAAAACAATAAAATAATAATTCCGAGTGATGCTAAAAGCATACTTATACCAGTGAGAGTATTTAAGTATCCGGCAAAGCCAAGTGAAACAGTAGCAGCGCTTATAATACCATTGAATGAAATAATAATACCAAGAAACACACCCATCTTTTGCCCGAATGCCTTTTTTGCATATATGTACTCACCACCAGCTTTCGGAAATGCAGCACTTAACTCAGCATAAGAGAAAGCTGTAAACAAAGCGGCAATTGAAGCTATTAAAAAAGCGAGCCAAGTTAAATTGCCAGCCATTCCTGCTACTTTACCGATTAGAGTATATATGCCTGCACCTAATATAGAACCCACCCCAAAAAAGACGCATTCTGCAAGTCCTAAGGTTCTTTTTAATTCTGTCAATATTTTCCTGTAGTGATGTGTGAGTTTGAATAGAGTATAATCCTAAAACTCGCTATTTAACTTTTATTCCTTCAAAACCATATCTATACACATAACAGCTGCTAGTATAAGAAGACGAACGGGGTCATTTTGGGGTACAGTTGGTTCTATCTCTAGCATATAGTTGTCGGCACTAGTGAACAACTCTCGACCTATCCCAGCCCATTTCTTAGCAACATGAGCTAACTTGACTTCACCTTGACTGAAATCAAAATTCCAGCTTGTCCATTTCCCTTTGAGAGAGCAAACCACATTATCCGCAGCATCAAGCACATCGAACTTCCCACCAATAGAGAAGAACTTCTGTTTGAAGCGGCCAAATAAGACATCATTCTCATCGAATACTTCCACGTTAGACAAGAAAATGGAAATACCTCGCTTTACGGTTAATACCTTTCTTCCATCAGCAGTTTTTATCTCTATATCGAATGGTGTTGCACGCTTATAGTCGGTAAATCTAAATATCTTGGTGAATATACCGAGCTTTTCTTCTCTGCAAGTCATAATCATCTGCTGAGTATTCGGGTCGAATATATCGTAGTTATTCGCTGCTTTAAATATTCCTCTGTGTTCTTTGACGAAGAATAAGTTTTTATTGAGTATTGGATTCATTGGGGTTCCTGTGTTAATTATTATCACATTTAATGGTAAAATAAAGCTCAATTTACATAAAAATTGAGCTTTAATTGAGATATTTCTAATTCGGCAATGTAAATTGCTTCAGCCAATTCCAATTAACTTGTGCACCAATCATCCAATGATTTTTCCCGTTTGGATATTGATGCGTCAGATCTTTTATATATGCGAAATTGAAATTATTTGTTGTATTGCCATCATTTGGTACAAATGTAGCATAGACTACTGTATTAGTATCTCCAGAAATAGTATAATTTGGATTCAAATCAAAGCTTTTTATATGAGTCTGAACTATCTTATATGGTTGGTATTCAGCTGATGATAATACTTTATCAAATTCTGATAATGGAATAAATGGACCAGTATTCGCAGGACCATAATCTCCATTACCAATTTGAAATAATATTGGTAATTTTCTTACAGGATTACTCATTGTATCTAAATCGAATAATGCACCACTTTCAACAATTGCAGCAATCTTATCACCCATAAGTATAGATAGTTTGACACACATTTGTCCTCCATTTGAGAATCCCACAAAATAAATCCGTTTAGAATCTATAGTATATTCTTTACCAAGTTCATCAATAATCTGTCTTAGAAATTTGATATCATCGGGAGGAGTAACATTTGAACAGTATTCAAAAGAGCAAAATGGTATGCTATTCCATTTTGTAATCTTTTTTTGTCCATCTTCATCGAGAATACAATAATTCATGGATGAAGGAAATACGGAAATAAAATTTTCTTTTTCACCCAACTCCTTCCAACCTGAGGTATTATAGAACCTTTCACCATCTCCACCAGTTCCATGGAGCATAAATACTACTGGAACATCCGATTTACCGTCATAGCTTTCTGGTATGCTTACTATGTATTCTCGTTCAACGTCATCAACAATTGTGGTAAATTCATTTTTCCCGTTTTTGATAACTGGATCAACAATTTCATCTTTTTTATTACAACCTATAAATACAAATGAAATTGTTAAAAATAGTAATAATTTTTTCATACAAATACCTTTATTTATAAAAAGTGAATAAGTCAAATTTATAATTTTTAGTATATATAATCAAGAAAAAAAAACAACCCTGTTACTACTAACTTCAAGGGGAAAAGGTGGATATAAGCGAAAAATAATTTCTAATTTATAATAATTGGGATTGCTTCATTGTTATTTACCAATATAAAAAATACTCCATTTCTGATATCCTTATTGCTAATATCAAGCATTGTATATTTTGATAAACGAATTGACCATTGCTATTTATAATTGCAATGCTTCTAATCTCTTCTGAAGATTTTATTTCTATTATGCTACTTTTTGCAATTGGATTAGGATATACCTTGAACTTTTCATTCTGTTTTAAAACGCTTAATATTCCAGTAGTTGGATAGTATTCATCGGCACCTGCTGATAATGATCCATATTGTCTAACTTCTCCATCTATATCTGTTTGGGGAAAATCTGAAATGGTTGCTACTACAAAATTATATGCTCCATGTTTAGAGGTAATATGAAAATTGTAAGGTTGTAAGGATGATAAAGATAGATGAATGTAGGATATTATTCAAAATTACATTCTTTGTATTTGGTTTAGTTTTAGTAATTTCTTTTCCTCCTCAAAATATCACTTATTTGTAGCTCATTTGATTCACTTTTGTTGCTCAATTTACATAATATTTGAGCTTTATTTCAAATTATTTTGAGCTACAAATTAAAAATAAATTAAGTGTTCTTCTTATTGGAAATGATAGAAGCTAATATAGAAATGATTAATACCGAACCAATTATAGCTAATGAGATGGTAGAATGAAAATGATAAAATGGCATTATCAGCATTTTAACACCTATAAATGATAATATTACAGCTAAACCATAGTTGAGTTTGGAGAACATATCCATAGAATTTGCTAATAAGAAGTAAAGGGATCTAAGACCTAGAATTGCAAAAATATTAGAAGTGTATAGTATGAAAGGATCATCTGGTGCTATAGCAAATATAGCAGGGATGCTATCTACAGCAAATATTAGATCTGTCAATTCTATCACAGTAATTGCAACAAATAGAGGGGTTACCATTTTAATACCATTCTGAACCGTAAAAAATTTATCACCATCAAAATGCGCACTAACTTTATAAAATTTATGTACAAGTTTGACTGCAAAATTGTTTGACATATCTTTTTCTTCTTCCATATCATGACTTCCCCAAGATTTTATTCCGGCGAGAATTAAGAAGAATCCAAAAATAGTTAATACCAAATTAATCTGTCTAATGTCACCTTGTGAATCTAAGCCTAAAAATGGTGCATTGACATAAGTTAGTTTTATTAATTCGACACCTGCAAAGATAAAAATAGCTCTAAATACCAAGGCACCAATAACTCCCCAAAAGAGGACCTTGTGTTGGTATTTTTTAGGTATTTGGAAGAATTTGAAAACTAATATAAAGACGAAAAGATTATCGACCGAAAGTGCTTTTTCTATCCAATATGCAGCTTGAAATCGTGAAAAATTGTCTGTTGTCCCTTGTGGATGGTCTAATAGATAATATATAACACCGCTAAAAACCATGGATAATGAAATCCATACTAATGACCAAATGAGTGCTTCTTTATTTCTGACTTCGTGCGCCTTTTTATTAAAGACACCTAAATCGAGTAACAGCATGAAAAAAATGATTATTACGAATCCGGCAAGAATGCCAGGGTGGTTGAAGAGATGATCCATTCTGTATTATTTTTAAGCCTATAACTGAAATTTTCAGTTTATTTTGTTGGTAATAATTTATTTAAAGGAATTCAAATAATTTGATTTGATGAAATTTATAAATATAATTTCTTATTAATTAAGCTTTTTAATCTGTATCTCATTTGATCCACTTTTGTAATACAAATTACACAAAAAATGAGTTTTATTTCAAATAAATTTTGGCTTCAAAAAAAAAGACTACCTTGTGAGTAGTCTTCCTAAATATTCAAATGATAATAAATCCTATACCATCTTGTCAATCATCTTGTCAACGATTCCGTAAGCTACTGATTCTTCAGCTGACATCCAGAAATCACGATTGAAATCAGCCATAATCTTATCAAAAGATTGACCACAATTATCGGCTAATATCTGAGCACTTTGCTCTTTTGTTTTGATTATCTCATTCATCTGTATTTCCATATCTGCTGATTTACCTCTGGCACCACCGCTTGGCTGGTGTATCATTACTCTAGCGTGTGGCAATACGAATCTTCTACCTTTTTCACCAGCTGATAGCAATATAGACCCCATTGAAGCTGCTAATCCAGTTGCTATAGTCGATACAGGGCTTGAAATCGCTTTCATAGTGTCATATATAGCAAATCCAGCAGTTACGTATCCACCAGGGCTGTTGATTATCAGTTGTATCTCTTTACCCGGCTCTTCCATTTCTAAGTATAGCAATCTATCTATTATGTGCTTAGCCGAATCATCATCTACTTCACTCCATAGGAATATCTTGCGGTCAGCTAATATTTTACTGTCTATTTTATCTTGTACTTTTTGGTTGTTGCTCATTTTTCTAGTTTTTATGATTTTTAAAAATATAATTTACGAATTAACTCATTAAATACTGACAACTAATATTTTTAGTGTTTTTTGTGGGGAAGTATCATCACTCATCAATATTCATAATATCAATATACTCTTTCAATTCTAATGCCCTTGATTTTATTAACTTCAGCTTATCCAAAGCTGCCATTAAAATATACATCGTTCCGACTTTAGATAGATATATCTCATTAATTAGCTTAAATTCATTCTCTTTATAGACTAACCAATATTGATGAGATTTTTTTAAATAGTTTTTTTTATCATCATCTAATTTAGAAATTAATTCATTGTAATTTTTGTTTAACTCTAATTTCCAGCTGTCCGTAGCAATATATACACAATCCAACATTGCTTGAGTAGAGTAGTTACTATCTAAATCCAAGCATATTTTCATTTCAGCTTCAATTGGATGAATTATTTCAGTAGAATCTTGCGAAATGGCTGGGATATAAATAAGAAGAAATAAGAGTATAATATTTTTCATCATTCCTCAATAGGGTCGTAATTTTTATAAAACGGAAAACCTTCTTCTTGAATCGAATCAAATTTTGAGAAAGACACTTCACCATTCCTGTCATAAATAGTTAACCCTCGTTCAAATCCATTAATATCTATCGATGCTAATTCAATTAGTGTATCTACTTCAAGAGATAGAAAGTACTGAGTTGTGCCTCCATGAAAAGCCCATCCTGTATAATTATCAAATTCAACATTGTATTTCAAGTTAGGGTAATCACTTGAGTTTTTTATATGAATGAAGTTGTTTGAAACTGAATCGAAAACAAAAAGTTCTCTTAATTCATTTGCTCCTTTAGCAGCTAAAAATGGTACATAACTGAAATCCAAAAAACCGTCAGAATTAAAATCTTCAAGCTTTGGGAAATTTATATGGGTCTGGTTTCTTTCAGATTCAAACCTAAACACCTCCTCCCAATAATTTATTTCTTTTTTTAAAAAAATAATTTTTACCCAATGATCTTTATCTGGTTTTAATCCATATCTTAAAAATTCAACTTTAAAAGAAAGATTTTGATTTATTGATATACTATCAACAAATGATTCAAAAATCTTCTCATCTTGAGTAAAACTTGTTGAATAAAGGGCTATTAATATGAGTATTGTTAAAGCAAATCGCATAAGTTTTATTTCAAATATACAAAAAAAAAGACCATTCTCTCGAATAGCCTTTTTCCAATTTCAATAATAATCAGAATAATCTTAATAGTTAAGTAATTCTAATAGTATATCATATACCTTGTCTTCTGATGGTAATACATCATTCTCGTAGTTCGGGTGATAAGGAATATGCGAATCTTTGGCAGTTAATTTCTTAACAGGTGCATCCAAATACTCGAAGCACTGGTCAGAGATTTCTGATATTATATTACCAGAAACGCTCGTAGTCATAGTATCTTCGTGTACTACTAATGCTCTATTAGTTTTCTTAACTGATTCACATACAGCTTCCACATCCCAAGGAACGATAGTCCTAAGATCGATAATCTCAACAGTTTTACCTGTCTCTTTTTCTATTCTCTTTACAGCATTAACACTGTCTTTTACTCCCATACCGTAAGTGATGATAGTAGCGTCGTTTCCTTCTTTTACTATTCTCGCTTTACCGAAAGGTAATAAGTAGTTTTCATCAGGTTCTACAGTCTTTGCGAACGGTAATCTGTACATACCTTTGTGTTCACAGAAGATAACAGGGTCTTGCAATCTACAAGCAGTTTTCAATAGACCTTTCGCATCTGCCGCATTCGATGGATAAGCTATAAGCAATCCAGGAATGTGAGAGAATATTGATTCTATATTTTGTGAGTGACATAGACCACCGTGTATATATCCACCAACAGCAACTCTAGTTACAACAGCAGCAGAGAAACCACCGTTTGAACGGAATCTCATTGCCGATACTTCATTTTTGTATTGCATGAATGCTGGCCAGATATAGTCACCGAATTGAATCTCGATTACTGGTTTCCAACCTTTGACAGCCATACCAACAGCAGTACCTACTATAGATGCTTCAGCTAATGGAGAGTTGAATACTCTTTCAGTTCCAAATGCATCGCTTAGCCCTCTAGTAGCAGTGAATACACCACCTTTACCATCTTCTACGTCTTCGCCATAGATTACCATTTTATCATTTAGTGCCATTTCTTCGTGCAATGCGTGATTAATAGCATCTACTAATACAGCTTCGTTCTCACCAGTTGGCTCACTTGTAGCATAAGGCAAATCACGAGTACTCAAATCAGCGAAGTTTTCTTTAATTGAGTCAGCTGGATCTGGATCTTCTTGTTCCAAAGCCCAATCTGCTGCTTCAAATAATTCTTTTTTAACATCAGCCCACATTTTATCAATTTCTTTTTGTGTAGCTATTTTGTCTTTTATCAACTGTGCAGATAGTATTTTGATACAGTCTTTATCATCAGATTCTTTCTCCAATTCATCCATATCACGATATTTTCTTTGATCATCAGAAGAAGAGTGAGATAATAATCTAACTACATCTGCATGTATCAAAGCAGGTCCTTTGCCAGCTCTCATCCATTCGATAGCTTCTTCAGCAGCTTTCACAGATTCAAAATAATCTGTTCCATCTACTCTGATTTTTTTCAAGTTTTCATATTTATCGAAAGCATCAGAGATGTCGCCACCCATTGTTTGATCTTTCTTTCTTACCGAGATAGCGTATTTGTTATCTTGGATACAGAATAGTACAGGTAACTTAGCTCTATTTGCCCAGTTCACAGCTTCGTAGAACTCACCTTGTGAAGTAGTTCCTTCACCTGATGCAACATATACGAACTGATCGCCACCTTCTTTCTTGATTGCAAGCGCAGTACCAGTAGCGTTTAGGAACTGAGTACCTGTAGGTGAAGATTGAGTTGGGAAGTTTAATCTTGGATTACCAAAGTGACCCGGCATCTGACGGCCGCCAGTTGCTGGACAATCTTTCTTAGCAAATGCAAGTAGGAAATACTCATTCATAGTCATTCCTTTTGCATAAGTGATAGCCATATCACGATAGTATGTCCAACCCCAATCGTCTTCTCTCATACGAAGACCAATTGCAGTTTGGATACATTCGTGACCACTAACTCCGATGTGGAAGAATGATTTACCTTGCTTTACGAATCCTAAGTGTATGTTGTCTGTTGTTCTTGCTGTAATCATATTACGCAAGGCACCCATCAAATGAGCTTTATCCATTTTCATATTTTTTGAAGTTGCTACCTTTTTAGTAGCAGTCTTTTTAGCTGTCGTTGCTTTCGATTTAGTGCTTTTCGTTTTGACTGAAGCTTTTTTTGTGCTATTTTTTTTAGCCGCCATGCTTTACTCACCAAATTTTAATTAATATTTTTCTTATTCTTGTTTTATACAATTTCACAATTTACAATTTTAACATCTCAATTAAAAAATCTTATTTGTTAATTTATGATTAAACTTTACGGTAACCAAAAAATTTACAACTTGCTAACTAACGCAAGTACCAATAATTCTATTGCATCGACATATCTTTTTTATGGGCCTAAGGGCGTAGGAAAGGAAGCTGTTGCACTAAAATTTGCATCTATTGTTAACCAAATTGATGAATCAAGGTGGCTTAACTCCTCTAATATCACTTATCTTCATAAAACTCCTGCTAATAAGTCAACTAAGAAAGCAGAGAACTTTTATGATAATTTTCCGAATGATGTAGTGGAGAATATAAAAGAGGAATTAGAAAAAAAACAATCTAATCCTTATTATAGCATTGAGATAGCTAATGCTTCACAGATTAGGATAGATTCTATTCGTATTCTAAGAAAAAAGTTATCGACATCAAGTTCAAGTGGTAGGCGATTTGTAATAGTTTCTGATGCTGATACTATGAATCCAGCTGCTGCTAACTCTTTTTTGAAGACATTAGAAGAACCAAACCCCGATACTACGATAATTTTAATAGCTGATAATATCAACTCAATGCTACCTACAATTCTTTCAAGGGCACAGAAATTGAAATTTGCACCTTTGACAAATGAAGAATTGAATGAGTATTTGGCAGATAATTATCCAGAACTGACTGAAGAGAAAAGAAGTATAATTACTTCTTTTTCTCAAGGGTCAATTAGTAATGCAATTGATTTTATAGACCAAGATATTAGTCTTTTGGTTGAGGCTACTATTAATTTGCTTCGAGCATCATTGCAAAAATCTGGTTATCGTATATTATTATCAGAAAGAGTGGGTGAGTTAACTAAGTTAAGAGATAAGAATCTAATAATAACAGCTCTAAAGCTTTTGCAACGGTGGCTACAAGATGCACTACATCTGAGCAATGGCGAAGATAAACTAATAGTGAACATTAGCACTATTGACTCAATTAGGAAGTTCGCTAATTATTACGACAAAGCTAATTATTTCAAAGCGTTCGATTATATCGAACAGGCAATAGTAAAGGTTAACCGAAACGTAAGTTCCGACCTTTTGCTTATAGACTTATTCTTGAAATTGAGGAATGAATTCCTAGGGTCAAAGCTCTAGTCTTTGCTGTCTGGGCTTCCAGATTTCTTTACATAATCAGTTTCGTAGAATCCGGTGCCTTTTAGCATAACACCTATTCCGGTGCCAATTTTTCTACGTATTTTCTTAGGTTTGTTAGCATCGAAACCCTTCACATCTTCTGGCCAAAACTCTAAAGCATTTGAGTTAATACCTTGGATGTATTCGAACTCCTCACCAGTCTCGTCACATATATAAACATAAGTAGGCATATCAAAACAATTCAGATAATTAATAAAAATACAGTTACAATAATAAGTAAAATCCGTCTATCAATATTAATATTGTAAGAAACCGACTTTCTTATACACTTTAGATAACGTTTTAAAGGCAACTTTATTAGCTTGCTCATCACCCTTTTTTAAGATATTAGTAAGTAATTCCTTGTCTTCTCTGTATCGTTTGAACTCCTCACGAATCGGCTGTATGTAAGAAGCCACTGCTTCTGCGACATCAGATTTGAATTTTCCATAACCCTCACCCTCGTACTCGGCTACTATTTCTTTCGAGCTTTTGCCAGTAGAAACTGATAGAAGAGTAATCAGGTTTTCAATCCCTTCTTTACCTTTTCCGGTAGTAACTTCACTTCCAGAATCTGTTACAGAACGCTTTATTTTACGAACGATAGTATCATTATCATCTGTGAGGAAAATAACAGCATTTTGATTGGGGTCAGATTTAGACATTTTTGCTGTTGGCTCTTGCAAACTCATTATCCTAGCTCCAATCTCAGGAATATATGGCTCAGGTATCACAAAAGTTTCCGAATAGTGATGATTGAACCTCTGAGCTAGATTGCGTGTCAGCTCCAAATGCTGCTTTTGGTCGTCTCCAACTGGTACTGCATCTGCCTGATATAGTAATATATCGCACGCCATAAGAATAGGATATGAGAATAGTCCTACGTTCACATTGTCTGGCTTTTTCTTTGATTTATCTTTGAATTGAGTCATTCGCTCTGCTTCACCCATACCTGTAAATGAGCTCATAACCCACGCTAATTGTGCGTGAGCTGGTACATGCGATTGAGTGAACATAACAGAAGTTTCTGGGTCAATACCGCAAGCCAAGAACATAGCCGCTGTGTCCAAAGTCCACGAACGAAGATTAGCTGGCTCTTGCTTTTGGGTAATAGCGTGCAAATCCGCAATCATAAAAAACGATTCGAACTCCGTTTGCATTTTCTTCCAGTTGGAAAGTGCCCCAGTCAGATGACCGATAGTCAGCACACCCGATGGCTGTATTCCGCTTAGTATTCTCTTTTTCTCAGACATATTTTTTCTTGTTTTGGATTTCTAATAATCCGAAAATTAATCATTTTTGGGGGAATATTTATAGAATTGAATATATTTCTTAACGAGAAATAGTAACAAAATATTAATAATATTAAATTAAATTCGGCAAAATGAAAAAATAATTAGGTTATTTCATTATTTTTTTTTTTAGTTTCAATTAAATTTTTATTTTAAATCAGAAATTAGTGGGAAAAAATAATAAAGGTCAGAAAAAACTTCGTGGGTAATTCCTGACCTGTATTTATCATCTAAAATTGCACACCTCAAATGATATTTACAAATTTAATGAATTATCCTCAAACAATTAAATAAATATTAATTTTTATAGGAATTTCAGAAATGAAAAAAATTACAAACATATTGATTGCTCTTGGAGTAACACTATTCCTTCTGACAGTTGGGATGAAAAGCGAGGCGGAGGCACAAACACCGCATTGTGATGGTGATCCATGTGTGAATGCTTCTGCTTGTGGTTCTTGGATTCAAGCACCAGATTTACCCATCCCATTAGACCCAAATTGCCCTTCTTGTATTATGACAATTCGTTACAAATACAGGGATAACTCTGGGTGTAATAATCCATGTCCTAATGCACCTAAATTTGAATTCCAAATAGATTATGTAGTAACAGATGGTTCTTGCTTTTATCCTTGCAATGGAAACCCTGCTCAGTATAGTTTTAGTCAGATGGATAAATTATATATGGAAGCAGTATTTCAGTTAATTAAAAAATATTCATTACCATTTATAACTGTTCCACCGAATCCACCTTTAGGGTGTGGACCTGTTATTCCGAACTTTAAAGGGACTTCATGTAAAAAGCAATATATTGCTCCTGACGGAAATGTATATATTTTGACTTGTTTTCTAACTGAATGTTGCGTTCAAAATCTTCAATTCTGTGTAGATATAAACGGTAAAGAGACTATGACTAAGGCTAATATTTATTCGCCGCCTGATAATTGTGGTACTGATCCCGATGGTTTAAGTTGTACTTATTCATGTGACTGGGAATGGGAAGAATCATTAGTACCAAAAGAAGTGAAAGCACTTCCAAATAATATTTATGATAATTATAAAGTAGATTATACTATTGACCCAAGTAATTTGAATATAAAATTAGAAGGAGAATTAAATGGGAAGCTTTCTCTAAATATCTTTAGCACTGAAGGTGTTAGTAATATTTATGAAGTATTCAACGTAAATGAGACAAGTTTTGAAATTAACTTAGATAATAATTTTACCAATGGTGCTTATTATATGGCTTTCAGTCTCAACGGTGAATTAATTAAAGTTGAAAGTTTCATGATAGTAAAATAACAATTCTGAGGTTTTGATATGATTAAGTATATATTACTATTATTACTAGCAAATAGCTCAGTATTCTCTGTTGATTTTAATAAATATGATTTTACTCCATTATTGGTAAAGGAGGGATTTATATTAGAGCAAATCGAAACAAATAGTACTGGTAACATTATTGTATCTGGATATAATAAAATAGGCGATGATCCTCAAACTCATATTTTTAATAATGTGGTATTGAAATCAATTGATAAGGGATTAAATTGGACTATTATTTATTTAGATTCCAATGAAACTTTACCCAAATCTGAAAGGAGTTTCTACAATGTTGAAGAATTGAAGTATTTGGATAACGGTAATATATTACTTTTTTCTCATACAGGGTATATTTTACAATCGTTTGACGATGGTGAGACTTGGATAAGAGATTCATTAGGTGTGTTCAAAACTCCAGTACAGGTCGAATTTATTGATAGTGAAAATGGTATTGCACTATTTTTTAAATCTTATGATAAGAAACTTACTACAGAACTATACTTGACAAACGATGGTGGAATGAATTGGAACGAATTAAATGTTCCAGTAAACGCTTTACTTGAATATGAAACAGAATTAAGAATAGGGGAGTTCTATTCTTTCGGTGAAGGTACTATTTCATTTTTTATGGTTGATCGTCATTACGAAAATGATTCATTGATTGAATCAACGAATTACTTAATCAGTTCTCCTAATTATGGTACAACTTGGGAAAAGGAGATATTTAATTTGCCTGTGGAACGTTCAAGAATAAAGTTTTTAGATGATAAGTATATTATTCTATTTGGTATTTTGCAATCCAAAACTCATTTTGACAATTTAGGAAATCCTTTTGGTCACGATATTGTTTTGGAGAGCTTCGATAGAGGGACTTCTTGGGATACACTTTTAATTAATTTAGATACTAATGTTAATTCTAGTATACAAGGTAGTCTTGAGTATGTTGATGAAAAATATTTATTATTCAGGGGGGCAAACTCTGGCATAAGTATTTTTGACAGAGGAAACAAAGGTATTATAGCCCTTTACCCAAATAATATCTTAGAATTAAGAGAACAGTACAATTATCAGAATAGCTACGATTATATAAGATTTGGAGATAAAATACTAGTTACTGGTGGTGGTGGTTATCTTTTTTATGTTGACTACAAAAGTCCGATAACTTCGGTAGAAGATTTGTTTAGTCAGTCTGAATTAGAGATTTATCCAAACCCAGTTTCTCGTAGTCAATCTATTAATTTAAAATTAGCCCCAGTAGCATGGGGTATTTCTACAATTTCTATTATTGATATGAATGGTAGAACTATTTCCTCTTTTGATAGGAACTTAACTTCTATTTCAGAGACTTTAGAAATCAATCCAAATAATAGTTTGACTTCGGGTCTGTATTTTGTCCAGATTGAATATCCAAACGGATTTGTCGATAGACAGAAGTTTATCGTCAATTGATATGTAATACTTATGAAAGGAGCTTCGGCTCCTTTTTCATTTATAGCCCAACTACATCACCGAGCTGGCATCTACGTTTATGTTTATTCGCAAATCGCCATGACCACTGAGCTTAGTATAGAACTCAACGCAGCCCCACACATATTTCCGCATTACTTTACCCGTTGGGTCTAGTAGTTTGTTGTTTTTTATTACTATTATTTTTCTGTACTTCTTGCGTACTTTTTTAATAACTGGGTCTGTCGGTGGTAGTATATCTAGTTCTGGTTTATCTTTGGGGAAAGTCTTATAGAGTGCCATCGCCTGTCTTTCTAGCTGTGCATAATCAGAGGATATCATCTCGATTACCACTAACCTAGAAAATGGGGGATAGCTAAGATCTTCTCTGTGTTGCAACTCCTCGCCGAGAAAATCTAGATTTAACAACTGCTTGATTGATTTGATAGCGTAGTTATTCGGTACTGTTGTTTGTAGAATTACTTTACTCTCGGAGTTCTTGCTTCTACCAGCTCTACCTGCTACCTGATTTATTAGTTGGTATGTCTTTTCTGCGGCTCTTATATCACTCATAAATAAATCCACATCAGCATTCAATATTCCTACTAACCCAATAGTAGAGAAATCCAACCCTTTGGCTATCATCTGCGTACCTACTAGTATATCTATCCCACCATCGGTGAATTTCTGTAATATTTGTCTTTGCTTATTCTTATTAGTCACCGTATCCGAATCATATCGTACTACGGTTACTTTATCACCCAATATCTCATTTATCTCATCTTCTACTTGCTGAGTGCCAAGACCTATTTTCATCACATCATCTGCACCACAGCCTTTGCAATGTTCAGAATACTCTTCTTTCTGACCGCAATAGTGGCATATCATCATATTACTATGGCTGTGATAAGTCATTGCTATATCACAATCATCACAAAGCGGTATATGAGCACAGCTCTGACATTGAACGAAACTGGAATGACCACGCCTATTTTGGAAGAGCATTACTTTTCTCCCTTCTGCAAGTGTAGATTTTATCTGCTCTATAAGCCCATAAGAGAACGAGCCGTGCATTCCACCCGATTTGCGCGCATTTAGTAAGTCAACTAATTCAATAGCTGGTAGCTTGTGCGAATCAGCTCTTTCCGTCATCTGGAAATAACCGTACTTTCCTTGCTTGGCATTATAGTAAGTCTCCAGCGAAGGAGTCGCCGACCCGAATAGCACAGGGCAATCTAGTATATGCCCTCTTACTGTTGCCAAATCCCTTGCATTGTATCGAGGAGCGGGGGAGTCTTGCTTGTAACTTTGGTCATGTTCCTCATCTACTATTATCAGCCCAATGTTTTTCATAGGGGAGAAGATAGTCGAGCGTGGGCCTATTACAATGTCATATTCGCCGTTGGCTATCTGTTGCCATAGTTCATAACGTTCATTCTTGTTCAGCTTACTATGAATAGTACACACTCGCCCTGGGAACGAGAGCTTGAACCTATCCGTCAGCTGTGGGGTTAGTGATATTTCTGGCAGGAGCATAACCACTTGCTTACCTTTACTAATTACATCTCTGATTAAGTGCATATATATCAGAGTTTTCCCACTACCTGTTATACCGTGAATTAGGATATTCTTTTTTCCTGTGGCTATCTCTTGTCTGATATTGGTCAATAGTTCTTTTTGGAAGTCCGCTAACTCTAGCTGCAATTCAACTTTTGAGCTTAGCTCTGATAATTCATCTGTTACTCTGCTGACTTCTATCTCAACTTTTTCTATTAAACCTTTCTTTTCCAAGGCAGTAATAGCAGCAGAAGAAATATTATAATCGTTAATTAGCAATTGCTGCAATATTGGCTCACTAGTCTCTATATAGTGATTGCAAATAGTGTCAAACGCTTCCAATTGCTTTGCCGATCTAGAAAAGTACTCTTTCCCTATTCGGTGTATATACTTGTCGTCTATTCCTTCTGTTTTAGTTGGTCGAACAGCTACCATCATTTTCGGCTTATGTTCTTCTCTCATCTCATAGCTTATATCTATGAATCCCGAATCTCGGAACTCTAAGTATTGCTTGTAACTATAAGTAAACGCGAATTTGTTTTTCAAAGTGCTGAGTGCGATATAATCATCTGACTCAGTGAGTAGATTGATAAGTTCTTCTCTTTTTTTGGAACTCTGTTTAAACTTTGTCAGTTCATTTTCGTTATATACGTCAGACAGTTTGACGAAAACTTCTTCTTGTGGGAAAGTCTTAGGTGGGAATGCCGCCATGAAAACTTCACCAAGTGAGCATAAGTAATAGTCAGCAGTCCATTGGCATAATTTCAAGAAACCTAAATCGGCAATCGGTTCTTTGTCAACTACATCTGATATTTCCTTCAGCTTAATGTCTGGTTTATCTTTAGTTACATTGACTACTAACCCAGTTATAATCTTGTTGGAGAAATTAACGATTACACGCTTTCCTATCATATCTGAGCCGAAACGCTCTGGTATGAGGTAAGAGTATATTTGGTTTACACGTAATGGTACAGATACTTCTGCTACTAGTGGCATAATCGAATTTTTGTAATTGTATTAGGTTTCAAATGTAATATAATCTAATTAGAATAAAGAGTGGAATATATGAAAAAACAATACATAATCTTATTTGTCAGTCTAGTTATGCTTTTTGCAATAAAAAGCGAAAGCATTGCACAAAATGACATAGCAAGTTCTCGTCAAAATGCGATAACTCGAGCAATAGAGAAAGCTAGTCCTGCCATTGTAGGTATAAACGTAACAGAAGTAAGGCAGGTACTATATCGTAATCCTTATGGAGGTACTTTATTCGAGAGATTTTTTGGTAAGCAAAGAGATAGAGTACGTGAGTATGAAGTAAAAGGACTCGGTTCGGGGTTTATCATCTCTCCTGACGGATATATCCTAACTAATAACCACGTAGCTGGCAATGCAAAGAAAGTAGTTATCACAACCACTGACGGCAAGAGATACGATGCCGAAATTATAGGCACAGACCCAGCTACCGATATTGCTTTGCTAAAGATAAAATCTGATGATAAACTACCATATATACAATTCGCAAATTCCGATGATTTGATAATAGGTGAATGGGCTATTGCACTAGGTAACCCATTTGGACTATTCGATATAAATGCAAAACCGACTGTAACAGTTGGAGTTATATCTAATAAAGGCGTGAACTTCCTAGAGGAGCAAGACAAACGGTTAACTGTTTACAAAGATATGATTCAGACCGACGCAGCAATAAGCTCGGGTAACTCTGGTGGACCTTTGGTGAATGCCGAAGGGAAGGCAATAGGTATGAATACAATGATTTTTTCAACAGCTCAATCTCAATCGGGTTCAGGTAGTATAGGAATTGGGTTTTCCATTCCTATCAACAGAGTTAGCCAAATAGTTGAGTTGATAAAATCAAAGAAGGTTATTAACCGCAATGTTTTCTTAGGACTAGAAATACAAGAAATTGACGACAAGGTGATATCTTATCTAAACTTACCAGACATAAGAGGAGTAGTTATATACTCTACACAAAACAACGGTCCAGCGAATAGAGCAGGGTTAGAACCCGGTGATGTGATACTTACAATCAATGGTCGGAAAGTGATGAGAGAAGATGATTACTATATTGAAATATATGATAGCATGGTCGGAGATACTATGGAATTTCAAATCCTGCGTGGAGATAAGGAAAAAACTATTAAATTGCAGTTAGAAGAACCCCAACAAAACAGAAGATATAGATAGTGGAAGAAGGCAAATCAGTTCTATCAGCACAAGGACTAATCAAAATCTATGGCAAACGAACAGTTGTCAAAGGGATAGACATAGAAGTAAAGCAAGGTGAAATAGTCGGTCTGCTTGGTCCCAACGGAGCTGGTAAGACTACAGCCTTCTATATGATAGTTGGTATGGTTCGACCGAATAAGGGTATAGTACGAATAGATGATAAAAAGATTACCCGTAAGGCGATGTACCAACGCGCTAGAATGGGTATTAGTTATCTGCCACAAGAGCCATCTATATTCCGTAAGCTATCAGTTGAAGATAATATAAAAGCTGTACTCCAGCTACAAAAAGGACTCAGCCGAAAGCAAGTAAAGGAAAAGTTAGAACAGCTCCTTGAAGATTTTAAAATTGCTCGTGTGCGTAAGAGTAAGGGGTATATGCTTTCGGGAGGGGAGAGACGCCGTTGCGAGATAGCCCGAACGCTAGCATCAGACCCCAAATTCATTCTCTTAGATGAGCCATTCGCAGGAATTGACCCTATTTCAGTAGAAGATATTATGGATATTATCTTTGCTCTTAAAAACAAGGGAATTGGAATACTAATCACCGATCACAACGTCCACGAAACTCTGTCAATCACTGATAGAGCTTACATTCTAATAGACGGCAGTCTATTCACGAGCGGAAAATCCGAAGAAGTAGCTGCTAATCCTGATGTCCTCAAGTTTTACCTCGGCGAGAATTTCCGCTTGGAAAGATACGTACCTAAAGACCTATAAGCAATAAGTAAATTCGCCACTTTTGCCTACTTTGTTACTAATTCAACTCCCCCTTAACTCTAGTTATAACATTTATATACAATTGTTGATAAAAGCTGCTTGTTTTTTAAAATAAATTTGGATTTTATTTTATTTTAAACTTGATACAAATGAAATTAATCAATATTTGTAAACTGTTCTATAAAATGAATTACAAATGAATCCAACAACAAAGCACCACTCATCTGGAGGCAAAAAGTGGTTTTCAAATTCTAGTAGATATAAAAAAAGTCAGAAAAAACGAAAGTCGTTTTTCCTGACCTGTAGTTGTCAAACTAATTCTGACCGAACACATTTGACAGTCACAAATATAGCAATAATTATTTATTATTAACATATTTATAGGTAAGCAAATGAAAACTCTAAAATTTATCTTATTAAGCGTAGTTGTTTTTATTATAACTATTAATTTCTCTAATGCCGCTCCTTGTCCTTTAGGACAAAGTACTGTTTATAAGACTTTCCTAATAACTTACAACGGTGTATCTTGTTGGGTTGAAGCACAAATCTGTGCCGATTGTGATATTACTGGAAGTAATGTATATTTAGCAGTGAACGACATAAAAAAACCAAGTTACCCAGGAATTCCAACAGCCATAATTTATCAACAAGTTGCTGCTCAGTTATCTGAGAATGTATTTGAAATCTGTCAAATTGAACCTTGTAGTTCTCCTACAACTTCAAAAGTTTACGTAAAAACACCAGTTTGTGTGAAAAAATCTGCTGTTATGGAATTTGGAAACCTTTATATTTATATTATACCTTGTGATTGGAGTGCATACTATGAAGTTTATACACAAACTTGTTTTGATCCAATTTTGGATGACTATATAACAACACCAGTTGGTGTAGAAAAGTTTGGAACACCAAGTTGTACTGCGTTAGCCGAACCAGGCGATCCAGCTATAGATAACGTTACAGATTGCTACCAACAAGACTGTTTTCAAGATTAATAATAATAGAAATATGAAATACATTTTAATTCTTATAGCTTTAAGTACTAACCTTATAGCACAGCAATTCAATATAACCCCTTTGAGTATTAATTTCAATGGGGTTATATCTATTGATGATAATATAGTTATTTATGGTGATAACGGTTATTATTATTTCTCTCAAGATGGAGCAAATAATTGGGAACAAAGACTGTTGCTTGAGCAAAAGAACATTCGCAAAATACAAGAGAATAATGGCGTACTTTATGGTATTTTGGAAGATGGTTATCTGATCAAATCAACTAACAAAGGGTTAGATTGGAGGATAACGAAATTTGAAAATGATACTAGTATGAAATTTGTTACTATGGATGTAAATGATAAAAATGTATATGTCCGAGGCATAGACGAAATTTTAAAATTTGACTTAGATTTTAACTTAGTTAAAAGATATAAAAATTCAATTCTAAACTATTATGGGCCATCCCTAATCTTCACTTATGATGTGAATTTAATAAACAAATTCATACAGTATTATAATGGTTATTTAGTTGTTCCTCTACAAAATGAAAATTATCTGATTTTAAACGATGAATTAGAATATATTAAGGAAGTCTATCTCATTGATTCTTTAGATGCGATTGATGACCCAGATGCTAGATTGATAGATATGATTGTATATGGTGATGAATTATTAGTCACTCTTGATGGTCCCATTAAAAGTGGATTAGACTATTTTATAATAAATGAAACAAATCTACTCGGGAAGTGGGATGAAATAGTTCTTAGTAAAGATAGAAAAAGACTTTTATTTAGTAGCTTTAAAAATGAACTTTATACTTTAGAATTTAGTGTTGAAACTAATGAAGAAGATGTTGGAAGTACTTGGAGATTTAAGGCAAGTGTTAGTAAATATAGATTACGAAAATATAATAAAGTTACTAATGATTTTGATTCAATCGGGGAATGGTTTGATTCATTTTTTGTTCTTGGTTTAACTAGAGTTACAGAAAATGGATACTCGCCTATTTATACAAATAAACCAAATATAACATCGGATTCAACTGTATTAGTAGTTGGTGATAAAAAAACTATTCTTACCTCACAATATGGTAAAAACTGGAATTTATTCTCTTATATTGAAGGAACTCCTAGTCAGATATTTAATGATAACGTCTATTTGAATAAAGGTATTTACGCTTCTACGACGAAAGACGGTGGACTATCAAGCACAAATAGGCGAATAGTAGATACTACTGATTGTCATTATTGCAAATTCACTAATTTTCATCAATCATTTATCAGCCCCAATGGAAATGGTTTTCTTTATGGAAGTCCAATTTATGACACTTGGGCTAATATTGGATTTACCAAAGATAGTGGCAATACTTTTGAATTTTCATACAATACTGATTTCTATTTTAGAACTTTCAAATTTGCAACAAACTTTGCTGAATTAGGAGACGAGTATTGTACAATCCATAATCGAAAAACAACCGCTTCTAACCCTTTGCTTAGCAGTATGTGGGTTACGTATGCATATTACTTCAATAAAGATGATTTCAGTGATTATAGGATGGAAGTATTAGATACTAACGAATATAGATACTATTACTTATTTACTCAAAGTGCGGATTATTATCAACAAGTTAGATATAACTTCGAACAACTTCACCCTAAAGATCAGTTTTTAGAGATAAGGACTACAACTGATGCTGGTAAGAGTTGGACTTCTTTTCATAAGATTCAGAATTATTCGGAGAATTTTAAGTTTTATGAGCATAACAAAGATAGTTTATTTATTACTAGCTATGGATACACAAGTTATGGGGATTTTGATTATACTAATAGAGTGTATCTTTATGACAGAACGAGAGATGTAGTCGATACCTTATTTAGTGAAGACGAGGTAAATAGAAAAAATCTGCAACTTGTTTTCTTTGATAATCATTTTTATATAATGGGTGATAGCATACTCAAAGTAGGTAATAAAACTCTAACAGAATGGTCTGATGTACAGAATTGGCCAACTCAGAACCCATCATTTGAAGAAGTCTTATCGAATGGAAATGTAATTCTAACTAAATACAAAGATGATACTAGAAAGTCAAAGGATTTCTATTTAGATAATTATTATAAGATAGTAGCTGATAAAACTACAGATGTCGAAATTACAACTGTTGCGCTTAGAACTTATGAAGCATATCCAAATCCAACTACTGGGAAAGTATTTGCTGAGATATATTGGCAATCTGGTTTTGATATATTTGAATCTATCAAAGGTGTTTATGATATATCAGGTAATCTGGTTTCAACAAGGGAGCAAATCGCATTGACAAAATCCCATAACTATTCTGGATTATTAGAATGGGATAGTAGCTCACATCCGTCCGGGATTTATTTCATTGTAATTAAACATGGGAACAATAAACAATCGATTCCATTTGTGGTGGTTGAATAAAAATAAATCTAAAGGAGCCAACTCGGCTCCTTTTTTCTATTTATTCTCCTCTTACAATAACTAACTTAATAACAAGTTTATACACCAATCATTATTTGTTTGCAATTGCTTCTTTTTGATAGTAATTTTGCAACTACCTAAAAAGATAATATTTGGAGATTAATATGCCATTCGTTCCAGCATCGGACAAAGATAGAGCATATATACTAATAGACGGCAGTCTATTCACTAGCGGAAAATCCGAAGAAGTGGCTGCTAATCCTGATGTCCTCAAGTTTTACCTCGGTGAGAATTTCCGCTTAGAAAGATACGTCCCGAAAGACCTATAATCAACAAGTGAACTTGTTCCCTTGTTCCAATATTGTCACCCTCCCTATACATTTCTAACTCTAGTTATAACACTGCGATAAAAATGTTAATAAAAAACGCTTGTTTTTAATAAATAATTTGGATTTTATTTTATTTTATTTTATTTTATTTTATTTTATTTTAAATTTGATACAAATGAAATTAATCAATATTTGTAAACTGTTCTATAAAATGAATTACAAATGAATCCATCAAAAAAGCACCACTTAACTGGAGACAAAAAGTGGTTTTCAAATTCTAGTAGATATAAAAAAAGTCAGAAAAAACGAAAGTCGTTTTTCCTGACCTGTAGTTGTCAAACTAATTCTTGCCGAACACATTTGACAGTTACAAATATAGCAATAATTATTTATTATTAACATATTTTGTGGAGTTAAAAAATGAAAGCAACAATTAACAATTTGATTTTTTTAAGTATAACAATATTCGTTGCCAAAAGCATTAATATTGAAGCCAAACCTATTTGTACCAAACCATGGGTAAATATCGTAGATACAGTTACAGTTGACGGATGTGATTATGAAATAGATTTATGTGTATACTGTGCATTCGCTTATCCAGGGAAAGTTAAAATTAATTATTATAGAAATATTAGTGGATGTACACCTACCATACCACCTAATCAAATAACAAATCAAATTATATCTCAAATCTCAACGTATGCCTATTTTTGGTTTGATTATTGTCAATTCAATTTACCCCCGTGTTCAGGTTCACTGCGTAAAAAAATAGAATGGGATATTTATATATGTTGGAAGGCTAAATTAGTAATTAAAGGTGCGACCCCACATGATGATGTCTACCTCCATTTACCTTGTGAAGATAATGATACCTTCTGTCGTGTTACTTATTCTTATTGTGTAGATGAGTTTGCCGTTGTTCATCATAATGTTTCTGGATACTTAGGCTATAATTTTGATCCTTCATGTACACTGGAAGGTTCAGCAGTATTCCCTTTACCACCATCCGCTATGGTTGGAGATGAGACAGCATGTTACGTTTTACACACGGTATGTAACCCATAGAATAATATGTATAAATTTCTTATAGTATTAATTTTCATAATCCCTTTTGCATCAAATGCCAATATTTGGACTAAGGCGGATGGGCCATTTGGTTATGCTATGTCGTACAATATTTTCAATTATGATAATAATCTATATTCATCTAGTCAATCTAATGGTTTATCAGTATATAAATTAGATAATAAAGAATGGACACGATTAGATACTGGTTTCTTTTCTGGCAAAGGATTAATACATTATTTTGATCAAAAAGAAAACGTAGTACTTACTTCTACTGATTCAGGTATTTATTTGTCCTATAATTATGGAAAGGACTGGAAGCATTTTGATACATTAGGTGGTTTTGATAGATTTCATTTTGTCACCATTGTTGACGAAACAATATTTTTACAATCCAACCAATTCAGAAGTTTGTATAAACTTGAAAAGGGTTCTGAGACTTTAGAAAAAATATATGCTAATGAACAAAAAACAGACTCTATATTTGCTGATGTTATTATAACGAATGATAACTATATTTTTGCTGCTGACCCTGTTAAACATTATGATGTTCAAGATAAAGAAGGGACATTATATATATCAAGTGACAAAGGAGAAAGTTGGAAACTATCTGAAACAATGAATAAAAAAATCAAGAATTTATTATTTCATGAGGATATATTATTAGCCTTTACTGAAGAAGATGGATTATTTAGGTCAACCGACTACGGAAAAAGTTGGACTACTGATACAAATTTAGTAATTAAATCAAATAAAGTAGCTTCCTATAAGAATTTGATTTTTTCATGTGAGAACGAAATACAAATTTCTACTGATAACGGAATCAGTTGGAAAGTTCAAAACAATGGTTTAAAGTCAATTGCTTGTAGGGATATTCGTATAGTAAATGATACATTATATTACTTTACAAATCAAAGAATAATATATTATTTCGATTATGAAAATAAATTGTGGATAAGAAATACTCCAATTACTGATGACGTGTCTCAAGAGTTTATTTCAGCAGAAAATGATACTCTATTCACAACAGGATCATATACGATAAACTATTCGATTGATAATGGATTAACTTGGAGTATATATAGTGATAGTTTGTATTACAATTTTACAAACATTGGAAGAATATATAAGCAAGATAGTGTAATATTTGCCTTAAATCGCCTTAATTCTTTACTCTTAATCTCGATTGATTATGGACAATCTTGGAGATTTGAAACTTTAGGAAAATCTGAAAATCAACCTTGGATAGGCGATGTATTGCTAATGGACAATCGAATACTCCTCTTTACAAAGTTTGGTAATTTTTATTCTGAAGATGTTGGTTTAAATTGGGTTGAGTATGAAGGGGAAGTACTAGATAAGGATGTGAAAGTAAGAAGATATTATAGACTAAGTAATTCCAAAATAATTGTTTATAGTGAGGTAGGGCTTTATCTAACCTATAATAATGGATTAACTTGGGTCTATGAAAAAGCTGACGAAGAAGTAATGACCCACTACTATACTTACAGAGAAGATAATAATTTATATACAATGGACTTTCTTGAATTTGATCAAATATATAAATCTACTAACTTAGGACGTACTTGGGTTGATTTAGAAATAAATATAGAATCTGGTTTAAGGTGGGCTAGTATAATACCATATAATGGTAATTTAATATTGTTAACTAGTACTGGAGTTTTTGTTTCTGATAATGAAGGAAAAGAATGGACAAAATATGAGATTAATTTATTTACTCCTGACCAAAAGGAACTTTATTTCTATAGTGGGTTAATTGTTGATGAGTGTTTAGTATTAACCTCTGCTTATGGTAATTGGCGAGCGAAACTCTCCGATCTTGGAGTTGAAGTAAAGTCTTCCGTCGAATCAGAAATAGAGCGAAACTATCTATATACTTATCCACCATACCCTAACCCAGCAAAATCAGAGGTAAAGGTTCTGTTTTATTGGGATATAAACTTACCAATGACGACAGACGACATTAGCATATATGATATAACTGGTAAGAAAATAGATGCGATTGATAAGATTAGCTTAGTTAAGCAAGAGAGTCATTATGGCAACCTAATCTGGGATTGCTCTACAGCTCAGCCGGGTATATACCTAATCAACATAAAACATGGCACAGAAGAGAAAACCGTGAAAGTGGTGGTGGAGTAGGAATTCCCAATCACAAAGTAAAAACAAAAGGAGCCAACTTGGCTCCTTTTTTCTATTTATACCCATCTTACAATAACTAACTTAATAACAAGTTTATACACCAATCATTATTTGTTTGCAATTACATCTTTTTGATAGTAATTTTGCAACTACCTAAAAAGATAATATTTGGAGATTAAAAATGCCTTTCGTTCCAGCATCGGACAAAGATAGAGAATATATGCTAAGTAAAATTGGCGTACAAAATTTTGAACAATTAATAGAAAACATCCCATCTGAAGTACGTTACAGAGGTGGTATGGATTTCCCAGAGCAGCTTTCGGAGTACGAAGTAACTCGTCTTATGCTCTCTTATTCTAATATGAATAACTCTGCTTCTTCGCATATCTGCTTTATGGGCGGTGGTGCTTATGAAAGATATATCCCTTCTATCGTAGGTGATACTATCAACAGAGCTGAGTTTCGTACAGCATATACGCCTTACCAAGCAGAAGTATCGCAAGGTACTTTGCAGGCTATGTATGAGTTCCAAACTATGATTTGTGAGCTATATGGTATGGATGTTGCCAATGCTTCTATGTATGATGGTGGTACTGCACTTGCAGAGGCAGTTCTTATGTCAACAGCAATCAACCGTAAAACAGAATTTGTTTATGTTGGTACTATCAACCCTAACTACAAAGATGTAGTAAAAACAATCACACAAGGTAGAAAGTTCACTTATCTAGATGCAGTTGCTGCAGATGGAACTACTGATTTCGAAAAGTTGAAATCGTTACTAAGTGATAAAACTTCTGCTGTAGTAGTTCAACAACCTAATTTCTTGGGTTCAATTGAAGATGTACGTGAAATAGAGAAATTAGCACATGCTAATGGAAGTTTATTTATAGTTGCTGCCGATCCATTCTCAGTTGGTGTATTAGAAGCACCGGGTAACTACAATGCAGATATAGTTATCGCTGAAGGGCAACCTTTAGGTATCCCACTTAGTTATGGTGGTCCTTACCTAGGTATATTCGCTTGTAAACAAGAATTTGTACGTAAGATTCCTGGACGTTTAGCAGGTGTTACTTCTGATTTAGATGGTAAACGTGGTTTTGTATTAACTTTACAAACTCGTGAACAGCAAATCAAACGTGAGAAAGCTACATCTAATATCTGTACTAACCAAGGTCTTTTCATGTTAGCGGCCACTGTTTATTTGGAAACAATGGGAAAAGCTGGTGTGAAGGAAGTTGCTGAGCAATCATTCCATAAAGCACATTACCTAGCTGAGAGAATTACGGAATTAGATGGTTACGAATTATTCAACGATAAGCCATTCGTATTCGAATTTGCTGTTAATGTACCCGGAGATATAGAAGTTCTATTAGATCAAGCAAATGAAGCAGGTTTCTTAGCTGGTATAAATGTTTCTAAACATGTAAATAGTCCTAACACACTACTTATAACAGTTACTGAAACTAGAACTAAAAAAGAAATGGATGATTTCGTTGATTTCTTGAAGCAATTCAAATAAAAATAACGAAATAAATGACTGAAGATAACAAACAGAAATTACACGAAAACCCCGTCAAAAGACATCTTGTCGTAGGCGGGGTTATTTTATTTGTAATTCTGATATTCTATCTTTTCACAGATTATGGAGCTATTAACAAATACTCCTACATTACTAAAGAAAGTGACCTATCTGAGAAAGCTGAAAAACTCCGTTCTGAAATTGATTCACTGAAAAAATTAGAAGTACAGATGAAAAAAGATACTTTAGAAATAGAGCGTCTTGCCCGTGAAAAATACGGTATGATCAAACCCAGAGAAAAAGTTATATTCATCAAGAAAAAGAAGAATGATGAAGAATCTGGGGATTGATATAGGTGGCTCATTTATCAAATTCGGCATAGCTGAAGATAATAGTCTCATCCACAATACTGAAATCCAAAATAATGCTAATAGCTTATCGGAATTCGAATCTAAAGTAAAGACTACAATCAATGACCTGACAAATAGATTTTCTCCTGAATCGATTGGTATAGGATTCCCAGGAACAATAAACTCAGCAGGTATCGTTATTTCAGCTCCTAATATGACTTATTGGGAAGGTAACAATATAATTGAAATCTTCGGAAAGTTATCTGATTTACCTCTTTATTACCAGAATGATGCCTATCTAGCCGGCTACGCAGAAGCTAAGCTCAATGAACTAGGTGAATACTACTTCGTTACCTTAGGTACCGGAATAGGCAGTGTATTGATTAAAGATAAATCATTGGTTACCTCTACTAGTGGTAGTTCAGGTGAGTTAGGGCATATAATCATCAACTACCAAGCAAAGGGAGATGATTATCGAACAGGCATATTCGAGAACTATTTTAATGCAAATGAATTCGTAGTAAAAGCCAAGTCAGATTTAAAAAATTTCCCTAACTCAATGCTTCGTTCTCTGGACTCATTTTCTGTAAGAGAAATATCGGATGCAGTGAATATTGGCGATGATCTTGCAATTATAAATTTTATGGAAATGGGTAAATTATTAGGAATTGGGCTAAGCTCTGCTGCTAATTTAACTGGAATTCCTATATTTGTGATTGGTGGAGGTATTAGTCAAGTAAATAATCTTCTTTTCGATACGGCAATGAGCGAAATGAAGAAACGAGTAATTCCCGAGTTAAAAGACAAAGTAAGTATAATTAAATCAAAATTGCAAAATGAAGCAGGCATATTAGGTGCGGCTTTATTCGCAAAGGAAAATATGAAATGACAAAAGAAATAATAGAAACACCGCATGCTCCAGCTCCAGTAGGACCATATTCGCAAGCTGTAAAAGCTTCAGGTTCTATGTTGTTTATATCTGGACAGATTCCATTCGATACTAAAGGAAATATGGTAGGTGAGACTGTAGCCGAGCAAACTCAAAAAGTAATAGAGAATATAAAAGCTATTCTTGCATCACAAGGATTAAGTCTAAATAATGTAGTCAAAACTACAGTACTGATGACTGACCTAGGCAAATTCGGGGAGATGAATGAGACTTATAATACTTATTTCCACGAATCAAAGCCAGCAAGAGCTACATTTGAAGTCAGCCGATTACCAAAAGATGTTCAAATTGAAATAGAAGCTATCGCAGTATGTTAAAATCGCTAATCATATCGATTGCTTTTTTAACTATTACAAATATCAATTATGCTCAAGATAGTACTATAGCCGTTCAATCAGAGATTAAAACGGCACCTCATTCCGATAATAACTATATGAGCAAATCCCCAAGCGAGGCACTTTGGAAATCTATTATTCCAGGATGGGGTCAGTATTATAATGAAGAGTATTGGAAAGCTCCAATTTTGTTTGGTACTGCTGTTGGGTTGGGTGGTCTTATCTATTATTATAATAGCGAATTCAATAGCTATAGAGACGAATTAGAAGCCGCTACGAGGACAGGCACGAAAATCCCAATTGACAATCCTGATAACCTCAGTGATACTTATTACCCAATAAAGAAAAGTGTACTCACAGATTTACAAATAAGACAACTTAAAGCTAATAAAGAGTTGAATAGAGATAATAGAGATATGATGGCTTTCTACTTGCTTGGAGTATATGTTATATCAGCCGTAGATGCTTATGTGGGTGCTCATCTTTATGATTTCAATGTAGATGATGAGTTGTCTTACAAAATGAACGTGAACAAGTTCGGATACCCCGAATTTGCACTTAGCTATTCCTTTTAACTACAACTATCGTCATATCATCAAATTGCTCCATTTCACCAGTGAAGCTTTGTACTCTACGTAGTATGTTATTCTTAATTTCATCAGCTGATTGGCTACTATATATACTAAGCATTCTGATTATTTCCTTTTCATCGAACTCATTTCCACCACTATCTCTGGTCTCCAAAATACCATCTGTGATGAATAATAATACATCACCAGGATTGAAATCAATTACTACTTCTTCTAATATATCAGAAAATTTAGCTCCGTTGCCGAATCCAAGCATTATGCCATTTGGTTTAAGGTTTTCTACTCGATCTTCTTTACTATTGTAAAAATAAAGTGGTAAGTGCCCAGCTCTTGAGATTGTCACAGTTTGAGTATCTAAATCAATAAATGCACTTGTAGCTGTAACAAAAGACCTATTGTCCATACTATCGCTTATAAGGGTATTGGTTCTGACTAATAGTTCTTTGGGCTTCAAATCAAATTCGTGAAGTGTACGCATTATACCTTGAATCTTGGACATATATAATGCCGCCGAAGTTCCTTTCCCGCTTACGTCACCTATTACTATTGTTACTGCGTTAGATTTACCATTCAAATAATCATAAAAATCTCCACCTACTTCTAGTGCTGGTATAGATACACCAGCTATATCAAGTCCGGAAATATCTGGTGTTTTGATAGGAAGCGAAGCTAATTGGATACCACGTGCAATCTCTAATTCGTGTCTGAATCTCTCTTGTTTAGCCAAATCTTCATAAAGCAATGAGTTCTCTATAGCTACAGACGCTTGACCCGAAATAGCTGATAAGAATAGTAAATCATCATTATGATAAGCCGTTTCAGAAAGTTTCTCACCAACGAATATTATCCCGATTAAGTCATCTTTCGACCAAATAGGCGTTAAGTATTGGAACTTGAATTCACGGAGTACTATCCTCTGTGCATCTGGCAAATAATCAACTGGAACACTATCCGAATAGTTCTTTAAACTCATGTGCAGCTTTCCATTAACAGCAGAGATATATTCTGTTAATGTATCATCATTGAATCCAGCAAACCTCTGTGATACTAAATGGCCGTCTTTGAAAAGTAGTAAACCAGCTCTTTTAGTTTGTATCATATCTAGCAACCTATTCAAAAAGAATTTGCTGAATTGGTCAGGATTAAAACTCTTTGAATTGAGCTTGCTAAATTCTTTTGCAGCTTGTCTAAAATCTGATTTAGATCTATAGAATTTATGATTAATTTTCTCTTGTATTACTTTTGCAACGTTCCATAATAATATAGCAATTGACATAGAAAGTAAGACTATCAATATCTTCTCATAAAGGTCATGCATTTCAGGGCTTAATGGGTTTTTAAGAACTTCAATAGATGTACCAGAGAAATGTAGATTTGGTATTTCCCATTGTATTGAGGAAAGTAAGTATATAAACAATATTACTACTGATGTGTAAACCAAATAAAGCCCTGAGCTTACTAGTAAATACTGGTAATTTCTTTTTAATCTGATATTTAAGTCAAATACCCTGTACAACCCTACCGAGACCATATAAGAAACAGGGATTAGAAGCAGAGAACCGTAGATTAGCTCTCTGAGTTTGAAATAACCAAATTGGAAAAGTATAGATTGTACAACTATCACAAAGAAAACTAGAGTATAAGTAAACCGAATTAATCTACCCTTTTTCCAATCCTTTTTGTTTATTGATTTTCTATGGATTAGATTCGTTAGGAATATGAATATAGCCATTATAATCAAAAATATGAGGAACAAGGAGTTAGAAATAAATTCTAATGTCCTAATATCAATCAAATTAATCCAAAATTCATAGTAGATACCCACTTGGAATAGAAAAAACACCCCCGCAATAACATAAGGAGTAATAATAGTATATTTATTCTCGGTTAACCCTACCAAATGTCGTGGAAAGTATTTCAAACTATGTAGAATCAGTGGGATAGATACGAACATTGCAAAATTTGCAAAATTGAGTAAAAAATGATCGAATACATTATCAATAGAACTCAGCCCAACTATCCCGAGAGTAGATACTAATCCAAACATAACTAGTGATAGCGAAGTAATCCTAGCTCCTCTTATTCTCGGACGCTTGATACCAATTATCTCACCTAGAAATATCAGAAACATACCACAAATCATCATTAATAATTGCGATAGATTTATACCAAATTTGGGCAAAGTAAGATGCTTATTGAATACTTTTCCATTTCGGTTTATCAGATATTCTATGTTGCTGCCGGAACGACTACTTTTTATAATTCGGTCTGCTTGCTGCACACTGGTGAATGTCTGACCATTGATTTCTAATACTATATCACCACTTCTCAAACCAGCTCTATCTGAAACTCCTTCAGGGAAAACATAAGTTATAATAACTGATGATTTTAGATTTTCTAGGTAAAAGTTATCTAAATCACTAGAGGGAATTCTTATTGTTTGAACTTCTTGACTATTGAAATTTGCTATTTCTAAAGATATACTACTCTCAGCATTCTTTCTTTTTTCTAATATATCGTATTGGTTAGTTACACTATCCAATGAAATATTATCGATAGCAACTATAAAGCTGCCTACGAATGCTGTATCATAGTATTTACGTTTGCTGTAATCATCGAATTCGCCCTTGAGTTTTGATATATAAATATCTGAAGGAGGGGAAATAAATAAATTCTCATCACTAACTGTGGTAGCCAGTTTTACAAAATAGAATGTCCCCAGTAAAACGAAGCAAAAGCTTAGTACTGATATGAAAATCTGATAGTAAATTGGATTCTTATCCCAATAGCTCACTTTTATTATGCTGTTCAGTGATTATAATCTTAACAATTTAATCAAAAAAAATTAATTATTGAATAGAAGTAGGGAATGATTAATCTATTAAATTTTGAATGTTCAATATAAATTCATTATTTTATCAAAATGCAAAGAAATATTATCATATTTTTTATTTTTATAACCACTCTTTTTGTTGCCCATAGTCAATTAGAAAAGGATTTATGTTCTGAAATATTTAAATTCAATAAGGTGAAGTGATGACTATAACTGAACCAGAATCCGCTATGGAGTATCCTATAAGTTTGCGATGCAATGGCGATTCAACTATGCTAACTCTATATGATAATTGTGTAGAATGTATAAAAGCTCTAGGACTAAAAGCTACATATTACGGAAGAGAAGCTGGTGGTAAAACATTAGCACTTTATGAAACAGATCCTCCTATAAATGATGCAACTGGAATGTACTCATGTCAAGTGAATTATACTGTAAATATGACGGCGTTTATAGTTGATGGGGATCTTGTCTCATATACATTTCCTTTATTTAAGGCAAAACCGATTGATAAGTTGATTATCTTACCAAAACAATCTTGGAACCCGATAGTAAACCATCGTAATTTTATAGAAGCCTTAAACGAGTATCTTGAAACCCATAAAATTGAGGATGACAATTGAGAGTAATAAGTATATTCATTATGATAATTATTTTTAGTCCAATGTTGAAACCCAAAAATAAGGATGAAAAATTAAATGTGCAAAGTGTAGAGATATTTAAAGATACTCCTGTCTGGGATTTGACTATTGCATTAGAAAATCATAAATTTGAATTAGCAACTGAATTAATTTCAAAGAGCAATTTAGATTTAGTGAATTTTCTAGACCCATATTTTGGAACTACATTATTAATGCGAGCAATTTCAACCGAGAATTATGACGCTGTTGAATTACTTTTAAAAAATGGAGCAAAACCGAATATTATTTCTAAAGGAGGAGAAACAGCTTTATTCCGAGCTATTTTTTATTCTTGGTATGATAATGACTTTAATCAAGATCCAAAATATGTTAAAATTATGTTGAAATTTGGTGCCGACCCTAATTTGTTGTATTGTGCGCCAAAAGAGGAAGGTGTAATAGATCCAATTGAATGTGGTACTAGCCCTTTGATACAAGCTGTAAGTAATGGGATTGAAAAAGTAAAATTATTAGTGGAAGCTGGTGCGGATATTAATTACAAAACTAAAACTGGAAAAACAGCAGCAATTAAAGCTTTGACAAGAATAAAAGTAGAAATTGCAGCTTATTTGATTGTTGAAAATAAAGCAAAAGTTAGTGATCCCTATTTCTATTATAACTTTCCGGAACGTAGTGAAGTAGATTATAAAAAACCATTCTTCCCAATTAATTCTCTTGAAAAATGGTTTTTTGAATTAGATTCTAAAGAACATAGAATGAAGATGGATATAGTGGAAGAGTTCAAAAGACAAGGACAAGATTATTGGTCTATCGAAAAACACCCAAAGACTATCGAAAGAATAAAGAAAATTTATCCTAATAGCTGGCAAGAGTATTTAGACAGATATTAATAATAAAAAAGGAAAAAACTTAGGGCTATAAAATCATTATTTTAGAAGTAAAGTAAATTTATGAGATCACTTAGGAAACGTAAGAACAGTGATAGCAGAGGATTCCCCTCTTTTTAAAGAGGGGTGGCAGCTTTAGCTGACGGGGTGTTTGAAGTTTAACAACGAACCAAAAATATTATGAATAAAATCAAATTCATAGAAAAACGAATAAACTTGCCAGCCAATCCCCAACTAAAAAGTAGGGCGAGAGAACTTCGCAAACAGGGAATTCTGTCGGAGGTGCTATTCTGGAATGAAGTTAAAAAAAAAAAATATTCGATTTAGATTTCGACAGACAAAAAATAATTGGAAATTATATAGTAGATTTTTATATTAAAAAACTCGGAATTGTAATTGAGATAGATGGTGTAAGTCACAACGAAAAAATTGAAGATGATGAGATAAGAGACAATTATTTAAGAAGTTATGGGCTAACAGTAATAAGATATACTGATTTGGAAGTAAAGTTTGATATGGACAGTGTAATATTAGATTTGAAAAATCGGATAATAACAGAGTTAGTGGATATGTAAATACCCCGTCCACGCCGAAGGCGTGGCCACCCCTTTTTTTAAAAAAAAGGGGAATTTCACCACTTAGGTAACGTAAGAACAGTGATAGCAGACTATAAAAACCCAGAGAGCACGACAGGTGCAATGAGCTTCTGGAAGTACCTTGCTGATGTAAAAAACATAAGCAATATGTACCCATACGGTAAGTCGTATGGCACTAACGCCATCTACAACGCAAGTGAGGATTACCGCTATGGCTTCAATGGTATGGAGAAGGAGAAGAACATGGATGCTAGTGGCGATATAACCGACTTTGGAGCAAGGGTCTTTGATGCCAATTTTCCTATGTTTTTGAGTCCTGACCCGATGGAGAGTAAATATCCTGATATGTCTCCGTTTGCAATGGTATTAAATAACCCTGTTAATTATAAAGATTCTGATGGTAAACTTGTCAAAGATCAGGATGGGAATGTAATTATTACAGATATTAATAAGGACGATAAATTTTCAATCTCAGATAAATCCGGGTCATATTATTTTTTAGCAACTAAATCAAAAATAATGTCGTCCAAAGGGAATAGTTTAATCGTTTACAAAGCAAACACTCCCGAAATAGTATTTGATAGTGATGATTTTAAGAAAGGTAAGTATGATAATTCATGTAATTGTGTTGGAAATGCATTGGGATTAACTAATCTATCTATTTATCCAAGTGACTTTTCTGGCCAATTTGTAGAAGATGAAATGATTGGTATTCCTGAAAAAATCGAAGATAGAGAAATGGGGGTATATTTAACTAAGGATGGTGTTTTAGAACATATGGAAAGAATAATTAGTGAGGATGTAGCTAGTAGTAAAGGAGGTGTTCAGCTTAATAATGTTTTTTATCCTCCAGGGAAAAACCCAATTTGGAGTGATCTTAAATATTATTCTTTTAAAAAACATGCAATAGATATTCGAGTTCTACCTACTGATTTTGTTGGACCTTTAGCCCCGTATCAAATTTCTATGGATTTAAAAAGTATATCTATAGAAAAAGGTTTGAATACTATAGAAAAAGAGTCCTATGATGAGTTATCAAATAAAGTAAAAAAAATGGAATAATTAATATGATTGAATCTAGAATTTTATTTATATATTCAACATTATTTCTCATTTATTCTTATTCTTATAGTATAACTGACAACCTAGAAAAATGTCAAAAAACATTTAAGAAAAATGATTTGATTTACCAAGGAAGCTTTCAAAGTGTGATGGATAATGTAAAAGAGAGGTTAATAGATAATAAATTCAATGAATTTCTAAAAAATTATAATTATGATACTACCGATTGTATAAGATTATTGTTCAACATTAAAATTGATAATATTATTAGTACAAATCAATTTTGGTATTCAGATTTAAATGCAGATAATGGAATACTTTATAGAAATTATAGTTCTCATTTTGTTTCACAAAAAATGAAATCTTATTCTTGGATTATTAGACTTTATTATGAGTTAAATTTAAAAAATGACGAATTTATGGTTTTTAAATCAAAAAACAGAAGAACAATTTTTGATTACAAGTCAAAATGGTTAATGGATTCAACTGCAATTTTTGATTACAAGTCAAAATGGTTAATGGATTCAACTGGATTTGATTTAGAATATATTAGAACTAATGGATTTTTTATCAAAACAAGGGTTGGTGATAAACCATTACATTATTATAAGATACAAAGTCAAGAAATATCAGAATTAGAATGTAAATTCCAAAAATGGATGATAAAACTTGAATATTATGGTCTAGATTATTTGAAATCAAATAAAATTGCCCCTCTTAGTGAAGAAGAATTTGAAATTCAATGATTTGGCTAGACGATTGGTATGTATATGGCTCGGAAGCAGACGGAAGGATAGCAACTGTTGACCCCAAAGAAATAATAGCCGTGAATGGCTCAAGAATGACAGGTTCGGAGTTTCCGCATCCGCTGAACGAATATAATGCTTCGTCTCCACCAGACAGCTTGTTACCAACGGCAATGAGGGATACAAATATATTTGGAATGAATGCAAGCTACCGTGTGCAACAAAGAATACCAGATTTCCGTAGATATGAGATTAAGGATCATCTAGGAAACGTGCGAACAGTGATAGCTGACTACAAAAACCCAGAACTAACAGCACCACCAATTAGTGCTTGGAAGTACCTCGCTGATGTGAAGAACATAAGCAATATGTACCCTTACGGTAAGTCGTACGGCACTAACGCCATCTACAACGCCGCAGAGGATTACCGCTATGGCTTCAATGGGAAGGAGAAGGAGAAGAACATGGATGCTAGTGGAGATATTACCGACTTCGGTGCGAGGGTTTATGATAGTGAGTTACCTATGTTTCTATCACCTGACCCTAAAGAAGGGATGTTTGCAAATAAAAGTACCTATTCAATTTCTGCAAATAATCCAATATTAAATATTGATGTTAATGGTGAATGGCCTTGGGTTGCAAATAACTGGTTAGGTAAGTATATGCCACAAATAGAATTATATCAAGGTCAATATGAAACAGAAAAATCTCCTAATATTAATAGAATACAAATTAGTAAAGCAGTTGAAGAAAAATTCCAAAATAGACTTAGCCGTTTTTATCATAAATGGAATAATCCAAATTCAAAATCTTATTCTCCAAAAATCGCAAAATTTTTAAAGGAAGAAAGGATAAACATAGCTGTTGCTGAATTACAGTCTACGATGAGCATAGCGTCTTTTTCAGGTGGTAAAACTATTAACAATGACTTTATGTATCTGAATACAGAATTACTAACTGAAACAGGAGGTATGAGGTCATCAGAAACGGAAGAAACTTTTATGCATGAGTTGGTTCATGTTATGGGATTAGGAGAATTTCAAGCATTTTCGGTAGTTTATAGTGCTGGATTAATGGACGAAAAGGATATAGAAAAATATTTTAACACGGAGGAATCCTTACGTTACTTATTAAAAGGTTCTGGTGCTGACATATATGATTACTTTTATTTGTATGATAATTCTACAACCATATATACACCAGATGGTAAATATGATCTTGAAATTTTTAAATTTAAAGAAGTAAAAAGAGAAGAATTTTTTAATTAAATGATGGAGACAGGAAATGAAATTAGGGGGTCTGATGAATCAGGCGGTTAACATAATAATTATTTTATTAGTTACGAGTATCATTTCATGTAATGACGAAATTAATAAAAAAAATAATGGGGATAATACGTCAGATACAATAAATTATGCTCTAGAAAATATATTCGAAGATTTTGAACAGAAAAAAGTAAGTATAAGTAAATTCCATGATATATGTTCAAAACAAAATCTTATGTCAAATTATAATATAGATTATGTTGTATTAGATGGTATAAGAGGAAATTACTATAAGTCCTATTTACATAGAGATGGAGTTGGAACGGATGGATTTTTCTTAACAAATAGACACCTATTTGGATACATTTATGATAATTCAAGTAAAGCTTTTCATAAAGATTATGGGTATATTATTTCTAATGAAAAAATGCTATTAAATAAGACCGAAAATAATTTATATTATATTCGCTGGGACAATGATATTTCTAAACTTAAGTCTCCATATTTTGAGTATACTTTCAATAATAAAATAGATTCAACAACGAAAGATATTTACACAAATATTGATTCAAATTTAATAAGAAGAGTTTACAATTATAGCGGAAGGATAAATAGAGTTAAAATAGATTCATTAATTTTAAAGATGAACCAGTATGACGAAAAACTGGAATTCGATTCTTTAATAGTATCATTTCAGGACAAGACAAACTAGGTGGTGATGCCATCTACAACGCCACGGACGATTACCGCAATGGCTTCAATGGGATGGAGAAGGAGGTATTCCCCTCTTTAAGCGTAGCGAAAGAGGGGTGGACTGCGAAGCAGGACGGGGTGTTAAATTATTAAAACTAATACACTATGAGTAACTATAAATTCAAACAAAGAATATTAAATCTACCTTCAAACCCTCAACTAAAACAAAGAGCGAGAGAACTTCACAAACAAGGAATACTCTCCGAAGTGTTATTATTGGAATCAAGTAAAGAAAAAGCAAATATTCGATTTGGATTTCGATAGACAAAAATAATTGGAAATTACATAGTTGATTTTTATATTAAAAAACTTGGAATCGTAATTGAGATAGATGGTGTTAGTCACAACGAAAAGCAGGAAGAAGATTTGGCAAGAGACAACTATCTAAGAAGTTATGGGCTGACAGTTATAAGATATACTGATTTGGAAGTAAAGTTTGATTTGGATAGTGTAATATTAGATTTGAAAAATCGGATATTGACAGAGTTTGGGGATATGTAAATACCCCGTCTCCCGCTTATAGCGGGAGCCACCCCTTTTTAAAAAAAAGGGGAATTTTCACCACTTAGGAAACGTAAGAACAGTGATAGATAAAGATTCACGACTTTTCAAATAAGTGAATTATAAGGGTTACATTCCTTACCTGGACTCTTCGCTACGCTCAGAGTGACGTATTTTTAGTAGTTTTTTGTGGGTACGAGACGTATGCAATACGTCTCTACAATTCTTGAATCAGGAGAAAGAATTAAGTTTAGCCTTCATCCCTAATCTTTACCCAAGAAATAGTACTTGAAGAATAAGACCTCTGGTATAAGAAGAAATATTAGTGATAGTGTATCTTGCGTGAAGTAAATAGTATTCCAACTATCTGGATATATAAGAGACGCCACTGTTCCAGTAATAGCCCATCCCACAGTGAAGAAAAGCAAGACAATAGCCACTGCCATAAATCCATCTTTCAATCCACCTTCTTGCCAGCTTTTAGTAAAAGCGAATAAAGCACCTAATAAATGCAATTCAAATATTATTATTTCTATCATTTTGATTAACTTTAAAGTCTGAAAAAACCAACAATTAAAAATGATAAAAACAGAAAATTTCATCATTCTAATTTGTAATACTCCAAATATAGATAATGCAAAACAAATAGCTCACAAACTTGTAAAAGAAAAGTTGGCTGCTTGTGTTAATTTATTCTCTGGTGTAACCTCAATCTACGAGTGGGAGGGAGCTATAGAGGAGGAGACAGAAATTACGATGATAATAAAAACATTGAAAAAATATAGAGAGCAAGTAGAAGATTCAATATTAGCTCTTCATCCTTACGATACTCCAGAGATTATCCAGGTAGATGTTCCTGCCTCTAATAGTAAATACTATGATTGGTTAGTGGGAGCGCTGAAAAATTGAAAGAGTTTGTACCTATTAACAAAAGAAACGAAGACGAAAGACCAAGAGAAAAGCTATTGGCATTTGGTCCAGAGACACTTACGGATGCAGAGCTAATTGCAATTCTCATCAATAATGGTACTCGAAATAAATCGGCAATTGATTTAGCTCGTGAGCTACTAGCTAATCACGATGGGAATTTGTTCGAACTAACAAAATGTGAAATAGAGAGCTTCAAAATACTTGATGGTATAGGTGATGCAAAGGCAACTATATTGGCTGCCGCTTTTGAGTTAGGCAAGCGAATAAAAATAGCTGATTTGAATATTCAAGATAAGATAACTTCACCAGAAAAAATTGGTAAGTACTTTGTACATAAATTAGCTTCAGAAACGGTTGAAAAATTCTATGCCGTTTATTTATCAACTGCTAACAAGATAATAAAAGAGAAGCAAATAACTAGTGGTACACTGAACGCTAGTCTGGTCCATCCGAGGGAAGTATTCAAAACTGCGGTTAGTGTTTCTGCTAATGCAATTATATTAGTTCATAATCACCCAAGTGGTAATAATGCACCTTCGAAAGAGGATATTGCTATCACTAATCAGCTAATAGAAGCCGGGAAGATAATGGATATCCGCATTCTCGACCATCTTATTATAGCAGGAAATAGTTTTTATAGTTTCAGGACGCAAGGACTTATACCCTAAACGGTAACTATAATCGTCATAAATTTACTTATAAAAATACACAAAAAAGCGTAAATGGGAAAATTTCAATTAGTATCGAATTACAAACCAGCAGGCGACCAACCTACAGCTATAAACGAGCTTACAGAAGGTTTGGAAAGGGGTGACCGTGACCAAGTTTTGCTTGGTATAACGGGTTCTGGTAAGACTTTTACTATTTCTAATGTTATAGAAAGAGTTCAAAAACCAACTTTGGTTATTTCACCTAACAAGACTTTGGCGGCTCAGCTATATAGCGAGTTGAAAGGTTTTTTCCCTAATAACTCGGTTGAGTATTTTATATCATACTATGACTACTATCAACCCGAAGCTTATGTTGCTTCTTCGGATACATATATTGAAAAAGACTTTTCTATAAATGACGAGATTGATAGGCTTCGACTTCGTGCCACTAGCTCACTTGTTGAAGAGAGACGAGACGTGATTGTAGTAGCTTCAGTAAGTTGTATATATGGTATTGGTCAGAAGAGTGATTTCAAAGACTTACTTTTCCCTATAAAAGTCGGTCAAAAAATCACTAGAAAACAACTGCTTTATAAGCTACAAGAATTATACTTTGAAAGAAATGATTTTGATTTTAAGCGTGGTACTTTCCGAGTTAGGGGAGACGTTATTGATTTAATACCTGCCTCTCAAGTAAAAGAAGGAATAAGAATAGAGTTATTCGGAGATGAAATTGAGAATATATTCTACATTGATGCCACAACTGGTAAAGTAACTGGAAAAGAGGATTTGACAACTATTTATCCAGCAAAGCTTTTCGTAACCAACGAAAATCAGTTAATAAAAGCAATGACAGATATCAAAGATGAGCTTTATGAACGATTGAAAGTATTGAGAGCTGAAGACAAATTAGTAGAAGCTCTAAGATTAGAACAACGGACGCTATTTGACTTAGAAATGATGAAAGAGGTTGGCTATTGCTCAGGAATTGAGAATTACTCTATGCACATGTCGGGTAGAACATTCGGCGATAAACCTACTTGTTTGATTGACTATTTCCCTGATGATTTCCTTACGATAATTGATGAAAGTCATATTTCTGTCCCACAAATAAAAGCGATGTACAGCGGCGATAAAAAGCGTAAGACTACACTCGTTGAGCACGGTTTCCGTTTGCCTTCTGCTCTTGAGAATAGACCTTTGCAATTCGATGAATTCAGAAATACTACGAAACAGACAATATACGTGAGTGCAACTCCATCTGATTATGAACTAGAGCAATCAGAAGGTGTATTCGTAGAGCAGATTATCCGTCCTACTGGCTTGCTCGATCCACTTATATCTGTTAGGCCAATCGCAACTCAAATTGATGATTTGGTGGGTGAAATTAGAATTAGAATTATGAAAAATGAACGAGTATTGGTAACAACTCTTACAAAAAGAATGTCAGAGGATTTATCAGATTACTTGTTCAATTTGGATATTAAAGTCGCATATATTCACTCAGATATTGACTCACTAGAAAGGGTTGAGATTATTCGTGATTTTCGACTAGGAGAATATGATGTTTTAGTAGGTGTAAACTTACTAAGAGAGGGATTAGATATGCCAGAAGTGTCGCTTGTAGCTATTTTAGATGCCGATAAAGAGGGTTTTCTACGTTCAGCTAGTGCATTACTCCAAACTGCTGGTAGAACTGCTCGTAACGTTAATGGATTAGTAATACTCTATGCGGATAGAGTTACTAAGGCAATGAAAGTACTAATAGACGAAACAAATAGACGTAGGGAAATACAAACAGCTTATAATGAGAAGCATGGAATTGACCCGAAAACTATTTATAAATCCCTTGAAGAGATACTTGAATCTACTTCGGTAGCAGATGTTCAAAAAGCCAGAAAGGGCAGAATGGCAGTGAAAGAAAATCTGAAGCAGATTGCAGCAGAGCCAACAATTGCCTATATGTCAGAAGATCAGAAAGAAGACTTGCTTGAGCAGATGTTTGTTGAAATGAAGAAGGCCGCTATAAATCTTGATTTCGAAAGAGCAGCTAATTTGAGAGATGAAATTGCTAGGATAAAAGCTGACGAGGCCGTTAATTCTTGATGAATTTGGCAACAGAATAACCATTGGCTGTAATTAATCGGACAAAATAAACACCAGTGACTAAATCATTTAAGTTGATTTTGTCTATGGACATACCCTTTTCTGCATTAGCTATGTCTGTTTCAAAATTCAGACTTCCTTGAATACCATATATCTCATAATGATAACTTGACTCTTTGGTGAATAATTTTTCTATGATTAAGACTGATAAATCCTCATAATAGGCACTAATTATTCTATTTGTAGATTCTAGTGAATATATAACTTCAATTCCATTTGTATCTTGATTTGTTCGGGTTGTATAAATTCTTACTTTTCCGTCACCCTCTCTTCCGTCAGCCCAAACTGGTATTGCTTGCTCATCTTGGAAAATCAACATATTGTATTCGCCAATCCCAAAGTTGTTATTATTTAAACCGATGTCCCTGAAATCAGTTGGAAATTCGTTTATTTTTCTCGGTTCTGTGAATGATAATCCTCCATCATAAGAGAATTGGATAACGTAATCAGTATGTGTATCAAAGTTTACATCCTCATTTCGATCATAATAGCTAATAGCAATAACGCCATTTTTATTTACAGCTAAGCTAGGGTAATACTGCGATACAGCTCTACTATTGTTTTCTCTATTCAAAACTTTTGCTTTTTCCCATCTCTTTCCACCATCAGTTGAACGAGAGAAATAGATATCCATTTTTTTACCTAAATTTCTTGTTACTCCGTTTGCATTCCAAACTGCATATAGATTATTCTTGTATTTACTTGTTGGTCTGTTGTCTGCCACTATGAGAGGTGCAGGATATAATCGTCTTGTTGTGATTCCAATAATGGTATCTAAAGAACCAGATTGATCGAGTATAGATTTAGACATAGTCAGACTACTTATGTAGTTAGAATTGTTGAATGATTTGCCTTGATTTGTGGATTTTGAATGTATTAACAGCATCTCATTATTATTAAGTTCCAAGTACATTATATGCAAATTCTGCTTCTCATCTATTGTAACAGAACTAAATTGTCTAAATTCTGATTGTGAGGAACTAACTCTGACTGGAGGTTCAAATTTCAATTTACCACTTGGTAGCTTAGCCACATAAATATCGGTTATCTGCCCATCTGGCTTACCTTCTAAATAGGTGTAAGAAACGAAAACATCATTATTCCTGTTAACTGTTACCCATTGTTTATCTGCCATTTTCAACAAATTGATGTTTGTCGTATTCTCAAAATGAGCAAGGTATGGCTCTTCAGGTTCTATCCAACTACGTCCACCATCATCCGAATATGCCCAAAGCAATCCAGTGTGAACTTTACCATTAGTTGTTTGAAATATGCTGAGCCAAGTTAAATATGCTCTACCATTGTAATCATAAGCTAATACGGGATCGCCACCACCTATAATCATTACATTATTATAACCAATTGGACTAGTTCTATAGCTACTCATATTCCAACTCAATCCAGCATTAGTTGTGTAGTAAATACTACAGAATAGCTGAGGGTTTTTCTCGTTATCATCTTGGAAAATGGGAGAGATTATAATATTATTAGAATCTAATGGGTTTATAACTGCATGAACTTCTGATTCTACTTCATAATCTCTTATGTTTGAAAGCATAGATTCATCTGAACTCATAGTTTGATTATATGTTCTGTTGTCATTCAAAGATGTTGATAATTCCAATTCTCCTCTATTATACCTATTCATAAGGGAGTCTGGATTATACCTAAATTCCCTATGTAACATATTCATTGGTTGAGATTCAACCAAAAATGGAACAAATACGTATAATACTATAATAATTAGAATTCGAATCATAAATTTGTACTAATATAATACCAATAAAAACAAAAAGACTATGACTAAGTTACAAAATATAAGAATATCAGCGTTCATTCCATTACTTTTTATGCTTTTACTTTTGTCATGTGGTAGTCAGAAGGATCGTTTTATCCACGTTATGCCGCATGTAAATTATGAATTCTCATTCGCGAAAGCAGAAACTGTTGAGCTATCACCCAGATTAACAGAATTTTTAGATCATGTTGTTGTTGAAATGCAGAATAACAAGGACTATTTTCTTGTGATAACTGGTCACTCGGATAACACAGCTGATGCAGAAACTAATCTAAAAAGAGCAATAACAAGAGCCAACAACGTAGCAGAATACTTGAAGAAAAAGGGCATAACTGCTGATAGATTGAAAATATTCAATAAAGGAGCTTCAGAACCGATTGCTAATCAAAATGATGAGAATAGTTTAGCTCTGAATCGACGTGTAGAAATTAAAATGACCCTTTAGTTCTTATAATAGAACTCAAAGTATTTCTTTAGGGACTGAGCTGTTAGAGAATCTTTGTGCTTTGCAACTTCTTCTGGTGTACCAGTTACGACTACTTCACCACCCAAATATCCAGCACCTGGTCCTAAGTCAATTATATGGTCGGCCGCTGCTATCAATTCAGTATTATGTTCTATTATTATTACAGAATGACCTTCGTCTAATAGTTTACTAAAACAGTTCATTAGCTTAGAAATATCGTGTAAATGCAACCCAGTTGTCGGCTCATCGAATATAAACATCGTTTTCAAATTGGACTTCGTTTCCAGATGTCCTGCTAGTTTTATTCTCTGTGCTTCTCCACCAGAAAGCTCCGTAGATGCTTGACCTAATTTCAGATAGTCAAGTCCAATATCAGCCAATATCTGTAATTTAGGATGTATATGCTTGTGGTCGCCGAAGAATTCTTTTGCCTCAGACACAGTCATATCAAGGACATCAACTATTGATTTGCCTTTGTATTCTAGATTTCTAATCTCTCGTTTGTACCTTGTACCGTTGCATGCTTCACATTCTAACCTTACATCTGGAAGGAATTGCATATCCTCGATTATATATCCTTGTCCATCGCAAGTATCACATCTACCACCGGCTACGTTGAATGAGAAATAACCCGGTTTCCAACCTAACTGCTTCGCTTCTTGCAATCCAGAGTATAAATCCCTGATATGGTCGAAGACCTTAGTGTAAGTCGCAGGAGTTGAACGAGATGACTTACCAATTGCAGATTGATCAACCAATTCTATATTATCAACATGCTCGACACCAATTATAGATTGGTATTTACCAATCTTATCTTTGTAACCACCTCGGTATCTCTTTACTCCAGCATATAGTATATCGTGAACAAGTGTACTTTTACCTGAGCCAGAAACTCCTGTTATTAGTACTAATTTATTGAGTGGAAACTCAACTTCATCCATCTTGAGATTGTTCTCTTTTGGCTTTATAATCTTTACGGATTTGCCGTTTCCTTCTCTTTTCGTTTTATTGATTTCTATTTTTCTAATGCCTTTCATATAGTCAGAAGTAAGAGTATTCCCTTTTTTCAGCAGCTCTTTCACTGTACCGTGGAATACGATTTCACCGCCTTTCTCACCTGCACCTGGTCCCATATCAATTACATTATCAGCAGCAGCTATTACTTCTGGGTCGTGCTCAACTACAACTATTGTATTACCAAGATTACGAAGCTTATATAGTATATCTATCAATCGCTTTGTATCTGTGGAATGCAAACCAATTGATGGCTCGTCTAAGACATAAAGCGTACCTACAAGCGAAGATCCCAATGCCGTTGAAAGACTTATCCTTTGTGCCTCACCACCTGAAAGTGTGTGCGACAACCTAGCTAAAGTCAAGTAACCTAATCCAATATCAACTAATAATTGTAATCGCCAGATTATCTCTTCGTTAACCTGATCGACTACTTGCTTTTCGTATTCGTTTAGCTCTAATCCTGAAATAAAGTCTCTCAATTTCCACAATGGCATATTAATCAATTCTGGAACATTCTTCTCATTTATATATACTTGTCTTGCACTAGTTCGTAATCGAGAACCACCACATGCCTTACAAGTAGTGTAGCCCCTGTATCGGCTAACCATTACTCTGTTCTGTACTTTATAAAGTTTTTCTTCTATTTTCTTGAAAAACCCATCTATTCCTATATACTTACCAGCTCCATCCCATAGGAGTTGATACTTATCATCAGAGAGCATAGCTACTGGAGCCGCTGTATCTATCTCATATTTATTAGCTATATCCAGCAAATCATCTAAGTGGCTGCTATGTGTCTCACCTTTGAATGCCGCAATAGCACCCTTTTCTATTGATAGTGATCTATCAGGAATCACTAGATTCTCGTCTATCTCTATTGTTCTACCAAATCCCTGGCACTTGTAGCATGCACCCTGTGGATTGTTGAAAGAGAATAGCTTTGGATCTGGTTCGCCATATTCTATACCCGATTCTGGGTCTTCGTAGTGATTGCTAAAGCGATGTACTTTCTTATCGTTTAACTCTATTAACCTGATTCTACCATCACCAATAGAAAAAGCTTTTTCCATTGAATCAATTAATCTAGTCTTACTTTCTTCGTCTGTTCTATATATTAATCTATCAACGAGTAGAGTGTAATTCTCTGCCTCAAAGTCAGTTGGGATTCCGTCAGATTCTAAGTCAATTAACTCACTTTCTTTGTTCAGTAATCTGTAATATCCGTTTTCTATGTAGTTGGATAAATCTTCTGGAGTTATTGCAGAATTAAATTCAGCTGATAGCAAGAGTTTTGTATCCTCTGCCAAGTAATTCAAGCTCTCGAATACTGTTTCGGCAGTATCTTTCCTTACCAAATTGCCAGTTATACGGTCATAAGTCTTGCCTATACGTCCATATAACAATCGCAAATAATCATAAATCTCAGTCGAAGTACCTACGGTTGAACGTGGATTTTTATTCGGTTTGTGTTGCTCTATTGCTATAGCTGGCGGTAAACCATCTATCAAATCTACATCGGGTTTGGTCATTCTTTCCAAAAACTGTCTTGCATACGAAGACAATGATTCCACGAATCTACGTTGCCCCTCAGCGTAGAGCGTATCGAAAGCGAGAGATGATTTCCCTGAGCCAGATAGTCCAGTGATAACTGTTAGCTTATTGCGAGGTATTTCTATATCTATATTCTTTAAGTTATGCAATGCTGCATTCTTAATGATTATGGTTTTCTGTTTCTTTTTCGTTTTGGACATATTCTTTGGAATCGGGGAAAGATAAAAATGTAAAGATGGATAAAAGGTCAATTTATTTTGCTACAAAGTAACGAAGAAAATGATAAAAATGCATTTATTTTGCAATTCTTTGAGACGTTTTTCCTGTTCATGTGTCTATATAAGTATGAAAACTACAAAAACAATAATACTTTTTTTCTTTTTGTCATTCTCATTAGGATTCTCTATTGATTTTGATTTAGAAGAAATAACTCTTCCTTATGATAATCTGGATATTACAGATTTATCAGTAACAAATAAAACTATAATTTGCCGTGCAGAAAATAAAATATATAGATCCGAAGATGATGGAGTGACTTGGGAAATAGTATTCGATGCACCGAAGAAGATTAATCATTTCTATACGCTCAATCCTCACACTATATTCGTAGTTGGAGATAGTGGTATGGTTTACCGAACAATGGATTATGGTGACACATGGATTAATTTGAGTGTCATATCTGATCTTAATCTAGTTAGAATTGCTGCTAAGGATTATAGTGATTGTATGGTTTTAGCTGGAAAAGACCACTTAATTCATATTTCGAGAAAAGGGAAAACAACTACAGAAATAAAATTTAATCTCGGAATTGCACTATTTGATATTATGTACAGGAATGGAAAATATTCATTTGCAGGAGAAACTGTTATAACTGATAGGTACAAAGATTTAATGACCCTAAATCTTTTTCTATACACTGTATCTGGAGATGATATTTTGGTCGATGACATTGGAGTTGCTAACTATAATAAAATAAATTATTTGAAGTTCTTTAATATGGGTGAGATTCAATATATATCTTTGTTCTTGGACAAGAAATATTGTGTTTATGGATTAGAAAGAATTTATATAGATGATGGCCCTATAGGTTATATCAATAAATCAAAAATTAAAAGTATAAATTTGTTAAAAAATGATCTATTTGTATTTATGGAAAATACTGAAGCGGTGGCTTTTGATTCTAAGGAGATATTACATTTTAATCCCTATGAAAAAATTGACAGTACAATATTCAAAAAGTTAGAATTTAATTTACCAGATGGTACCAATTTCTTAAATTCTTTTAATACCAATGATTCAATTATTTACATATCAGGGAATAATTCAAAAATATATAAAATGCATATTAAGGAGACAATATCAAGTATAGAAACTGCATTAGAAACAGAATTAATTATTCAATCGGATAATCAAATAGAATTTAACTATAAACTACATAATATTTCAATATTTAACTACTTAGGCTTACTTATAGAAACTGTAGATAATAAATATGTTGATTTAACCCAATACAAGACTGGAGTATATTTAGTTACTTATAAATACCAGAATCAGTATTACACAAAGAAAATATTAGTGGGGTATTAATATGAATAAGTTAATCATACTTTTAGTCATTTTATTTGGAACTTTATTCTCTCAAGAGTTACCTATATTGGACAGATTAGTAATTACAGACACTATTACAGTTTGGACCAAACATGAAGGATATCAGTCAAGTGATTTCAAGATTTCCGGAGTAGATTACTTTAAAGAAATAGACACAACATATTTGATAAAAAATAATAATATTGGGTATTTGATAAGTTCAAAAGATGGGTCTGGATATAGAATTATTGATTTACCAAATACAAATAAGTATAAACCAGCTACTTGGGATATTCCATATGACGATATAAATCTGATATATGGCTATGAGTTTGATGATGATAATGGTAATGGAAACTTCAGAATTACCTATAAAAAGAATAATAAAGTCGACTCTATAAAGGATTATATACATGATATCGGGGCATTTAGATCAATTCATACTGCTGGAGAAAGTATAATAAAAATGTTATCTTTAAGAGAAGGTGGACATTTCCTATATGCTAATTTTTATAGAGTAGATGGCCCTAATAAATATAAAGAGGCAAAGACAATTTACTATAATGAGTATTTAGATAGTATAGTAGATATATCCAAATTAAGTTTAAGATTGTCTAGCATAGGTAGGAATCAAAAATATATTATGTGTTTCAATAATAATACTGGTGGGATACCAGGTGTTAATGAGCATGATTATGCTGATACATATGACTATTTCTCAATAGAAAATAATTTTCCTTTTAGCCTAAAATCCTTTCGAAAAGATAATTTAGTTCAATCTAACCCTAGTTTCTCATTTATCAACGATTCATTATCTATAAATTTGGTAAATGATTCGCTATTAATTTATAATTTTAAAAGTTCAACTATTCTTCGTACTTATGACATCTCCAAAAGAAAACAAATCAAAAACTACTATTTAATTCCAATATCCAACTCTATAATATTTAACTCAACTGGGATAACAGATAATGAGAATTATATAACTGCAATTCACCTTCCATCATTGAATATAATAAAAGATACTATAAATAATAAACCATATCTATCACGGATTCTAACCAAATTAGCTTCAGGTGAGTTCTTGTCAGTTGGGTTTGATAATTATTTATATAAATTTAATTCCGATTTTGGATTTGACTATGCCATTTCAGATTTTAATAATGAATTGATTGGAAATAAAATGATTCAATTTACCGACCAATCGAATGGGCCAATTATAAAATGGGATTGGGATTTTGGTGACGGAAATACCTCGGAAGATCGTAATCCTCAACATCAATATACAAATTCTGGAACTTATTCTGTCACTTTGATAGTAGAAAATGAATTTGGAACTTTAGACACATCATCACATGAAGTAATAGCTGAAGATAAACTAACTTCATTTTTTAGTGCTGACATACTTGAGGGTAAAATTCCACATACAGTTACTTTTAAAAATAGATCATTAGGAAAACCAACAAGGTTTATTTGGAACTTTGGAGATGGTACTTCATCAAAGGAAGAAAACCCTACACATACTTACACTATGTCTGGGACTTATGGTGTTTCTTTAACTATATTTGATGATAATGATGAGTTTGATATGGTACTATTAGAAAAGTTAATAAATGTGAGCGAGTAAATGAAACAAACAATAATACTTTTTTTCTTTTTGTCAATATCTCTACAAGCACAATGGCAGAAAACTGACTATGGATTTGTGTCGAAAGAGCCAGTATTAGGGGATATAAGGTGGATACCTAATGAAAATGCTATAATCTCCTCTTACAAAGGTGATTACACAAAAATGGATTTGAGTACAGGAGAGATCGTCAAGTCAGCAAATGTGAAAGAATTCGATTCGGTTTTCGAACATATATCAAATGATTTAACTAAGTCCATTAGTATCAAATCAAAAGCTCTTATTAAACATCCGAAAGTATATTTAGTTTTCGACTTTACTAGCTCTGAATTAGATGGAGATAATAATTTTTGGAATGATACTATATTATTTCTGGATGAAGAAAATTACAATCTAGCTTCATATAATACAAGTTTTATGAGTTTGAATGATTCAATTGTTGCTATGAGTTTAGAATATAAATATTATGCTGGTCAAGAATATTGGAGAGACATTACTTTTTTCTATAATCTTAAAAGAAAAACTTATATTAGTTATAAAGGGATAGTAAATGCTTTTAACCCACTTTCCAATCTACTAGTAATGAAATCTGTTAATAGATTAAAAGATAATCCAGATATTGACACCTATAAATCATCTTTATATTCTTTTGATTTTATAAATAATATCGAAAATACCTATTCTAAATTAGATAAAGGTAAAATTGAAAATGTTATAATCGGCAATCAAGGGAAAAATGCAATTTATTATGATGAAGAGAATATAACTCATTTTCAAAATAATGATGGTAATCCTAAGATTATTTATACTAATAAACTGGAAAATGGAATATGGTTTCTTTCAAATAATGAATCTTATGCAATTAATATAAACTCAAATTCAAATGACAACAAGTTATCAATATATAAATTTGGGAGCCAGAATTTAATTGATAGTATTAGTTTTACAACAACTAAGGAACTTTCGAAATTCTTATTTATCAAAGATGATTATGTATATGTACTAGACAAAACCAACCGATTGAATAAGATTCTCATCCCGTTTTTTAGCTTGAAAAATATTAAATCAGAATTTTATACTCTTAGACCCACATATCAATTTGAAGACACTTTAAGTTTTGAAGATATTTCTGCTGGCTCACCAACAAAATGGCAATGGTACTTCGGAGATGGTACCACGAGCAATGAACAAAATCCTACAAAACTATATACGGAAACAGGCGAATACACTGTAAGTCTAATAGTCAAGAATGAATTTGGTTTTAGTGATACTCTTACAAAAGATAACTACATCAAAATTATTCCAAAGCTAGAAGCTCTTTTTACTTATGAAATTCTTACAGAAAATCCTTTAGTAGTCAGATTTAGCAATGAAAGCAAAGGTGACCCAATAGAGTACGTTTGGAATTTTGGTGATGGGAATCTAGCTTATGAAGAGAATCCAGTTCATTTATTTATTGAAGGAATTTACGATATTTCATTAAAAATTACTGATGAATATGGTGATTTCGATCAGGTAATTCTTTTGAAAGAGTTTAACATCCCAATTGTAACCCCAAGTATGCCGCATGATTTTGATTTTTCAATTTTTACTAAAATGCAATTACCTACAATATCTGATTTAATCGATGTTGAGTTTTTCAATGAAAAGAAAGGAATAATAGTTTCTGAAAGTGGTGAAATATACATTACTAAAGATGGCGGTATTAGCTGGATACAATCTGAATCTAACAAAAAATTCAAACCCAATAGATTGCGATTTCTATCGAATGGAGATGCAATAATAGTAGGGGATAGAGGAACTCAAATAAAGTCTTTTGACTTTGGAAAGACGTGGGTTGAGAACACCAATTTAGATACAAATAGAAATATAGTTGATTTTGATTGTATTTCACCTTTTGAATGTCGATTGCTAACGGATATCAATCTTGTTTTAAATACAAATAATAAGTTAGAAACAGAATCAGAACATCAATTTAAAGCTAAATATACACATAATACATTTGATCCTAAAACAACAACTGAAGCCCTAAAATCAATTATGGCAATTGGTGATAGTTACGTAGTAGGAACTGGAGCAATCTATGTAGATAAAATAAATACAATGGAAAGATATTTTCATACATTGATGAAAACCACTAATTTCGAGAGTTATGAGTTTATGATTTATTCAGAATTGATGACTGATAAAAAAGGAGTAATTACAGAGTTAGAAAAGCTAGATAGTATAAATGTGCTTTATTCTTTGAATAATGAAATTCTATATTATTTTTACACTAATTCAAGTTATCCACCTTATGAAATACTGAAAACTACTGCTACTTTTGATAAATTCTATTCCTCTTTAAATCAAATTGTTGTACCGCTATCTGATGGGAATCTCGTTTATATGGATAGTCTGGTGTATGATATGAGTGGATTTTACTCAAGAAAAATCACAATCAAGATTGATGACTCTCCACTCTACGACTACCACCAAATAACTCCAACCAAAGGAATAGCAATAGGTGAGGGCGGTAAATACTATATTACAGATTTCACAACTGGAGTCGAAACCCAAACAAACACACCAATAATCGAAGTATATCCTAATCCTATAACTGATGTGGTAAATATTCATTTCAGTAATATGATGCAAGTGGAATCCCTCGAGATATATGGTATAACGGGTAATCTAGTCGAAAGTATCAGCTATTCCGACTATACTAATAACATAATTCAGAAGACTGACAAGCTGACTACTGGCGTTTACTTCATAAAAATTATCACCAGTAGTGGGGTTTTTCACAAGAAAATTATTAAATTTTAGCTTTACTAATAACAAATACTGAAATTATAATGATGCAAAAATTGAGTTCTATATCGGCGAAGAGTTTCCTACTAGTATTTCTAGTAGCTTGTTCGTTCAATATATTCCCTGTAAGTGATGATATACAATTGGGTAAGCAAGTCCAACAAGAAATAGAAAAAGACCCAAAACAATACCCTATACTCAATAATTCTGCGGCTCGTAGCTATCTTCAGAATATGATTAATCAAATTATAATCTCACCTAAGATAAAGTATAGAAAAGAGTTCGCTTACAAAGTTGAAATAATCAATGATGATAAGACCGTGAATGCGTTCTGTACACCAGGTGGTTATATTTATGTTTACACAGGTCTACTCAAAAAACTGGACAATGAAGCTGCTCTTGCAGGAGTTTTAGGCCACGAAATAGCACACGCTGAAAATAGACACTCTACTCAAAGAATGACTAAAGCTTACGGAGCTTCCGTACTTACTAATATTGTATTGGGTAATGATTCAGGAGAATTGGAACAGTTAGGTGCTAACTTACTGACTGGGCTTGCATTACTGAAAAATAGCAGAAGTGATGAATTAGAAGCTGATGAGGACTCTTTCCATTATTTAGAATCCACCAAATGGTATCCCGGAGGTATAAAATTCTTTTTTGAGAAAGTAATGACAAATAAGAGTTCATCTGTTTTCGAGGAATTGCTCTCTACACACCCAATGCCTCAGGACAGATTAGACCAAATCAATAAGTTAATCAAAGAATCGAACACAACTGGTGCAACTAAAGGCGATAATTTATTCAAAGCTAGATATCAAGACTTTTTAAAATCATTATAGTACTATGAACTCGAAAGAAAAATTAATAGAAACTGAAAAAAAGAACGACTCAATACTTTGCGTCGGATTGGATATTGTAGCTGACAAAATGCCTCAACAAATTGAGAGAGGCATAGAAGGTATGCTTGAATTCAACGAAGCTATTGTTGAAGCTACATCAGATTTGGTGTCTTCCTATAAGATAAACTTCGCATTCTACGAGCAATACGGGAGACGAGGTTATGAGCTATTAGAGAAAACTGTAGCAATGATACCGAAGGATATACATATAATAGCAGATGCGAAGAGAGGCGACATTGGTAATACCTCTGCTGCGTATGCTAAGGCCGTATTTGAGGAGTTGAAATGCGATTCAATTACTGTTAGTCCGTATATGGGTAAAGACTCTGTAAGCCCTTTTCTAGGGTATTCTGATAAGATGGTATTTCTGCTCTGTTTGACTTCCAACTCTGGCTCTGATGATTTTGAGAAAGAGAAAATCGGTGATAAATACTTATACGAAATTGTATTAGAAAAATCGATGAAGTGGGGGAGTGCTGAAAATCTAGGTTTTGTAGTTGGTGCTACTCACCCCGAAGAGCTGAAAAACATAAGAGATTTAGCTAATGAAAGGTACTTTCTAATACCAGGGATAGGTGCACAAGGTGGTAGCCCCGATGATGTGATGGAAGCAAATGGCTCGGGTCCTTCTATTATCAATTCTTCCAGAGGGATAATATACGCTGGGGGTAATGAGGAAAGATACGGTGATTATATCCGACTAGCTGCATTAGAATTACGTAATCAACTAAATGAAGCACGATATTGAGAGAAATAGAATATCAAAAACTTGTTCGGAATTATTTATCGAGCATTCCTCTGACTAGCTTCGCTACTAAGTCGAGCAAGGTTATACAGATTATTTCTCCGGGTATAATCAACGTAAATGAGGGCCCTGATTTTCTTGATTTTGCCATTATGATTAATGGGAAAGTGATAGTAGGAGATGCTGAATTTCATGTGAATGCTTCAGATTGGAATAATCACAACCACTCGCAAGACAAAAATTATGAGAACGTTATACTTCATTTGGTATTCAATGATAACTCAGAACTAGATCATCCAGATATTTTAGTCTTAAATAAAGATGAGATAACAAAGGTCACTACAGAAGTACAAACGGATAGTATCTCATCTTACGAAGAAATACAACACTTTGCTCTACTTCGCCTACTTAGAAAATCAACAATAGCACAAAAGAACATTAACCTAAATGGTCAGAAGATAGGGATATTACTTACTCTAAAGGAATTCCTAATAGGATATATGAGTAAGAAAAGAAGACCAGTCTATAATGAAGAAGGTATTATAGAATTTCTGAATGAGTTTGATAATTCTAGGGCTTATGCTTTTTTAGAGAGTATAATTGATGGTGTGAATATTGACATATTCAAAAAACTCGTAGAAATAGTAAATCAGAAAATACACAATGAAGGCAAAGGGCTAAGAGTAGAAATTCTAATAAATTGCATATTGCCACTATCACTTTGCCTCTCAGATACTAAAAATAGGGTAAAGCTATTGGAATGGTATTGGGCAACCAAATCTATTAATACTTACGGATTACTTTCGAGAAGATTTGCTGACCTTTCGCAGGACTATGTATGGCAACAGCAAGGAATGCTGGAGTACCTACGAGATCACGGAAACAAGAAAAATATAACAGCCGAAGAAATCCAAGACTACGGCATCAACCAAATACTGGACTTTTATAGTTATGGAACTTTAGAATGAAGGAAGAGGAGTAGGTAGAGCATTTTGGAAATTTGATTTTAATTTAGTACAATTGTTTGACATTTAAAAGGTTAAATCATGAAAATTCTAATATACATAATTATTGCTTCAAGTACTATTTCTCTGTACTCCCAAAATTATTCTTCAAATTGGGTCTTTGGTGATGGTGCATGGATAAATTTCAATGATAATACGAGTGACCCTTTATTTGTAGAACGAGCAGCAATTAATCAATATGAAGGATGTACTTCCCTTTCGGACAAGAATGGTGTGTTGCTCTTTTATTCAGATGGCGTAAGCGTTTGGAATCGATATCATCAGACTATTGCAAATGGAACTGGTTTAAAAGGTTCTTGGACCTCCTCCCAAAGTGCTCATATAGTTCCATTCCCCAATAACAAAAACAAATTCTACATCATAACACCAGGTGCAACTGAAAAGAAGAATGAAACCATTTATTATTCAATTATAGACACTTCTGGTGGATATTCAAACTCAACAATAACAATTAAGAACACAGAACTTAACAGTAATTATGATGGTGAAAGAGTTGCTATTGTAAAACAACCAAGTAATAATAACTATTGGTTGATACTCAATGATATTAAAGCCCCTGAATATTTGGTTTATGAAATTACTGACAATGGAATTAATCTAAAAAGTACATATAATGGTGGTTTATCAAAAGTTGATAACCACGGTTCATTAAAAATATCGACAAACTCAAATCTAATTATCAGTCCTAATTCGGATAGATTAGAATTTGAAATTCTTAGATTTAACCCTTTTAAAGGTGAAATATATGAGAACGTAGTCTTGACAGATTCGAAAATCGGGACTACAATTTATGGAGTTGAGTTCTCACCAAACAGTAACTTCGCATATATTTCAGCTAATACTAAACAGAATGGATCTTGGTTTACTATTGTCACACAATTTGATATAATTGAATGGTTTAAAAATAAAAAAATATTTGTTAGTACCCTTACGAACAATACTTTCACTTGGAGAAATAAGAGCAACGAAAGCTTACAATTAGCACCAAACAATAAGATATATGTGGCTGTAGCAGAAGCAAATTATCTAAATAGTATAGAAAGCCCCAATCTAAAATCACCCTTATGCAATTTTAAATCTCAATCTGTAGATTTAAAGAACACTAAATCAAAGTTAGGTTTACCTGGCAGAGTAGTAGAACCTATAATAAACTATAAATTTATTGATACTATTGTTTGCGATGGAATTGATTTTTTATATGAAACTGATTTTGGGAATAATGCATTTTGGGTGACTCCTAATAAGGGTACTATATTCAATAGAGACTTAAAATTATTGAATTTCTCTGAGCTTGACACGGGCTATTATCATCTGTATGATGAAAATTCGGAATTACGATTAATACTACATATTGATTACGCTTCAAATAAAATACTTAAATTTGTAGAAGCAATACCCAATAATTCGTTCTGTCCTAATGATAGTGTCTTAATTAAAGTAAATGATGAAGTAGATAAAATAATATGGTCAGATGGCTCAACTTCTAAAGAGTTCTATGCTAAAAGACCAGGTAAGTATAAATTTACTGTATTTTTAAGTAATGGTTGTGTACTGGAAGATGAAATTGAAATATATATAAAGAATATCAAGCCAATTATATCTACTAATGACTCCCATTGTGAATTAGATTTTGGTATACTTTTCACAAGAGAAAAGTTTGATAAATATGAGTGGAGTGATGGGTCAACAAACGATTCATTAATAGTAACAAAAAGTGGGAAGTATTGGCTTAAAGTTACTTCGTGGGATGGTTGTATTGGCTATGATACTATAAATATAGATATAAAAGACGTAGATGTTTACGATTTAATTCCAGACTCATTATTTTTCTGTCCCGAAAAAATCGCGGAATATAGTATAGAAGATAATCAAAAATTCAAATCTATAGAATGGTCTCATGGTAAGTTTGGTAGTATAACACAATTTGATAAATCTGGAATATATACTATAATAGCATACGACGAGAATGGGTGTCCACATTACGATACAACTTATGTTACTATCTTTCCAATTGTTGAAATAGAATTTGAAATACTTGAGGAGTTCTTCTGTATTAGCGACTCTGCCTTTATCAAAATAAAGGAAAGAGAAAATACGATATTCACATGGTATGATGGGAGACACGAACTAGCAAGATATATGAATAAAGTAGGAACTTTTGATATTACTGCAAAAGACACTTTGACTGGCTGTATTAGTAAAACCAGTATTGCACTTAAAAATCATCCGAACGTGAATGCCCAGATAAAAACTATTGGTTCTATTAACCCATGCTCTGGAGAACCAACTTTGTTGAAATCTAGATATACAAGTACTGACTTTGACTACTATTGGGATGGGGTGTTGGGTGATGATAGTTTAGAAGTTATAAACTCTGGAACGCACAAACTTCTTATTGTAAATAGAAATACAGGTTGTAAAGACTCTGCAACTATAGACGTAATATATGCTGAACAAATGGATGTAAGGATTGAAGGTAATGATATTTGCGAAGGTGATACTACTATTCTGAATGTATATCCAGAAAATCCTGAGTTCACATACAAATGGTCAACTGGGGAGACAACTCCCTCAATACAAGTAACAACGGCAAGTAAGCTTACTGTCTTAGTATCAAATGGAACTTGTACTGATACGGCTACTTATACTGTGAATGTTTATCCTAATCCAATTGTTAGTATCGAGGGTACAAATGAAATTTGTTATGGTGATACAACTTCTTTGAGTTCTCCAGCTAGTTTCAAGAGTTACTTATGGTCCAATGGTGATACAACTAATTCAATTAGTATTAGTCAACCAGGCAAATATACGTTACAGGTAACGGATTTGAATGGATGTAAAGGAATGGCTGAATACGAAGTTTTTCTGTACCAATATGATATTTCACTTTCTAGCAACTCTATAGACTACGGGAAAGTTTACTTAGGTAGTACCAAACTTGATTCAATTTTAATTGTAAACCATAATAATGAAGACATTCATTTTGAGTATTTAAACAAAGGAAACTTGAAATTAAAAGATAAGTTTGTGGTTAGAGAAAGTTTTGAAGCCGTAAAACTTGGTGAATACCAGGATACTATATGGTTTAAAATTACTTATCCGTGCGATTCTACATTTTATGTCACAAAAACAGCAAGTGTTTATACTAAAGCTCTAGTCACAACGACCAATATTAAATCAAAAATTGGTTTCGTTGAATATATTCCATTTTACATAGAAGGTCCGAATGAGATTGGCAATTTGAATCTTAATGTAAAAGCAGATATACTTGAAACTCTTTTTTATGCTCATAATGGGTTAAGTATTATGGAAAATGTTACAGTCACTAAAAATAGAACCCAATTTTTTACAATGCCTGGTACTATCCTATTAACTGATAGACTCAATACAGCAATATCTTTCAAATCAATTATCTCAGATAATCAGTATGTTGAATTTGAGAATATACCAGGAAGTATTGAAGTTGATTCAATTTGTGTTTTTGATTTTAGAGATATAAAGGGGATAAGTAATGTTTCTATTTCCAATAAAGTTGAAAATGGACTTATAACTATAATAATGAAATCAGTTGAACCTAGCACATATACTTTTGACTTATTTTCGATAGATGGTAAGCAGGTTGTTTCAGAGATAGAAAGCATCAATCAGTTTGAATATCAAAAAACAATTAGTACTAAACAACTGTCTAATGGTTTATACTTCCTTAAAGTTTCAAGTCCATATAAAACTATAACTAGAAAGTTTATAATAACACAATAAAAAACCTAGCTTGGCAGCTAGGTTCTGTGTGTCATAATTCAAGCGAGTGCTTTACGAGGTGAGAAATATTTTTATTCCTGCATCATCTTTCTGATGAATGCGGGTCTTTCGTACATTGAGTAATTATCTTCTTTTATCTTTTCAATTACCTTGTCTTCTACAGTTTTCACTACTTTATTTCCATTGTGCAATTCCATTCTTTTTGACTCGAATGCATTTCCCAGCTTACTATTAACTACTTCTTTAGCTTCACCCTTATTTCTAAGGAAAGTTGGTTCATCGTAGTTTTTAAGCTGAGTTACCCCCTTTGGGCCACTATCCATAGTCTTTGCACTTAGAAAGCTAGTTTTGCTTTCTTGGTTCATTCTTCTTTCAGCTTGGTTGTTTTCTTCTTTGATATTGTTTTCTTTGTCTTTGTTGAATCCAGTAGCGACAACAGTTACCATTATTTCGCCTTCCATTTCATCGTTGTAAACAACACCATGAATAATGTTAGCGTTTGCCCCTGCTGCTGATTCTACTATTTGTACAGCTTCTGATACTTCGTACATAGTCAAATCACTACCACCAGTTATATTCACTAGTACACCTCTCGAACCTTCGATTGATATACCATCTAATAATGGAGATTTAATTGCTTTTTCAGTTGCTTCTATGGCTCTGTTATCACCAGTAGCTACACCAATACCCATTAGGGCGTCACCCATATCTTTCATTACAGTTCTAACATCAGCGAAATCTACGTTTACCACACCGTGCTGTGAGATAATATCTGAAATGCCTCTTGTTGCATTATATAATACCTCATCGACAGTTAGAAATGCTTCTTTGAAACTCGTTTTCTTGTCTATGATTTCTAATAATTTCTGATTTGGAATTACTATTAGAGCATCTACATTCTGTCTTAGTTCGGCTATCCATTTTTCAGCAACTTCCATTCTTCTCTTGCCTTCCCAATGGAATGGAGTAGTTACTATAGCTACAGTAAGGGCGTCCATAGAGCGAGCTATTTTAGCTATCTCAGGTGCACCACCTGTACCAGTCCCACCACCCATACCAGCAGTTATGAATACCATATCTGCTTTGTCTAGCATCTTTTTGATATCTTCTACACTCTCTTCTACTGAAATCTTGCCTACTGATGGGTCTGCACCAGCGCCTAATCCCTTAGTCTTTTGTTTACCAAGCTGTATTCTCATATCAGCTCTATTGTAGTCTAGTGCCTGGTTGTCAGTGTTTGCAACTATAAAATCAACACCTTGAAGTCCTTTTTCAATCATGTTGTTTATTGCATTTCCACCGCCACCACCGACGCCAATGACTTTGATTCTAGCGCTCTTTTCTTGTGAATGTGTATCTAATGATATCATCTGGATGCCCCCAAAAATTTAAAATTTAATTTATTTTTATAATTCTTCTATAAATTTCTTCAATCTGCTAACTGTGTTGGTTACAGCTTTTCCTTTTTTATCTGCTTTTTCTTGTACTTCCTTTTTAGCTACTTTTCTTGCAAAGATATTTTTAACAGAATTTTCTTTTACTTTCTCTACTTTTTCTACAGTTGGTGTTTCATCAATTATTTCTTCAGTATTTTCTACTTCGATTGTCAAATCTTCAATTTCGAATGAATTAATATCACCTATTCCGTTCAAAGCTAAACCAACTGCAGTCGAATAAACTGGGCTGCTTACTTCTGGAGCCAAACCACTGTAAGATAGATTCGTAGGAATACCAATCTTTATTGGCATACCAAATACTTCTTTTGCTAGCTCTTCTGTTCCCGTTAGCAATGCCGTACCACCAGTAATAACTATTCCGGCTCCTAAACTATGTGCATAACCAGAACGATTGATTTCAGCTAATGCAAATTCGAATAGTTCTTGCATTCTTGGTTGGATTATCTCACATAACTGTGATTTTTGTATTTCCATAGGTTTACGACCACCTATACCAGGTACCATAAACATTTCATCTTTCATTATTGATTCGCCGTGGCAATGGCCATAATCTCTTTTGATTTTTTCAGCTTGATTTGTAACAATACCTAATACTTTTCTAATATCATTTGTTACATGTTTACCAGCCAAAGCGAATACAGAAGTGAATCTGTATATTCCTTCTTCAAAAATAGCAACATCAGTAGTACCACCACCAATATCAATTATGGCAACACCCATTTCCTTTTCTGCATCTAATAATACTGATTTACTACTAGCTATTGGCTCTAGGATTACGTCTTTTACTTTAATATCTAATCTTTCTACACATCTGTAAATATTATTAATAGCCGTTTTTAAACCAGTTATTATATTTACATTAGCTTCCATTCTAATTCCAGACATCCCGATTGGATCTGTGATTCCATCTTGACCATCTATGATGAAATCCTGAGGTATTACGTGTAATATTTTTCTTTCTGATGGGATTGCTATTTTACTAGCATCTTTTAATAATCTATCTACATCGCTTTGAGTGATTTCTTGTTCACTATTAGATATACCTATGATACCACGAGTTCTTATTGCCTCAATATGGTCACCAGCTATACCGACAGTTACTTCTTTTATTTTAATGCCTGATTGTTCTTCAGCTTGCTCTATGACTTTTTTAATGCTACGTATTGTCTTTTCGATATTAACTACTACACCTCTATTCAGGCCTTCACTTTCGGCTATACCTATACCTAATATCTTAAGAGTGTTGTTACTTGGATCGGGTGAAGTAACTAATGCACAAACTTTAGAAGTTCCGATATCTAAACCTACCGAAATAGGTAAACCATTATTTAATGTAGAGGACATATTAATACCTTAGATTTTTTTATATTTCTTCTATTACTATTCTGTCAAGCCATCTCAAATCAACAGTCTTGACTGATGTCAAAAGTACTCGAGCAGATCTATCGCGCATTAGTATTCTTAACTTGTCAAACTTGTTTTCTATATTATCATCCAAACCCAAATATATTTTTACCTTTTCGAATGGACCGATTAATTCGAACCCCTTCTCATCATCTATATATCTTATTTCACTGACAAAATCCAAAACTTCCTGTTTCTTATTTAGTTCATCTATGATATTAATTGCCGCTTTAATCAGTGTTGTATCTGTAGTTAAAAACCCCGATACAATTACCAAATCTGAATAATCTTTCAATACTTTATAGGGAAGTATAGTACCTTCTTGGTCTATATAATTTAAATTTTCCCCAATATTATAAAAAGCAAATGGATACCTTTCTACTAAATCTAAACTAATCATTGATTGACTTGCGAATGAAGCGACACATTTTTTTATGTATGCATCATTCTCTACTTCTTCTTCAATCTTCTTTAGTATTACACTATCTTTAGTTTTTCCAAAAGATATTTTCTTTGCTAGTTCAAAGAACTTATCGGAATCATTCAAGTTTAATCCGTTTACCTCGTATTCAGTTATTTTCTCTCCCATGAACCAATTGTCGGATAAGTTTACTAAATAAACTGTACCGCCAATAGCAATTAGCAGAAAAATCGGAACGATAAATCGATTCCAATTAGAAATAACCTTGATTTCCGAGACATTCGTGTCTTTCTCGTCTTCCAATGGTCTAACTCTTTATATTATTATGTTTTAAATAAAGTGGAGTACATTTTGGTGTGTATCATCCCTTTATGCTGCGTATTTTAACAATTCAAATGTAAGTGAGATTACATTAAAATGCAAATTAATTTTTCATAAAATTTTACCTTAACTCTCAAATGCCTTGATAGATAAGGGTTTCAAACTAAAAAATATTTTCAACATTTTTTAATCTAGATAAAATCTAGAAGTTTTTATTAAATTACCACTTGAGTAGATTTATCTCATCTACATAAATAGTACGTTTATTTCTAAATAAAGCAAGTACAATTGCTAACCCAATCGCTGCTTCCGCTGCGGCTACTGCCATAACGAAGAACACGAATATTTGTCCGGAAGAATCTCCCATAAAAGATGAGAATGCAACTAAGCTGATATTCACGGAATTGAGCATTAACTCTATGCACATAAATATAATAATAGCGTTTCTTCTCGTTAGTACACCTACGGAACCTATTGCGAATATCGTTCCTGATAGTATCAAATAATATTCTAATGGAATTGCTTCAATCATTTTAAACTCTTCTCTGGTAAGTCTCTTTCTAAAAATAATTTCTTTTTACCTAATAACAATGCACCAACTACTGCTACTAATAGCAATAAGGCAATAAACTCAAATGGGAACAGATACTCTGTGAATAGCTTATAACCTAAGCTCTTTACTTGCGAAATATTAACTGATTCAGCTGTTATCTCATGAGCGAAAGTGCCAGCTCCAGTGAATAGGATTAATACTTGAACAAAGAATGCAGCTCCGAATGCCATAGCCACTCCTTTACGCGCATTAAACTTTGTTTCTACTTCGTCTTCTTTACCCAAATTGAGTAGTAAGATAACGAAAACGACTAGTACCATAATAGCACCAGCATAAACTAATATCTGTAACACTGCAATAAATTGAGCATTTAGTGTCAAATATAAACCGGCAAGCATCACAAAATGCAATACCAAATTCATAGCTGACACCACAGGGTGTTTTGATGCTATTGTACCAAACGCAGTCCCAATAGCTACTATACTTAATATCAAAAAGAATATTGTTGTCAATGCCATAAGTTTTAGAATTTTGGTTTTAGAAAATCAAATTTAACAAAAATACATTAATTTTTTAATTCTTTCAAGTAATAATCTAATAATGATTATCCACAAAAGAATCATTTATTTGTAGATTTCAACAGATTCTATATCTGTTATGTTCATTACTTTCTCAATTATACTACTTAACTCTATATCATTAATAAGTTTCAGAGTAACTTTTCCTTCAAATACATTTTCGATAGTATCAAATGAAATACCATTGAGCCCTACATTTTCTATTGAGATTATTTTCTCGGTGATCTCTTTCACGATACCTGGTCTGTCCTTACCTCTGATTATCAGCGATTTGATTGAAGTTCTAGTTTGCTTTCTAATTGGTTTTTGCAGATTGACTCTAGCACCTTTTTTAGATAACCCTTTTAATAACTCAGCTATGTAGGTTATATCTAGATTACCTTTTCCTATCTCTATATACATATCACGTTCTGATGATAGGTCTAGTTCTTTAACTACTTTGTCTATAACTGATTGTCGGATTGCAAGTTGACCATTTATAATTTCAGATTTCCAAAGCTTTCTTCCTTTGCGGTAGTTCTTTGTTTGTATTTCTTTTAAGTATCTATTTAGTACTGACCTAGCTCTATTAGTTGTGATAATACTTTGCCAATCTTCTGATATTGATTTTTTATTGGAAGTCAAAATCTCAACTTGATCACCACTTTGTAATTTATAGTCGATTGGGACAATTTTACCGTTGACTTTAGCACCTATATAGTGGCTTCCAAGTTCACTATGAATCTGAAACGCAAAATCTAAAGGGGTAGAGTTAATTGGAAAAGTATGCAACTCATTTTTAGGTGTAAATATATGAATTTCCTGGAGAAAAGTATTTTTCTTGAGAAAGTTGAATAGCTCTTCTGGTGATTCTGTTTCGTTGCTTTCTATCATCTCACGTACAGAGTCCATCCACTCAATTGCGTTCGGATTATCGAATACAGACTGTGCAGGAATAAATCCTTTCTTATAATTAAAATGGGCTGCAACACCCCTTTCTGCTACTTCGTGCATTTTCCGTGTTCTTAATTGTATTTCTACAGGTCTTCGTTGTGGCCCCAATACGGCACAATGAATTGATTGATACCCATTTTGCTTTGGGGCGTTTATATAATCTTTGAATGTCTCTGGTACAGGTGGGTATATAGATGCCGCCAAACTATAAACGTAAAAACACATATTAGGATCTTCGCATTCTAAAATAATACGTATAGCTATCAAATCATATAGCTCATCTACTGGCTTATTTCTAGCTATTGTTTTGTTGAATATAGAATAAATATGCTTTGCTCTACCGTAGATTTTCACTTTGACATTATTCTTTTCTAAGAATTTATCGCTGCTAATTTTCTCTAGTAATGGTGCTTTGAAATCCTCTACATATTTTTCTCTATCTTTTCTTTTACCAAGTAATTTGGACTTAATATTATCAAATTCTTCTCTGTTTGTTATTTTGAATGCTAAGTCTTCCAATTCCCATTTTATATTTCTAAACCCAAACCTATTTGCAAAGGGTGCAAATACTTCGAGTGCTTCTTTTGCATCTTTAAGTTGTTTTTCTGGTGCTAATGGTGCGATTGTTCTTAGGTTTTCCAATCTTTCGGCTAACTTAATGAAGATAATCCTAACATCTTTGAACATTGACATTAGTAACTTACGATAATTCTCAAGTTCAACTTCCGGTTGGATTAACTCTTCTTCTATGTGATTTATCTTTTCTATGCCTGTCACGATATCAGCTATAGTAGTTCCAAACTCTGCTTTAATAAGTTTATAGTCATATTCGTTTTCTTCTTTGATTACATCACATAGTAATGCAGCAATAACAGATGTATCATCTAATTTTATTTCAGTAGCTACTATTCTTGCAACTGCAATTTCATGGCTATAGTAAGGCGTACCAGATAATCTTAATCGATCTTTATTAGCATCAAGAGTAATTAGAAATGCTTTTTTAAGTAGTTCGACATTACCATTTTTGATGAATTTCTGACAATCAGCTAATAGTAAATCAAATTCTTCCTTTGCTTTGCTATTTCCTAGGTTGTCTAGATCCGTGTCTGGTATTATATCTCTTATTGCCGATTTGAACATTTTCTTTTTCTGTTATGGTAAGTAGCACAAAAATAAAAAAATTATAACACTTATTAGTTACGATTTTTAATCTAAAATTCATATATTAGTTTTAATAGATTCTAACTAAACATATACACTGACATTACCGATTAAATATTAAAATAAATATATCTTACTAAAATGAAATTCTCTGAAAAATATCTTGAAAAAGTAAAGTCATTAGTAAAGCCCGTAAACCACTTTGAAACATTGGCTAAAGACGGTTTTTTAAATGAATACATAAAGGACTTCTTCTTTGATAAGTATATGAACGATAAAGAGTTTAGAGAGGATATTATGATAATACAACAGAATTACTCAAACGAGCCGGTAGAAGAAATTAATAATGAATATCTCGAAGCTCTAAGCAACGAATTGACTAATTTCATCGAGAAAAACGAGAAATGATAGAAACAAAAGCAATTGATGAAAATGTAAAAAATTTACTTCTTACAGTTAGAAATCAAGCTGAAAGATATAAATCTCTATTCAATGAATTGGAAGGATTGCGTGATGCTATTAGTAATGATATCAATAAATTGCGTGAAATATCTGATAAGTACGAAGATAAGTTTAACAACGAGATTATTGATTTAGAAATACGATATGATAATAGTATTCAATCAATCGAAGAGAAGATAAGTCAAGTAAAGCAGCTCGAAATTGACTACGAAAAAATACAACAACACAAGAGTGAATTTGAAAACCTACTAGAAAAATTTGAAGTGGAGTCTAATGAATTCACTCAAGCGTACGTAGATTTCAGATTTGAGGTCGAGAGAAAAATATCCGACGAAGTTAGCTCAATCAAATCTTATGTAGATAAGGAAATTGAGTTAGAGTCTCGTACTCTGGAAAGCCGAATATATGATAGAATCCGCAAAGTAGATAGACACCTAGAGCAATACGATAAGCGAATATACGAATCGAATAAATTGCAGGATGAGACTAACGCACGTATATTCAAGCAAATGCGTTCACTCGAAGGATTCATGGATAGCATAAAGTCTATCACCGAATCTATGTCACGTACATTCAATAGTGACCTAAGAAACACCGAAAGCCACTTACTCGAAAAAATAGATATAATAGAAGAAAGGCAAGAAAAAATAAAGAAAATTGAATTCCTAGATGATATACTAGAATTAGATAAGGCAATCCGCTCATACAGGCGTGAATTCGAGGTCGAAAAAGAAAGAAACCAAAAGATAATCCACGACTATGAGAAACAAATCTCTATAGTAAGAGGGGAGAATAAGACTCTTGAATCAGAGATAAAATCTAATCAAACAAAATCAAATATTGCTATTGTAACAGCTGTTGTATCTCTGTTATTGATGGTAGCATTAGTTGCGTTGATATAACCAAAAAAAGACCACCCTCAGGCAGCCTTTCATTCAAATTTTTAATTATTCTAACTCACTTTTTCTTTTTCTTTCGTCTCATTATGGAATATCAAACTAGCTCCGGGTTTGAATGTAATATAGTACCAGAGCCATTCGGTCATCACTTTTAGTCTGTTACGGAAATCTATTAGGAACATAATGTGGATGACTCCCCACATCATCCAAGCGATGAACCCCTTGAATTTCAGTTTGCCAACTTGGGCTATTGCTTTTGCTCGCCCGATAGTAGCCATGCTTCCTTTGTCTAAGTATTTGAATGGCTTCCGTGAGTTTAATTTTTTTCTTTGTACAATCAATTTTGCCACATATCTTGCTTGTTGCATTGCTGCTGGAGCTATTCCCGGTACTATTTTACCATTAGCATCTACAAGATACGAGGCATCTCCTATTACAAATATATTCTCATAATCGATTATACTCATATCAGGGTTAACTAAAGCCCTACCCGCTCGGTCTAGCTCTGTATCTAGTGTTTCCAGTAGGGGAGAAGCCTTATTCCCAGCAGCCCAAATAATATTTGAACTATCAAACTCTCCATTATCTGTTATTACTAAGTCTTTTTCTACTGATTTTACAATAGTCTCTAGTACTACTTCTACTCCCATCTTCTCAAGAGTTGTTTTTGTATATTCGGAAAGAGATTTGTCATATTGAGTAAGTAGGCGATCAGCTCCATCTACTAGTTTTACTGTTATGTCTTTCGCCTTAATCAGTGGGAAATCTTTTAAGATAGTCTTACGAGCTATTTCTGCAATTGCACCAGCTAACTCGACGCCAGTTGGGCCACCACCTACTATTACGAAAGAGGTGTTTCGTTTGTATTCGTCTTTGTTCTTATAGTTGCGTTCAGCTTTTTCAAATGATTTGAGGATTTTCTCACGCATAATAATAGCATCGTTCAAATCTTTCAAACCGGGGGCGTATTTTTCCCACTCATCATTCCCAAAATAGCTATGTCTATTACCTGGAGCTAGAATTAGATAATCGAAATCCAAAAATCCATTGGTCAATTCTAATGTAGAATTTTCTTTATCAATTGATATTACTTCATCTAGAATTACTTGTACGTTTTTATTACCACGTAATTCAGTTCTAATTGGTTGGGCTATATCACCTGGGGAAAGAGCGGCAGTTGCCACTTGATATAATAGGGGTTGAAATAAATGATGATTGTTCTTGTCTACAACAACTACATCAACGTCTGTGTTTTTTAGGGCCTTAGCGGCGGAGAGTCCACCGAATCCTGCACCTACTATGACCACTCTCGGTTTTGATAATTGCATTTTGGAATTACTCTTTGTTATTACAACTGTGGACGAGTAATTCGGTTATTTGTTGAAGGTTTATTGATAGATTAACACTATTAAACTTACTCCACCACCACTTTCACTGCTTTCTCTTCTGTGCCGTGTTTTATGTTGATTAGGTATATACCCGGCTGAGCTGAGGAGCAATCCCAGATTAGGTTGCCATAGTGGCTCTCTTTTTTACTAAGCTGATTTTACCAACTGCATCTATTTTCTTACCAGTTATATCATATATACTAATATCATCTGTAGTCATCGGTAAGTTTATATCCCAATAGAATAGCACTTTAACTTCCGACTTTGCTGGGTTAGGATATGGCGGATAAGTGTAGAGGTAATTATTCTCAATTTCAGATTCTATTGAAGTTTGCACTCCCAACTTTTCTAATGTTGTCACAAATAAATTACCTTTTGAGTAACTACTTGTAGAATTTCCAACAAAAATATTCTTCCCAATTACCCCAATTATTCTATACAAATATGTTTCATTTTCATTTAGTAAAGGCAAATTATCTTCTATATTTCTCCAAGTTTTACCTTGGTTATTAGAAAGCTTCATACCTTTTATCCCACTACCATAGCTTGAAACTATTATATTATTCTCATCAATCATTTCTATATAAGAATATTGAATTTCATTAAATAATTCAATTTCTAATTTTGTCCAAGATTTACCTTTATCTGTTGATTTCAATATTCTTGTAGGTGATTGATTTATTGCATAATAATTTTTGCCAAATTCATAGAAATTATTTATTGAAGCAAAAGTTGTATCAGTTGGTAATGAATCTACTAATTTTGTCCAAGTTACTGCTTTATCAGATGATTTGAAAACACCGTTGAAAGTAGAAAATGCTAATATATTTCCACTCTTCGTTTCTGACATCTTAAATATTCGATAATTACTCTTAATTACAGTTGTATCAATAGGGGACAGTGTTTTTCCATAATCTTTACTTATAACCCTACCGTCAGCACCATAAAGTAAAATTTTATCTTCAAATAATATTAAGTCCTCATAACGTCCAAATATTGGATAAACTTCGAAAGTTTCACCGTTATTCAATGATGAATATAGTGCATACGGGGCTTTTAAAAATAAATAATTATTTTTTCTATATATTTTATTAATACTAACTCTATCTTCTTCTAAAAACGGATAGTATGTATTCCAATTCATAGCTAAATCAGTTGAATATTGAACACCTCTATCGAAACTACCTACACACAATAAAGTATCGTTGTGATTATAAATTCTATCTACCAATGCATCCGGATATGTAAAATTAGTAGGCCTAATATCTTTAAATAAGCTGTCAGATTCATAAACTAAATTATAATGAAATAAGAAATATCTATCATCTTTTTTATAGATTTGTGAATTGTAAATTCCTTTGTTTAATACTTGCCAAGTCTGCCCATAGTCACGAGATTCAATTATTCCTGCTGGATTTGAGAGTGCAATTATTCTATCACCATCAAGTGAAAAGTTGTTAATTTCTGTTTCTATGTCATTTTCAGTCCACGTTTTTCCATTGTCATCAGAGCTAAATAGTTTACCATTTTTTGCACTAACCATAATGTATTCATCAGTTATGAAAACTGATAATAGAGTTGAATCATTTAAAATTTTTTTCCAACTTTCTCCTTTATCTGTTGAAGCAAATAGACCTCCACTCACTGTATCTTTAAATTTAGTTGGGTTAGCTACTTTTTGCTGAAGAGCAAATATATGGGTACTATTAGACTCTATTTGCTTAACAAAAAAATACTGCAAAGTATCATATTTATCTTCTTTCTGTTTCCATTCTTTCTTGACTTCATCATATTTAAATAAATGACTCTCAAAAGATTTTTTAATACCAAATATTCCATTAGGACTAATATCACAATCTTGACTAAAAGAGCCTTCTTCTAATATTTTTGACCAATTTTCTCCATAATCATCACTGAGAAAGACGCCATATACACAACTAACTAATATTCTATTGTCAAATTGGTCAACTTGATATAGATATCCAAATTCTTTATAAATTGTATCTTCTATCGCCCTAACCCATTCACCATTTGAATATTGATAATTATATACAGTCGAGTCAACGTAGTCATACTTACTTGCAAATATTTCACCATTCATACTCGCTAAATAATTTATAGTTTCATATTCGAAAGGTGTGGCTACTTTTTCCCATATTTGGGATTTAGCTTGAGTTAAGAAAGATATTAAAAGAATAAATGTTATAATTAACTTCATAATAGAATTCCATTTTTATAAATAACCTGATGAACCTTCGTTCATCAGGTATATATCAATAATTAGTTTGAATCACAAGGTGTATGATAAATATAACATGGTGTTTTCGTACCTACTGTATCTGAAGGTGTTGGAAAATCAAATATTGGTTCAATCAAATGACATTCTGGTGTAGAAGATCCAATAGCTGGAGGTAGCAATGTTTTAATATAATTACCACTTGCATCTTTACAGATAGTATATGTTGCTTCACAAAAATCATCCGAACAAGAGGAAAAATACAAAGTATTTTCACCGAAATAGAAAATTACTTCAGCTTGCCAACATTGTGGAAGACTAAATGTAATAAGATATGGTGGGGGAGGTCCATCGCAAGGAGTTACCGGATTAAATACACATACTTCAGAAAAAATGAATGCAGGAGTCTGTATTTGTGATAAAATGTAATCAACAACCGCATTAAATGGAACAGTTGGAACACAACCTGGAGTGATTAAAGTAGGCCAGGAACCTAATTGAATTTTAGTTGCTCCAGCACCAAGAGGAGAACACTTATAACAAATATCAAATTCATATGCACAACCACCGACGTTCATATTAATAGTTTTTGTACTGTAACCTGATGGACATGTAGCTTGTGCTTCGTTTTTCATCCCCACAGTAAGTAGGAATAATGTTACTCCAAGTGTAACTAATATGTTTTTATATGTTTTCATTTCTGAAATTCCCTAAAAAATTAATAAATATTTAATTATTTGAGGATAATTCATTAAATTTGTAAATATCATTTGAGGTGTGCAATTTTAGATGATAAATACAGGTCAGGAATTACCAACGAAGTTTTTTCTGACCTTTTTTATTTTTCTCACTTATTTTCTGATTTAAAATAATAATTTATTTGAAACTAAAAAAAGAAAAATGAAAAAACATAATTATTTACTCAATCAACTTAAAATTAATTCAATTCTTTAATACTTTGTTACAAAATCATTCAAAACAAGCTAAATAGTAACATAGCGGCTAGTTCAATTCAGATTATAAAAAAAGGCCACCCTCAGGCAGCCTTTCTGTAAATAATCTTATTTCGTATTGCTATCTATTTTAAATCCATTGCTTCGTGTAATAGCTCATTTACAACATTCATAGATTCCGCCTCGGCATAGAATCTAAGTAATGGCTCCGTACCAGATGCCCTTATCAATAGCCATGCGTGATTGAAATAGAACTTAATACCATCTTTGGTGTCAACTCTTTCGACTTCAAATCTACCTATTTTACTTGGTATTTTATATGCAGCATTCAGAATAGTATCTTTTTCTTCTTGAGTCATTTTCTTATCTATTCTATGATAGCGGTGCGGCCCAAATTGCTCATCCAAATCATCACATAACTCTTTCAAAGATTTGCCAGTTACAGCCATTGCTTCTAATAGTAAAAGACCATTGAATATACCGTCACGTTCTGGAATATGCAACGAAGTACCTAACCCACCGGATTCCTCACCACCTATAAGAACATTCTTATCTATCATCAATTCAGCAGTATATTTGAAGCCAACAGGAGTTTCATGTAGAGTTATTCCCTTGTCTTCGCAATACATATCAACCATCGAAGTAAGTGAAACAGTCTTTACCACATCGCCTCTTTTACCTTTGATTTCATACAGATAGCGAAGTAATATCATAAATATCTTGTGCGAATCTACGAAGTTACCTTCTCCATCCACAGTTCCTAATCTATCTGCATCACCGTCAGTAGCTAGACCAAAATCGAATTCTCCACTCTTTATTGTCGTAATCAAATCTCCTAAACAGTTTTCGATTGGCTCAGGGTGATCTATATTACCGAATCCAGGGTTCCATTCGCTATGAAGTTCGAATACCTTGTCGATAAGTCCTTCTAACATACCCATTCCAGCGCCGTGCATTGGGTCGAATATTACTTTGAAATCGGCCTTTCTGATAGCATCCATATCCAAACGCTTTTTGATATGGCGTAGATATGTATCTTTAGCATCGAAATACTTGATTAATCCTTTTTCTTTATAATGAGCAACAGATTCCAAATTGAATTCGAATCCATCTGTCATTCTTTGATGAAGTATTTCTTCTAATCTTGCTATTTGCGAAGGAGTGGCAGGGCCACCGAAGCTACCCTTAACTTTGAATCCATTATATATAGCTGGATTATGAGATGCCGTAATTACGAATCCCAATTCAGCTTTCTTTTGTCTTGTGTTAAATGATACTTGAGGAGTAGAAGATATGTTGTCGCTTATATTAACTACTATGCCTTGTGATGCCAATACTTTAGCCGTTTCTTCGGCGAACTCTCTAGACATAAACCTACCATCATATCCAATAACAGCACTTGGGTTAGTTTGTTCATCAGATAGTTCTTTCACATAATCAGCACCAGCTAGTGCTACATATCGTAAGTTAGCGTAAGTAAAATCATCGGCTATGATACCTCTCCAGCCGTCTGTTCCAAATTTAATCATATTGTCTTATTTGTTAAATTTATTGAATGGGAAATTAGCCGAATAATACGAATCAGTATCTAGTTCTTCTTCTATTCTTAGTAATTGATTGTACTTAGCAGTACGGTCACTTCTACTTGGAGCACCAGTCTTTATCTGACCAGAGTTAAGTGCAACTGACAAGTCAGCTATGAAAGTATCTTCCGTTTCACCACTTCTGTGAGAGATTATACTAGTATATCCATTTCTATGAGCCATATTAACAGCTTCGATAGTTTCAGTTAGTGTACCGATTTGATTAACTTTTACTAGAATTGAGTTAGCAGTTTTAGTTTCTATACCACGAGCTAAGAATTCAGGATTAGTTACGAATAAATCATCACCAACTAATTGGACTTTGTTGCCCAATCTATCAGTTAGTTTTTTCCAATTTTCCCAATCGTTCTCATCTAATCCATCTTCGATAGAAATAAGAGGGTACTTTTCTGCTAATGCAGCATACCATTCTATCATCTCATCACCAGTTTTAAGTTCACCAGTAGATTTGTACATTTTGTATTTGCCATCTTCGTACATTTCTGAAGCAGCTACGTCTATAGAAAGTAAGAAATCCTCACCGGGTTTATAACCAGCTTTTTCAATAGCTTCTAGTATCACATCGAATGCTTCTTCATTGGATTTTAGTGATGGAGCAAAGCCACCTTCATCACCAACTGAAGTATTATATCCTTTTGATTTAAGTACAGCTTTCAGGTTATGGAATACTTCTATACCCATTCTTAAAGCATCAGAGAATGTACTAGCACCAACTGGAAGTATCATAAATTCTTGAATATCAACATTGTTGTCAGCGTGCTTACCACCATTTATGATGTTCATCATTGGAGTAGGTAGTGTATTAGCCGAAACGCCACCAATATATCTATAAAGTGGAATCATCAGATGGTTTGCAGCTGCTCTAGCTACAGCAAGTGAAACACCAAGTATAGCATTTGCACCCAAATGAGATTTGTTATCCGTACCGTCCAAATCAATAAGCAGATTATCTATTTGAGCTTGCTCCAAACAATCAAAACCTTCAAGAGCTTCCGCAATAATAGTATTCACATTATCAACAGCTTGGTAAACAGATTTACCTAAGTAAACAGAATCGTCTCCGTCTCTTAGTTCGTGTGCTTCGTTTTCACCTGTGCTAGCACCAGAAGGCACAGCTGCACGGCCATACGTACCGTCTTCTAATATTACATCAACTTCAATTGTTGGATTACCACGCGAATCGATTATCTGACGTCCGATTATATCATAAATGAAAGAACTCATGTTCTATTCCTCATTAGCATTTAGTTTTATAGAATCTATTTTATTGGCAAGTTTAAAGTCTAATTCGGTTAGACCACCAGCGTCGTGAGTACTGACGCTTATTCGGACTTTGTTCCATCCATATATTTCTATATTCGGATGGTGGTCCATACTCTCTGATATAATGGCAACCGAGTTCACAAATCCTATAGCGGATGCAAAATCGGCTGCTACTATTTCTCTCTTTATTTCTTTACCGTCTTTTTTCCAGTTGACCAAATTTTCTAATTCGTCATCTATTCTCACATCGTCCAATAGTTCTGGTCTTGACATTGTATATTATCCCATTAGGGCGTTTAATTTGCTTTGTATTTGTTCTTTTGGAACTGCACCAACGATAGTTTCGACTTGTTCGCCACCTTTGAACATCAAGATGGTAGGGATAGAACGAATACCGTATTGCATAGCAACTTGTTGGTTATTATCTACATCAACTTTAGCAATCATTGCTTTGCCGTCATATTCTGCCGCTAACTCGTCAATGATAGGAGCTATCATCCTACAAGGACCGCACCATGCTGCCCAAAAATCTACAACTACTGGTACATCTGAATTTTTAATTTCTTTTGTGAAATTTGCATCTGTTAAATGAATTGGTTGAGACATTCTGTTCTCCGCTTATATATTTAGTTATTAAACTTAAAATCTTTGTGTATAAGACGATTTCAGCAATCGATTTATTTTACTAATTAGTTCCCGATTACATTCTCAATATTATTTATGAATTCTTTATAATTTGAGAATACAAAATTAGCTTTATTTTCTGAGAAATTACCTATTAGGATTGTTTTTATACCTGCCCTTTCACCAGCTATAGCATCGGACTCACTATCACCGATGAAATAAGAGGTTTCTTTGTCAATATCCCATTTCTCGATAGCTTCGAGTATCATTCCGGGTTCTGGTTTTCTTGACTTAGAGCCACTATTAGCCAAATCCGGGCTATAGTATATATCATCAAAGCTATAACCCAATTTCTGATATAGATTGAATTGCATAAGGTTATGAACTATAGAAAGCTCTTCCTCAGTCATTACCCCTTTGCCTATTCCTTGTTGATTAGTTATTATTACTTTTAGAAAACCAAGCTCATCCACTTTTTTAAATATTTCTATAAATTCAGGAATAAACTCGAATTCGTTATAGTTCTTTATATAACCATCAATCTTTCTAGTATTTACAATTCCATCTCTATCGAAAAAAAAACACTTATTCATATAGCCCACATACTTCTTTTATTACAGCATCACATTGGTCATATATTATTTCCCACGAATGAGTTCTGATAATATATTCGCGTGCATTTTTACTAATTTTCTCTGATAATTGTTTGTCTTTCAATAACTGTATTACCTTTGTTGCAAATTCTTCAGAGGTTTCTGCTATCATTATTTCTTCACCATCAGTTGCATAAATCCCTTGATTACCAGTAGTTGTCGTAACTATAGGACAACCAGCACTCATTGCTTCCAATAGCTTATTTTGTATACCAGTACCACCATAATGGGGGTGGACATATACAGCTGCTTTTTGCAAGTATGATACTATTTCTGGTACATTAGAATGTATTTCTACATCATCATCTTCTAATTTAGAAATGGCTTTAGATGGGTTCGCCCCAGCTAATACTAGTTTTATATTTGGAAATTCCTTTTTAACAATTGGCAGTATCTCGTTCACCAATCTATTTATCATAAGTTCATTAGCCCATACATCTAGTTTGCCTGTGAATAGTAAATCCTCTCGTTCCTGTTTTTCGTCAGGTACGAATTTATCTACATCTACACCATTAGAAAGTAAATGATAATTAGCATTAGGATTTAGCTTTCTCATCAACTTGATATCGTCTTCCGTTACGAAAGTTACAGCATCAAAATAGTTTACAATATCAGGTTCATATTTACCTAGTTTCTTCCACTCCCAATACCGTATAAGTTTTTGCTTAAGGTTCTTTGTGCCTTTGTATGAACGTTTTTGATATTCCGTTCTGCAATCTTCAGCCATCAGAATGCTAGGTATTTGTGCTTTTTTAATATACTCTGCAGTTCTCATAAAAAAGGAAAATGCTAAATCAAAGTTCTTTTCGTCTATTAACTTTTCTACTTCTTCATGATATTGTTTTTGCTCATAATAAAGTATTTCTAACGGTTTTTTGGACATTAACTTAGTCAAAGAGCTGATACCAGCATTAAATGGCTTTAATGGAATGACATGTAAGTCAACTCCCAGTTTCTTTACAGAGTTTTTTAGACTTTCGGTGAATTTTTTTCCTTGAAAGAATGTAACAAGAGTTACATTGTGTTCTTTTGCAAGGTGTTTAATTATATAATACGGTTTTACCCTATCTCCACCTATAAGTGGGAATGGGTATCTAGGTAATAAAAATAATATATTCAGTTTCTTCATTGCAATCTCCTAATCGTCGATTCCTTCGTCGTCTTCATCTTCTGTTAATATGAATTTCTCCAGAAATTCATCACCAATATCGCCTATAAATCTAGATGGCTCGCTTAAAACCATACCGCTCTCTCTATCAAAAATACCAAACGGATAGACAATATATAAATAATCTTTCGCTCGAGTAACTGCAACATAAAACAATCTTCGCTCTTCTTCAACTGAATCTATTGTATGTGTAGATTTTGCTGATGGAAATTTTCCTTCTGTTGCCCATATTAGAAACACTACTTTCCACTCCAATCCTTTGGCAGAGTGGATTGTCGAGATAGTTAAATATTCATCTTCTTTAGATTCGGGCTCCAATTCATCCAATGAATTAACAGGTGGATCCAGTGCCATATCATTTAGGAATGTCGGTAAATCATTATATTGATCTGTTATCTGCAAGAAAGTCTCTATATCTCTCCAACGTTTATTGACATTGTCATATTTCTCATCCATATACTCTTTGTAGTAAAAAGCTAACTCTGAAGCCGCGTATGTTATGTCTGTAGGGTCGAAATTCTTAGCTACTAATTTGAATAGATTTGTTATTCCAACATTCTTGTTCAAAGTAGGGAGTACATCTTTGTAATTACTTATATTAAGTCGATTATCTGAAATATTATCGATTATCTTTCTTGTAGTAGCTGGACCTACTCCATCTACTAACATTAGAACTCTTTGCCAAGCTACCACATCTTTAGGATTAAATAGTAATCTCATGTAAGATATCAAATCTTTGATGTGAGCCGTTTCTATGAACTTCATTCCACCAAATTTGACATAAGGTATATTTGATTTGTTGAGATCAATCTCCAAATCAAACGCATGGTAACTAGAACGGAATAGTACAGCAATATCTTCTAATTCAATACCCTGCTCTCTTAACTCTAGTATCTGCTGTACAACGAATTCAGATTGCTGCCTTTCTCTATTAGCTGCAACTAAGTATGGTTTTTCACCAATTCTATCCCTACTAAATAACTTTTTCTCATATTTGAAAGCTGCACCATTTATTATCTCATTAGATAAATCAAGTATCTGTTCGGTGCTTCTATAGTTCTGTTCTATTTTAAAAATTTCACATTTCTCGAAGCTCTCTGGAAAGAAAAATATATTCTGATGGTCAGCTCCTCTGAAAGAATAAATAGACTGAGCATCATCGCCTACAGCCATTATATTATTCTCTTTGCCACCGAGTAGTAGTATAATCTCGTGCTGTATTCTATTTGTGTCTTGGTATTCATCAACCATTATATGCTTGTACATACTCGTTATTTGCTTTCTTGCATCTGGGTTTTCTTTTAGTAATTCCAAAAGATATAAAAGCAAATCATCATAGTCCATCACATTAGCTACTTTCTTATACTTATGATAATCCATAAATATTGTGTTAATCTGATCTTCGTACTCTACATATTTGGGATAATATTCCTCTAGTATAGCTAATGTACTTTCTCGTTTATTCGTAGAAAGGGAAAGTATCTTCTGAAGTGTATTTTTCTTTGGGAATCGTTTTTTGATACTAGGGGGGAGGTGTCGCCCTCTTATCAAGTCAATTGTGTCAGCCGCATCTTGTTGATCAATTATACTAAATTCCTGAGAAAATCCTATTTGCTTGTAATATTGCTTTAGCATCTTCAAGGCAAATGAATGAAATGTACCAGTAGTTATTTTACCAGCACGAGTATCGAGTAAAGAAGTAATGCGTGAAAGCATTTCAGCAGATGCCTTTCTAGTAAAAGTCAGTAGCAATATACTTCGCGGGTCAATCCCGTCTTCTATTAAGCGAGAAACTCTATATACGAGCGTCCTAGTTTTACCAGTACCAGCACCTGCCAATACAAGTGCAGCACCCTTATCGTGCATCACTACTCTGTGTTGTTCTTCGTTTAAGCTAGTTTTGTAATCTACAGAATACTCTCTAGTTACTAATGAACTTTTCTTCTTTAATCTAAGCTTTTTCATTTAAAATTATAACTTTTCACCACAATGAAAACAATATCTCGCATTAATCTCAGACGTTTTAGTCTGACAATTAGCACATATTCGCATCCGCTCTTTGTTGCGCTCATTCTCTTTCAATGTTTTCATCTCGGTAGATACTATACCCGTTGGTACAGCTATTATGGCATAACCCATTATCATAATGATTGATGCTATAAACTGACCTAAATTAGACGAGGGGGCTATATCGCCATAACCAACAGTAGTAAGCGTTACAATAGCCCAATAGATACTCCTCGGAATACTGGTAAACCCAGATTCAGCAGACTCTATCATATACATAAGAGTCCCCATCACAGTTACCATTGACAATACAGCTAATAAGAAAACTAGTATTTTCTTCTTGCTAGCATCCAATGCTTTTTTTAGTTCACCAGCTTCAGTTATGAAACCTATTAACTTTAGCACTCGAAATACTCTTAGTAAACGAAGAGTTCTTATAGTGATAAGTGCAGTTGATTTGGTATTAAAGAAAAATCCGAAATATGTAGGGAATATGGATAGAAAATCTACTATCCCGAAAAAACTAAATATATATTTCAGTTTATGTTCAGAAATATAAATCCTTGCAAAGTATTCTAATGTAAATAAGACGGTGAACCCTATTTCTAAGCCAATAAATAAGCTGCCATATTCGGCACTTAACTCGACAACACTATCCAGCATAACTACTATTACGCTTGCAATAATTGCGAAAATCAATACTATATCAAACAATTTTCCAGCTGTTGTATCCGCTTCGAAAACTATGTGATAAATTCTATTTTTGAATGAATTCAAATTTACTATTCTGTTAATCAGTGAAAACTAATATGCAATGATAAAAATTATTCTTAACTTATGCTGATAAATTTTTAAAATGATGAAAAAATAACATGAAAAAACTGATTACTGTACTTTCTGCTCTATTTATATTATTGATTTCTACTAATGCAGAAGCTCAGCTATTTACCAAATACACCGCTGAAGCAGAATTGACAACTGCAATCAATTTCTCGAAATCAAATTCCCAATTTCAATCTCCTGTTGTAATGGCAATTGCAACTATGAAAGATGAGTTTGTAGTTTCTGGTATCACTGTCAAACCTGGAATGAGTATGACCGACGGTAAATCAGAATCATGGGTATATGTTATAGAAGATGATGCTACTAATGAAAGAGCAGTTATTGGTGTATTGAAATCTATTCTTGGTACTCAAGCTGTTGATATATCAGATCAAGGAGGTATAACAGTACCTAGTTTTATTACTAAGCCAATTACTGGAACGTGGATAGATTCTGACGAACTTGTAGATTATGTTTCTGCAAATACATCTTACCAGAATTATATAAAAGCATATCCAACGGCAGAGCCGACTACAACTATACTTGCAATCAATACTTTTAACTCACTCTATACTATGAATTATCCTTATTGGATTAATAACTTTGGTGAGAATGATGAGTTCGTTTGTTATACTGATGCTCTTACAGGAGAGACTGATTGTCAAACAGTTTCAAACGTAAAACAGGTTGAATCTATATCTAATTCATTTTCTCCAAATCCAGCTAATAACTATATAAATCTGAATTTGGATAATAGAAATGGCAAATTTGACAACATGAAAATTGTTGACATATATGGGAACACAGTTTATCAATCAAAGAATACTTATCAAATAGATTTGACAAACCTATCCAACGGTGCTTATACTATAATGTATGAGTACAAAAACAAAATAGAAATTGAAAAATTATTAATACAAAAATAAATACTGGTAAAATATGTACGATAATATAAAAATGAATGATCCTGAACTATTCCACGCTATAACAGAAGAGAGCGGTAGACAACATCAAAAATTAGAATTAATAGCAAGTGAGAATTTCGTATCAGACGCTGTACTCGAAGCAGCTGGCTCGGTACTAACTAATAAGTACGCTGAAGGATACCCAAATGCACGTTACTATGGTGGATGTGAATTTGTTGATTTGGCAGAAAATCTAGCAATAGAAAGAGCTAAAAAGCTATTCGGTGCTGAATATGCAAACGTACAACCACATAGTGGAAGTACTGCTAATATGGCTGTTTACTTCTCGTTCATCCAACATGGCGACAAGGTAATGGGACTTAGCTTAGAGCACGGTGGTCACTTGACTCACGGTTCTCAAGTTAATTTTTCGGGTATGTGGTTCAACTTCGTTCCTTATTTCTTAGATGAAGAGGGTAGAATTGACTATAACCAAGTAGAAGAACTAGCTAAGAAAGAAAGACCAAAGTTAATAACTGTAGGCGCTTCTGCATATTCTAGAAATATAGATTATAAACGTTTTAGAGAAATAGCTGACTCTGTAGGTGCGTTCCTATTTGCAGATATTGCTCACCCAGCTGGATTGATAGCAAAAGGTCATTTGAACTCGCCAATTCCTCATGCACATATCGTAGCAACTACAACTCATAAGACTCTTCGTGGACCTCGTGGGGGACTAATATTAATGGGTAAAGACTTTGAAAATCCATTCGGTATAGTAGCTCCTAAATCTGGAAGAGTGAAGAATATGAGTGAGATAGTTAACTCGCGTGTTATGCCGGGTATGCAAGGCGGCCCACTTATGCACATAATAGCTGCCAAAGCTACTGCATTCAAAGAATCGCTAACTGATGATTTCACTGATTATACAGCTCAGATTATCAAAAATGCACATGCTTTATCAACTGCACTTGCAGCAAAAGATTATAATATAATGTCTGGTGGTACGGATAATCACCTTATGCTTATTGACCTTCGAAACAAAGGTTTGACAGGTAAAAAAGCTGAGAATACACTAGACGAAGCTGGTATGACTTGTAACAAGAACTCTGTACCAAATGATGATCAATCACCATTGGTGACATCTGGTATCCGTCTTGGTACACCAGCACTAACTACTCGTGGTATGAAAGAAGATGATATGCGAACAGTCGCTGATTTCATAGACAGAGCGATATCAAGTGTAGATAACGAAAGTGCTATAGAAACTATAAAACATGAAGTACACGAATTCACAAGTGGTTTCCCACTTCACGTTCCTGTGAAAATGTAGTATTGATCTTAAAAAGAATTTGAATGAAAGGCTGCCTGAGGGTGGCCTTTTTTTATTCAATTAATTCAATTCCTTTATATCGCTTCCCATTTATTAAAGCATTAGCATCACTATAGACTATAGTTTCAATTTCAAATCGGTCTAAAATTAAATTTGAAAATCTCTTATTAAAAACACTTGTGTCCATAATTGAATATCCATCAAAATTCAGTAATTCAAACTTCTCTACTTTACTTATTTTTAGTGAAATATTACCACAGAAAATTCGATTTTTATCTTTTGAATAAGGAGTTTCTAATATCTCAAAACTATTTGGATCTGCATTAGGTATCTTATACCAATAAATATAGACATTTTTCTTATCTAAACTATATATAGTATTTCCTATTGTTCTAAATGAAGCACTATGTGCACCTTTTATAATGCGCCCCTCGAAATAAACACTATCTTTATCTTTTGCATAATCTGAATTATCTAAAACCTTAAATGTCGGTAAATGAGCATATAATTGATTTTCTCTTTTGCCTGCACCCTCATCAAATGTAATATAGTACCAGTTGTCATCTATTTTCTCATATCCATTTTGACAAGATGTCAATGTTAATAGCATTAATAATAAATATATAAGATTGTATTTCATTTTTTCTTTTCGTATTCAATTATTTTAAAGTATTCTAGTATATTTTTCATATAATGGTTGTTAAGTCTTTCTTTAAAGTTTGTACTTGGATCAGCAGAATATTTTGCATCAATATAATGAGTATCACCTACTGGTTCCACTCCCAGTAAATTCCATTGTAAATAATCCACTAATTCACCTCTAATTACATAATTTTGAATATCCGCATCTTTATTTAGTTTTAAGTTAGTCCTCGTGTTTTCAGATATGGCAGCCGGATTAAAAGTAACAGCTTTCCCTCCAGTCTTTAATGCATTCGCAGAAGCTAATCCAGCACCAAGTGAATGACCTGAAAATGAAATACCAGGATATTCTTGACTGTATAATTGAGCCATGATTGTAGATTGGTGATATTGTGTAGAAAGACCTAATAATTGAGATCCATTGTTCAAATGATCTATATAATCCTCGGTCCCAGCTGTTGCATATATATATTCAGTTTTATCATTAAATATTCCTTTATAAACAGCCCCTTTAAATCCACTGTTCCTGGTGTCAATACTTATTACTTTCCAACCGTTATCAGTAACATCCCCCTTTTTTGCATTGTAAACATGATCAGCAATCGGTGCATAAACCTCATCTGTACAATCAGGGCATAGTCCCGTTGGATCATTATTCGAAATTGGATTATTCCAAAAGGAGGAATATGGTGATAAACTAACTTGATTAGGATGATTCGCCAACGGATCCACACTACTCCACCTCAATTGCATTTCTTCGGGTATTTGTTTTTCTTCTACAATCCCGTATCTATCTATTATAGATACTTTTGCAAGATTGAAATCAAAGAACAAAGCACTAATCTCCGAAGTCGTATCTTCGTTGACTATCATAAATTTGTTTTGTCTTAGCACTTCCATCTTGGCCTCCATATCAGAATTATCATATCCAAAATGTTCGTAAGGGTTCTTAGCATTAGTCAAGCTAACTGCAAGTATAAGAATCAATACTACTCTAGTCTTCACTTTTCACCTCAATAGTTTTCTTAGCTTCAGGGTTATTACTTTTTATAAAGTCTTTGTATTCTTCTAGTCCTGATTTGATATATCCGAGTTCGTCAATCCTTTGCTTATAACTTAACCATTTATTATTAACGGAATCAAGTTTAACTTTGTTCGTTGTTTTTGCTAAAGTAATGCAATCATTATTAATTACGTTCATTTTAATTAGTATAGCGTTGACGTTATTACTATCTAATAAAAGTGAATAATCTATAATCTTAGTTACATTTTCATCATAACCATATTTATAAATATAAGATTGAGCAAGGTTGAAAACACACAATGAAAGCGTCTCTCTATTGTCAAGCGGTTTCATATATATTCCTGTTTCCAATGCTTTCTCAGATATGTTACTATTTATTATTATCCATTCATCCCTCGGAAAATCACCACCATTTGTTAACTCCACATTAGTCCAGCCACCTTCTTCTTTTTGATGTTTTATAAAAACATGATTTGGTGCTAAAGATAATCTTGCTTCTCCACCCATTTCTTCTACTAGTATTTTATACAAGTAAGGTAGAGAAACACAATTCCCTGTTTTTGTATCAAGCAGTTTAGTAACAAAATGACTTGTTTGTGAAGAATCACCCATAAAGTCTTCAAAGTCATAAGAACATTTTTTAAAATTATTTAATTCATTTGGCTTTGTCATCCACTGATAAACCGCAAAGTTGGAAGCAGTTAAGTAGCTTTCGTAATTATTCTTTTTGATATACTCATTCAAAAATATCGCAATGGAATCAATTTTTTTATTGTAATCAACTATATTTAGTGTATCATTATGAAAGGCATTTTCATTCAGTAGTACAGCTACCTTAAATGAAAAATATTCAGGATTTTTGTTCATTAACATTAACTTATGAAAGGCATTATTATAGCTCTTTTCACTAAGAGTTATTGTTTCTGTATTCTTCATGATAGAACAAGAAGCTATAAAGAAAGATATAAATAATATATATATTAGTTTCCGTTTCATAGAATCTAAATTGTATAATTATTTTGATATACGCAACTGGATAAATAGTAATTTATATTGATATTTGTTACAATTAGATGAAAATTCAGACATTTTTGGATTAATATTTAAAAAAATTAGTCAAATTGGAGCAATAATATTATAATATTTTTGACTTTTGATGTAAAAAGTAAAAGTTGTGTTGGTGTAGATTACCTCAGCAAATCAATAAGTATATAGCTTATCAAACAAGTAAAGCCAGTTATAATTGTTAGATCTATTATGAAGTTTAGAACTTTATTCTGGCTTTTTCTGAATATAGCAGACATTAAGTACCCTACTGATATTATTAGGAATATCAGAGCTAGTAGGTTATTACCAATATCTTTGAAGTATATAGCAAGGGCTAACCCGCCTATACAGAAACCGTATATTAATATATTTTTGAATAGTTTATACATTATTGTTTTTTCTCATATCCGTATGGGCAGTGCTTGCAGCCAGATTTGCAACAAAACCCACGTTTTTTGTGATATTCTTCTGTGAATACGAAATAACCGCGATCATCTATGTAATAATCGCGGCCTTCCGTTAACTTTTTATCATTTGATGACATTCAGTTCTTTACCAACTTTTATAAATGCTGCTATAGCTTTTGTTACTTGCTCGTCAGAGTGCCCAGCAGAGAGTTGTACTCTGATTCTATCCATTTTCTTTGGTACTACTGGGAATGAAAAAGCGATTACGTAAATACCTTCTTCTAGCATTCTATCAGCAAACTTAACGGCTAGCTTAGCACTATCATCGAAGTTACGGAACATAATTGGAACGATAGGGTGTATGCTCTCTATTATGTCGAAACCAGCTGCGTTTAAATCACTTCTAAATCGTTTAGTGTTCTTTCTAATTTGGTCTAATAATGCAGTTGATTCTGTTATCATATCTATTGCTTCCGATGTAGCACCCACTACTGCAGGAGCTAATGAGTTAGAGAACAAATATGGACGGCCTTTGTTTCTAAGCCATTCTATCATCTCTTTTTTACCAGAAATACATCCACCAGATGCACCACCTAATGCCTTACCGAAAGTAGTAGTGATGATATCGACTCTATCTATAACATCGAAGTGTTCGTGAGTACCACGACCAGTTTTACCCATAAATCCAGTTGCGTGGCTATCATCTACCATAACTAATGCATCGTACTTATCCGCCAAATCACATATTTCTTTTAGTTTGGCTATATCACCATCCATAGAGAAAGCACCATCAGTTGCTATTACTTTGAATCTGCAATCTTTCGCTTCTTGTAAACATTTTTCCAATCCCTTAGCTGACTTTCCAGTTGCTTGATCAAGCTCTTCAACGTCTCTCATATCAGAGTGCTTATATATCCATCTTTGTGCTTTACTCAATCTAATTCCATCTATAATAGAAGCGTGATTAAGAGCATCAGTTATTATAGCGTCTTCGGGGCCAAAGAATGGTTCGAAGAAAGCACCATTTGCATCAAAACAAGAGCTGAATAATATAGTAGCTTCAGTTCCTAAGAACTTAGACAATTTTTCTTCCAAAGCTAGATGACTATCTTGTGTACCACAAATAAATCGAACAGATGATAATCCATATCCTCTTAAGTCCATTTCTTTGTGAGCCGCTTCTACTATTCTTGGGTGCGAAGATAAACCAAGATAATTATTAGCACAGAAGTTTAGAACTTGCTTGCCATTTACTGTGATTTCAGATGATTGGGGAGAATCTATTCGTCTTTCTGTTTTGTAAAGTTTTTCTTCTTTTAGTGTTTCTATTTCAGATTTTAGATAATCTTTGATACTTCCGTACATATTTAAACCTATTTTTTTTTAATTTGGATTTCTATTTTGGTAAATATAACTATTAAGAGAATAAATGAACAAAGAGAATCAATACTTTTATCCCATATTACTGATATTTATCGTATTTATTACTCGATTTGCATTCTTTTTGGATTATAATGTATTTCTTTCAGATGATGATGCCGGTTTTGCATTAGCTGCCCAAGATTATAATATAGAGGAATCTCGCCCACATTTACCGGGTTATTTTGTTCTAGTCAAAACGATTGCTTTTGTGAATATAGTTACAAAAGATTCATTCATCTCGATGAAAGTACTAGTATTAGCATTCTCATCACTATCTGCATTGATTATATTCAAGCTTTTCTTATTTCATTTCAACGAAGAAAAATCATTTTGGTTAGTGATTTTACTGTTCTCTAATCCATTGATTTGGTTTTACCAATGCACACCCGAATCTTATGTCTATGATCTTTTCTTTTCATCTTTGATAGCGTTGCTCTATTATAAACGAAGTACTTACTTTTATTTTCTACCACTTATCTCTGTTATGGGTGGTATCCGAATGAGTTCAGCGTTCTTCCTTATTCCGCTCTACTTCTACATAACTTATGTCTATGCAAAAGAGGGCAAATTATCGACTAAAGTACTAGCTATAGCTAATCTATTTGGATTAATAGTTACTGCTTTTTGGCTATTGCCCTTGCTCAATTCAGTCGGTGGATTTGCAGCATATCTGAAGTTGTTTGACACTCATAGCCCAATGCCTCCGATTGGTCCAGTTAAGAATATGGCTGGATTTGTAGCTTATGCTATTACATTCCTTCTGCCAATATTCGGTTTATTCATCTATTTGGGAATAAAAAGGAAATTTGCAAAAATCAAGTTGAATGAGAGTATAGTTTTTAATTTATTTTGGATAGTCCCAGCACTATTATTCTTTGTATTTGGTCATTATTCTAAGGGCTACGTTTACCTTAATTATGCTTCAATCATTCTAATTTTTGGAATTATATATTTCTTAAATGTAAAGGGTTTCAGGCTACTTTATATTATTATAGTAATTCAAACAGCATTTTTCTTATTCTATCCTTATGATAGTATAGATCCGAATACAAATTTCAGACGCGATGCACGTTCTACTTCTTTGGTCGAGGTCTATTGGGATAGATTGAACTCTGGTTATCTACATAGTCGGTCTAGATTAAATCACTATAATGAAGTAAATACTAGCTTCGTAGAGTGTGTTAATTACCTCAAATATCATATAAGTAGTCCTGTGATATTCGATGGGAAATCATCGGAGATGACTATAAATACTGAGTCTTATAAATACCCAGGACTGACTTTTGTAACTCAGAAAAACTTCGATAGGGAAGACGAGTACATAGAACAACTAGGACTTAGCTTAAAGTACAAATATGGTCTAGCTGATTTATACAGAAAATCTTATATTCTCTGTGATAATCGGATGCTGAATTATTATAATGACTTGACAGATATCATTTTCCAAAATAAAAAACACGCAATAGTTAAAGTAAAAGCTGGGAAAGAAGAAGAATTCAAAGATTATTATAAGAATCTTTACGCAAAGTAAGAGTTAGAAATATCGCTCATACCAAGCACTAAGAGCAACTAGATTATAAATATGTGAGCCACGTTTCTTACCAGATTCGTGTACTTTTATCAGATTTCGTTTGAAATCATCATTGATTATACCAGTTTTAGCAAATTTTGATTCGAAAAGATGATAGTGAGCTAGCTTTTTCCAAGGACCACGAAACCAATCATGAACGGGTGCCGCGAATCCCATTTTCTCTCGGTAAATAATATCATCAGTTAAAATCCCAGAAATAGCCTTTTTCAATAAAGATTTTGGTTCATTCTTATCTGGTACTTTTATTCTATCTGGTAGCGAAGTAGTAAATTCTACTAGTCTATGGTCTAAGAAAGGTACTCTAGCTTCTAGATGATGAGCCATTCCAATCTTATCCACTCTCATTAGTAAAACTTCAGCTAGTCGTTGTTGCTGTTCTATATACATTATCTTTTCGAAATACTCAGCATCAGACTTAATTTTTTCAATCTCTTTGTACAATGATTTTGCGTACTGATAGGGTATAGTCGGGTCTAATCTATTATCATTTTTCATTTTCTCTAATGAAAATTGACCAAACATAGGAACACCACTCCAACTAAACTCCTCATCATAACTAGCTCTGCGTAGATACTCGAAAGCCAAATCCTGATTTAAAATTGGATTGAACATAGTCGCAATCTGATAACCTGCTTTTCTTACAGATTTCGGAAGCATTTGGTAGTATTTCCAATATGAATTCTGAAGATTATACCCTTGTAGCATCCAGCTATAACCAACGAATTGCTCGTCGCTACCTTCTCCAACTTGTATAACAGTTGTACCTGACTCGTGAGTCAATTTACTAAGGTAATATAAGGGCATACAAACAGGATCACCATTCGGCTCATCAGTGTGCCAAGCTATATCGTCTATTATTTTAAGACAGTCCTTGTCATCTATGAGTATTTCTCTATGGTTTGTACCGAATTGATTAGCTACTTTTCTCGCGTATTTCAACTCATTGTACTGTTCTAATTCTTTGAAGCCTACAGTATATGTGTCTATAGGTCTATCCATTAGCTCTGCCATCAAAGCTACATTCAAGCTAGAATCAATACCACCACTTAGGAATACACCAAATGGTACATCGGAAATCATGCGTGATTTGACAGCTTCTCGGAGTAATCTAACGGTCTCTTGACCGGCATCTTGGAAGCTTATATTATTATTAATCTTTGTTAGGGGAGTCCAATACTTCTTCCAATCCATTCCACCTTTATTCAAAGTTATAAATGAGCCCGATTCTAGTTTTTTTATACCAGCGAATAGACTTTCTTTCTTGCTAGACATAGCAAAAGTTAAATAATTTGGTAACTCTTTATAGTTGAATTCTCTGCGTATTTCCGGGTGAGTTAGGATCGCTTTTATTTCGGAAGCAAATACGAATAGCCCTTCTTGGTAGTAATAATAGAATGGTTTTACTCCTATTCTGTCTCTGCATGCAAAAAGTTCATTTTCTTCACTATCCCATATAGCAAATGCCCACATACCGACAAGCTTATCTATTATTCCTTTACCGTAATATTTGTAACCTTCTATCAGGACTTCAGTATCAGAACCTGATATGAACTTCATACCTTTTGATTCTAATTCATCTTTGATTTCTTGGAAATTGTATATTTCACCGTTGAAAACAATGGTGTATCGTCCATCAGAAGTGGACATGGGTTGAATTCCTGCGTCGGATAAGTCAATAATAGAAAGTCTTCTGTGGCTAAAGCCACATTTTCTATTCTCTGATATCCAAGTAGAACCGGCATCAGGACCACGATGTATAATTTCATCTCCCATACCTTGCAGTAATTTGGGAGTAATATTGCTATTTGTTCTGAAATCTACAACGCCTGCTATTCCGCACATACAATAACTTGATTTACTTTAGTTGGATTCTATAATAGAAATGAATTTTTTGACGGTTGCTTCTAAGCCGTATTTTATTGAATTAGATATAATAGAATGACCAATGCTAATCTCATCGATTTCCTTTATCTTAGCTATTGCAGATGTGTTATCAAGGTTCAATCCATGACCAGCAGCTACGCGCATTCCCAAAGAACTAGCAAACAGAGTTGCTTCATTTATTCTAATTAGTTCACCATTCTGACGAGAAGGCTCAGTTAGATTAGCATAAGTACCTGTATGAAGCTCGACCATATCTGCTCCAACACTTTTTGCAATTTCTACCTGAGTTTTATCTGGCTCTATGAATAAACAAACATTTATTCCTTTATCATGCATTTTCTTACATAGTGTTATTAACTCATGTTGAACAGCAATTACGTCCAAACCACCTTCGGTAGTAAGCTCTTGCCTGCCTTCTGGTACGATAGTAACAACGTGTGGTACAACATCTAATGCTAGTGCAATAATATCGTCGTACATAGCCATTTCAAAATTAAGTAGGGTAGAGATATTATTCTTCAAATTATAAACATCCGCATCTTTTATATGTCTTCTGTCTTCTCGTAAATGACAGACGATTCCTTTAGCACCTGCTGCTTCAGATATTAATGCCGCTTCCAATACATCTGGTTCACTAGTACCTCTTGCATTGCGAAGAGTTGCTACATGGTCTATATTCACGTTAAGTATCATTTACTATCCGTTATTATTTTGAATTCAACTTTTCTACTTTCTTCTAATTTACCAATTTTATTTGATTTTATCTCACCTTTACCTTCGTAAGTCAATCTATTCTTATTTATTCCATTATTTATAAGATAATCGAATACAGATTTAGCCCTTTCTTCTGATAACTTCTTATTATTCATCTCGGTTCCTATTTCATCAGTGTAACCAAGTATCAATATTTTCAAGTTTTCTTTTTGTTTTAGAAATTTAATAAGGCTTTGTAATGCACTGTTAGATTTTTTATCTAAAACACTTTTCCCAAAATCGAAGAAAATGTTTGATAATTCGTAAGTTTCGCCAATAATAACTGGTTTCATACTCAAATCTAATTGCAATGTGTTACTACTAGAATTTCCAAAAACTATAGTTTTACTAATTGAGTAAAAACCTTCTGCAATAGTATTGACGCCGTATTCATCACTTTCTGGTAAAACTATTTGATAAAAACCACTTTTACTATCACTATAAGCAATACCTACAATTCTATTTGTAGTTAGATTTCTGAACTCCAATTTAGAACCAATTGCTTCATTGGTATTTTCATTAGTCACAATTCCTGATACTATTACAGATTTTTCTGGTTGTGCTTCTTTAGGTAATTGTATTCTAAAAATATCTTCTTTACCAATAGAATTATTTGAAGATACAAAGTATGCATAATCATTTTGTGATGAGATTGTAAAATAAGCTTCCCATCCCTGAGAATTTATATCACTTCCTAAGTTCATTGGGGTACTCCAGCTACTGTAATCATCATTAGTTTTAGTTACAAATAAATCCATACTCCCATATCCAGGCCTTCCATTTGTAGCAAAGTAAAGTGTTTTATTATCATTAGAGATATAAGGTGTTATCTCGTCAGAGGCAGTGTTTACTGATGCACCCAAATTCTTTATTTCTGTCCAGCCACTATCACTCAGCGTTGTGTAATATAAATCGAGACCACCGTAAGAATCTTCTCTTTCCATAGAAATAAACATAATGTTCATACTTTGAGAAAGTGAAAAATTCACAAAATTTGTTTTATTACCAATATTTGTAAAGTCAAATTTTTGCAAATCTGACCATTCATTATTCTCGAAATTCACAAAAGATAAAGAAGCTAAATCTCTGAATTTAGTACTCTTTCCCATTAATAGCATTGTGCCATCTGAATTAGTAGAAAAAGCAAAATTATTATGTTTATTGTTAACAGGTTCATATAGATTAATTGCTTGAGAAAATCTACCATCGTCTTCTATTTGGCTCATCCATACATCTTGATTCTTATCTAATCCGATATTATCTGGATGCTCATCCCTTGTGAAAAATAACTTACTTCCATCTGCTGAAATAATAGGCGCTAGCTCGGAATACACAGAGTTAATTCTACTTCCTAAGTTTTCTGGTGGAGATGAAAAAAGCTGTTCTTGTATCTCATTCAATTCCCAGATATTACTAGTGTCTGTTCCTATACCAACGGCATCTAAAAGAACCTCCGATTTAGTATTTACTAAATCAAAGTAGAGCTTTATTATATGTACATCTATTTGAGTAGGTAGCTTAATAATGTAACGACCATTCTCTATGCTTTTAATATTATCTATATTAAATACACTTGTTTCTTTACTGTCTTTACTTATTACGTTTACGCTTTCTAATGCATTTCCACCTACAGGCATATTTATAAAAATATAATTCGATTTATTCTCACTATTGAATTCAAGAATTATATTTTCATATATTTCGTTTGGAGTTATTTTCGGCATCCAAGCAGTTGGAACTTTTTCATTCGAATATGAGCTGGGCGAACCTAAGGCTTGGTTTGCCGAGAATTGTTTTTCACCAACCTGACTAGAATAAGATATTATCTTCTCAGCCCAAAAAACTGTATTATTAGAATATAAATTAGAGGTAATAATTATTAATAATAAGAGAGTACTAGCTATACCATTCATTCTTTGCATCTCTTTTCATTAAGTCTTGTATAGCTTCTTTGGGGTCTTTATTCTCAAATAAAGTTTTGTAAACTTTACGAGTGATTGGCATTTCTATATTATACTGTTTACCTAGTTCATAAGCGGATTTAGAAGTAAACACCCCTTCAGTAATCATTTTTGTATCAGAAAGAATATCTTCAGCTTTTTCACCTTTTCCTATTCTCTCACCAAATCTTCGGTTTCTACTATGTTTACTGTCGCAAGTCACAAATAGATCACCTAAGCCAGATAGGCCAGAAAAAGTTTGGTGTTCTGCTCCCATAGCTTCTCCTAGTCGTGCTATCTCTGCTAAACCTCTAGTTAGTAGTGCTGCTTTAGTATTATCTCCAAGCCCCATACCATCTATAATACCGGCTGCTATTGCTATCACGTTTTTGAGAGATCCACCAATTTCACAACCAATTACGTCACTAGATGTGTAAACTCTGAAGTATTCTGTTAAGAAAATCTGTTGAACGTATTTGGCAAAATCTTCAGACTTTGAAGCAACCACTACAGTCGTTGGGATTTTTAAGCTGACTTCTTCAGCATGACTCGGACCAGTTAGTACTGCGAAGTGATTACTATCAATACCGTAAACTTCTTCGAATATTCCAGATATAGTTTGATTTGAATTATTTTCAACACCTTTAGAAGAATTGATAATATATTTATCTTTAATTCCTAAATCGTATTTCTTGTAATATTCTCTAATATATTGTGTAGGTACAGCATTAATTATTACGTCTATATCTATTATATCATTTGGGTTAGTCGTAGCAATTATATTCGACGGTATCACATCTACAGAAATGTATTTATTATTTGTTCTATTCGTATTGATTTCAATAGCTTGGTCTTCATTTCTAGTCCAAAGTATAACGGATTCAAAATTAGAACTTAGTACCATAGCCAAGGCAGTACCCCAGCCACCTGCACCAATAACTGCTATATGTTTACGATTGTTAGGAATAGTCAATTTCTAATACTCAGTTATCCAGATCTTTTGAATATTTGTAATTTTGGAAAGCGGTTTTCAGTTCCTTCTAAAAGACGTTTGATATTAGTCCTATGTGTATATACGATTAGTAAGAAAAGTCCTAAAAGGAAATAAACAATAGTACCATATCCTGGTATAGAATCATGCAAAATATTGTATCTAAATATCATAGAAGAGGGGAGAGTAAAAGCGGCAAGTATAGAACCTAATGATATATAGCCAGAAAAAGCTACAGCAATAAGGAAAAATAATACAGCAACTCCAGCATCAATAGGAGCAATTCCAATCAGCATACCAGCGGCAGTATTTATACCTTTACCACCTCGGAAATTAACAAATGCAGAGAATATATGACCTAATACGGCAAATATACCAGCCATTAACTTTATCAATGTGAAATCTTCAAAGCTTGTCATATTAGGGATAGTTAACTCTGAACCAAGTACACCAGCTATGACTACTACAGCAAAGACACCTTTTGCAATGTCTAATAATTGAACCAGCACTCCTACTTTCCAACCCATAACTCGGAAAGCATTAGTGCTTCCCATATTCCCACTGCCTTTGTCACGAATGTCAAAGCCATATAATTTTTTACTAACTATGACTGCTATTGGTATAGAACCTACCAAATAACTCAAAGCTGCTATTATTATTAATGCTAGTGTTGTGCTCATAAATTACAATTACTACTGTTTGTGTTTTTCAATATAAACTTATTTTCCAAGTTTTGCAAAATAATGTAGAGAAATTCCTGCTGAAACAGCTACATTTAGTGATTCAGAGCTACCGATACCTTCCAAAACATATTTATCTTTTACTAAAGTATCTAGTTCTTTACTCAACCCATGTGATTCGCTTCCAAACACTATACCATATTTCCCATTATGTTTCAATTTTTCAATAGGTGTTTTAGCATTGCTATCAGCAGCAAAGATATCAACATCGCTGAAATTTTCTTTCAAGAATTCTGCCAAATTATCTTTATATAGTATTTTTAATCTAAATACTGAACCCATAGAAGATCGAACTACTTTTGGTCCAAATTGGTCTGCACTTTCTGCTCCTAAGAAAACTTGTTTTATTCCATACCAATCAGCTGTTCTTAATATTGTTCCTACATTTCCTGGGTCAGAAACTCCATCTAAAGCAATAAATGATTCGTGTGGAAGAAAGTCAAGTTCTTTCAAACCAACAACTGCGATAATACCTTCTGGTGATGTCTGTTTCACTAATTGACGGAATTTATGCTTAGGTGCAGAATAAATCGGAACACCCATATCATTAAATTCATCAGCTAATTCTATGATTCTTTGTGGGGGTGATTCACGTACTATAACTTGAATCACGTCATATTCACTATCAAGTAATTCTTCGCATAACTTAATACCTTCCGCAATGAATAGGTCATGCTCTTCGCGTTTATCTTTTCTATATAGTGATTTTATTAATTTTCTTTGACCTTGACTAATAGGAATAGTATAGTGCATATTGTTTTTTTATGGTTAAATTAGTATTCTAAAAAATAACTCTTTTGATAAGACGTATAATTACAAATTTTCGTACATTCTATATACTATTTTATGAATATATTAGTTACAGGCGGAGCCGGATTTATTGGCTCTCACATAGTAGATAAATATCTTGAACTCGGTCATACAGTTACCATTATAGACAATTTGTCCACCGGTAAAAAAGAAAACATTAATCCTAACGCAAATTTCGTTGAAATGGACATCAAAGATGAATCTATCTCAAAAGTCTTTGCAGATGGCAATTTTGATGTTTTATCGCATCAAGCTGCCCAGATGGATGTTCGGGTTTCCGTTAATGACCCAAAATTCGATGCCCAGAATAATATTATTGGTTCTCTTAACTTATATGAGAACTGTAAGCAGTATGGGGTAAAGAAGATTATTTTTGCTTCTTCAGGAGGAACGGTATATGGTGAGCAAAGTGAATTCCCTTGCGATGAGAATCATACAACAAACCCTGTATCTCCTTATGGAATAGGTAAATTAACAAATGAATATTACTTGTATTACTATAAACAAATATATGATATTGATTACGTAGCACTTAGATATGGGAATGTATTTGGTCCAAGACAGAACCCAAATGGTGAAGCTGGAGTGATAGCTATTTTTGCGAACAAGCTTATTAATAATGACCAACCTATTATCAATGGCGATGGTCTAATTACGAGAGATTATATATTTATCTCGGATGTTGTTGAGGCAAATATGCGTTCATTAGAATCAGAAGTAAATGGTATTTACAATGTTACTACTGGTATAGAAACTAATGTTAATCATATATTTCAAGTTCTGAAAGACAAAACAAAGAGTGATTTAGAAGAAAATCACGGGCCTGCTAAAATGGGTGAGCAGAGAAGAAGTGTTTGTTCGTTTGATAAATTCAAGTCAAAACACAATTGGTCTCCAAAAGTTAGTTTTATAGATGGGATTGATAAAACTGTAGATTATTTCATCAAAGCAAACGGTTAATCTGAAAATAGTTTTTAATATATCGAATAATATAAGCATTAGTAGAATCTTTCTTTCTATTCCTTTAGCTTATTATTTACTCGACTCAAATATAACTATGACTCTAATTATTGGTGGTTTAGCTATACTTTCTGATTATTTGGATGGGTACTTTGCTAGAGGAAGACAAGAAATAACAGATATGGGGAAAATACTAGACCCACTAGCTGACAAAATATTCTTTGGTACTGCTGCTGTGATTATGATAATGCAAGGGCTAATTCCTACATATTTAGCTGCAATTATAGTTGGGCGTGACATACTTATCTTTCTTGGTGGGATTTATATAAAATCTAAGACTGGAATTGTAGTTGCTTCCAATATGACAGGAAAGATAGCCGTGAACGTGGCTGCGGTAGTATTAATCGGAATATTATTGGACTGGGAAGGCTTTTATAGTTATGGTTCTGCAATTACTGCCGTATTTTTTGTATATTCTTTTGTAATTTACGTACTTAAAGCGTACAAAATATTAAAATCTAAATAAGACTTCAGCATGGGATTTTTTGATAAGTTTAAGAAAAAGATAGTTGAGACGGTAGAAAAAACTTCCGAAGCCGTTGGCTTCAATAGGTTAAAAGAGAGTCTAGAAAAGACTAGAAAAACTTTTTCTGATAGACTTTCAAAGCTACTAAAAGGCAGAAAAATAGATCAAGCTCTACTTGATGAAGTAGAGGATATACTTATTACATCTGATATTGGTGTAGCTACTTCTGAAAAGTTGATTGGAATTCTAAAAGAAAGAGTCAAAAAAGAAAATTTCGAGAATGCGGAAGATTTATATAAAATCCTAAAAGAAGAAATATTAACCCTAATAATTAAATCAGATAGTGCCGAAGCTGATAAAAACTACACAATAGACGAATCTAAAAAACCTCATTCGATTATGGTAATCGGAGTCAATGGTGCTGGTAAAACAACTACAATCGGTAAACTTGCCTTTAACTATAAAAATGCAGGAAGAAAAGTTGTGATAGGAGCTGCTGATACTTTCCGTGCTGCTGCAAATGAGCAATTAGAAGTTTGGTCGCAAAGAGCTGGAGTAGATATTGTTCAAAAAGCACAAGGTTCTGATCCATCTTCAGTCGCTTATGAGACTATGGCCTCAGCAATAAAAAATGAAAGCGATGTAGTAATAATCGACACAGCCGGACGATTACATAATAAAGTCAATCTAATGAATGAATTAGAGAAAATGGGCAGAGTTATGAAAAAGCACAGAGACGATGCCCCCAACGAGGTTTATCTTGTACTCGATGGTACGACAGGACAAAATGCACTACAACAAGCCAAAGAATTCTCAAAAGTTGCTAATATCACTGGTATAGTACTCACAAAGCTAGATGGCACTGCCAAAGGTGGTATTGTCATAGCAATTGCTGATGAACTGAAAATCCCAGTCCGCTATATTGGTGTTGGAGAGAAGATTACTGATTTACAACCATTTGACGCTGTGAATTATGTAGAAGCTCTTTTCGGTTCTGATAGTGGCGAAGAAACTTTCATCGAAGAATAAATCTACTTCTCTTTTTTAAATAATTCTATTAGTCCAAAAGCAGCAATCGGGATTAGGACAATTTTCATCATATTCTGATACCTTAAAAGTGGTATGAATATTATCGCTAATACGGTGTGATAAACAATTATCATTACCATTATTTTAGGTATTCTTTTCTTCCTAATTATTCCAACAATACTCGACGATAGCAATATAAACCAAGGAACAATATACATAATGTTCATTGCTTTTTCTTCGTTAGGATTCACAAACCAATAATAAAAGAACTTCTTGACAAAGTTAATAGATACCACTGTGTAATCACTAGTAATATAACTAACTACCTCTTCCTTATACATATCATTTAGGAATAACTCGATTCTGCTAGTATCACCATTGAAATTACTTAGCTTCTCTAATGTGTTGAAATTGTGCCATCCACCAATCATTATTTCGTTATTTCCCCGATATAGATTCAATCCTCCAGTAGTCGAGAATGGTATAAACTCATTGAAAGTTTGCTGATTTCGTATTGCCCATGGGGCAAGAAATAAAATTGGGATTACAATTAAAAGAAGTACTTGTGCATAGTTCTTTCTTATTAGCATCAAAATAACTATCATCATCAGGAGCAAGAATAGTTCAAACCTGAATAGAATAGCTATTCCCAATATTATTGGTAATGTGAACTTACTCCTACGAGTACTTTTCAAAGAGTAGAAAATTATGAGTGTGAGGAATAAGTGATATATCTGAGTTGTTCCTAAAGAATAACTTGTATATATAAACTCTGGTATCAGAGTATAGATTAAGATAGCTATAAGTGCAACCTTTCCATTGTATAGACTTTCGGTTATCCTAAATAGATAGAACATAGTTGCAATATAGAATACAAGATTGAAACCAAAAGCGATATAGTTTTCTAAATAATTGTTAGAAACAAGCTTAATAGCAACTAAAAGATAAACATAACCGGGAGCCATATACGCAGATGGAGCAGGATTGGAATTTTCATTTATTTCATGAGTTAATTTTCCATCTTCAAAATAATAGAAAGAATACCCCTTTCCATCTACTATATTCTCCGCTATGATTCCGTATTCCCAATCGGATTGACCATCCGTTCCGAGAAATAGCAATAATAATACTCTTAAAACAATACCTAAGAGCACTATACTGAGAAAATTTTTCTTATATTCGTTTTTTTTCCAATCAAGCATAACAGCATACAATTTACAAAATGAAAACGAAATTCAAGTATATTTGTTCAAATTGCGGATATGAATCGGCCAAATGGATGGGACGCTGCACAACTTGTGAAAGTTGGGATTCATTCGAAGAAGTAGAAGTAGAAGGAAAGCATTCCAAAAAACTAAATTTAGAGCGACGAGGAACTGTAAAGGTTCATAAGCTTTCCGAAATAGAGACAGGCGATGAATACCGATATAAAACTGGCATTAGTGAGTTCGATAGAGTACTTGGAGGGGGTATTATCCCAGGGTCATTTGTCCTTATAGCAGGAGATCCAGGTATAGGTAAATCTACTCTTACTTTGCAGATGACTCGGCATTTGATATCCAGAAAACCGCTTTACATAACTGGTGAAGAGTCTCTAGCACAAATAAAGCATAGGGCTGAGCGCTTGACTAACATACCTGGTGATTTGAATATAATTGCAGAAACAGAGTTGAATAAAATAATTGATGCTATAAATAGTGATGATTGTGGATTCGCAATTGTTGATTCTATTCAATCAGTTTATCTTAGTGATATAGAATCTACACCCGGTAGTTTCGTGCAAGTACGCGAATGTACAGCTAAACTAATGCAATTGGCCAAAAGATTGAATAAACCAATATTTACAATTGGTCATATTAATAAGGAAGGGGCGATTGCAGGGCCCAAAATATTGGAACACATGGTAGATACCGTACTTCAATTTGAAGGAAGTAAAGGGCAGAATTATAGAATATTAAGAACTATAAAAAATAGATACGGTTCAACTAATGAGATTGGTATATTTGAAATGTCTGAAAAAGGATTAGAAGAAGTAACTAATCCATCAGAATATTTTCTTTCTAATTCCAATGAAAATGAACCTGGAACTATTACTGTTGCTTCGACGGAAGGGAATCGGCCTTTATTAATTGAAGTGCAAACATTAGTGTCTCCGACAGGGTTTTCTGTACCACAAAGAACAGCTACTGGCTTCGATAATAGAAGATTGCAAATGATAATAGCTGTATTAGAAAAGAAAATAGGTGCGATGTTCTATAAATATGACGTATTTTTGAATATAGCTGGTGGACTAAAAGTAAATGATACTTCCACAGACCTCGGAATTGCTATGTCATTAGTCAGTAGTTTGAATAATCAAGCACTAAGCAAAGACACAATAGTAATCGGTGAAATAGGACTTACTGGCGAAGTTAGACCAGTATCGGGATTGGTTGATAAGATTAAGGAAGCTGAAAAATTAGGTTTCAAGAAAGCAATAATCCCAGATATAAAGAAATTTAGTTTCAAAAGTAAGAACATAGAATTAGTAAAAGTAAGTAGAATAGAAGAAGCATTAAAGAAGTTAGAATTATGAAATTTATAGATATAGCAAATATAGACGTAAGGTCTGGTGATGGTGGAAAAGGCCATGTTAGTTTTAGAAGAGAGAAATTCGTAGCTAAGGGAGGTCCCGATGGCGGTAATGGCGGTAAAGGGGGAGACCTGATAATACTTGGAGATCCACAGTTAAGCACATTACTCGATTTTAAGTACGCTAAAAAATACGAAGCAGAAAATGGTGTACCCGGTGGAAAAAATGATTGTACTGGTCGTAATGGACGAGATAAAGTAATTAGAGTACCTGTAGGAACATTGGTTAAAGATGCCGAAACTGGTAAATTGATTGCAGATATTGTAGAAGCTGGACAATCAGAAATCATTGCTAATGGTGGTTTGGGTGGTAAAGGAAATGCAGAATTCAAAAACTCTGTTAATCAAGCACCTCGATATGCTCAACCTGGTATTCCTGGGATTGACATTAGTGTAACTTTAGAATTAAAATTATTAGCAGATGTCGGGTTAGTTGGATTTCCAAATGTTGGAAAGTCAACTCTAATCTCAGTTATTTCTGCTGCAAAACCAAAAATTGCAGATTATCATTTCACTACTTTGGTTCCTAACCTTGGTGTTGTAAAAATAGCAGAATCAAAGAGTTTCGTAGTTGCCGATATACCTGGACTGATTGAAGGAGCGAGTGAAGGAAAAGGATTAGGACATCAATTCCTTCGACATGTGGAAAGAACTAGAGTCTTAGTTTACATATTGGAAGCTTTTAGCGAAGATATAGTATCCGATTTTGAAATTCTTAAAAAGGAACTTTATAAATTCAACCCAGAAATGGAAGAGAAAGAGAAACTAATATGTATCAATAAAACTGATGCTGTAGATGAAGATAAACAGAAGGAGCTGGAAGAGCTTAGGTTCGAAGGAACTATAAAGCCAATGCTAATTTCTGCTGTATCACACGTAAATGTAGATGACCTTAAAAACAAAATTTGGGATATTCTAAGACCAGAAGATAGAAAGGAAGTTATTGATTAATAATTATTAAATTTTCTTTATGTGTAAATATAGAAAATTGAATCAAAATTATAAGAATCGGTAAGACGAAGTTTATACTTGAGCCAGTGGTATTGAGCACAAAATTAAGAAAATATATTATCTGGTCGATAGGAAATATGAATTCCGAAAGCTTAAAATCATTGTAATTATAATTATCAAATATCATTACAAGTATTTTAATAGTAAATAAATAAATCCCACCTAATAATGAAAATCCGATAAATAGCCATTTAGATTTGAAATAAAAACAAGTGGCTATTGAAAATGAAATGAGGATAAATAAAGGGAGTAAGAATTCAAGAAAAGTATTCATCTTTACATTCCTCTGTATATCTCCTTTTTCAGTTCCATAGAATATGCAATCAACATTCAGATAAGTTTCATTCTCCATGTAAGCAAGTGCATCTTTTTCGAAGATATACTGTTCATTAACATACTCTTGTAAGAATAGATTACTAACAGAAGTCAGATAAGAGTTGCTCAAATTAATAATAAAAGTCTTTACTATAAGTAAAACTGAAATACTAAGAACAAATAATATAATAGATTTTATAATTCTATTTCTTTGCATAATTAATCCAAAATAATAGCATAGATAAAGCAATTAGTATTAAAGCAAGTTGAAGATAAATATCATGTAATGCTACAAAAAGCTCGACATCATTGCTTCCTACGAAGAAAAGAATAACAATTCGTACAAGATTAAGAATGTATAACAGAATAATTCCAGATAGTACTCCAATCGCTTTCTTTTTGATTTTAGTATCGAATGCTAGAACTCCTGCCACAAATAGTATCATAGGTTCTGTACCTTCGCATCCAAATGAAATTTGTACTGAAAAGTTATTACCCATTATCACATCTCCTACATTTCTAACTCCTTCGGTGAACAAATTAATTATAAGAGACGAAAAAAAAGCAGTACTTCGTAAGTACTGCTCTAGTATAAAATTATTCGGAATCATTAGTAATAAGTAATATGAGATAATCACTACAATATACTTTACTAAGAAAATGTTATATTTCTTATTTAAATTAGCCAATGAATTTTTCTTTGACAGTGTTCTTCAAATTCTCTGGGAATTTATCATTTTTAGGGAAAAATATCCACTGTTTTGAATTAATATGATCCAAATCACTTTTTGATATATTCATTGCACTACAAAAGATAACAGTTGCCGATCTTTTATTATTAATTACATTTTCTATTGTATTCATCAAAGTTGATGAATAAGGTAGAAATAAATCACTAATGATTAAATCATAATCCTTGTCTTTCATAAAACAAATTGCATCATTCAGTTTCAAAGCATTATCAACAGCAATTTCTTTATCAAGGGCATATTTTAATGCCATCTTAATTGTATGAAAGTGTGCGTAGTCGTCTTCAATAACTAATATTTTCATATACCACTATTTAATTTGTTCTATTATACCATTTCCATCTTTCTCTAATGATATCTCTTTAGGCTTATTTTTATAGAGAATTTTACCATTACCTTCTAGATTTGCTTTAAGGGAATTTCTTGGATGAACAGTCACTACACCATTTCCATCTAGTTCTACATTAACTTCATCAGACACTAGTTGGCCTGCATCTAAGCTACCACTTCCGTCCATACTAATAGTTAATTCTTCGGCACTACCCTTTAGGTTAATTGTCCCATTTCCATCTATATTTAAATCAATATCTTCAGCTTCAATTGCAAAATCAATATCAGCAGAACCATTTACTTCCATTTCAAAATCTTCAGTCTTGAAAGTTCCAGTACTTGTTAACTTAATATTTTTATTTAATATAATCGAATTTATTTTTTTCAAAGATATAAAAATTGTCAAATTATTAGGGCATAAATCTTGTCTGCCATTAATAACTAGCTCACCATCATCATAATTAAAAATTAAATTCTTAAGTATGTCTTCGTTAGTTTTAACTAATATACTTTCACTAATACTAGGTGTGAGTACTATGTTCATTGGTACATTGATTATCAGTGACTTTACGTCTGGTACATAGACCTTATCTTCGACAATCCCACCAGTACCAACCATACAATCTGAATAACTAGAAACAGTTAGTATAATAAATGTTAAAACACTTAATAATATTTTCATATAAATTCCTTTAATTATTTATGGATAAAATCTAAATCCTAATCCTAATTCCATATCAGCAGCTACTCCATTTGTTAAACCTATGAGTGGCCCTAATTCTAAAAATACTTCAAACTTCTTACTAGGTTTGAAATTAACTCCCATTAATCCCTTTACTCCTAATCCAAAATCATTTTCTCTTTTCTTTTTCTCATAAAAAAAGCTATTTCCTTCACCAAATGCTAAAACTCCACCAACACCTGCATAAAGTTCAAAATCCCTACTATTAAAAGCTGAAGGGAAATTGAAAGTATAAATCCCGTCTAACCTCAGATTACCATAACGTGAGAATGAACCAATATTAAAAATCCAATCATTACTTCCGCCACTTCTAGCTTTTATCGTAATTGCTGTTGGCTCTCCTACCATCAATCCAAATCCAACATCTGATTTAGCCGTATATGTAAACAACAAAATTATAGAACAAAGCAATAACTTTTTCAAAAGATAACCGTAAGTTTGTAAGCAATAATAATTAACAAGACGTAAAAAATGAAAATATATTTAGTGATTTTAATAGTTTTAATTAACCTCACCTCAGCTATTTCGCAGAATTCCCCTAGTTTTAAAAAAGCCGAAAAACTATATCAAGAACATAAGTACGAAGAAGCTATAAACTTATATAAAAAGAGTTTGAATGACAGCCCTAAGAGTTCTTACATATATGGACAAATTGCATTTGCTCATCTGTTTTTAAGTCATTACGAAGAATCACAGACTAATTTCACAGAAGCTATACAAATTGATTCTACTGTTTCTGATTATTATAACGGTAGAGGATTGACAAAAGCTTATGTCAGCGATGTATATGGAGCAGTAGACGATTTTACAAAATCAATTGAGTTAGACCCAAATTTTTCAAATGCTTATCTTAACAGAGGGAGTGCATATACTTCTTTAGAAAAAATAGATTCAGCAATTGCAGACCTAAATTTTGCATTGAAATTAGACAAACAAAACCCCGATATTAACTTTCAACTAGCACGTTTACTTTATAAAAATAAAGATTTAGCAGGGTCTATCGCTCAGTATATAAATGCAGAGAAAAAAGGTTTGAAATCAGAAGATCTGTATCTAAGTAGATCCTCAGTCTATTATAAATTAAAAGACTATGAAAATGCTATTAAGGACTATTCAACCATTATAAAAAAGAATCCAAAACATACAGATGCACTTAATAATAGAGCCGTACTTTATGATGAAATGGGTAAAAAAGACTTAGCAATGAAGGATAGAGCGACTCTATATAAAATCACGGGTGTATCATTCAAAGACCCTAAAGATTATGTTTACGAAAGAGTCAACTCTAAAAATGGTTATTTCAGTATTGAAGTCCCTAATCATTGGGATATGAGACTAGAGTCCAAGGATAATGAAGAAAGCATGATAATATCAGTACCGCAGAAAGAAGCAAATGATCGCTTTCAAACTGTGGCTATCACGCTATCATATAACTATGATATGGAAAAAAACTATGGTGTTGGCAATGAAGATGAACTAGTAACATTTTGGCAACAAAGCCAAGTGAAAAATACTGATAGTTATAAATCTTATGATTTGGTTTCACAAAAACAATTTATGCTTAATGGCTGGAAAGCATTGAATTTTTTAACACAATCGCAAAGAGATGAAAATACTTATAAACTCATAATGTATGAATTAGTTACTACAAAGCAAGATCAGTTGTTCTACGGTTATTTCCAATCTGCAGAAGAGGATTTCAAATATTATCAACCAATATTTGATTTGATGATGAAATCGATTGTTATAAAAGGAAAATAATTATTTGAATACTTGCCCTTTCCATTCTACTTTTTTATTTATAATTAGGAATGGAAGGATGAGTTCAACTATAATAAATAGAAAGTTAGAAGGGAGTAAATAGGGTAGAAGTCCTTTTTCCTTGACTGTATATATCGTTGGGATTACTAGTATTGCGTCAGTTATTACTTTTAGTAGCATTATTATAACACTAAGATAATAATGTCCCTCTATAAAGCTAACTACGGCAGTTATCCATATTAATAGAGATGCAAGTACGAATAAGGTTGCTTTCCAACCAAGTTTTTTTCCACCTATAGCCCATCTTTTTCTTTGGTTTAGATAGTCTTTTATACTGTTCAACGGCAATGTTTTTACCGTACTATCTCTGTGACAGATATAGTTGATTTTGCCACCCATTTTATGAACTGTTTGAAGTAATGCCAAATCCTCAGTCACGGAGAATTCTATTTTGCCATACCCACCAGTTTGATTATAAATAGATTTTTTAAATGCCATATTATTACCAAAGCAACCTAGAGGGAAGTTTAGCCCCATACCACCAGATGCCATAGTATGCATTAATATCCATTCTATTGCTTGATACTTAGCGAAGAAGGAATCATGTTTGACTAAAGTGAAAGCTGCGACTAAATCGGAATCTTTTTCTATGAAAGTTTTTACCATACTAGAAATCCATTTCTTATTGACTTTGCAATCAGCATCGGTAAGTAATATATACTCACCTTCGGCTTTTGCTATACCGAAATCAAGAGCGCCTGGTTTACCTCCCACGACTTTTTGGCTATCTTTTGTGATATTCAATAGCTTGATATTGGTATATTTCTGGGCAAATTGTTCTACTCGACTCTGAGTAAGGTCGGTGGATCTATCATTAACTACAATAATTTCATATTTGTCACGAGGATAATCAGAATCAACTAGAGATTCTAAACACATAATTATATTATCTTGTTCGTCACGAGCAGGAATAATTATACTAACAAATGGATATTTATTAATAAAAATCTCTTTAAATTTTATTCTCCCTTTTTTAGCACCTAAGACAAAAAATAGGGATCTGGCGAAATAAAAGCTAAATGAAACAATAAAAAGTACTTCAGTCATAAAAAAAATTTAATTTACTTAATTCATTCAAATATAAGGGAATATTGAGGTTTTAACCATAAATGTGGATAAAAAAGAGAAAAAAAGTTCACTTTTCTTGAGACGTTTTTGCTGTTCATGTGTCTATATAGTTAGTAACGTGACAAGTTCTTTGAAACTTATTTAAAAATACAACTTTCTATACTGTTAGTTAATCTTATTTGTTTCATAATTAACTATTTTTTAATTTACGTGGATGTAAAAATTCGCATATGAATAAATAGTAGAAAATGGTAAGTAAATGCAAATAAAAAATTCGAAAATACTAATATTGGGTGGATGGGGATTAGTTGGTAATGCTATATGTAAAAAGCTGATGAAGTACAATCCTTCGGAGCTTATAGTAACATCGCTTAAAGAAGAAGAAGCAAAAGATGCTGTATCAAATCTTGAAAAAGAATTCTCTAATTCAAATTGTAAGTTTACTCCATTGTGGGGTAATGTTTTTACAAGGGAACAATGGAAGGATATAAACCCTTCTGAACTTTTCAACAATGATGATTCTAGACACGGTTTCATACACGATGTTTTTTCTGAATTAGATGATGAAATAGCTAATAATTCAGCTTTATTTAGCTTTATTGAGAACTCAAAACCAGATGTGATTATTGATTGTATCAATACTGCTACTGCTATTGCGTACCTCAATGTTTATAGTCAATCCAATAATGTATTAAACGATATAAAGACTGGAAATTTAAATAGTCTAAATGTTGAAAAACTAATAGCAAGTTCTTATATTCCTCAGTTAATCAGACACGTGCAGATTTTGCACAAAGCGATGTCCGAAAACAAAACTGGGATGTACTTGAAAATTGGGACTACAGGCACAGGTGGTATGGGTATGAATATACCTTATACTCATAGTGAAGAAAGACCTTCAAGAGTCTTGCTCTCTAAAACAGCAGTTGCTGGTGCACATTCGATGTTAATGTTTTTATTAGCTAGAACACCTGATAGTACTATAGTAAAGGAAATAAAACCTGCTGCTACGATAGCTTGGAAGAAAATCACTTATGGTGAAATCAAAAAAGGCGGAAAGAAAATTGAACTTTTTGATATGAACCCTGAGAACGCCATAGAAAGTAATGGATCTTTCAAGTTTGATAACAAAAGTAATGTTGTATCTACAAATGAGTATCTTAAATCAGTGTATATAGACACTGGTGAAAACGGTATATTTTCAAAGGGTGAATTCGAAGCTATAAGTGCTTTGGGCCAAATGGAAATAGTAACGCCAGAGGAAATAGCAGAATATACTGTGTTTGAGATAAGAGGTGGTAATACGGGTAAAGATATTATGCAAGGATTAGATGCTTTTACCTTGGGCCCAACTTACAGAGGTGGTTATCTAAGGAACGAAGCTGTGAAACGTTTGAGCCATTTGGAAAAGGAAAATGAATTAAACAGTGTTGCTTTCGAATTACTTGGACCACCAAGATTGTCCAAATTACTGCACGAAGCAAATATTTTAAGATTGCTAAATGGGAATGTTAAATCATTATTGAATATTTCTGATGATGATTTGGCTTCTAAAGCAACTGAATTAATTAATCAGAATTCAGAGCTTAGGAAAGAAATACTATCTATAGGGTTACCAATCTTATTAAAAGATAGTAAATATTTAAGAGGAGATTTTATTAAGATTCCGGTAAGAAGAAATCAAGATGAAATCAAATTTACGAAAGAAAATTTAGATCAGTTCTGCTATGATGGTTGGATTGATTTGAGAACAGAAAATTTCACAAAATGGAAAGAACGGTTAAGCAATATAATAGAACAAGCTGAAAGCGTTCCAACAGATGATACAAGTTCAGGGTTTGTATATGATGAAGAGTATTGGAATTTCTTCAATACAATAGAACCCGGCAAGATAGCTGGCTGGATCTTCGAAAATGAAGATAAGGGCTGGAGATTTAAACGATAATTTATTTTTTTAACAATTTATTTTTTTTTAACAATTTTAGGAGATTTTATAATGAGAAGAATATACGCTATATTCCTCATCTCTCTTTTCGCTGCGGCAACTATGGTTGTAAGTGCACAGGTTACAATAGAACGTATTGACGAGAATGTCAACGTTCAAACTGACTACACTTCACCAGATTTGTTAAGTAGCAAAAACAATGAGATACAAAGGAAGAGTTACTACGAACTAGCTACTGCTCCCTTACCGTTCAACCTCGTGAACAATGCTCACAACCAACCCGCGATTTCTACTGGATATTATGTAGTAGATTTCTCTGATGACGCTCCAGCGTACTGGAAACCCTCTGAGACTATTTATAGTTTAGACGAAAACCCAGAAAGATGGGTATCTGTCTTGCCTGGCCCTAGAGTAGTAGAAAAGTCTTATTGGGATAATAACAAAGAAGAAGGTCTGAGATTTTTTAGAAATCCAGCTTACCCCGTACAAAATGGTAGGGACTTCTTTGAGCATAATGAATATTACCAAGATACAACTAACAACGCTTTCGCTGGCCCTATGCCTATGAAATTGGTTGGTGGTTTCTATTTTAATGGTATTCGTTATGATTCATTCTACGTAACTACTAATGGTTTGATTGCACTTACTAATAGAAGATATTTCTATGATGAGTTCGGAAACAAATACGTTCCTTCTGGTGAGCAAACAGCTTACGATCCTAATTCAATGGATTATTTCGTAAGTTATATAGGTAGTGATGACAGACGCAGAATTGCTGGAACAGGTGTTGATGATCCAGCAGCTGATGACTTCGGTTATAAATGGTCGATTACAGGTGGAAATGAAGCTGATGCCAATGGTGGTATCCGTGGTGATCAAGCTAATAGAGGGAATCTTCAAAACCCACACGGAATGAATGATATTACTTCTGCATCTCAAAAGCCAGCTTTGATTGGTTTTATGTATGGTGACTATGAACTATCACAATTCTCACGTACAACACAAAAAGTTGATAATCATGGTAGAGTACATTACTTTAGATCAATTGCTAACGATAAATTAGTAATTTACTTTGAAAACTTAGCTGTTCCTCGTAGTACTAAATTTACTTTAGGTTGGATGATAACATGGGGAGATTCAGACTCTAGACCATTTGATGATGGTTATACAGCAGTATCTGGACAAACTATCCTAAACAGAAACGATAGTAGTATTACTATTATCTATGAAAGATTTATGGGTGGTGTAACTTCTGGTAGAACAGTAATCCAAGCGAAAGACATATTCAGAGGTAACTCTGCAGTAGGTGTTTATGGTTTTGGAAGACATGCAAACTATAATAGATATGGTGGTCCAAACGAAAATAGTAATGATTTCCCTTGGGTAAGTGAATATGAGCAATACACTCACTATTTCTCTTATTTTAGAGATCCTGCTAGTTTCCCACAAACGTTTACTTCATTGAAATTTAAACAACATCAAAATACTTTGAGAGTTGTTGATATTCAATACAGAGTTCGTAAACAAGATCCAAATGCTTCTTTAGCTTTCTCTGAGAAAGTAAATACAAAAGATGTGAATAACTATGAATTGTTAGCTGGTAATGATCACTTAGGTGCTATCCAACCAGTTGCAATCATTCAAAACGTATCTAATGATATACAATCACCAACTGGTGTAAATTTCGTACCTCAAGATTTGAATTTCTATGCTCGTTTTAGAGTAATGAACAAAGCAACTGGTAGATTAATTTATAACAGAGCTGTACCGGTTGATAACAAATGTTTAGCTACACCTGATGACAATTTGGCTAATTGTGAAGGTAACCCTGACGTAAGAGTTAGATTAGTTACTGTAACAATTGATAAAGATAATAACTACCAAGCAGAAGTTGCTAACTATCCTGGAACAAATTCATGGAATGGTAAAGTTAGAACAGGTATTCCAGCTTATGGTTATGTTGAAGTTAAATTTCCTCCATTCGAACCGAATGAGTTTGCAAAGGACGAAAATAACAAACTATACCAAATTGGTAGAATGGCTGCATTCGTAGTTGCTGATGCAACAAACCCTAATACTAATAAAAAATTAGGAGACGCTTGGCCGTTTGATGATACTGCTTCAGTTAATCTTCACGTAATGAGATTACATAATTTCTTTAGTGATGATGCAAGAGAGTACCACATAATTGATGGTGTACCAATTCCTTCTGTTCAAAAATGGGTAAGTATTGACGCTGAAGTTGTTAGTGGTGATATTCTTTCTAGACATCCACTAGCTCCTAGAGGTAGATATAAAGCCGATAATAACGAAAACTACTACGTAAGTTCTCCTGTTATCAAAATGAATAGAGTAACAACTAGTGGTCAAGATAATACTCCTGGTGACGAACTAAGATCTCATCCAATCGATATGAGAGGTAGATATGGTTCTGTTATTTCATTATCTGTTCAAAGAACTCTTGATAAAGAATTCTGGGATAGAGGTTATGGAGACAATTTACTTGTAGGCCCTGAGCCAAGAGCTGTATTGAACAGAGATAGGTTTACTGTATTTAGTCATACTAATTCTGTTGCTGCTAATCCTGATATGTTAGCATTAGAAATTATGCAACCATCAGATAATGGTGTTTCAGACATTACAAACGTAAAAGATGCTAGATGGAGAAATCACCCGCGTAGAAATGGTGTAGATCCTGAAACTAAAGTACCTGCTTTAGGTATATATGGTGCTGGTGGATATTTGACTGGTTTCTTAGAAGGTGATAGAGATTCATCACTAGCATTACCTAATAGTGGAACTAGAGAAGAAAACTCTCTAAGAGCTGATATTTATGATGATGGTTATGACTTTATTTACAAAAAATACTTCGTTCCAATACCAGACACATTTATTAGACATCAAAATGATGGTGCTAAGCATTTCAGATTTAGATTGAAAATGTATGCTACAAATGATAAAAAATGTACTCAGTGTACTAACGATGATGACGATAACTACTTAGTTGATAATATTAACGTATTATTCAAATCTAAGGAAACAACTGATATTGAAGTAAGTGCTGTTTCTATAAGTTGGCCTTATACTGAAGCACCTGCTACTCAAGCTTCAAAAGTTCCTATTGAAGTTACTGCAACTAATAATACGGCGAATAACGCTCCTTTCTATCATATTAAAGTTAAAATATACAGAGGTACAAATACCACTGATACTAATAACTTAGTTTATTGTAATACAAGAGCTGTTACTTACCACGATCCAAATAATGAGATAGTAAGAGCATTCCCTGATTTCGAAGCTCGTAAATTTGGTGAAGGTCAATACCGTGCACAAGCTATAATAGTTGTCCCTGGTGGCGATTTGGAAGAGCTTAATGACACAACTTACACTGACTTTTCAATTAAATTTGGTTCTACTTTCGCTTATGATCCAATAGATAGCCCTAAAAACGATATAGGTGGTGGAGCATTCCCAACTGGTAGAGGTCTGAACATCGAAGCTTATAATTATGGTGGTGCTGGTAATATTAATTCTGGCCAAGTTGGCGGATATAATGAATTACAGTTTGGTTCAGGTTATATAGGTGGTAGTATTTCTGGTCAATTGGCTATGAAATTCGAATTGCTACAAGCTGATACTATTTACGGTTATGATGCATTTTTCGGAACTATTAACCAAGCTCCTGATCATATATCATTGTCAATCTATAAAGGTAAAGCTGATTCAGATGTACCAACTTCTGAAATTCTTGAATCAAGACTTGATAGAACTAGAGGTAGAGATGATAGAACAGATAAACTTGCTTTTGATCAATATGTTAGATACTTATTACCAAAAGGTATTGTTTTAGCAAAAGGAACTTATTGGGTATCAATAGCACAATTAGGTGAAACAGGTCTTGAGCTGGGTGGTTCTAAACAAAGAACTGGTCTAAGAACTATGTCTGCATTTATTACACCTCCAACTAATATAACAAGCGCTGTCGGTGGTTCTGGTGTTTCTCTTAATGTTCATAAGGAATTTAGAAAGAGAGCCGTAACAGGTAGCTTACTTAACAATAGTTATTTTGCATTCGAAAATACTAGAGGTTCTGGTGTTTGGATGCCATTTACTCCAAGTATTGGAAACGTAGGTTATGGTCACTTACATCACTTTGGTTGGGTTCCCGCTGAAGGTGTTACATTAACATTAACTAACGGTACATGGATTCCGATGATTAGACCTTTCTTAGGTGCTAAAGCTTCTGGAAACGTACAGAGAGTTGATGACTGTGATGTTCCTATTGAACTTGTTAGCTTCGAAGGTGAACAAAGAAGTTCAGCTGTTGATCTATCTTGGACTACAGCGACTGAAGAAAACAACAAAGGTTTCTACATCGAGAAAAGAGCTAAAGTTAATAGTGAATTTAACGATTGGGAACAAATAACTTTCGTAAACGGTAATGGTAATACATTAACTACTAGTTACTATTCTTATTCTGATAAGAACGTAAAAGCTGGTACTACTTACCAATATAAATTAAGACAAGTTGATTTTGATGGTACTCAAAACTGTCATGAAACTGATATCGTAACTGTTCAATTTGGTAATAACTCTGATTTAGTAATCAGTAACTCTCCAAATCCAGTTAGCACATTAACTAATATCGAATACACTACTGTTCAAGATGGTAATGTTAGAATAGAAGTTCTTGATTTATTAGGTAATGTTGTTAGAACATTATTAAACGACGAAGTTGACGCTGGTACTCATGTTTTACCTTACGATGCGACTGATGCTATCGGTAACAGATTAACTTCTGGTACTTATATCTACAGAATCACTGCTAATGGTAAATCTCAATCAGCTAAGATGAGTGTAGTTCAATAATAATCGAACAACATCTTACTTAAAATTAAAACCCTCGTTATACTTCTATAACGAGGGTTTTCTTTATTATACAAATGGAGATTAAAAATTGAAAGACACGATATTTGATAAAATTATTAGAAAAGAAATACCTGCTAATATTGTCTTTGAAGACGAAGAAATATTAGCATTCAGGGATATAAATCCTCAGGCACCAATACATATACTTATCATTCCTAAAAAGCAAATACCAACTATTAATGATATAGAACTAGATGACGTTGAATTAACAGGTAAACTAATTTACAGAGCAAAGCTTATAGCTGCTGATTTGGGAATTGCAGAAGAAGGTTACAGATTGATATTTAACTGTAATAAGAATGGGGGACAGGAAGTTTACCATATACATCTGCATTTATTAGCAGGAAGAAGTATGAAATGGCCTCCGGGATAGAAAAATTATTCTTATTTTGCAGTCAAAAAAACTATGGATATAATAAAAGAAGCACGAAGAGTATTAACTGAAGAAGCCAAAGCTCTTGAAATACTCTCTAATTCCTTAGATGAGAGATTTGTAGATGCTTGTCAGCAAATACAAAAGGCAAGTAAAGTAATCATTTCTGGTGTTGGCAAATCAGGAATAGTTGGTAAAAAAATAGCAGCAACTTTCTCTAGTGTTGGCATTCCTTCATTATTTTTGCATCCAGTAGAAGCACTCCATGGTGATTTGGGTATCGTAAATGAAAGTGATATATCTATTCTAATTTCAAAAAGTGGTACAACTGAAGAGTTATTACTTCTCTTACCATACTTGAAGAAGAGAACTAATATAATTGCTATTACTACTAATAAAGATTCGTATCTAGCTAATAACTCTGACGTGCATTTGCATATACCGCTTGTTAAAGAGGCATGCCCAATCGAATTAGCACCGACTACTAGCACTACCCTCACTATGGCTTTAGGTGATGCCTTAGCCGCCTCTGTAATGAAATTGAATAACTTTACCGAAGTAGACTTCGCTCTTAATCACCCATTGGGTCAGTTAGGCAAAAACCTTACTATAACCGTCGGAGATGTTATGCACAAAGGTAATAGTATTCCACTGATTGATGTAGATAGCACATTCAAAGACGCTCTGATTGTAATGACTGATAAGCCATTAGGCTGTCTATGTGTGGTTGAGAATAATAAGTTAGTTGGAATAATAACTGATGGGGATACACGAAGAGCACTGAATAGATACGATTTGATATCAGAGATTCAAATAAATGAGATAATGACCGCTAACCCGATTACTGTAAGCCCTGATACATTAGTAGGTAGAGCACTTTCCGTAATGGAGAATAGAAAAAGCCAGATCAATGTATTACCAGTTGTGGATACTGATAATAGATGTATAGGAGTAGTTAGAATTCACGATTTAATAAAAAGTGGGATATAAGTTATTTACTAACTTCATCTTTTGTGATTTTTACGTTGTTCACTACATTGCCTCTGGCACCAAGTGGTTCAAGCTTCTCACCATTCCTTTTTAGCTGAACTCCACCAGCATTACCAGCTGTTATTGTGAAGAATTTTGCTGCTTTCCAGACTTTCTTTGCACCTGGTTTGAGCAGTATCTCTTCATTTTTCTTACCATCTATAGTGACACTCATCCAAGAAGTATCCAAGGCAAAAGCTTCTAATACTATACTATCAGATGTTTCAAAGTAATTCAATAAACTTTCTTCGTCTTGACTTTCTTTTATCTCGTCTCCGATCTCAATATTATCAACTATCGAGCTTTCTGGTTTACTATCGCTGGAAAAGAATACGAAATAGATAATTGAAATAAGTACTAAGCCCAGACCTAGATACATAATGGAAGAAACTAACCTTTTATCAGAAATTAGTTCTTTGTAATTTTGAGATTTTAAGATAGATATTACATTTCTATCACTTGGATCTATAATACTTGCTGATTCATTAGTTAAGGGCCTGTGTAATAATTGCTCCTTAGCAAGACGATTGTCTAGTTCTGTCAAAAGTTCCGAATAAGATTCGCTAGATAGGCCTAAGAAAGAAGCATATTTCTTTATAAAAGAACGCAAATATACAACGGGTAATTCGGGTAACTCTCCAGATTCGATTGATTCAAGTACAGTTTGCCTTATACCAGTCTTCCGGGATACTTCAGATAAATCCAATCCCTTTGCTTTTCTTGTGTCTATTAGTATTTTTACGTGTTCTTTCATTAGAATATAAGAAATAATTATATTATATTACAAATATAACAATAATCAAGCCAAAAAATAAATGAATAAAACCATAATATTACTTCTCTTCCTGTTTAGTAATATATTCACAACTAGTTTATATTCTAATGAACTAGAAAAACCTATCAAGATAGACTCTTCTGATTTTTATTATGCTGGTACTAAAAGATACTCACTAAGCGGTGATTTGCCGAATTTGGAAACAGATATTAATACTCCTTATCTGATTGGTATTTCTGCTACAACACTTGCATTCATGGTATCACAGCATATTTATCAATCTAATACAATCTGGAAAGATAAAGCAGAATTCAAAATTATTGAAGACGGTCAATATGCACTATATGCAGATAAAGCAGGGCATATCTTTGGTGCTTATATTATGTCTTACGCTTATACTGAATTCCTTTCTACAGCTGGGATTAACTGGGAATTATCCAATATTCTAGGTGCGACTATAGGGCTTACTTATCAAACTTATATTGAAATACTTGATGGATATGGGAGCAATTTTGGATTCTCTCCTTCGGATTTCTATGCTGATGTATTTGGTTCTGGGTTTTTCTTAGCCCAACATTACGTCCCTTTTCTTCAGAATTTTACACCTAAGTTTATGTATATTCCTGCAGATGCACACGGAGAGATGAAAAGAAGACCACACTTTGCATTCATAGATGACTATAGCTCCCACACAATGTGGATGTCAGTTAATGTTCATAATCTATTGGGAGAAGATTATAATCAGTATTGGCCCAAATGGCTTCAGTTGTCATTTGGATATGCCGTGAGGAATCTCTGTGATCCAAATGACCCGAACTTCGATTGTTCTGATTCGTATGCTGTAAATGGAATCGTCCACGGCGATAGAAAGTTTATTATTGCGTTGGATTATAATCTCGCTGAGTTAATTCCAGAAGTGGGTGCACCGTTTGATTGGTTCATACAATCACTAAATTATGTTAAATTGCCGTCACCAGCAATCGAATTTGGTGAACAAACTAAGTTTATGTTAGTATATCCATTCGTAGAGTTTTAGATAATTTGATAAATTTGTATCAATTAAATTTACAAGAGTAAAAAAATCAAAAGTAATATTAAGATAAGTATAATTATTCCAGTATATAAGGAAGAAAAGATTATATCTGATACTTTATTGAATTACCCTATTGAACTTAAAGAAAAGTACAATTTGGAGATAATTGTCAGTGATGGTGGTAGTACAGATGGCACTCTTGATAAGATTAATGGTAATGTGGATAAAATAGTTCATCATAAGGGTGATCATAGGCAAACTATAGCGGAAGGTAGAAACAAAGGTGCTGAAGTTGCTTCAGGCGATATACTTATGTTTATTAATGCCGACACTTACCCCAAAGATATATACTATATGCTTGATGAACTTACTAACTGGGAAAATAACCCCAAATTAAAAAATATAGATGCAATTGCTTCAAAGGTCCTACCTTTTGAAAATGAAACAGAAAAGAAAGATAAAATATTTTATTTCTTAATGAATAAGTATTTCAAATTTCTTAATCAGATAGGAATAGGAATGGGTAGGGGAGAATGCCAGATTATAAAACGATCTACATTTTTGAAAGTAAAAGGATATAACGAAAAAATAGTAGCTGGTGAAGATTTTGATTTATACCGTAGAATAACAAAAATTGGTAAAATCAAATTCTTAGATGATTTCGTAGTTTATGAATCTCCCAGAAGATTCAGACAAGAGGGCTACACTAGCACTTTAACAAAATGGTTTTTAAATTCAGTTTCTGTACTTTTGTTAGGAAAATCTTATTCAAAAGAATGGAAACCAATTAGATAGGTTGAATATGTCAGAAACTTATAAATCAGCAGGCGTAGATATAGAAGCAGGTGAAAAGACTGTAGATAGCATCAAGCCATATATAAAGCAAACAATGAATAAGAATGTACTTTCGGAAGTTGGATTATTCGGAGGGTTTTATGATGCTTCTTTCCCTGATTATGAGCACCCAGTTTTAGTATCTTCAACTGATGGAGTGGGAACAAAGCTGAAAGTTGCATTTATGGTTGATAAGCACGATACAGTAGGGCAATGCCTAGTAAATCACTGTACTAACGATATATTAGCAGGTGGTGCAACACCATTATTCTTTTTAGACTATTTTGCTACTGGCAAATTAATCCCTGATGTAGCGACAAATGTAATCAAAGGTTTTGCAATTGCTTGTAAAGAAAATAATTGTGTGCTTATAGGTGGTGAAACTGCTGAAATGCCAGGTTTCTACAATGACAATGAATATGATATGTCAGGTACTATCGTAGGTGTTGTAGAAAAAAAGAACATTATAAATGGCTCGAATATCAAAAAGGGTGATGTACTAATAGGTCTAAAATCATCTGGATTACATACTAACGGTTATTCACTAGCTAGGAAAGTGCTATTCCCTAAATTTGATGTGAATGACACACCAGAAGGCATGAATGAGACTATTGGTGAGGCATTGCTTCACGTACATAGATCATACCTAAATAATGTGAAACCTTTAATAAAAAAGCAATTACTTACTGGTATTTCGCATATTACAGGTGGTGGTATTATTGGTAATACTTCACGTATTATGCCCAAAGATTGTGAGCTAGATATTGATTGGAATTCTTGGGAAACTCTACCAATATTTGAATTGATACAAAATACTGGAAATATCAGCGATGAGGAAATGCGAAAAGCATTTAATCTTGGAATCGGTATGATATTAATAACAAGACCTGAAAATGTAGATACTATAATCTCTGCATGTCAAACTGACAACCCACTTATTATAGGAAAGGTAGTCTAATAGACTACCTTCACTTTTTTTTGTAATTTTATATTAAACTTTTATTTTCCTTCGTATCTCTCGTAGAGTGTTGTATTACTCGGATCTATGTATTTTAGGTCTTTAAATACTGTTTGGTCTTTAAACCCTTCGAAAGTTGCACCAAATTCAAAAGCTTTTGAATCTGTGAATGCTTGCAATAAGACACTAGGTCCTGTCATTTTATGTTGTTTATAATCAACTATATCTGTTATTGTTTTTCTCAGATTCTCCAAACCTTTTTCTTTATTTTCAGACATCATATCCAAGCCATCTACATAGTATTCAAAGAAAAGTACTCTTAAACTTTCGTACCTTAAATCAGTTAATTCTGATATTAGAGCATACTTAGTAAACTCCCCCGGTTGAATAAATGTCTTAAACCCAGGTATGTTATTACTAGAAGCAACACCTGCTATCCTTCTAGCTATGCTAAATGCTGAATTGCCTCCTAGAGTTTCGTATGTATCCATGTCGAATCCTATTGCCATAAGCATATAGAAATCTATAAGACTCGAAAACTCGTTATAACGAGTAGCATCATAGTTGAAATATGCACCTTGAGCATATTCGAATGACCATTCATTATCTGCTATTTTAAGAACAATTGAAGTACCATCTTCTTGACCAAATAAATATCTTTTAGAAGCGATGAATAGCTTAGCCGTATATCTATTGTTATAACCACCACTTAATGCTATTGATATGTCAACAGGTATTTTTCTTCCTTCCCATTCTACATCTGTGAACTTGGTTGAATTTATGTATCTTTCTAAATCATTTTCCAATGTAGATACACTTATTCTTTTGTCTTGATCCAGCATTTCTGTGTTTACCGTCACATCAGCTTCTATTTCTTGTGCTATTGCATTAAATCCAAAAGCAATAAAACTTAAAGTAATTAAAAATATTGTTCTCATAATTCCCATTCTTTTTTTATTTTGTACTTTTAACAAAGATAACATATTGATTAGAATAATCATATATAGCAACTTAATTTTATTTCTAACATTGCTTAATTTAAACGGGCAAGTGTTAGACCTATCTCCTCGTATTAGTTTTCCCGTATCCTCAATCTCTATTAATGATGTAAGCGACAATCCATCGAAACTTGTAAATATAGAACGTAATTCTATTGCTTCTAGTTACATTCCATCAACTTTTGGACTACCCGAACTGAGTAATCATAATCTAACTGCTTCATATAAACATGATAGTTTAATTCATTTCTTTAACGTAAGTGGTATTTTCCAAGAGCTTTATACTTATTCTAACTTTGGTTATAGTATCGGTTATAAAGCATTTGACAAATTCACTCCATCACTAACCTTGAATTATAATTATCTAAATATAAAAGACTATAATAGTTTTGGCAATATGACATTTGATATTGGTGGTGTATTAGAACTTAACCCTGATTTCAATTTCGGATTTGCCATTACTAATATACTGAATTCTAGCTTTGAAGAAAATAATGATATTAAAAAGCAAAAAGCACTCTTCGGTTTTGAATATAAAATGTATAAAAATTTTAGTTTTCAGATAGGTACGGAAATAAGAATAGAGAATAGCTCAGGTGTATTACTCAGCTTTATCAAAGAGTTTGAAGACTTTGGAATACTAGCATTATCATACTCTACTGAGCCACAAATGGTACAGTTTAATTTGAATATGGATATGTTAGATGACTTTTTCTTGATTTATGATATGAATTATCATAACGTACTTGGCGTAACTAATAGTTTTGGTTTAGGATATTCATTTGATTAGAGTAGTTCCGATATTGATTTTATTTCTGTTTATTCTAGAAATAGATGCAAAAGACTTCGAAACTCTATTAGAAAATTATTTTGGTAATAGGACACCAGCTGCTCAAGATTACATAGACCTTTCACAAATACAAGATGTTTATGAATTCTATAGTACAGATCCTATCAATATAAACTCAGCAAATAAAAAGCAATTAAGGGAATTACCTTTCATAACAGATTGGGTAATTGACGAATTAAAGTCTAAAGGACCGTATAAAAATAGATTTGAATTGGAAGAAACTATAAATAATATAGCAACCGATGAGATAATTAAATTTGTGCTTAGAGAATGCTTAACTACCTCAAATACCAAAGAAAAGGATTTTAATAATAGCTATACAGTTCGATATAGAAGTAATTTAGAACCAACAAAAGGGTTTGTTAATGACAAATATATGGGTTCAGAACTCAATTTGTATCAGAAGCTCCGTACAAAATATCAAGACTTTGAACTGAGTACTGTTGTTGATAAAGATGATGGTGAATTGTCGATTACAGATTTCTATTCATTATCGCTGAAATATGAAAAGGAAGACTATAAGCTAATAGTAGGGGATTATAACCTATCTTATGGTCTCGGTAATTTGTATGACCAAAGTTTCCTTAGTCTAAAGAATTCTGATTTTGTCAATACTTCATCAGAGTTTGGTCATGGTGCAGAAATGAATCGTTCAACAATAGATTATAATTTTTTTAGAGGTGGATATCTAGAGAAAACTTTTCATCTCAACAGTTCATCTAACCTCCGTGTAGCATCTTTGTATGCAGATACTAAGAGGTCTGCGACTGTTGATACAACTAGAGATATTGTGTCTTCAGTTTATAAAGCCGGATACTTCCGTACGGAAACGGAGATAAAAAAGAAGAACCAATTAGACGAATTACTGTTGGGTTTGAATGTCGAATATGAAACTGAGAAATTTAGTCTTGGGGCATTGACTACTCATCTTGGATACAGCAAATTTATTGAATCATCATCTTTTTCTAGCTTCTATGGGCAAAGTGGTTTTCTAAATACAATATATGGCAGAATAGGTAGGAATGATGAAATATTAAAATTTGAAATGTGTATGGATGTAAACACTAATATCTCACTAAGGACTAATTACTTACTTGAGATTTATGAGAATTTAATATTCTTAACTGATATTCGCTTTACAGAGCCAAACTATAGAGCTCCTTATGCAATGAATTTTGGTGAACAATCATTTATGGCTAATGAAAAAGGAATTCTGACAGGAATTTCTTATAATTATGATAATATGAGAATCGCCTTATTCTCTGATTTTTATAATTCAGAGTTAAAGACATTTACAACTACTAAACCAATTAGAGGAATTGAGTATTATTTGGACTTGGTTTTAGATAATAAATCTACCAAATATAACATACGGATAGATTATGAGAGAAAGTCAGATACATTCAAATCCGATACAATGAATACAAAGTTTACTATTCCAAATACAAAGCTGAACACTAGATTCGAAGTAAATAGTAATTTGGGTAAATATTTTGCTTTCAGAGGAAGAGCCGAATTATCATTCAAAATCAATGACTTTCAAGAAGTTCAAGGAGGAAATCTAATACTTTTGGAGTTGAAAAAAAAGGGTAGTAAACTCGATTTGCAATATGGTCTAAGTTTTATAACATTCAATACTACTGATTTCGAAACTGTAATTTATACGTATCTTTATCAAGTACCTGGGTTTGCCTATGTTTATCCATTCTACCAATCTGGAAATAATATTAATGCATTTGTCAAATACAAATTAATAGATGAAATCAGTTTATGGTTTCGAATTAACCACTTATTTAAGAATAGTAATGGGAAAATTGGAAGTGGTAATGAAGAAATTGTTGGTAATGAACGGACACAGCTAATTTTCCAAATGCAGTATATGATAGACTAAATTTGTTTTTGTTTACTTAGTCCGGATAAATAAAGATTTGGGTTAATCAATGACTTGGGTTTGTGATCGCCTAAGAAATTACCAAATTCGTAAGGTCTGACTTCCATAATAGGTGATTTGAAAATTTCGAGATGTAGATAGCTTGTTTGATTAGAATGTGCTATATCTCTTAGATAGAAATGGTCTGAGGGCTTTATCTTCTCTTTTATAAGAGTTAGTCCACATTTACCAATCACATCGCCCCTGTGAACTTTCTGTCCCAATTTAAGATAAATCTTATCTAAAAAAGTATATTTATACATTGCTGAGTTACATTTGATAACGCACTGCATAGTACTTTCAAAACAAGATGTTTCGTTTCTTTGTGTGTATTGGCTGATATTGAGAACAATCCCAGATTCTATAACAAGAACTTCAGAATCAGCTGGGCAAAATATATCCACACCACAATTAAATCCAATTTGTCTATCTTCCCAATAACTTCCTCTATCACCTTCTGTCGGCAAAGAATCCGAAAAACTATTAGGTACTGGCCAACATTTCATTATTTCTTTTTCAGTTTCTTATTATACTTTTTCGCTGCTTCTATAAACTCTTTTGCCAATGGCTCTGAAAGTGGATGATCCCGTTCTAATCTCTCGGGATGCCATTGCACAGCTAACATCCAGCTCTTAAATGAAACATCTTTCCACTCATAAGACTCAATAATTCCGTCTCTTGTATATCCCGTTGGTTTTAGTTCTTTCGAAAGTTTATCTACTGCTTGGTGATGATTACTATTTACTAAAGCACTATCTACCCCTGCAATTTGTCTTAAGTATGTGCCATCTTCTAAAAATAGTCTATGTGTTGCATCGCCTTCTTCAACTTGATGTATTACGGGGTTTGTTAGGTCATGAGGTATGTCTATTATCAAAGAGCCTCCTAATGCAACATTAATCAACTGCTGGCCTCTACAAATACCTAATACAGGCATTTTAATTAATAAAGCATTCCTTAATAATTCAAATTCGAGTGTATCTCTATTTTCGTCAATTGAACATCTATCTGATTCATAAGGTTTTTCGAATCTACCTGGATGAACATCAGGTCCACCAGTTAGAACTAGAGCATCACATTCCAATAAGTCCTTTATAGGATCTTCTGAAGTGTAAATATCTACTATTTCCACGTCATATCCATAACTTTCTAGCCAATCAGTATAGTTCTGGTAGGATTGACCTCCACTACCTTTAGATAAAGCAACTTTGATTTTCTCATCTGAGCAAGAAAACAGCAGAAGCACTACTAACAAAGTAAAACTAGTATGTAATATTCTTTTCATTTATTTTACTTATTATATAATTTCTAAATTCATTTTCATCGTTAGGTAATATCTCTAACGCTATTGATAATATATTGATACTGCTCTTCTCAAATATCAATTTGTATTTTTCTAACTTCACAAAGTCTTTTTCAGTTGTATAAATATATTCTATTTTATTCGATTTACAATATACTACTATTTCATCAATTTCAGAATCAGTAAAGAAATGATGATCTTTAAATGAGAACACCTTTTCAATTGTTGCATTATTTTCTTTTAAAAAATTAATAAAATTTGATGGATTAGCAATAGCAGTGACCACAATTGCTTTATCTTTTACTATTCGTTCTGTTTTTATCTTACTCATAAAATGAAAACTATCTTTATTCTTAAAATCCACAATTTCTTTTGCCAAGTCTCTATATAGAATAGTATCAACTCGTTGTAGATTCTTTTTTTCTTCCCGCAAGTAACCTGCAGGTATGAGATATTCTTCTTCAACTGTTTTATCATTTACAATCACAATGTCTAAATCTCGATATATTTTCCTATGCTGAAAACCATCATCTATTAATACAATATCTATATCAAATAACTTATCTATCTCTATTAACGCCAAATACTTTTTATCGTGAATAACTAGTGGACATCCAACTTCTTTGGCTATCATATATGCCTCATCACCAGCTTTATCCACAGTTGTTAATAGTTTATCCACATCGTGAACAACTAGCAGTCCCTTACTTTTTCTGCGATAACCACCAGCAACTATTCCGACTTTATATCCTTCAGATTCTAGAAGCTTAGCAAGGTAAATAATCACAGGTGTTTTGCCAGTACCACCAGCTATTATATTTCCAATTGATATAACGTAAGAATGAGATTTGTACGACTTTATAATTCTTCTATTATAAAGTAAATTTCTCAATCTAGTTATTAGAACAAATATGTATGATAATAATTTCAACTAATGTCACTAAGTATTTTTTCTAAAGCTATCAATTCTCTTGTTACTTCTTCTCTGTTTTCTAAACTTTCAAAATCAAAAATCTCTGAAAACTTAAGAGTTATAGGTGAGAATGGCAATGGAATCTCAAATTTATCCCAACTGTTGAGTTTTATACTCCAACCAATATCAACAGTACAGAGTTGCAAGGGAACATTGCCTTTATGTGATATTAGTACAGCACCTATTTTCATTTTTTCTTTTGGACCTCTAGGTCCGTCAGGAGTTATAAGTATAGTAGTGTCTTTAGCTTGCTTAATAGCTCGTTCTATAACTTGCTTTCCACCTTTTGATGAAGAGCCACGGATAAGCTTGTATTTTAATAATTTCAAATAATCTGATAGAACTTGCCCATCTTTACTATTACTAACAACTCCAGCTTTCTTCTTATACTTTCTAAAGTAGAACCAAACTGGAAGCATTTTACCATGCCAAAATGCTATTACTTTTGGCTTATTATCAATAGTACCTAATACTCGTATTCTCCACGTAAGTGAAGTAAGATAAAGGATGTAAAGCCCTATTTTGACAAATATTCTCAAGTTAGAAACTCATTATATATTATACTTGAAGCTGTTTTGCAAGCTGATTGTTTACCTAATAGTTCTCGAATTTTTACAAAATCAGTACTAATATTATTAGTTAACTCTTTGTTATTCATATAAATATTTAATTCTTTCAAAATTTTTGTTGCAGTGGCATCTTTCTGTATTAATTCTTTTACAACTTCTTTTTTCAATAATATGTTGGGCATTGCAAGATAATCAATATCTACTAAGTACCTTCCAATTAAATATGTTGTCAAGGAAGTTTTGTATATCATTATAAATGGTAAGTTGAGTAAGGTTGCTTCAAGTGTTGAAGTACCGGTCTTTACTATTCCAAACTCACTGGACTTCATGGCATCTCTGCTATTATTATATATTTTAACATTAGGATTCGACTTTATGAAAGAGTCATAAATTCTAAAATCAACAGTTGGAGATTTTGAAATTGCGAATTTATACTTACCTCTACTTTTCTTTATTACTTCATCGAATAATATAAGATGTGATTGTACCTCTTGTGCTCTACTACCTGGAATCATACATATTTGATTTTTGATTCTTTCGTTATTTGAATCTAATTCAAATACTTCTAAATCTAAAGATGGATGTCCAACAAATTCAACATCAATCCCGAATTGACTAAAGAACTCAACTTCAAAAGGAAAGGCAACCAATAATTTATCTATAGATTTAGATAGTTTCTCAGCTCTTTTCTTTCCCCAAGCCCAAAGTTGTGGTGCTATATAGTAGCATACTTTTTTGTTTATTGATTTTGCATAGTTTGCAAGTCTAGTATTCAAACCTGGATAGTCAACTAATATAACTAAGACTATCTTATTATCGCTTATGATTTTCTTAGAATTAGTTTCTAACTGTTTGAAGAATCTATATTTCTTTGCCACTTCCCAAAATCCAACTACGTTTATCTCGCTAAAGTTTACGATTGGTCTTAGGCCTAATTCTTGCATCTTTGGTCCACCAATTCCAATAAACTCTAGTGAGTTATCCAATGCCAATAATTCACGCATCAAATTGGCTGCATGTATGTCTCCAGAGGGGTCTCCTGCGGAAATAAATATTTTTCTTTTGTCGTTCGTCATTTACTGTTAATAAGAATGTAGAAACTAAGTTTTTAAATCATTCCTTTAAATCATATTTTGAATAAAATCAAATTTAAGACTTTAATAATAAAATATGTCAAAATTTATACATTTACAGAACCATACTGACTTTTCTTTGCTGGATGCAATTACAACTACCAAAGAATTAGTAACTTCAGCACTAGACTATGAACAGCCAGGAGTTGCCATTACAGATAATGGTGTACTCTATGGTGCATTCAACTTTCAAGAATTAGCAACTAAATCAGGTATTAAACCGCTAATAGGCGTAGATGCCTATATTGCACCAGATAGCAGATATGATAAATCATCAAGTAAACAACGTTATCATAGAATAGTATTATTAGCAAAACATCGTGATGGTTATAAAAACTTAGTAAAATTATGTTCGCGAGCGTTTGTAGAGGGATTCTATTACAAACCAAGAATAGACCTTGAATTGCTCAAAGAATACTCTGAGGGATTGATATGTCTATCAGGTAGTAGAGGTAGCGAGATTGCTCGATCTATTGTAAATTCAAATATGCAGGATGCTGAAACAGTAACTAAAACATATCACGAGATATTCGGAGATGATTTTTATTTACAGATTCAGAATCACGGTGTCCAATTTGATGATAAAGTATGTGAGGTAATACCTCAAATTGCCTCTAAATATGGAATTAAGACAGTTGCTACTAATGATACACACTATAGATATAAAGAACATGCTGTAGCTCATAATATTCATCTCTATATCAAAGATGGTGGCAAGACTGAAGTAGATGTTACTAATCTTAGATTCGGTTCACCAGAATTTTATATAAAGTCTCCCAATGAGATGAAAGAGCTATTCAAGGATAATCCTGAAGCCATTGAAAACACTTATGAAGTATTCGAAAAGTGCGATGTAGATTTCAAAAGTAAAATCTATATGCCCAAATTCCCTATTCCAGAAACATCCAAATCAACAACACTAGCTGATTACCTAAGTGAACTAGTTTATGAAGGTTTAGAAAATAGGTATGAGAATATAACTGACGATATTAAAGATAGGACAGCATTTGAACTTAAAGTTATTAATGACATGGAATTCCCTGGTTATTTCCTAGTAGTTTGGGATTTTATCAGAGCAGCGAAAGAAATGGGGATAAGAGTAGGTCCAGGTCGTGGATCTGCAGCTGGTTCTATTGTTGCTTTTGCATTGGGTATTACAAATGTTGATCCATTGAAATATGATTTACTTTTCGAGAGGTTCTTGAACCCAGATAGAAACTCAATGCCTGATATTGATATTGATTTCGCTGATGACAAAAGAGAAAAGGTTATAGAGTATGTGAAAGATAGGTATGGAGAAGAAGCAGTTGCAATGATAATTACATTTGGTACACTTTCCACTCGAGCTGTGCTCTCAGATGTAGGTAGAGTACTACAAGTTCCTTTTAATGATGTGAAGGACATAACTTCAAAAATTCCTGTAGTTAGAGGAGAAGTAACTAAGTTAAAACCTGCATTAGAATTATCAGAACTTAGCCATATAAAAGAGAAAATTAAGAATCCTAAGGATGATGAAAGTAAAAAGATAAAGCAATTAATCGAATATTGTTTGATACTAGAAGATAGAAAAAGAAATGATTCAATACATGCGGCTGGTGTAATCATTGCACCAAGTGATGTAACAGATTATATCCCTGTTAATGTACCTAAGAAGGCACAGACTTCAAGTATAAAGACAGCCACACAATTTACAATGAAGGAAGTTGAGTCTGCAGGTCTCCTGAAAATGGATTTCTTAGGGCTAAGAACGCTTTCAATCATTGAGAATACATTATCATCAGTAAAGCGAAACTATAATGTAGATATTGACTTAGATGAAATACCTTTAGACGACGAAAAGACTTATGAAATCTTCTCAAACTTTAAGGCGAATGCTATATTCCAGTTTGAGAGTCAAGGTATGCAAGAGTGGCTGAGGAAACTAAAGCCAAAATCAATAGAAGAATTAACGGCTATGAATGCACTCTATAGACCTGGTCCAATGGATAACATTGGTGAGTTTATTGATAGAAAGTATGGAAGAAAAAAGATTACATACCTACATCCACTTCTAGAAAAATCACTAAGTAATACTTATGGGATTATAGTCTATCAAGAGCAAGTGATGCGTATCACTCAAGATGTTGGTGGATTCACTCTTGCACAAGCTGATATTGCCCGAAAAGCTATGGGTAAAAAAGACAGAGCTACAATGGATAGTTTGATGAGTCGCTTTGCTGATGGGGCTGAAAGGAATAATATAAATAAGAACTTAGCTACTGAAATATGGGAATTGATTCTGAAATTTGCTGAGTACGGATTTAATAAATCACACTCTGTTGCATATTCTTTACTTGCGTATCAAACTGCCTTTTTGAAAGCATATTATCCCGCAGAATTTCTAGCAGCCAACATGACTGCAGAACTAAATGATCAGAATAAATTAGTTAAGCTAATAGATGATGCAAATAGTTTTGGTATTACAGTTCATCCTCCTAATATCAATAAATCTTCAATTCTTTTTGATGCAAAGGAAAATGAAATTTACTTCGGATTAGCTGGTATAAAGGGGGTTGGTGTTAATGTACTCGAAAAGATTATTGAAACTCGTGATTTAAAAGAGTTCGATTCCTTTGCCGATTTTTGTGAAAGAGTTGATGATAAAGTAATCAATAAAAAGACACTTGAATCACTTGTTTGCGCTGGTGCATTTGATTGTATAGAAGATGGCAAAAGAGCAGCACTTTTCGAATCAATTGACATGGCTATTGATTTTTCTAAATCTTTTAGTAATAAAGAAACTGAAAATATTGATTCACTTTTCTTAGGGGTAGCTGAAGATGAGGTAGAAAAATTCAGATTAGCTGATGTTGAGGAATGGGATGATAAAACTAAGTTGATAAAAGAAAAAGAAGTTTTAAATTTCTATATTTCTGGGCATCCACTTAGGGAGTACGATGTATTAGTTAAGTCATTCAACAAGATAACATTTGACCAGAATCCCTCAGAACTAAAATCGCAAGATATTACAGTTTGTGCATACATAACTAACATGGTTGTAAAGCTAAGTAAGAGAGGCGAACCTTTTGCTATTTTGACTATTGAGGATTATTATTCCAAAGCAGAGTGTATAGTTTGGGTCAAAGAATACAAAGAGATAGGTGATAAATTAGCCAAAGATAAAGCAATGCTAATAGAAGGAACTGTAAAAGAAGGTGAGGAATCTCTGAAAATCTATGTTTCTGGGGTTATGGATGTGGATGAAGCCATAGATAAATATGGTGATGGGTACAAAATATGGATAGATTTGCACGATACAGAAGCTCAAGCAAAATTAGATGTACTTAAAAATGATTATTTTGACGCAAAAAGTGCTCCTAAACAAATATATTTTAATATATTTGATAATGTTTCTGGGTATAAAAACTGTTTTAAAACTGAAACTTTCAATATACCTCTGAATTTGGACGTAATGGGCAATTTGCAAGGTCTATTTGATTCACGAGTTTCACTAATTATGAAAGGGACAAATGGCACAAAAAGGTACTCTTAAATCGATATTCTCTATTGCATTAGCAGTAATTATTGCTTATTTGCTTGTTAAGCTATTATTTGCTTTAATAGGTTTAGTGTTCCAAGGAATACTATTTTTGTTATTTATAATTGCTATTGCTATTATCGCTCTCCCGATTTACGCTATTTTAAAAAAGAAGGTTTTTAAATAATGAAAAAATTAATAATTGTATTTATAATACTATTTACATTTAATGCGCATTCTCAAGAGAATGTAATAAATGAATCCGCAGTTGAATTATCTAGAATAATAGGGAAGGAGATATTTGAACTTAATGGAGTTCCATTTACGCAGCCAATAGTAACAGCTACAAATGCTACAGCTAATTCTGGCTTCTTTAACACAGCTTATATACCGAAGAAAGATTCTCTATACTTTAAAATATCTGTTAATTATATGCACGGTTTTGTTCCGGAATCTGATAAAAGTTACTCGCCATCATTCCCAACAGAAGAATTTAGCTTAATCGAAGCTACCAAATATGTCTCATTTGGTAATGGTCAGTTTAATGTCACCGATACGGTTGGACTCTATACATATCTTTTAAAAACCTTGTTATATGATGGAGTTGCAGATGGATCAATTATAGTTCCGGATAGGACAGCAACTTTATTGGGGAAAGACAATAAGAATATTGAAATTACAGAAGATTCATTTAGAAGTAATGCAGAAAAGAGAATAAGTGGATTGGAAGCATTAACAAATACTAAGCTTTCAGAAGATTTAAAGCAAGAAATATATAAGACTCTTGACGGACTGCCTGGTTCATTTGATTTACCTAAGGGGTCTGGTATGAATGCAATGCAATTCGCTGTTCCACAAATAGAAATTGGCTCATATATGGGGACAGAATTATTAATAAGATTCATTCCTAAAATTAATTATGGTCAAACTATTGGTGATTTTGGATTCTTTGGAATCGGCTTAAAGCACTCTATTTCACAGTATTTCTTTGAATTTGAGCAGGAGAGAACATTTGATTTGGCAGTACAATTCGCCTATCAAAAATCTACACTTGACAATATTTTTGGTGAAACAAATGCTACGCTAACATCAAATGCAAACATAATAAATTTCAATATTCAAGGAAGTAAAAGCTTTGAGGACTTATTTGATGTTTATACAGGTATTTCATTTGAGCAAATAGATATAAGTGCAGATTTTGTATATACATTGCCAATAGCAACACAAGTAGAATTGAAATTAGTTGATGAGAACAAACAGGTTGACCCTGCAAGAGGTTACCCAGGTGACACTAAGCCTCAAACTACATCTTTAAAAGTTGATGATTTCAATATAAAGTGGGTTTTAGGTATAAAAAAGGATTTCGGTCCAATTGCAATATTTGCAAGTTATAACGTGAGTAAATTCGATATTTTCAACGGTGGAATACAATACAGTTTCTAATATGATGACAAAAATAATAGATGGCAAACAAATAGCCGAAAAGATAAAAGAAGAAGTTAGAGAAAAAACAGCTAAGCTGTATAAAGAAAAAGGAATAAAGCCCGGACTTGCTATACTACTAGTGGGGAATGATCCTGCTTCCGAATCTTATGTTCGCAGTAAAGAACGAAATTCAGAGAATATGGATTTTCATTTTATTATGGAAAGACGAGATTCGGAAATTAGCGAAGAAGAGGTACTCAACTTAATCGATAGTTGGAATAATGATGATGATATTCATGGCATTTTGATTCAACTACCTTTACCAAAGCATATAGACGAGAATAAAGTATTGATGAAACTAGATCCTGAAAAGGATGTTGATGGTTTTCATCCCATTAATATAGGCCGATTAGTTATTGGACTAGATGGTCTTGTACCATGTACACCTGCTGGAATAGTAGAACTTCTTAAAAGAAGTGATATAGAAACTAAAGGAAAGCACGTAGTTGTATTAGGTAGAAGTAATATAGTCGGTAAACCTGTAGCTAACTTACTTTATCAAAAGAAAGAAGGAGCCAATTCAATTGTGACTATATGTCATTCCGCAGCAGAAGACGTATTCCAATATACTAAACAAGCTGATATACTAATAGTAGCAATAGGTAGTGCTAACTTCATAAAAGAAGAACATATCAAAGAAGGATGTACTATTATTGATGTTGGAATTAATAGAATTGATGCGGATAATGAGAAGGGCTACGAGATAGTGGGGGATGTTGATTTCAATAGTGTGATTGGTAAAGCGTCTGCTATAACACCTGTACCGGGTGGAGTTGGACCAATGACTATAGCTATGTTAATGAATAATACTTACAAATCTGCCGCTAAATAATGAAAAACAACAATCAACCTTACGATATTATCTACGAAGATGAGTATTTAGTAGCAGTTAATAAACAAGCTGGAATACTTGCTGTTCCTGATAGATATAATCCAAATATAACTAACCTAAAGCAATTATTGAACGAGGTTTATGGTGAAATATTTGTAGTTCATCGCTTGGATAAAGGTACTAGTGGTATTATGATTTATGCCAAAGATGCTATTACTCACAAAGCATTCAATGAAATGTTCGAGAATCAAGAAATAGAAAAAATTTATCACGTCTTAGTGAAAGGTATTTTCCCTAAAAATGAAATTGATATTGATATTCCTATTATGCCAAGTCAAGGTAAAAAAGGAATATCTATTCCTTCAGCTAGGGGAAAGCAATCACTGACGAAAGTTAAAGTTTTAGATAGATATGATAGAGCCACTATGCTTGAGTGCAATCTAGTTACAGGACGCTCACATCAAATTAGAGTTCATTTATCGACATTAGGTTTCCCACTTTATGTTGACATAGATTATGGGGGTAATGAATCATTCAAAATATCTGATTTCAAGAAACGATTCAACTTGAAAAAGAATACAGAAGAAAGACCTATCCTTGATAGACTTTCTATGCATGCATTTTCAATGCGATTTATCCACCCTAGAACTAATGAAGAACTATATGTAGAATCGGAATATCATAGAGATTTTGCAGCCATGGTACAACTTCTAGGTAAGTACAATAAAATTTATCAATAAAAGATTTTAAATTTGAATACAAAAACTAAAAAATTTACAAAGTTCTATTATCCAGAAAAGCTAACTAGCTTAGAAAGAAAGTCAAAAAAGTATTTTGACTTTTTTAGCAAAGTAAAGAGAACTCTAGAAACAGAACTTTACGTTGAGAAAAAATCTAAGATATTGCTGGCAGTTAGTGGTGGTGTAGATTCCATCACTTTATTAGATATATTCATTAATCTAAAAGATGAGTTGAATTTCGAATTAGCCGTAGCCCATTTCAACCATAAATTGAGAGAAAAGGATTCGGATAGAGATCAGAGGTTTGTTGAGAAAGTTTGTAAACATAATGGTTTAAAGCTTTATAAGGCATCTGCGGATATTGAAAAATTTGCGAATGACAAATCATTGTCTATTGAAGAAGCTGCAAGAGCTAAACGCTATCAATTCTTTGAGAAAATATGTAATAGCAACAAATTCGAATATTTGGCAACTGCTCATACAAAAAATGATTTGGCTGAAACATTCCTACTCAATCTATTTCGTGGAAGTGGTCTGCATGGACTTACTTCTATTCCAACGAGAAGACGTTTGACTAAAAGCTCTTTCGTAGTTCGACCTTTGATCAATATCACAAAAGATGAATTAATTGAATATGCTAAGCTTAGAGAGTTACAGTGGGTAGAAGATAAAACAAATGATGAACTCATATATACTCGAAATAAGATTAGAAATCTACTCATACCCGAGATAGAGAGTAATTATAATCCAAACTTTGTAAATACAATTGAAAGAACTTCCTCTATAATTAAAAGTGCAAATCAATTCGTAAGCGATTACACAGAGGCAAATTTTAAAAAGATTTTTATAACTGCTAATCAAGGAATGGTTGAGATTAATTCTCAATTCTTGGATTCGTATGCAGATATAATACAGAACGAAATGGTAAGAAAAACACTTTCTAGATACTTCGCATATCATCATGCACCTTACGAGCTTACAGAAAGAATCGCAGAACTTACTAGCAAGAATGTAAACACAAAAATTGAAATATCTAGTAATCTTTATGCCTTAAAGGAAAGAGGAAAGATAATAATACTAAAAGATAATAAGGTCGAAACTAATATTATTAATCAAACTATAAAGCCCGAAGGTTTAGTCGAAGTTGGTGGTTATGAAATAAAGTTTACAAAGGTTGAAAGAAAAGATGTGGCTTTTGTTAAAGATAATAATATAGAATATTTCGATACAGAGTTTATGCCCAATAATCTAGTTGTAAGAAGTTGGATAAAGGGTGATAAACTGACACCATTTGGGTTTGACGGTACTGTGAAAGTATCGGATTTACTAAATAATAAAAAACTTAGCAATATAGATAAAGAATCATTGTTAATACTTACAGATAAGATTGATGTAGTTTGGGTGCTAGGATTGAGAATGAGTAGTAAATACGCTGTTACTAAAGAATCAAAACAAATACTTAAAGCAGAAATACTTAAAAACCCTATTAAATAAGAAATAAAAAATTTAATTTTGGGTTTTGCGTCATATAGAAACTATAAAAATACGAAAATTAAGGCAGAATAAATGAACGGAACAGACAAGAAGAATAACAAGAAAGCACCAAATCATAATCAAGATGATCAACAGGGGAAAATGGGCAAGAACATGATGTTCTGGCTCTTTATTTCGTTAGGGGTGATTTCTCTTTTATTATTTTTCCAAGATGGAAATAAAAGTGATGCGAGAGTATCGTATTCACAGTATAAAGAATTTTTAGACAAAGGCCTGATATCTGAAGCTACAATTATCAAAACTCAAATGAATGATTATGAGTTTTATGGCAAGTTAAACAGTCCGGCAACTATAAAAGTTGACAACAAGAAAAAGGAAGTTGTTACCTTTGTTACTAAGCTAGGTGTTTTAGATACAGAAACTGAAATGCTATGGGAAGCGAAAGGAATTGAACTAAAGTATGAACAAGGCGATGATTTCTTTTGGAGTACTATTATAACTCTACTCCCATTAGTTTTACTCTTTGTACTGATGATATTCTTATTCAAGAGAATGCAAGGTGGAGCAGGTGGTCAAAAGGGACTTTTCAACTTCGGGAAAGCAAGAATTAAGTTATTAGATGAGAGTTTAGAGAAGGTAACATTCAAGGATGTAGCTGGAATTGACGAAGCAAAATATGAATTAGAAGAAGTAATTGAATTTCTTAAAGAGCCATCAAAGTTCAAAAAATTGGGTGGTAAAATACCGAAAGGAGTACTTTTACTTGGAGCACCAGGTACAGGTAAAACTTTATTAGCGAGAGCTGTAGCAGGTGAAGCAGGCGTACCATTCTTTTCTATGTCAGGTGCGGACTTCGTAGAAATGTTCGTTGGTGTAGGTGCGAGTAGAGTAAGAGATTTATTCGAACAAGCAAAAAAGAGTAGCCCATGCCTTGTATTCATTGATGAGATAGATGCAGTCGGAAGACAAAGAGGCGCTGGAGTTGGAGGCGGACATGACGAAAGAGAACAAACATTAAACCAGTTGCTAGTGGAAATGGATGGTTTTGAACAGAATAGTGGTATTATAATAATTGCGGCAACAAACAGACCTGATGTATTAGACCCTGCATTACTAAGACCTGGACGCTTTGATAGACAGGTAGTGGTAGATAGACCCGATGTAGTCGGTCGAGAAGGCATATTTGCAGTACATACTCGCAAAATCCCACTTTCTGATGATGTTGATTTAAAAATATTAGCTCGTGGTACTCCGGGATTATCAGGTGCTGATATAGCTAACGTTATTAATGAAGCTGCATTATTTGCAGCAAGAAGGAATAGTGACAAAGTCACTATGTATGACTTCGAAAATGCAAAAGATAAAATACTAATGGGTATAGAAAGAAGAAGTTTAGTTATTTCTGACAAAGAAAAGGAAATGACTGCTTATCACGAAATGGGTCATGTTTTAATTGGAAAATTAGTACCTAAGAGTGACCCATTACACAAAGTAACTATTATTCCAAGAGGGCGTGCATTAGGAGTTACGGCTTCTTTACCTGAAGAAGATTTACATTCTTATTCGAAGGAGTATATAGATGCAAAGCTTATAATGCTAATGGGTGGTAGAGCTGCTGAAAAATTAGTTTTCGGAAATACTACTTCAGGTGCTTCTAATGACATTAAAAGAGCAACAGATTTAGCTCGTAAGATGGTTTGCGATTGGGGTATGTCAGATGTAATTGGCCCCGTTAATTATGCTACTAGTGAAGATGAACTATTCTTAGGAAGAGAGATAGCTCACCAAAAAGAATTTTCTGAGAGCACTCAAGAGAAGATAGATGCAGAAGTTAAGAATATACTTTTTACCGCAAGTGCAACGGCAGAGGAATTATTATCTGAAAAAATTGACTTGCTTCATAGTACATCAAAAATACTTTTGGAAAGAGAAACACTCGATGCTGTAGAAATAGAAATGCTTATGAAAGGCGAAGAATTGCCCCCTATAAATTTGAGTAAATTGAACGCTATAAAATCAATGAATATCAAAAGTAAACGAGTTGATACTACAATTGACGATAAAGTAAATGTAAGTGAAGACAATAAAACAGAAGAAGTTTCTTCTGAAAACAAAAATATATAACCTTAATGCCGGTGAATGATATGACAGACTCAATCAATGAAAATGTAAATCCAGAGCAAGTTCAACCTGGTTCTGATATGCCAGAAAATACAAATGAAGAGACAATCAATGAAACTCCTGAGGTAGTAGAATCTGACGAAACGAAAACTAAAGCAGAAGCTATTCCTCAAGATAAGATTGAATTGCAAGTAAATGAAGAAGCTCTAAAAGAGCAGAACCAGTTATTTGATTCTCTGAAAAAAGAAGTTGAAGCATTGAAATCAGATTTAAGTTTGATGGAAGATATTAAACATGAAAGAAAGAATATGGCTGAACTTAAGGAGAAGCTATTTTCTTTATTCTTAATTTCTAAATCGGAACGTGATGAGTATGTCGATATTATTCAATCAAAATTTGAAGTTTTAAAAGAATCTGCGGATAAGATAAAAAATGAGATTAACGCGAAATTAGATGAGAATCTGAAACTAATTGAACCCAAAGTTCAAGAAGTACTAAAAGAAGCGGAGAACCCAGAAAATTTCTCTGAGATTAGAAAAAAACTAATTGACTTACAAAGTGAGTTAAAAGAATATGAACTTCACAGAGATAGAAAAGATGATTTTTTCAGTCTAGTACAAAAAGCGTTTGAATCATTAAACGAAAAGCAAGACTTGGAAAGAGAAAAATATGAGATGGAAATCTCGGAGAACTACTTGAGTATCAAGCCCAAAGTAGCTGAGGCCATAAAATTTGCGGTTCAAACTGACAATTATAACCAAGCAAGAGAAAAGTTAATTGAATGTCAGAATGAACTTAAGAAGTTGAAATTAAAGAAAGATCACCTTGATGAACTATTTGGTCTAATAAGAAAAGCTTTTGAGAATGTAAACCAAAAGCAAGATTTAGAAAGGGAAGAGTTAAAAGAAAAATCAGTTGAAAGCTACAACGAGATAAAGCCATTAGTAAGCGAAGCAATAGTATTTGCGGACTCCACAGATGATTATGAATCAGCTCGTAAGCGACTAATAGAAACTCAGAAAGCTATAAAAGAGAAAGTTCTTACTCGTAATCAACGCGATGAACTATATGGTGCTGTTAGAGAAGTATTCAATAGGTTAAATGAGAAACAAGACTCTAATAGAGGTGAATTCTTAGAGGAGTGCAATGAGAACTTCGCTAAGTTAGAAGTATCAGTAAATGAAGCCTGTGCTTATATAGATTTCACTAATGATCTGAATGATATTCGAGAAGGTTTGATTGCTGTTCAAGATGAAGTAAAAATAGTGAAATTGACTCGAACTCAGAGAAATGAACTATTCAAACGTATCAGAGTCGGCTTTGGTAATTTTGATGTTAAACGAAATGAATTTATCAAGAGTAGAAAAAAACATAAAAAAGAACAGCTTGAAGACAAATTAGAAGCTAAAGTCGAAAAAGTCGAAATAGTTGAAGATGTGTCTATCAAAGATAAAATTCAAAATGAAATAAAAGAAACTCAAGCTAAAATCAAGAATATAGATAACGAAATCAATAAATTAGAAGAATAGTAAAACAATTTTGTAAATTTAGGATTATAATTTTTGCTTTTATTTTAATTGAGAGAACAGTTGTTATTTCTTAGATTCTTATATCTATCAATTCTTTTACTTCCAGGCATTTTGCATGCTAATACGGAAGATAACTACCATATAATATTAGAAAAAAAACAATCTAACCCCGGTAGGATATACAATCTTACAGGGGATAGGTTTATTATAGTTAAGAATAACTGGTTAGACAAGACTACTACCTTATCAATATTCAATTCTGAATTACAAAAAAAATCCCTGATTTTGAACAATACTGAAATACGAGATTTATATTCCAAAGACACTATCATTACTGCTATTGCCACTTCTAAAAGAAGAGCATTTCTTACTAGGTTTGATACTCATTTCTCGGTAAGTAAGTTATTTTTATTAGATACTAACACAGATATAAATGACGAATTAAAAATCCAATACTCTTCATTAGATAAGTACATTATAAGCAAGAATAATGAGCTTTTCTACTTTGACACAAAAAGAAAATTGAAGCAAACTTTAACAACTAAGTATATTGATAATAGCTTCTTACAAATTGATGATAAAAAGTTTTACTATCTCCGTTCATCAGAAAACGTTACTTATCTGATAGAGAATATCAATCATAAATACGAAAAAGAACTACTACGTATCGAGCCCGCTAATAGCTATTCTCTTACTATAAAGAATTCGAAACTAATTATTGAATGCCACTATGAAAGCAACTCACATATTCTAATCTATACTAAGTCTTTGAAGCTGTTATCAGAGTTTTGGGTAGATGTAATTGATGAAGACTACATAATAGAGCCAATTAATAATAAAGATCTTGGTGTCTTTACTATTTCATATTATGATGATAGATACTCTGTTTCTCTAACTGATTTTAATTCAAATGTGGTACAAGAATACGAGTTACCGAATTATATTATTTCACCATTAGGTATTTTCTACGATAATGATAATATAACTGTAGTATTCCAGAATGCTATTTATAATTTTGATAAAATTTTGAATGTAAACTTCTATAAGCCAATATCGATTACTACGAGTGAATTGAATTCGAAAATCAGCATTATAAATCACAAAGAGTTCTTTGCTTATTCAACTATTGATGCATCTATTTATACAAAGAGTAAGAACACTTTCTGGCAAGTTTATTATTATTATAATAGTTTTATTAATTATATTATTCCATTAATCCTACTTACTATAATTGTAGTAATCTATTATCTTTACTCTAAGAAAAAAGAATTAAATGATACGCTATTAGAGTTATCCGACAATGATTTCATATTTGTTTTCAATAAGAAAGGGGACTTGGTAAATATAAATAAAACTGCTATGAAGATAATAGAGATTGACTCATCAGTACCGCTAGGTAGATTTTTCAAATATTACTGTATAAGCGAGCATACTGCTGAGTTATTCGAGATTTTTGAGAAAATGAGAGTTCTAAAAGAGAGTTTCCAACAGAAGATTCATATATATCATAATGATGAACTACACGAGTATATATGTAGCGCTGTAACAAAAAGGAGAGTAACTGGCTCAGTAGTCGGGTATCTGCTTTCAGGAACAGATATTACTGAAGAGCTACGCCAACAGAAGTTGAACAACTTCGCGCAATTAGCTCATGATATGCAAACTAATCTCAGCACACTAAAGTTAAATGCAGAAGAGTTAGAAGCTAGTAGTGAAGCTTCAGAGAATAAGAAAAACAAAATAATTAAACAGATTAATATTCTTAATCAAAAGGTTCGAGATATTGTAACTGTTGGCAGAAGCTCAAGTGTACATAAGGCAAAGCATAATGCTAAAACATTAATCGCAGAAGTAATAGAAGAATTTGATTTTGAGTTTTATCCTAATGTTACATTTGTTGATGAAAGCAATAATTTTGAATTATATGTAGATAAGCAAAAGTTATCTCGTGCTATCCGAAACGCTACTGAAAATAGTTTGAAATCTATGAAAGATAGCGAATCTGGAAGATTAGTTTTAAGAGCACATAAAAATACGAAATATGCTTACTTCGAAGTTCAAGATAATGGACGTGGTATGAGCAAAGAAGTAAAAGACAATATGCTAAAACCTTATTTCACATCTGCTGGTGGCACAGGATTAGGCACAATGATTATGCGTAATGCAATTGAGCAGCACGGAGGCGAAATAATAGTAGAATCTGAAGAAGGAAAAGGAACTAAGATTAGTTTCAAGATACCTTTATCTTAAAGTTTCAGCTTTTTGAATATACTTTCAGGGATAGATTTAATAATACCCATTATTATCTTCCAATAACCGGGAACAAACATAACATCTCTACCAATATTTATTCCCTTATAGATTTGCTTACCAACGCTAGCAGGACTAGCAAATAGCAATCCTTTTTTGAGGTCTTTAGTCATAGGAGTATCAACCATTCCAGGTTTGATAGTAATTACTTTTATTCCCTTTTCGAATAGTCTGTTTCTTAGTCCTTCAAGATATTTGGAAACACCACCTTTAGCAGCACCATATATGAAATTGCTCTGTCTTCCTCTTTCTCCTGCCACAGATGATATAACAGCGATTGTCCCTTTACCTTTTTCTTCGAAGTACTCTGAAGCAACTGTACATAGCGAAATCACACTAGTGCAATTAATATTGAACTCTTCAATAACTTTCAACTGATTATTACGGATTCCTTCATTATCGGGTAGAGTACCGTGAGCAATGAATATCAGATCTAGTTGACCAATTGCCTTATCTGCATTGTTAATTGTCATTGGATGTATATCCCAATCTAGGGCATCGCAAGCTTCGACTTCTGTTTTACCAGCTCCACGGGCAATCAAGTCTTTTTTTACTATTTCAAGTTTATCAGTATCTCTACCTACTAGATAGAAACTAGCTCCTTCTTTTGCATAATTCTTTAACGTTTCTTCTGCTATCTTACTTGTAGCACCAAATACATATATATTCTTTATCATTTTATTCTTCTGTAAAAACTTGATGAAAAATTTGGATCCTTATATTTAAGGAATTCCTCGAAGTTTGGGTAAAACTGATGGAAGTGTTCTTTACTCATTCTAGCATCTTTACCAGGATAGAGACTTCCATTATTATCAGCCACTATCTTATCAATTCTGTCTAATAATCTTAATGTCTTATCGCCTTCCATTCTGTAATCGATTGCCAGAGTTATACCCTTTTTGGGGAATGATAACATTCCTGGTGACTTAGAATCACCAAAAGATTTGAAAACAGTTAGAAAAGAAGACATGTCTGAGTTGACAATTTCTTCGAATATTAAGTGCATATTCTTTCTGCAATTCTCATAAGGTAAAACGAATTGATGTTGTAGAAAGCCATTTTTTCCATAAGCTTTTTCCCAACCGTCAATCATATCGAGTGGGTAGAAATAAGGTTCGAAAGGAACTATCTGATTAGAGATTTTGCTGAATTGCTTACTATAGAAAAGTTTATTGAAAGCTTTTACAGTAAAATTGTTAATAAAACTTGCTTCAATTGGGAAAGGGATAGCACCATCTTTCATTTCAAATGACTTACTTACTTCAGCTTTTGTTGCATGTCTTCCACGCATATATATTCCTTTTCCCATTTTCTTACCTTTTGTAGTGCAATCCACCCAAGAAACTGTGTACGGAAATAGTTTTTCTGATTCTTCATTCAAATCAAAAAATGCGTCAAGATTATCAAATTTAATAATCTCAACATACATAAATGGGGTTTCGATAGCTATTAATTGAAACTCAACTGTCTTTATAAAGCCAGTCAAACCCAACCCGCCTATTGTAGCTGCAAATAGTTCTTTATTCTCTTTTTGAGTGCATTTGTAAGTTACTTTGTCTGATCTCAACAACTCAATTTCTGTAATATGTGCCCCGAATGTACCCGCTGAGTGGTGATTCTTACCGTGTACATCATTAGCTACCGCACCACCGAGAGTAATGAACTTTGTACCGGGAGTAACTGGTAAAAACCAACCTCTAGGCACTGAAAATGCTAATATTTCTTTAAGAGTAATACCAGCTTCACATTTGATAATACCAGAATTATTATCAAATGTGATAATATGATTTAGACTAGTAACATCTATAAGTGTACCATTTTCATTTAGGCATACATCACCATAACTTTTGCCTTTCCCATAACATAGTACTGAATCTTCAAATTCGAGTTTATCTACATCCGTTAACCAAGAGGGGATTAGTACTTCTTTTGGAAATACTTTAGGGTATTTATTGAATGATTGGTAGTTTGTAATTTCCATTATGACGCCAAAAATGCTATTAAAAATATAATCAAACCAACGACATAACTAACTCTATCTTTACCTGTAAAAACTATAGGGTCATCAGTCATCTTTCCTCTCACGCTTAGATGCCATATTCTACTAATCCAATAAAGGAAAACAGGAGCAATCAACCATAATACTAATGGCTCAGAATACAGCCCTATTGCTTGATCACTATTTATATACAATACGAACACTAGTACAGATAAAAAGCCAGCTGCTGGCCCCAAACTTAGTAATAGACCCATATCTTCTATATGATAACCACGTCCTTTTGCTTCTATCTCATTCTTTTTCTTCATAACTAGAAGTTCAGTATATCTTTTGAGTACTGCTAAATTCATAAAGAAGAACATAGAGAATGCTAGTATCCACATAGATAAATAGACGTTAGCTGCAAATGCACCAGCAACTATCCTGCTAGTAAAGAGTGTTGCTAATAGAATAATATCTAGAATTGGTACTTTCTTCAAGCTGAATGAATAAGCCGTTGTTATTACAATATATGAGAATAGTATAATCTGAAATTTCGGACTAAGTAAGAAAGATAACCCTACACCAGTTATAAATAGAATTGGTACTAATAGTATCCCTATTTGTATAGGTAAATCTCCAGATGCAAGTGGTCTGTTTTTCTTTCTTGGGTGACTTCTGTCAGATTCTAAATCTAATAGATCATTCAGTACATATACAAAACTTGCAGAAATACTAAATGACAGAAACCCGATTACTACATTAGTTAAATCAGTTACATTCCCAAGTGTATGTGCAAGTAGTATAGGTAAGAATAGAAGTAGGTTTTTAACCCATTGATAAACACGAATTTCTTTTATTATCTTTTTGAATATATTTACTTCTTTGTAAAAAGTCTTTTCAACAGGGAATTTATTATTTACATCTTCAATAAATGACTTATTATTAGATACTACTATTGCTGCGGCTGCATCTTTCCAAATATTATAATCAACTTTTGCATCACCAGCATAAACATAATTTCCTTTACCAAATTCCTCATTAAGTACTTTAGCTTTTTTATCTGATTTTAAATTATAGCCATCTTTTGTAGCATAAACCCCATCAAATATATCCAAATGCTTTGCTACTTTATCTGCTATTGATATATGACTTGCAGTTGCTAAATATACTTTTCTACCACTTTCCCTTTCACTTATAGCATAGTCAATCAACTCTTGATTGTAAGGCAATGTATCTACTTGGAAGTCTATTCTCTTATCAATTTCTACTTTCAAATTTGGCTTGCCTTTCATAAGCCATATTGGAACAAGAAATAATAATAATGGATTGATTTTCGTAAGTTGAAAAATAGACTCAAATAATGCATCACTTCTAATTAGTGTTCCATCTAAATCTAAACACAATGCTGTGTCTTTTGTATTTGGTAATCCTTTAGCTGTTTGCAATTTTCTTCTCAAATAGTTGTAAAGCTACGCCTACAGTCTGATCCATATTATAATATTTATAATCAGCCAATCGACCTACAAAATAAACGTTTTTTTCTTTCTCTGCTAATTCCTTATACTTTTCGAATAACTCTAAATTCTCTTTTTTCGGAATTGGGTAATAAGGATCATTTTTACCGAATTCATATTCTTCAGGATATTCATAAGCTATTGTAGTTTTAGTATGTTCTTGCTTTGTTAAATGTTTGAACTCAGTAATTCTAGTATAGTCATGTTCATTTGGATAATTAATCTGTGCTCCAGATTGAAAGAATTCAGTATCAAGAGTTTGCATATCAAAATTCAATGTACGATAGGGAAGACGACCTAATTTGAAATCAAAATAATAGTCTATATGACCTGTATATATCAAGTTATCATAGTCAATATTATTAATTACATCTTTGTAATCTGTTTGGAGCATAACACTTATATTCTTTTGATTAATCATCTTTTGGAACATCTTGGTATAACCTTGCTTTGGTATTGCCTGATAAGTATCTTGGAAATATCTATCATCACGACTCAAAAATACAGGTACTCTACCTGATACAGATGGATCTAATTCCTCAGGTTTCATTCCCCATTGCTTAAGATTATACCCCAAGAATACTTTCTCATAAATGAAATCTGCTAATTCTTTCAAGTCCTTATTACTAGTTTCCCTTAGCTTTAGAATTGGAATTTTAACGCCAGAACCATAAGTTTCTATTAGCAATTCTTCTAAAAGTTGTGCTTTGTCTTTTTCGAAAACTGTATGGATAGAATTAAAATTGAAAGGTACTGATACTTCTTTGCCATCAATAACTGCCTTTACCTTATGCTCATAAGGAATCCAATCTGTAAAATTAGAGAGATACTCCCAGACCTTTTTCATTTGCGTATGGAATATATGTGGACCATATTTATGTACTAAAACACCATTATCATCATAATAATCGTAGCAATTACCACCAATATGGTTTCTTTTCTCTATTATCAGACATTTTTTATTTAGCTGAGTAGCTATTCTTTCTGCTAATACGCTACCTGAATAACCAGCACCAACTATTACGAAATCATATTTCATGTTCTAAGCATCTTTTTAATATCTAAAATTCTAAAAAATCCTGAGTAATGCGTTATTAACACATATAGGATAACAGTAGTCATTATACCTGCAATATTACCAATATTATCGTTAATGAATAATAATGCTGGCAGTATAGATACCATTCCAATCCCAAATACTATTAGTATGTTTATTATATAAACTTTATTAGTTGCCTTATATAGATTATAAGTAAGTGCTACCAATAGTGTGAACTCAGCCAATATTGTTGCTACTGTAGCTCCATAAGCACCATAACTAGGGATTAGTAAAATATCAATGATGATATTCATTAATACGGCATAAATAGTCGCATAAATTACTAGTTTTTCCATCTTCCAAGCCACTAATGTTGAAGATAAGGAAATATTTATGAATACTATAAAGATTGAAAATGCAAACAATTTCATTAATATAACAGATCCTTGATATTCAGAATTTAGTAAACTTGAAATAAGAAAATCAGAATAGAAATATGTTATAAATGCTGTTAAAGCACCAACAACGTGAATTGCCTTACTATATTTACTGTATAATCTGTTTCTATCCTCTGTGCCTTCAGCTCTTGATAGTTGAGGAAAAAAAGCATTCTGAATAATAATAGAAGGAACTATAGCCAAAGCGACTATCTTATAAGCTGCATGATAAATACCCGCTTCAAATTTATAATCGGTTAGAAGAGCACCAATCAACGACAAATCTATATTATTCATAATAGAAACCATTACAGAGAAAAGCCCAATCGGTATTGAACCCTTTGCTATTCGTTTCCAATCATCAGAACTATAACTTAATTCTATTTTCCCAATCTGCTTTAGGTAGTAAATTGTCATCACAATACTATTAATAAGTAGAGAAAAAGACAAAATACCGAGTGCTAAGAGGGTATCATCAGGACTATTTACATATAAAAGAACTAGTACTAAGCTAAGACCAGAAACCAAAATAGTCCTGACTGCTATTATCCCCATTCTCTCTAACCCCTGGAATACCCAATTGAGTAGAATGGCGTTGGAAAATATATTAACTCCAATAATCAATATAGCAAATTGGACTATTATATCATCTATAAATAAATAGACAAAAGCTATTAGTATTATATAAGCAATAACAGCTAATAACAATCTTAGTGAGAAAATATGACTAACATTTTTCTCTACATTCTTGTTATTTGTAGCAACTTCTCTTGAACCATATACATCAATACCAAAGCTTACGAACAAAACAAAATAAGATACTATAGAAGTAGCAAAGCCATATACTCCATTTCCTTCTGCCCCTAATACATTGGCAAGGTATATGGTATATATAGCTTGTAGTCCTTTTCCAGCAAATTCTGCTATACTTTGGAATGATAAATTTTCTAACAGTTTGCGATTAGAAGATGACATCTATTTCGCTTTCCTGTGTTAACTTAATTAATTTTAGTGTTTCCAGAACCGCCTTCGAATCCAGGGAAATTATTTATATTCCCACTTCCATCTATATGAATTTCACCATTAACGGCTTCGAACTTGCCTATATTATCATTCAATGCTCTTGCAAGCATTTTGACATGCTGTGGAGTCATTATTATTCTAGAGTGTACTTTCGCTTTGGGTGTACCTGGTAATACTCTTGTAAAGTCAATAACGAACTCAGCTTTGCTGTGTGCTATAATTGCAAGATTAGAATAAGTCCCTTGCGAAACTTCATCTGTAATCTCTATATTCAAGCTATTCTTATTATTATTCTTCGGGTCGCTCATCATTTTCCTTATTTTAAATTTTCTAGTTTCTTTTGAATCAATTGAGTTTTAGTCTCATTTTTCATTGTTGAATATAATTTCAATAAATCTAAATAGAACGCTCTTTTTTCGTTTTGCTCTACCATGAACTCAACTTCGTCTAATTTTTCTAATGTTGATTTTAGCTTTTCTTCATTTTCAATAACTTGATAGATATTTGCTAATTGAAGCAATACATTATGATTGTCTGTGAATTGCTTAGTTTGAGAAGTCCTAGTATAATATTCAGCTGATTTTTCTAAATCTGGAAAGTAATTTTCAGTTTTTATTTGATAATTAGGGTCTTTTTCTAATTTCTCTTGTTCTACTTTCTGTAATATTCCGGCTTTATTTTTATAAGCGGAAGCCACATTATAAAGAGCATAATCGTAATCTGGGTCTAGTCTTATAGCAGATTCATACTTGCTTATCGCCTCTTCGTATTTACTCATACTTGACAACAAATCACCAAATTGTAACCAATATCTCTTATTATCAGGTGAAGTTTTAGTTGCTTCTTCTAATTCAGTTATTGCCTTATCAGTATTTCCTGTCTCTTGTAATATTTGTATTTTTAATCCACCTGCTTCTTTGTTCGATGGTTTTAACGTTACTAAATAATCAAGGTTACGAATAGCATCATCATATTTCTTATTGCTGTAGTACTTTTGAGCAAGAGCAGCATAAGGATCTACATTAATTGGGTTATATTGGAATTTCTCTGCCTTTCTCCATTCTTCAGGAAGATTCAATCTCCATCCTTCTACTTTATAGCTACCTGCATTAGACTCTTTCAATGAGTGTAAAAACACTTCATTACCATCATACATTATTCTATCAGTAATTGTAGTAATTCCCTTAGTACTGTCGAGTATTGTTGTAATAGATTCTGTTGGTTGTCCTAATATACCTAGAGCTTCTTCTCTAAACATATCCAAATTAATATTCGATTCTTTTGCGAACTTGTATTCCGATTCATTTGCTTTTATGAATTCTTCATAGGACTCAATTGCTTTTGCATCATCTTTCTTTTCTTCATATACTCTACCTTTAAGGTTATAAAGGTCGAATAATTGTGGACGAAGTTTCAAACTCAAATCAGCTGCTTCAATAGCATTATCTAACATTTTTTCATCTTTCTTCTGGAAATACATCTGATAGCTCTTGTAAGCCGATGAATAAGCAGTAGATAAAATCTGAGTTTCTATAAATGCCGCTTGTTCTTTATTCTTCTTCGATTTGATATAGTCTCTTGACTCCGCAATTACATTGGCAGCACCATTATAATCTCCTTTTTTGAATAGGATTTGGGCATGTAATATATGAGCTTCTTCATTCTTAGGGTTTTTCTTTAGCTCTTTTCTGATATTTTCTATGGCTTCATCAAATTTACCTTTTTGATAATCCATTTTTGCACTATTCATCTCTTGAGATGCACATTGGAAACCTTGTAATAAAACAGCTCCAATAAATAAAAACAGGGATGCTACTATTAATCTTTTCACATTAACTCCAAAAATATTTTTTCTTAAAAAGTTTACTAAATTAACAAATTGATATAGCTCTAACAAGTTAAAAAAAAACAGCCCCGAAAAGCTGTTTTAATTTTCTATTGGTTTGAGACCATCTGATCTTCATAAATCGTGGATTCATTGACTTTACCCAAATAGTAAAGTACATCTGAATGTTTTACTTCCATCTTATTCTTTTCAGAAGCATCTGCTAATATCATTATATCTGGATCATTCTTTACAGCCATATTGTACATTCTTACTATATCACCAAATTTGGCAGTTGAATCAATAAAGTAATAATGCTCTCTTGGAAGACAAAGCAAGTCCTTATCATAAGAAAGTCCAAAATAATAGTCTTTGTCAGTAGTATTGAATTTCTTTTGTCCCATCTTAAATCCTTCTAACTTGACTCTATATAGGCCCAAATGTCCTAAGTCTTTTGCTGCCTTTTTAGAAAGATCAATTATTCTACTTCCAGAATAAGGGCCTCTATCATTTATACGAACGAATGTTTTCTTATTATTTTTAACATTAGTTACTCTCAATATAGTACCAAAAGGTAATGTTTTGTGAGCAGCACTGTAGTCGTTCATATTAAATAGCTCACCATTAGCAGTCATTCTATTATGGAATTTGTCTGCATAGTAAGACGCTTTACCGTCTAATTCCAATGAATACTTAGGAGCAATGTTTTCTTCGAATCTATATTCTTCAAACTCTTCTCCTTCTAAAAATGCAAATTCACCTGACAAATCTTCGAAAGCAGTAAGTGGTGAATACTCATTTGTAGCAGTAGCACTATCATGATTATAAATAGTGATAATACTGAAAGTAATTACACAAGTAAGCAATAGCTTAGTTAATAATCCTTTCGAGCCTTTCTTCTTTTTTCTCATACTAGGTATCAGAACCTAAATTTATTAATGATACTGTGACACACAAATGTCTAGTAGTAAGTAGTACAAACATTATGCCGAAAATTCATACTTACTACAAATATTGAACTTAGGACGTTTTTTATATTTTTCTATTTTAAAAAGTAATGAAAACTAGCGTTTAGTCTATTCATAACCCAATAATTTTTTCCCCAAGGAACGAAAGTATAACCCAAATCTAATTCCAAATTATCGATATTTATATTAAGTCCAAACATAGTTGATAAATAACTATCATAAGCAGGCAATTGAGTTATTGCGAAATCAACATTTTCAGGACTAGATAAACTATGATTATAATCTGCCATAATATAGAAATACGTGTCTTTTACTTTTGTAAACATAACACCTAACCTAGCATTGACTTGATCGGAATATACTTCACTTCTATTTACATAGCCCGCACCCAATTGTAACTGAACTGTCTCATAAATAGCACGGTAGTTTAATTTAGTTCCGATTTGGAAGTACCCATCTCCTATGAATGGTCCTTCTTTGTATTCAGAAGTGTTATTGTAAGATAAAGGAACTAAAGCATTAATTTCTACTTTTAACTTATTATATTTATCATTAATTAAAAGATAATTTATCTTAGGATTTATATACATTAATCTAAATAGACTTGTACTCAAATCAGGTCTATTTATTTTCTGTGTTTGCTTATTACCCCAATTGTCTTCAACAGGTATCTGATTCTCATCTTGTATTGTATCTAAATATGTAAAACTATTATCTAATGAATAATAAGCCAAATCCATGTTCAGTTCAGCAGTTAAATCGTTATTTAATTTGTATTCAAAGTAATAATTATTGTGAAACTCAGTATAATTTATATTGATGTCGCCTAAAGTAGTATGAGTAGAATCACCAGTTTCAAGTTTGAAAGTAAAAGTTCTTAAACCTTTTATATTTGGTTTTTCTACAGAGCTATTATCGTAATAGCTACTTAAGCCAGAATAATTAAACCCTATGCCAACCTTATAGTTTAGGTCGGACTCTAGTAATTCTATAGCTCTCAAAGTTGTTGTACTTATCAGTAGCAATATAAGTATGATAATAGTGTTTCTTTGTCTAGACACAATAGTTTTTATAATTTTTGTTAAATTAGCAACTGCAAATATACGAATTATATATAAATAAAACGCTTATGAAAAATAACCAGCTAAAAGACGAAGTAAAAAGCTACTGGGACAACCAAGCTTGCGGTACCGATGAGATAGTTGCGGAGAAATTCAGCAAAGAATACTTTGATGCTATCGAAGAAAAAAGATACTCAAGAGAGCCTGAAATACTAGAGTTTGCTGATTTCCCTTCTGGAAAGGGTAAGAAGATGCTAGAAGTTGGCTTAGGTGCTGGAACTGATTTTATTAATTGGGTACGTAATGGAGCGGATGCACACGGAATAGATTTAACTCCAGAGTCTATTGCTCACGTAAAACACCGTTTATCGTTAGAAGGACTAGAAGCAAATTTTGAAGTAGGGGATAGCGAGAGCCTACCTTATGCTGATAATACGTTCGAATTTGTATATTCGTGGGGAGTTATACACCATACTCCTGATACTCCAAAAGCTTTCAGAGAAATATATAGAGTTCTACAACCAGGTGGTAAAGCTAAAATAATGGTTTACAATAGAAAGTCAATGCTTGCATATTTCTTTTGGGTGAAGCACGCACTTCTTAAAGGTAATTTATCAATGAGTGTAGATGATGCATTATTCGATAATATGGAAAGTGCAGGTACTAAGGGATACACAATAGAAGAAGCAAAAGAGATTGTCAAAGATTTACCGATGAAAGACCTTGAAGTAAAGACTTATTTTACATTCTACGATAGATTAGAAAGATTTAATCCAGTCTTTAGATTAGCATCCAAGTTCATTTCACTTTTTATTAATAAGAAAAAACGTGGCTGGTTTCTAACAGTCGAATACATTAAATCCTAAGTAAAAATATCAAAACTCAATTTTCTAGATTCTTCGAATAAATTCATGTTAATTGATTTTTTATCATTATCTTTCATAATTGCTAATACATCTTCAGTGGATATATTGCCTACCAAATCATCTTTGGCCATAGGGCAACCACCGAAACCTCTTATAGTCGAATCTATTCGATTACAACCAGCATCATAAGCTGCCTGTATTTTTTCTTTTGCAGATGCTGGGTTACTATGCAAATGTACTCCCAGTTCTAACGATGGGTGATCGTTAACTAAGTTTTCATAAAGATACTTTACACTCTCCGGAGTTGATACACCAATAGTATCAGCTAATGAGAATATTTCTATTCCTTCTCTTTCTAATTTGTTAATCCATTTGGCTACTATCTCAGCGTCCCATTTCTCATTATATGGATTACCGAATGCCATAGATATATATATAACTAATTGTTTGTTATGTATCCCACATACTTCTTGTATATCTCTAACTCTATCGAAAGATTCTTCTATATCAGCATTTGTATTTCTCATTTGAAATTCTTCAGAAATAGAAAAAGGATACCCTAAAAAGCCAATCTCCTCGAAATCAGAAGCATCATCTGCTCCACGTCCATTTGCTACTATAGCCAATAACTTTGTATTACTATATCCTAAATCGAGTCCTTCTAGTACTTCAGCTGTATCTTTTAACTGTGGGATTGCCTTAGGTGATACAAAACTTCCAAAATCTAAAGTATCAAACCCAACTTTCAGAAGTGAGTTTAGATATTTTATTTTATTCTCTGTAGGTATAAATTCGTGTATTCCTTGCATCGCATCGCGGGGACATTCGATTAATTTCATATTATTTCTATTTAAGTTCATTATAATTAAATCAAATTACGAAGAAATCATTATCTTATTTCCGATTCAGTGGAACAAATCAAAAAATTAGATAAACATGGAATTTGTACTAATAGCTCTAATTGCCTTTGTATCAAGCTTTATGACGTTTATGTCAGGGTTTGGATTAGGTACACTTTTGCTACCAGTTTTTGCTTTATATTTCCCTATACATATAGCTATAGCTATGACTGCTATAGTACACCTGATGAATAATATATTCAAATCATTTCTGATGAAAAAACATGTAGATTGGAAAGTAGTATTAATCTTTGGTTTACCCTCAATGTTATTTGCAGCACTCGGTGCTACAATTTTAAATTTACTTATTGATTTTGATATTACATACTCTTATTCGCTATTAGGATATGAATTAAGTACGACTCCGATTAATATAACAATAGCCGGACTAATGATAGTATTCGCATTATTCGATTTAGTTCCTAAGTTACGTGAGATAACTATTTCGAAGAAAGCATTACCAATTGGTGGAGCTTTAAGTGGATTCTTCGGTGGGCTATCTGGACATCAAGGAGCACTTAGAAGTACATTCCTAATAAAAGCAAAAATGCCCAAAGAAGTTTATATAGCTACTGGTATTATAATTTCATTAATGGTTGATGTATCAAGACTTTTCATTTACGGCTTTGGCAGAATAGCCACAGGAATTGAAGATAACTGGCAACTTTTAATTGCTGCTGTTCTTTCAGCTTTTATAGGTGCTGTGATAGGTAAATACTATTTAAAGAAAATAACTATTGATTTTATTCGAATATTAATCGGTACTTTTCTTATATTAGTGTCTATCGCAATTGGACTAGGCGTGATTTAATAAATAAAAATAGAATTACAATGACTCAGAAATTATACTATCCCTCGCAAAAAGTATTAGATAAAGCTCATATTAAAGATTGGGACAAGCTAAATGATTCGGCTCAAGCTAACCCAGAACAATTCTGGACTGGAATGGCAGATGAACTTCATTGGCATAAGAAGTGGGATAAATACATAGACGATTCGAACGCACCTTTTTACAAGTTTTTCGTTGGTGCCCAGACAAATATTACTTACAATTGTCTTGATGTTCACTTAACAACAACTAATCGAAATAAGATTGCTTATATTTGGGAATCAGAGCAAGGGGAGACCAAGTCAGTTTCTTACTTCGCTTTGCATAGAGAAGTAAACAAGTTCTCAAATATCCTTAAGAGTTTTGGTGTGAAAAAGGGTGATAGAGTTACTATATATATGGGAAGGGTGATGGAGCAGGTAATAGCTATGCTTGCTTGTGCTAGAATAGGTGCTGTTCACTCTGTCGTTTATGGTGGATTCTCTACTGAAGCACTACATGAGAGAATTGAAAATAGTAAATCGAAAGTAGTTATTACTTGTGATGGTTCATACCAAAGAGGAAAAGTAGTTGAGTTAAAGAAAATTGCAAATGAAGCTGCTGATCGTTCAGGTTATGTAGATACTATTATATGTGTCCAAAGAGTTAAAAATGAAGTAGAAATGGTAGCTGGTAGAGACCATTGGTATCACAAGTTAATGGAAATGCCTATAGCATCATCTAAATGTGAATCCGAAATAGTAGATGCTGAAGATCCACTATTTATGTTATATACATCAGGTACTACTGGAAAACCAAAAGCTATACTCCACACTCACGGAGGATATATGGTAGGTACATATACTTCTCTCAAATATGTGTTTGATATTCAAGATGAGGATAGATATTGGTGTGCTGCCGATCCAGGTTGGATAACTGGGCACAGCTATATTGTATATGGCCCATTACTCAATGGTGCAACCTCTATGATATACGAAGGAGCTCCAAACTTCCCTTATCCAGATAGATGGTGGTCAATAGTTGAGAAATATGGTATAAACATACTATATACAGCTCCAACTGCAATACGTGGACTAATGAGGTACGGAGATGCTTGGCCTAAACGTCACGATTTATCTTCTCTTCGTTTATTAGGTTCAGTAGGTGAGCCAATAAACCCAGAAGCTTGGCGTTGGTATTATGAAACAATTGGAAAAAGTGAATGTCCAATAATGGATACTTGGTGGCAGACAGAAACAGGAATGTTTATGATAACACCTATGCCATCTGTGCCACTTAAACCCGGTTCTGGTACTCGACCATTCCCAGGAATTTTAATGGATATACTCGATGATGATGGTAATCCTGTAGCTAGTGGGGAAGAGGGGAATCTGGTTATAAAAAATCCTTGGCCATCTATGATGCGAACAATATATGGTGATGACGAAAGATACAAAACTCAATATTGGTCAAAATATCCAGGTAACTATCTAACTGGTGACAGTGCTAAGCGAGATGAAGACGGTTACTATTGGATAATAGGTAGAGTGGATGATGTAATAAAAGTTAGCGGATATAGATTAGGTACAGCAGAGATAGAATCTGCACTTGTCAGCCACCCATCGGTTGCAGAAGCTGCCGCTATTGGGCTGCCGCATGAATTGAAAGGCAATGCTATTCATACCTATGTGATATTGGTAAACGGAGTTAACCCAACGGAAGAATTGAAGCTAGAACTAATCCAACACGTAGGTAAAGAAGTAGGACCAATTGCTAAGCCACAATCTGTAGAGTTCGTTGACTCACTACCTAAAACTAGAAGTGGAAAGATAATGCGTAGAGTACTAAAAGCAAAAGCCCTCGGCGAAGACCCAGGGAATATCTCAACTTTGGATGATTAGGGATTTAAACAATTTTAGAGACGTATTGCATACGTCTCTAAATACTCATATCACTCTGTACGGAACAAAGTGAAGAGACTAAGGCATGCTTGCCAAGCTGTAGGCATGGTCGGAGTAAAAGTTATAGATAGTCTATTTTAAGGTCAAATTAATAAGTCGAATATTAAACTAAATAATTGTCAACTTATAGGTGAACCTTACAGCAAAAAGGTGCTGTTAAAAAGTATGAGTCCAATCAATAAATAGGAATTGATAATCCTTTAAGCTGTAAAAATCTGATCACTGATAAGTCATAACACCCTTACTATTACTTATTACTTTAAAATATGTTTCTACCTACTTAATAAACTTCCCTGATAAGATTATTTTATTGTCATCTTTAAGTAAAAATAAATATACGCCACTATCAAATGTTGAGATATCAATTGAAATATAATCATCAGAAGATTTCATATCTCTATTATTAAACTCATATAAACTATTACCTAATATATCAGTAACTAAGAGTTTATTATTAGTAGAATAATATTCTAAAGGAATATACAATATGTTGTTTCTAATATGATATTTAAGTTTTCTATCTTCAGATATATTAGTCAAGATATATGTAAATGGTAAACTAAAATCAGAAAAACAGCTATTTACTTCTGTATTTCTGGCTAGATATATTCCATTATAATCAGGAATATAGTAGCTTGATGTTATGATGAAATTATATTTATTGTTATAATATTCATACCAAGAAACTACCTCATATTGAGTTTTCAAAGTATCATTTATGTTTGCTATAATTGGTTGTTGCGGATTATCATTTATTCTTATTGAAAAAGTTGTATCATATTCAATAATTCCATCTACGTAATATACATAATCAACACTTAGTAACCCCTGAGATAAAGAGTCAGTAGTTAACATATTGTTAGTAATATAGTCACCATAATATTGCCCATCAAGTGGAGTCACAATATTTAAATCTATATCGCCATTATTAATACAATACTCAACATCAGTTTCTATTGTAAACTCAAGAGGTATTTTCTTCTTAAAATTGAAATATTCTTTAGTAAATATTGACAGACCACTATTAAATGTACCTATAATAGGAACCTTATTAATCCATTCAATATGAAGCAATTTCTCATATTTTTCAGCATAACCAGTAGGTAATTGAATTAAACTCCAATTAGATCCTCCATCATTTGTAAAAAGTATTTTTGTATCTCCTACTGCTATACCATTAAATTCGTCGTAAAATTTAATGTCATTTAGACCAAAAATAGGTTCATTTTCGGTATCATATATTTTATGCCATGTTGAACCATAGTCAGTTGTTCGAAATATTTGATCTGATTTCTGATTTCCAACACCATTTGAATAACCACCACAAGCAAATCCAAGTTTCTTGTTTACAAAATCTATGCTTACATAGTCACCATAATCCTTATCTGGATAAGCAGGTATTTTATAATAATCTTTCCATTCATTGGATAAAATATTATATGTTTGGAACTGTCCATCAAACCTAAGCATGTATAAGGTACTATCATTTACAAAATGTATTGCGTTATCTACATACCCAGACTTATGCAATTGGTCTTTATTGAATGATTGCCAACCATCTAACGTATAATATATGTATTGTCTTGCCATTGCAATACCGATATTTTTGTCATACATCAATAATGTTTCAATTTTGTTATTCGAGGTAATAGAATCGAGATATATATCCTTAAATGTACTTCCGCCATCTGTGCTTTTCCTTATGCATGCTCTCTCATACATTCCCAAGAAGTGATATAGGGGATCAGGACTAGAATATTGTGTTATTTCAAAAAGTTTAATTCCTTCTTTGGCAAAACCTTCAGATTCAAATACTTTTATCCAGGATTCACCAGAATCAGTTGATTTATGTAAATAGTGAAAACGCCCACTGTTAGACGCGACAAAAATAAAATCATTATGAGTTTCTATACCTGCTACTTTACGAGATTCCTCAAACTCTATATTTCTCCAATCGTTAGAAAACAAATAATAGAATTGTGTAAATAATAATATTAATACGAATAATCTAAACATGTAATATTTCCAAATAATTTAATTCCTTAATTTTAAATCACTCCACTACAAGAAGATACATCTTCCCCTCTAACTGGTCGAAGTGATAGGGGAAGTTCCCTTTTTGAAGTATGGTGATGTTAGTGGCAGAGGATTTTGAGAGCTGTTTGTAAATGGATTTGTCATCAGTGTAAAGTTCATATTTCTTAGATGGATTATTATTCAGATAACTGAGTATCTCATCTGAGTTATTAGATAATATGTAATTAAACTCACCCGATTTATTGAACTCGACAGTTAAATCTAACTTTTTATCGAACCCATCTTCTGATTCGACTATGAATGTAAGTTCCTTATTGTCAGTAATCTTGATTATATTATCAATATCAATTTCTAATCTGTTAGATTCTTCCAAACTTTCGATTTTATAGACCTGTTTTTGGTCTGTTAGTACGCTAATGCTAATAGTTCTATCTAACTTATTTTTGATACCCACATAAGTAATAAGTGCTCGGCGAGGTTTTAGAACTAATTTATTGGTTTTTGAAGTTGTTATATCCTTAACATCAACGTAACTCAATTGTATTTTCCTCAATGAACGCTCTACTGTACCATTTAACTCGAACAAAGCAATGGTAAACTCAGGATCTATTACTTTATTCCTCTCTCCAAAAATATCATTGTCCCCAAGTACAAAGCTAACACCAACTGACAAATCAATAAAGTCAGTCTTCCAACTTGATAGATTGTCCAAGTTATCTGAAAATATATAGCTATAAGATACTGATGGTTTTAGGAAAACAGTCTCGCTTTTGTTCATTGGGAATAGTCCATTGAATCCGATAGTAGCACCGAGTTTTGAGCTACTAGAAGGGATAGAGAACTGTTGCTCATTTCTTATCCTTGTGCCTTCCTCTTTGAATACGCCTGCATCTACTGGTTTAACGATTGTTTCTTTGCTATGAATTTGATAATCCGAGATGGGGGAGGAGTAGAGCATTCCAAGTTCGACAGCAAATCTCTGACTTACTCTATATCCACCACCAAGTGTGAGGTTGATTGACTCTAAGTTATAATCAAAATAATGTTCAAATACACCATCTACGGCTTGACCATTTATATTAATTACTTCTGGCTCATACTCTAAGAATGTTGTATTCTGGTGTCTGTATGCGGCCTTTAATCCAATGTAATAATCTCTATCGAAATAGTAATTATAGTAGCCACCAAGACCATAATGAAATCCCATTTGGAAATCTTCTTGACCATAGAAATATGTTTGATTTTCAACTGATTCTAGTTTTGTGTATTCGAGGTTAGGCCCAGCTATTATATTTATCCCAGCTTCGCTTCCAGTCTGGCTGATAGGGAGAAGGAGATACAATATGTTCAGTATGGCAAGCATAATAGGTTAATCTTTATACTTGAGCATATTCTCAACGTACTTTCCAATTATATCAAATTCCAGATTTACTCTGGTACCGGGTTGGAAATCCTTGAAAGTAGTATTTTCATAAGTATGAGGGATAATAGCTACTGTGAATTTATTATCTTGAATTGTTGCAATAGTCAGACTAACACCGTTGATAGTAATAGAACCTCTATCAACTAAGTATTTGGCTGAGTTTTCTGGTATATCGAAAGTGAAGAGCCAATTCTTTGTTTCTTTTAGAATATTATTCACTGAAGTTGTCGTATCAGTATGACCTTGTACGTAATGTCCACCGAATCTATCACCAGCACTCATAGCTCGTTCCAGATTGACAGATGAACCCAAAATCAAATCTCCGAGGTTTGTTTTACGCATGGTCTCTTCTACTGCTGTGGCTTTGAAAGAGTTGTTTGTGAATGTTTCAACTGTTAGGCAAACTCCATTTACACAAATAGAATCATCTATATCAGCGTCTGCTAATATATTATTACATTCAATAACTAACTCAACTGCTTCACCAGCTTTTTCGAGTTTTATTATTTTCCCAACTTCTTCTATTAACCCTGTGAACATTATAACTTCTCAATAAATTCGAAATCAATTTGTGATTTACCAATATTAATCTTTGCTATTTTCACTCTCAATCTAGTACCAATTGTGAATTCGGTTTTAGTTCGTTTACCTAGGAATTTCAGATTTTTCTCGTCAAATCGGTAATAATCATTTCCTAAATCTTTGACATGTAGCAAACCTTCAACATTTAACTCGTCTAATATAAGGAATAATCCGAAATTAATAACACCAGTAACAGTTCCGCTGTATTCATTCCCAACTTTATTACGAACCATAATTACTGCAGCTAGTTTATTACTAGCTCTTTCCGCTTCCATTGACTTTCTCTCAGTAAGAGATATATGGTCTGAAACAGATTTAGTAAATGGTTTAAGGTAATCAATTCTAGATTTAGAAGCTTTACCATTAGATTTCATATACTCTTTGAGCAATCTATGAACTACCAAATCGGCGTACCGTCTGATAGGAGATGTAAAGTGAGTGTAGTCTTCAAATCCTAGTCCGAAGTGACCATAATTCTTTTGTGAGTAGATAGCTTTTGCCATCGAGCGTATTAATACTTGATTAATCACGGGTGAGTTCGGAGTATCTTCAAATTTATTTAGAATATTATTGATATCCTTAGCTCTTACTTCACTAACTTTTTTGAACTTATTACCAGTCAAATGACTAATAAATTGGAATGCTTCATTAACTACAGCTCTATCTGGGTCTTCGTGTATTCTGTATATGAATGGAAGAGTATCTTTATTGCCAGCCTTCTTACTTAATCCTTTTACAAATAATGTAACAGAACGATTAGCAAGTAACATAAATTCTTCAATCATCTGAGTAGATTTGGTAGCACTCTTTATATTACTTTTGATAGGTATTCTATCTTCATTTAGTTCAAAACGAAGTTCTGAACTAGAGAAATTAATACCACCATTTTCAAATCTTTTTCTTCGTAGCTTTTGAGAAATTTCTGCTAGAGTTTGCATTAAAGCAGAGTTTTCATCCTTACCACCATTTATAGAATCTAAAGCTTCTTCATAGCTATATCTCTTTTTACTATTGATTAGAGTTTCGTGCAATTCATAGTGGATTAATTCATAATTGCTATCTAAAGTCATAAAGACAGAAAAAGCATTTCTATCTATGTTCGGCTTGAGTGAGCAAATATCATTCGATAGCACCTCTGGTAGCATAGGCACAACTCTATCTACTAGATATGTACTATTACCTCGTTCTCTTGCTTCTATGTCTATCTCTGAGTTCTCTGGGACATAGAAACTTACGTCTGCTATGTGTACACCTAGAACTATATTATTATTTTCATCATACTCTAAAGAGATTGCATCATCGAAATCCTTTGCATCTGCTGGATCAACTGTGATTATGAACTTATCTCTTATATCTTTTCTACCCTTGCTTATTTTTGTTTCACTAGGGTCCTTTATTTGATTTGCTTCTTTTTTTACTTTGATTGGGAATGTTTCATTTAGCTCATATTCATCTACAATACTATTGAAAGCCGCTCTTAAATCATCTATATTTTCGTTCACTACTTTTACCTTTACTTTTGGTGGCTTTTTCGGATTACTCCAATCTGTTAGGACTCCTTTGGCTTTCTTACCTTCCAACAAACCTAAATCATCATGCCATTCTATTAAAAAATCATATCTATACTTATCAGGATTTGTCTTCAGATAGTATTCACCATCACTATGCTCTACTGTCCCTTCTATCTCACTGTTCTTTCTTTCTACTATATCTACAACTACACCGTATTGCTTACCTTTTTTTACATCATATAACTTTACCTTTACCTTATCACCATCCAAAGCAGTATAACTATGTTCATTATCAACATAGAATATGCTATTGTGCGAATCAGTCGTAACTACAACGGAGTGACCTCTTTTGTAATTGTAGTAACCTTCAAATATATCGGTAGAGTCATCTACTAAGCGATATTTGTTTTTACTATTCTTAGTTATAAGATTATTTTCAGATAGGTCAATTAAGATTTCTTCTATATCAGAAACATCAATTCCATTAGAACTTGCGTCTAATTCTGTTAATATTTGACTTGTATTAAGTGGTTTAGCAGTATCTGATAATACTAGTATTAATTGGTCGGTGAGTTGTTCTTTATTCATATTATGAATAAACACTTACAGTGTTCATTTTTTCCTTTGATACTTTTAGTGTGTCGTTTACATTTTGTATTGAGTTTCTACAGTTAGAATTACTCTCTAATTCACAAATACCGACACTTACTGTTATGTTATAACGTTTATCTGCAAGATATAGTGATTCACTTGCTATTTTATTTCTAATACGTTCTGCCCATAATTTAGCGGACTGTGCATTTTTACCAGGGAGAATTATTAGTAAGTTATTATCTAAAACTCCTTTCAAATCTAATTTATCGAGTGTCGAGTCCAACGAATTATTAATAAACTTTAGTATTGTTTCATTGATTCTTTCGTCTTGATCATCGATTGATTTGTACTTGTCAAACCCTATTGAAACAAGTGAACTATGATAATTGAAATTCGAAATTCTTGATATTTCTTTTTCAATCTCTGATTCAATTGATTTTTCAGTTAGTAAGCCACTGTCAGGATCCTTATCAAATCCAGTTTTTATCATCTCTAATAAATGATTGTTTTCTATTATATTAGATGCCTTATTAACAAGTGATTTTATAAATGCTCTTTCATTTCTATCTAAGTTTGTACCTTCTTTTCCTTCTATTGCTACTGCACCATAAGTTTCTATGTCAGTAGAAAGAGGGATAACGTAAAAGAAACCAGAGCTCATATCTTCGCCCACATTTATTCTAATCAAATCACTATCTGGATTAACTAAATAAATATCTTCGTTAGTATCTATACATTCGGAAAGAATAGAATTGTCATTGTTAAATACAAATTCAGCTTCAAAATCAGCATTCTCTTTTTTTGCAACAGATTTGATTATATAATTAGTACGTGAATCGTCTAAAAGAACTGAATAAACATTTCTAGTGTTAAATAGTTCATCAAGATTACTTACTAACTCATGATATACAATACCATTACCATTAGAATGAACTGTTTTTTCGAGTTGATTAAATGCTTTTAAGTATTTAGAATCTTGAGCTAAATCATATTTATCAGAATAACTTCTGATGAGACCAGATATCAGCTTTGCAAAATGACTAAGGAAGTTAACCATAATAGCATCATAAGCATCTGAATGCTTCGAATCAGCGGTTAATACTCCAATAACATTCTTATCATAAATTACAGGAATTCCAATGAAGGAATTTGTCCCAGAATTAGAATTATAATAGGGGAGAAGGTCTAACTCTGCTGCAGGATTTATATCAGTAAGTATCTCAGGCTTCATGCTTCTAGCTATCTGACTTACTATATCATTTCCAGCAATAAATTTTGATTTACGATTAATTACAGTCTTGCTCTCTGTAGCAAATGAGTTGAGAATAATCTCATTCTTGTGTTCATTATAAAAGAAATAAGCAGCAGTTCTAGTATTACTTACTGAGCGAATAGCCATAAGTATTCGGTTGATAAAAAACTCAAACTCTTTGTCGGGATGCTCTTTAAGTATTGGCATCTCTTCCAACAAACCTTGAGTAGGGATATTTATCTCACGCTTTCTAAATCTATTAGGAGCTTTGAATTCTTCAACTACTTGAGCTGGTTCTTCAACAGTTTTCCTTTCGATTCTTATTTCATTAACAGGTTTTTCTACTCTTATTTCACTTTCAACTTTGGTCTCTTCAATAGCTTGATTAATAGTCTCATCTATTTCTTTTTTTACTATCCTAAACCCTTCTTCTTCACCCATAGTGTTTTTCACAGGTTTCTTGATTATGATGGGCTCATCAGTTGTTTCATTGTCAGATTTAGTATCCTTTTCTTCAATATCACCACTGTAATTTTCAATTACTTGCCTCACAGCTTCTGGACTTTTTTTAACAGTAATTTTAAAGTTTGGGGGAGGGTTTGACTTAAATTTGGTTTCTACAGAAGAAGACATACGAGTAGTTAACTTCATCAATAAAACAACTACACCTAGTATAGAAATACTAACACCAATGAGTTTAATTGCTATTTCAGATATGAAAAGAGATATGATTATTCCTATTAATATCATACTGATAGGCATGATATCACTAGGGATAAACAAGGATTTGAATTCTTTGAATTTGTTGTTTGACATCTATTATTCTATTTAAAACTATATAAACTGAACAATGCCAAATATATAAGATTTGTAGAACTGTATCAAATAATACTTGTAAACATATATATTAATATTGAAATTTACCTACTAAATCCCAAGTGTAAGTTGTTTCGACTACTTGATTAAACTTGAAATTACCAACTTTACCTTTTAGCAGAGCTTTTATTTTTGCTCGAGAATATTTTACATTTCCACTGGTGTGCAAATCTGTATTTATCTCTCCAGTTGCAACACCTGATGTAATTACGCAGTTTTTATCTAAATCGGGTAAGATTACATTCTCTATAGGACCTTTTAAAGAAAGACTATCCATTTTAGTATTGATATGGTATTCATTATTTGAGAATCCTATGAAAGTATTATTTAAAACACCACTGAAAGGAACATTACATACGAAAAATTCAGATTCGCTATTCCATGATGTATCTTTTATTACTTCAAAAGGAGGATAAATACCCTTGGGTACATCAAATGAGAATTTTAATCTATCTTTTGAGAGCGCGTAAAGGATTTGGTTTCTTTTTATTTCGTCATGAGTTTTTGCATATAGTCTCTTTTCTGATTCAAGTTGATCCCCATCAACTTTTGATACATCACCATAGGGTGAGTATAGCATATTGAAATTCTGACCATATTGAACATAGGACGTGAAAAAATCCATATAATTAAGAGGCATTTCCATATCATAATCAGTTGTTGTGTAATAGATGTTCATATCGCTTGAAGCTAATTTGTATTCCATAGAGTCTGTCTTAACTTCAACTAATAAAAAACCATTTTCATCAACTGGACTAGGGACAAATACATTGAACCAATGCGTTACGGTCTTCTCATATTCATTTACAGTACTATCTTCAAAAACTCTCTTTACTTTAGTAGTCTCTGTAAATCTATATATGTGATAAACTAACTGACTAAGGTTAAAAGAAACATCATATTTGGGGACTTCATCAACTGTTTTAGAGCCAGTAACCGGAGCGTCATCTTGACTATAAGTTAAAGTACTAATAGATAAGAAAAATAAGAATAAAGTAATTATTCGCATGATTAAACCAATAAAAATTAAATATTAAAATGTGTTAAAAGTATTATTACTTTCGGACTGATTACGTAAAAATGAGTAATTTAGTTTCTTTAATTAGATAAGGAGGGCAAAAAAAATGCCCTCTTTGAATAAAGAGGGCTAAATAATTAAAACTATTGATTGATATTAACAATATCAGATCTAGAGAAGAAGAAATTAGTTTCAATTGCTGCATTTTCATCAGAATCAGAACCATGAATTGCATTTGCTTCTATTCCAGCACCATACAGTTTTCTGATTGTGCCTTCTTCAGCTTCTGCTGGGTTAGTAGCACCAATTAATTTTCTGAAATCTTCTACAGCGTTTTCTTTTTCTAAAGCAATAGGAACTACAGGACCACTAGTCATATAGTCTATTAATTCACCATAAAATGGTCTTTCTTTATGAACTTCATAAAAAGCACCAGCTTGTGCTCTTGTTAATCTAATTAATCTTAAACCGTTAACTGTAAATCCAGCTTGAGTAATTTTAGCTACTATTTCGCCGATTACGTTTTTAGCTACTGCATCTGGTTTTATGATTGCTATTGTTTTGTTTGACATTATTTGCCTATTCTAATTAATAATACACTAATAAAAAATTATAATCCTAAAGCTTTCTTTGCAGTTGTACCAAGTGTACCAGGAGTATCTACAACGTAAATACCTGCATCTTTCATTGCCGCTATTTTGTCTTCTGCAGACCCTTTACCACCTGCAACTATAGCACCTGCGTGCCCCATTCTTCTTCCGGGAGGTGCTGTTCTACCAGCTATGAAACCTACAACTGGTTTTTTTACAAATTCTTTGATGTAAGCAGCCGCTTCTTCTTCTGCACTTCCGCCGATTTCGCCAATCATAACTATACATTCTGTTTCAGGGTCTTCGTTGAATAACTTAATGGCATCGATAAATTGTGTGCCTATTATAGGATCACCACCAATACCAATACATGTAGATTGACCTAGACCTTCGTCAGTTAACTGCTTTACAGCTTCATAAGTCAAAGTACCACTACGAGAAACCAATCCAACCTTACCTCTGGAATGAATAAAACCTGGCATAATACCGATTTTAGCTTCACCTGGTGTAATTACACCAGGACAGTTTGGACCAATAAGTCTTGAATCTGAATTTAATAATGCAGATTTAACTGAAATCATATCTTTAACAGGAATACCCTCAGTAATACAAATAATCAATGGAATACCAGCTTCAATTGCTTCTAATATTGCATCAGCAGCAAATGGAGGTGGTACAAAGATAACTGTTGCATTTGCACCTGTTTTGATTACGGCTTCTTTAACTGTGTCAAATACCGCTACATTTTTTTCAAATTTATTTATTTCGTTACCATTATAGCTTGTTCCACCTTTACCTGGTGTAACCCCTGCTACTACGTTAGTACCGTATTCTATCATTTGCATAGTATGGAATGTACCTTCAGTACCTGTTATACCTTGCACTAATAATTTCGTGTCTTTGTTTACTAAAACGCTCATATATATTATATTGTTAATTATTAATTTACTTTTTTAATTTTCAAAGTTAAAGAAAAATATCAAGATTTCACTATTCTAATTATTCTACGTGGAGAAAAATATCAATTTAAAGCTATTCATAGTATATTCTTTTGTATTAATTTTAGACATTTTGAATGTACAATCATTACCATCCCAAACATACAAGTTAAGGGGCATTGACGTCAGAAACGGACTTTCTCAGAATTCGGTAAATTCTATTTATGAAGATAAATTTGGATTAATCTGGGTAGGTACTAATGACGGTTTAAATAGATTGGAAGGAGATAAAATTGAAATATTTTATAGTGATGCAGATAATGATTGCTCATTAAATAGTGACAAAGTTTTAGATATCAAAGAAGATAATAGAAACCGTTTGTGGTTAGCTACTTCAGGCATAGGAGTTTCTTACTATAATTATAGAAAAAATTGCTTTAGCTTTTTAGATATTTCATATAAGAATAATCAAGAGTTAGTACAATCAATTGAAGTAGATACTGTTGGTAATACAATATGGATAGCAACTGATGGGGGTGGTGTTTTTAGCTACAATTATCTCACTGATAGGAAAAGAGATTTTTTTAATGAGATAGATAGTGAAATACTTTCAATTGAATTTAAAGCAATTAAAAAAATTGGGAATATTATTTATGCTGGTAATGCCAAAGGACAAATCATAGGATACAATATATCTAACAATACAAAAAGAGTATATAATGTAGCAAAATCAAAGATAATGAATATTGAAAAACAAACTAATAATCTATTTGTAACAACAGAAAGTGATGGTTACTTTATATTCAATCCAAGAACAAGTAAGATAAGCAATCAGATACTTAACCAGGAACTTAAAATTGTTAGCGATTATAAACATATTAGGTCCTGCTTTAAAATAAGCGAATATGAATTTGTTATTGCATCCATTGATGGTATTTCATATATAAAAATAGAGAATGACACAATATACTTGACCAAACAAATCAATGATAAAAATACAAATTTGAAATACAATTCGTTCTTAAGTGTTATTATTGATTCTAAAGGGACTGAATGGTATGGTACTAATGGATTTGGGCTGTATTATAATAATGATTATTTCAATTCTTTTAGAATATTAAAGAATAGAGAAAATGAATTATCCTTTAGTTCTGTGCGAAGTATCAGACAAATTGATGATAAGCTCTGGATAGGTGGATATGGAGGACTGAATAAGTATAATGGTTATAACAGAAAAATGGAATATGTTCCTTACTCGGCTTTTAAAACTAATTCTGAAAAATGGGAAAATCATATTAGTGCACAAAGTATATATTGTTTTCTCCAAGACCCAGATAACCCTGATATTGTCTGGATTGGTAGCGAAGACAACGGATTATATAAGTATTCAAAGTCTAGAAATAAATATAAGTTCGTAAGGTTTAGTCAATTTAATGAGTTAGATAATAGACTGAACTCTGTATTTACAATATGTTTATATAAGAAGAATTTTATAATCGGAACTTCAAATGGAATATTTGCATTCGATCCAAATTCTGAGTCATTTGGATTGATAAAAACTATAAATGATGAAATTGGTAAAGATGTTCTCCATGTTAGGAATATGTTTGTAGATGGCAATCTTCTTTACTGCGTATTCGAAGGAGTTGGAACCTATACTTACTCATTTGAAAATGCGCAATTAACAAAGCTATCCGATAATTTCCCTAAAATAGAAATGAGCATATTCAAAAATACTAATTCTATAAATCAGTACGGAGACAAATTAATACTCTGTACTAAGGAAAAGGGGTTCTATATACTTAATCAATTAGATAGTACATCTATTAATTTTTATACAGGCAATGGATTAAATAATAACTGTGTTTATCAAGTATTAAATGACGGTAATAGTAATCTTTGGGTCTCAACTAACAAGGGTATTTCTAAAATTGATTTGTCAACAAATATAATTACAAACTTTGATAATAAAATATTCGAATTAAACTCGGAATATAACTTAAACGCTGCTTTTAAATTGAATGATAGTTCTCTTTATTTTGGTGGTACTGATGGTATAGTGAATTTTAATCCGTCATTGATATCCAATTTTGAGTTCAACCCAAACTTAATAATTAAATCAGTTGAGTTAAATAATAGAGATAGTATTTACTATTTCTATTTTGTTGCAGATGATACAATTAATGTGTCGTTTCTAGATGATCTAGTTGAAGTTGAAGTAATGACAGATGAATATCTTTTTAATAAGGGTGTAAAATATGAGTATAGATGGAACGGATCAAAGTGGGTTTCTGGTACTGGTAGTTTAATTCGATTAACAAAGTTAACGAGTGGTATGAATAAAATTGACATAAGAGTTTTCAATAATAAAGGGAGTGTTAATCAGAGAATAACCTTTTATATTAATCAACAAGAAAGTCTAATTAATGCTAGTACATTGTTTACGTGTTTTGCAATTTTTCTTTTTATCGTTGTTTACTTCTTATACAGAAGATTTATTCGAACCCACAATAAAAAGAATAAGATACTAAAAAATCAAAATGAAAAGCTCTCAAAAGATGTAGAACAGGTAAAATACTTAAACAATCTAATAGAGAACAATATATCTAGTGTAATATGGAAAACAAATAAGAACTTCGACTTTGAATATTTTACTTCTAATTTATATAGTTACTATGGTATAAAGAAAGAAACTGATGTAAGAAGTTTATCCAATTTATATGTTAAAGATGATATTAGAGAACTTAAGGAAGAAATAGATAAACTAAAACTTTTTAGAAAAAAGATTGAAAGAAAATTATTTCATAAAAGTCCATTTAATACATTAAATGAATATTCTGATGTCATAATCTCCATCTCAGTTGATAATCATGGCGAATTTGATGGGCTGATAGGTGTAGTAGTTGATAATAAAGAGCATCAGAAAGCCAAACAACAAATTATAGAAAGAGAAGAGCTATTTAGTACTTTAGTAAGTACTATCCTCGAGCCAGTATTAATTACTAATTGGAGTGGGGAAATACTATTTGCAAATAATGAAGCAAAAAACGTATTAGAAATAACTCAGAATGATATTTCTGAAAAGAATTTATTTGAATATTTAGATGATTCATTGAGTAATGAACTCCGAAAGGATTGCTATTTAGTCAAAAATGGAGAATCATTCGAAAAGAAACAATATGAATTAATAGTACAAGACAAACAAAAGACAATAGAAGGTAATGGAACCCAGTTAACTTACTTCGGGAAAACCGTTTTTCTTCTCACATTTAGAGATGTATCTCAAAGGATAAAACTAATTAAGGAATTGACGATTGCAAAGATAGAAGCAGAAAGAAGTTCTGAATTAAAGACTATGTACCTTTCTAATTTAACACATGAACTCAAAACTCCAATAAATGCTATATCCGGATTTACCGATATTATAATTTCAAAAAATGAAGACAGTACAAATAAAAATTATCTACAATCTATTAAGACAAGTGCTAATCTATTACTTCAATTAATAAATGACTTATTATTCTATACTAAAGCAGAAACTGGTAGACTTGAGTTAAGACCTGTACCAACTAATATTAAAACACTTTTCTCTGAAATTCAGAATATATTCAACATAGAGCTGAAAAGAAAAAATTTGAAGTTAATCAAGATTATCAATACTAATGGTATTGAACAACTATTAAATATTGATCAGTTGAAATTCAAACAAATACTAATCAATTTGATGAATAACTCTATTAAATATACCAAAAGTGGTAAAATTACTGTTAGTATAATATTAAGTTCAGTGAGTAAATCACAAGTTGACTTGTTACTTATTATAGAAGATACAGGGAAAGGAATACCTAAATCCAGATTGAAAGAAATATTCTCCGCCTTCAAACAAGTTAATATTTCGGATGAGAACGTTGGATTTGGATTGGGATTAGCTATTGTAAAACGTATTTTAGATACTATGAACGGTACTATAGTTGTAGAATCTGAATTGGAAAAAGGAAGTAAATTCACTGTTCAGATAAAAAATATAAATTTGGTAATAAATAAAAGAATAAAACTAGAAGAATCGAACAACACTAAAAATAAATTGATTGAAAAATTAATAATAAGAGATAATAAACTAAGTATATATTCTTACGAAATACTTGATGAAATGCAACTTATGATAAATGGTAGATTCACTAGTAAGTTAAAGAATATAAATACAAACTTCCTACTAAAAGACATAAGTGAGTTTGCTGAGCAACTTCACAATGTTGCCGAAGAAAAGGGTATAGACTTTATAAAATACTATGCTGAAGAGTTAAAAAATGCAACAAAAGCAATAGAAGTAGAAAAAATTAATTATTTGCTTGAAAATTTTTATAAATTAGTTGAACTAATTAATAGATTAATGGAAAAACGGAATGGAAACTAGCAAAGGGAAAATACTAATAGTTGACGATAACCCAACTAACATACAAGTTGTTGGGAATATATTGACTGAAAAAGGATTTGATATTGCATTTGCTCAATCTGGAGAAAAGGCAATAGAGCAGGTGCTCCACACCGATTATGATTTGATACTATTAGATATTATGATGCCTGAGAAAGATGGTTTTGAGATATGTGAAACTCTAAAAGCAAACCCTCAGACAAAGGAAATCCCAATTATTTATCTTACTGCAAAATCTGATATAGATTCTATTATTAGAGGTCTCCGAAATGGAGGTATAGATTATATAAGTAAGCCATTCATCAAAGAGGAATTAATAGTAAGAGTTGAAAACCAGATTATGATGAAGAAAATCCAAGATGAATTAGTATTTGCTAATCGTTCTAAAGATAAATTCTTTTCTATTATAGCTCATGATTTAAAAAGTCCTATTAGTGCATTTAAAAATATTACAGATGTTCTAGTTCGTGATTATGATGATTTTGATAGAGAGGATATACATGATTTCGTTAAGAAACTGAATGAATCAGCTATTAATGTTTATAAACTTTTGGATGATTTGCTAGAATGGTCTAGAAACCAAAATAATAAAATAACATTTGATCCGAGTTTAATTTTACTCTCTAAGCTTTCTGAAAATATAATTGATTTGTTAGGTAATAACATAGAAAGAAAAGAATTAGAAGTAATAAATAAAATAGATGAAGACATAAAAGTATATGCCGATTTGAATATGATAAATACAGTACTTAGAAATCTGATTTCTAATGCTATAAAATTCACTCAAATAGGTGGCAAAATAGAGGTTGGATGCTCGGATTATGATGATGATAGTATGATTGTTTGGGTGAAAGATAATGGTGTAGGTATGCAACAATCTGATATTGAGAAATTATTTAAAATTGAAATACATCATACTACTCATGGAACTGACGAAGAGGTAGGAACAGGACTTGGATTAATACTTTGCCAAGACTTTATATTGAAGCATGATGGAAAAATTTGGGTAGAGAGTGTATATGGTGAAGGATCAACATTCTTCTTCACAATCCCAAAAGTAGATATAAATAATCTATAATCATTTTATTCAAAAGATATTTATTCATAATTTTGTAAAACTTATAATTACAAAAACAAAAGTTGGTGTTATTTTATGAAAATTGGTTTGATATACGGTACAAACACGGGCGTAACTGAGATAGTTGCAGAGAAACTAGATGAAGAATTAAGAGAAAACGGCTTAGATGTCGAATTACACGACATAGCAAGCGTTGACTTTGATACGATTGATAACTATGATACTTTGATCATTGCTGTTCCTACATGGAATGATGGTGATTTACAGGATGATTGGGATGAGGTATTTGACCAATGGAGAAATTATAACTTCGAAGGTAAAAAGGTAGGTTTTGTTGGTACTGGTGACCAAGAAGCATATCATGAGAATTACCTAGATGCAATCGGTAAAATGGCTGCGCCTGTTAGAAATTCTGGTGGGGAAGTATTTGGTAGAACTTCTACCAAAGGATTCCAACATACTAAGTCAGTAGGTGATGATGGAGATGGTTTTTTCTGTGGTTTGGCTATAGATGAAGATAATGAACCCGAATTAACTGATGAAAGAATTGCTAATTGGGTAACTCAGATTAAATCAGAATTAGGTTTATAATCTAATTTCAAAATAATAGAATCAACAAAGTGGTTGTAGCGACTAATCTTCTTTTAGTCCTTGACCACTTTTATTTATCTTACCATCAGTGCCTAATTTTTTAAGGACGGAATCCAAAATACCATTAACAAACATTTTACTCTTATCAGTACTGTATTTCTTTGATATTTCGATTGCTTCGTTTATACTAACTTTAGGGGGTATTTCTTCGAAGAAAACAAGTTCACATATTGCGGATTGAACTAAATATCTATCGATTTTGGCTATGCGGTCTATTTCCCAGTTCTGGGCAAATTCTTCCAATAACTCATTAAGGTAGGATTCTTTATTTATAATAGTATTAGCAAGCTTTTTACCAAACTCTATATCTTCTTCACGCCATTTTATTGGAATATCAGATTCCATCTCAAGTATTTCTTCTGGTCGTAGGAATTTTCCAGCTTCACTCTTTTGCTCGTCTTCCTCATCACCAAAGTAAAAAACTCTGTAAAAGATGTGATCAAACAATATATCGAGATCAGATTTGCAGCTGTAATAAGCCATTATAATCTGTAATACTTTTTCTCGGGCTAATCTTCTGTTTCCTTTCAGACTTCTTTTATCACTCAAAGGAAATACTTTATTTAATTCATTCATAAAGAACTGGAAAACTTATTAAAATTTGGTTTTATTTTGAAACAGAACATAATACAAATCTTATAAATAATAAAGAAGAATATGATATAGAAAGCATATTTCATTAAAAATATCTATTTTTGTTAATTCAATTAGTGCAAATTTGTAGTTTATGACCACACAAGAGAGTATAAAAAAAATTGTAGATATAATATTAGTTTCTAATAATATTACTGCTCTTACTGGTGCTGGAGTTTCAGCTGAAAGCGGGATTGCTACTTTTCGTGATCCAGATGGGTTATGGGCAAAGTTTAATCCTCAGGAATTAGCAAGTATAGATGGTTTTATGGCTAATCCAGAAAGAGTGTGGTCGTGGTATCAGTATCGTGTTAACATAGTGAATAACGCTAAGCCAAACCCAGGGCATTATGCTCTTGCTGAATCTCATAAATTGAATCCGAATTTCAATTTGATTACTCAAAACGTTGATGGATTACATCAGCGAGCAGGTTCGAAAAACGTAATTGAATTACACGGTTCAATAATAAGAAATAAGTGCTTTAGCTGTAATGAAATTCACAAGGAAGCCATATTAAGTAGAAGTCATTTGAATAATTGCAAATATTGCAATGGATTGATAAGGCCAGACGTCGTTTGGTTTGGTGAGATGTTACCAGAAAGGGAAATTGATATGGCACAAAATTTAGCATCTAAAACAGACTTATTTTTCTCTATTGGAACTTCTGCAGAAGTATATCCTGCAGCAGATTTACCAATAATTGCTAAAAGAGCTGGTGCTATCCTGATAGAAATAAATCCTGACAGAACGCAACTATCAGAATTTGCTGATATAAGGATTGCATTACCTTCAGGCGAAGCAATGCCATTGATTATAGAAGAATATAAAAAAAGAGTTATAAAATGATACTAGGAATCGGTACAGATATAATCGAAATAAATAGAATACAAGGTACTTTAGAAAAGTACGGAGAGAGATTTAAGAATAAGATGTTCACACAAATTGAAATTGATTATTGTGAGCAATACAAAGAGAAAAAATATGCTCATTATGCTGCTCGTTTTGCAGCAAAAGAAGCTTTTTCGAAGGCAATAGGTACTGGTTTTGCTCGTGGATTCAAATTTAAAGAAGTGTATATTCAAAATCTGAATACAGGTGAACCAACTGTTGTACTGGAAGGTGATTTAAAAGAAAAATACGGTGAGAATATAATTAGAGTTTCACTCTCACATACTGATAATAATGCAATAGCATATCTAATAATGGAATCAAAATAAATGAAAGACAACTATATATACGGTAAGAACGCTGTACTACAAGGAATAGAAGCAGAAAAAGTAGAAAAAATATTCATAGCTTTTGGTGCACAAGGTGCATCTATAAATCAAATCTTCAAAGTAGCAAATCAGAATAAAATCCCTGTTACAAAATATGATAGGAAACGATTTCGTGATTTAGAGAAACTCGTATGTCCTGGTGAGAATCTATCTCAGAGTGTAATAGCGATAACAAAGCAAGTCGAAACTCTTACAATTGTAGATATATTAGAATTAGCATACCAAAGTTCTGATAAACCTCTTTTAGTGGCTTTAGATGAGATAACAGACCCACAGAATCTAGGTGCAATAGCTAGGTCTGCAGAGTGTGCTGGTGCAGCTGCTCTTCTATTAACTGAGCGGAATTCTTCTCCTATTAATTCCTTTGCAATCAAGGCATCGGCCGGTGCATTAACTAAAATACCAGTTGCAAGAGTTACTAATCTGGCTACAGAGTTATCTAATCTAAAAGAACATGGCTTTTGGATAGTAGGAACTGAAGTTGACACTCAGACAAACTATACGGACAATATCTATGATTCACCGATTGTTCTAGTGATTGGTTCTGAAGGAAAAGGGATGAGACCAAGAGTAAAGAAAGTATGTGACCACCTGATTAAAATACCGATGGTCGGCTCTACACAATCACTAAACGCGTCTGTTTCAGCAGGAATAATCCTATTTGAAATACTTAGACAAAGAGATTTTAAAAAGATTTAGTGCTATTATCTAAAGAATATCGCTTTTCTAAGTACTTAGAAAGCTTAACGAAAGGCAGTCCGATAATTAGATATATTATTGCGACTATAATTCCAGTACCAATATAATCGTAGTATGTTGCAGATAATTCTAAGTAACGCTTTGTTAACTCAGCCATTGCGATAACAGAGACTAATGATGTATCTTTCAATAACGAAATAAAATCATTAGTTACTGGTGGAATAACTAACCTTATAGCTTGTGGTATAATGATGTGTTTTAATGCTTGTCTGCGAGACATCCCTAACGATACTGCAGCTTCCATCTGGCCACGAGGTACAGAAAATAACCCAGCTCTATAGTTTTCAGCTTCGTAAGCTGAATAATTCAATCCTAGGCCTAATATAGCCGCTGAGAATGGGTCCATATTAATTCCTATGCTAGGTAGTGCATAGTATATAAAAAACAATTGTATGAGCAGGGGAGTGCCACGTATCACTTCTATGTATGTAGTTGCTAAAAACGAAAGGGGTCTCGGTGCATAAACTCTAGTTAATGCTATAATGAGTCCTAAAACAATGGCTAATATCATAGATAGAACAGATAGAACAATAGTAGTAATGGCTGCTTCACCTAATATCGGCAAATATCCAATATATCTCTCTACATAGTCATCAAATGATAGTTCAGTTTTTCTTGATTCGAGAAATGCTTCATATTTTACAGGTTTGATATTTGATGTTGATTTATCATCTAAATATAGTGCAACCATGTAATTCCACATATCCCATTGTTCTAATATTTCTCTTAATTTACCTGAAGTGATTAGTTTTGTAATAGCCGTATTTATTCTAGTTTGTAGCAATGTATCTTGCTTTCTCATAACTATACCATAGACCACTTCACCGATTGGTTCGCCTGTCAATTTTAAAGCTGGGTTCCAACCTGCATAGTACTTTGCTACTGGTTCATCTATAAGAACTGCATCTAGTCTATTATTTTTTAAATCTTCATAAGAACTTGCTTCACTATCATAAGTTTTGACAGTAATATTGCCGTGTTCTTTTAGAATCCTTTCAGCTAATGACCCTTTTAGTGTGCCTACATTCTTATCTTCTAATCCATTCAGATCTTCTACATCTTTAGAATCAGTTCTTACTACAATTTGTTGGAATGTTATATAATAGGGGATAGAGAATGCAACTTCTTTCTTTCTATCTTCAGTTATTTCCAATCCATTGATTGCTAAATCATAGTCATTTCTTTTTAATCCTGGTATTAGACCATCCCATTGATTTTGGAAATGCTTATTCTCAGTACCTAATTCTTTTGAAATTGCATTGATTATATCGACTTCAAATCCAATGAGCTTTGTAGGAATTCTAGGGTCTTGGAATACGTAAGGTGCGCCGCTTTCAGCGTCAGCAGCCCAACGCAATATATCTTTATCTTGGGAAGATAAATTAAGAGTAAATATAAATATTAAAATGGAGTAAAGTAAAGATTTCATATACTATATAGCCAGCAGTTTAAGATAATCCCTAGTTCTACTATCCTTAGGATTTGAAAACATTTCTTCAGGAGGAGCCATTTCTATTATTTCTCCTTTGTCCATAAAGACTACTATATCGGAAGCATTCTTTGCAAAATTCATGGAATGTGTAACCACTATTTGTGTCATTCCTTCTTTGTTCAAATCAGTCATTACTTTGATTACTTCGTCAACTAACTCAGGGTCTAGGGCAGAAGTTGGCTCATCATATAGCATTACTTTAGGATTCATTGCTAAAGCTCTAGCTATAGCTACTCTTTGTGCTTGACCTCCAGATAATTGATTTGGCATTCTATCAATAAAATCCTCCATCCCGACTTTAGCTAGTAATTTGATTGCATGTAGTTTTGAATTTTCTACATCTTTGCCTTGAACTATTTTTGGAGCAATAATAATATTGTCTAATACATTGTAATTTGGGAAGAGGTTTAAACCTTGAAAAAGCATCCCAACTTTAGTTCTAAGTTTGTGTGCTTTTAGTTTGAAATCTTGGTCTAATTTATTTTCTTCTATTGAATTTATGAAAGGCATCCCTACTTTATTTCGAATTTTACTGACTTTCTTCTCAAATTCTTTTCTATCTTTTGTTCTAGATAATTCAATATCATCAATTTTAATCGTACCTTCATCTAAAATTTCTAAGCAATTTAGACATCTCAACAATGTAGTTTTACCACAGCCTGAACGACCAATTATTGATATTAATTGCCCTTTCTCCACATCCAAATCTATACCTCGGAGTATGTGTGAATCTCCAAAGTATTTATGTAGGTTTCTTATCTGAACTATTTTATTTTCGCTATTCAATACAAATTATCATTTATTATATGTACAAGATATGAATAATAATGTATTTTTCACAATAGATGTGCAAAAAAAAAAGACGTTCCTCGGAACGTCTTTTCTAATTATCTTATAAAGAAACAATTTTTATATAGGATCTACCTATATATCTTTTGCCTTTGGCCGCTTTCTCAGTAGGTGGGGGGTTATCTGGATCGGTGACTTGATTCGCACCGATAGTAATCCTTTCAATGCTTACTCCTGAAGTAGCAAAAAAGTCTTTTAGCGACTGTGCTCTAGCTTTAGTTAGCTTTTCATTAGCAGCTTTATCTTTGTTATTATCTGGGAAACTAATTATTTGTACCTTTACATCAGGGTTCAGTTTCAAAGTTTCTTGTAAATCGTCTAATAATAGCTCACTACCAACTCTTAATTTCGATTTGTTATATTCAAATGGTGGAACTGAAAGAGGTAATTTTACCCCAACTTCTTTAGGCATAATTAGAAAATCCTTAGAAATCTCAGCATATTTGTCAGTATTTGGAACATCAATCGAGAACTGTTGATCCATAAATCCATTTTTCTGTAATTTTATATCATAGGTTTCACCAGCTTTCAATCCAGTGATATAGTAATAGCCATTTTCAGAAGCACGACTACGAGTAGCCGTTACACGTTTCCCGTCTTTCATTACTAATAGAGCAGTTGTTTCTGGTTGTTTAGTAACTTGGTTAAATACGTTACCTGTCAATGAAACGACAGCTTTTATAAAGCCTTGAGATTGTAAATCGTTGCTAATTAATAAAAAAGCAACGGTCGCAATTATTATGTGTTTAAATTTCATTTTTATTCCTGTTACTTTTGTTTTTCTAAAAATCTTACTGTTCCGTCAACACAACCTAAAATAATTGTAGTGGCATCATATACCAAATCTACAGACCATATTTCTACACCAGCGTCAAATTCCCATAGTAATTTAGAATTACTTGAATTCCAAAGTTTTACTTTCTTGTCTAGACTTGCACTTACTAAAGTTGTATTATCTTCAGCAAATGAAATATCTTGTACTAACTCATCGTGAGCTTTCCAACTATTTAACAGCTTACCATCAGGCATTGACCAAATCTTAATTACTCCGTCTTGGTCAGAAGATGCTAGTTTCTTAGAATCAAATGAATATAATACTGTCAATACAGGTGCTTTGTGGTCTAACAATGTCATTACTGGTTCTTTCGATTCCAAATCAGTTGACCATATTTTAATAGATTTGTCATCACTACAAGATGCAATAAATTTACCATCGTAACTATACGCTACGTTATTTGTCGGCTCAGTATGATCCCTAAGGGTCTTAATCTCAGTACCTAGCCTATAGTCCCATAATTTAACCGTCTTATCAAAACTAGTTGAAGCTATAAAAGTACTACTATCATCTTGACTGAAGTAAACTCCAATAACTTGGTCGGTATGACCTCTAAATATTTTTAATTGTTTACCTGTTTCTACATCCCAAACTCTAACAGTATGATCACCTGAAGCAGATGCTATCCATTTATCGTTCCCAGAAAACGAAAGGTTATTCACTTGTCCTAAGTGACCTCTCATTGTAACTAGTTCCTTTCCTTCTGGAATACTCCATATCTTTATAGTTTCATCCAAACTACAAGTCGCAACTTTAGAGTCTGCCTCATTTACGAATACACCAAGAACCTCATCATCATGTTTCCCCACTATTCTTTCTTTATATTTTAGTGAGTACAGGCTACCATATGACATAGCTAGTATTATTAAACTAATAGTAAATTTTTTCAACATTAAATTCCCTGTGTTCGTTTTCAAATTTTTCAAAAATAACAATTTTTTTCTTATTAGTTATTACGTTCGTAGTAATTCAATAGTTTCCACTAGTCTTTTCTTTATATTTTGCAAATCTGTCAAAGATACTTGCTTCAGTATCTCTTTATACCCTTTGCTTTTCTTATAAATATAAACTCTGTCTTCTAAATTGTCATCATTTATGTCAGTATTCTTATTGATAAATGAAGATGCTTGTTTAGTAGTTAACTTGTAAGTATAGAGTAGTTCTTTCAGTATTAACATCTTATCAACTAATGCTTTATCGAATCTTCTGTTCCCTCCACGAGAACGCTTTGATTTTAAAAAAGTAACCTCACTTTCCCAATATCTAATCACATGTGGTTCGACTTTTAATAATTCACATACTTCGGATATCGACCAGTATAATTTTTTCATATCTCAATTATAGTAAAAAGTAAAAACAAAAATTAATATACTTTCCGATAAAATAAAAATATTTTTTTTACTTCTAAGGATTTCGTAAATTTGTAATCGTTCAAAATTAACTTTTCTAAGGAAATTATGGAAAAATATATAGTTAATCCTGTTCAAGTACGTATGAAAGAAACTGCCAAAGGATCAGTATACCAAGCTATCGTTGCTATGGGCTTTCGTGCTAGACAGATAAATGATGATATTAAAATGGAATTAAATAGCCGTATGGCTGATGTTATTCCTACTGGTGATGATTCTGAGGTTGTTAACCACGACCAATTGAATATAAGCCGCGAATTCGATAGAATTCCTAAACCTACATTTTTGGCTATGAAAGAAACATTTGAAGATAAATTAAAATTTGGTGATCCCAAAGAACTTCAAGGTTTATAAATTCAGTTTAAAATTCTAAAAAAAGCTACTTATTAATTTAAGTAGCTTTTTTTTTTATTCTTTAATTGATTTTACTTTTTCATACATGTCTTTCATTACAGTATTATAATTCCCTTCAGGAAATTTTTTATCATATAACATTATTATATTCTGTGCTTCATCAACTCTTTTCATTTTAAGTAGTGACTCTACTTTACCCATGTATGAGTCTTCAAAATACTGAGTGTCATCATATTTATTAATTACAAAATCATAATAAACTAGTGATGCTTTCGGATCATCTAATTTCTTATATAATTCTGCAATAGAAAATTCTCTATGAGCTAATTTTTCTCTCATTTCTTTTATTTTAAAGTCTGATTCTAATGATAAAGAATCATTAGGGTAAGTTCCTTGGAACTCTATAAAAGATTCTATAGCCTTCATTGTATATTCTTGATCTCTTTCGTACGGAGGAGAAAGCTTATAGTAGCAAATAGCACGCATGTAAAGAGATTGTTTATTATACTCTGATGATGGATATATTCTTCTCAAAGAATTATAGTTAAACGCAGCTAAAATATATTTTTCTCTTTTAAAGTCTATTTCTGCCAAGTAATATTGTGCATCATCAGCATATTGACTAGCAGGGTACTGTAGCTTAATAAGATCAAACATTTTTTGAGCTTCTATATTTTCATTATCCTCAAAATAGTCTTTACCCTGTTGGAATAGATTCTCTGCAGTCATATTCCTTGTATCTAGACCACTTCCACAAGCTGTGAGTAAAGCTAAACTTAATATTATAATTAATTTTTTCATATTTGCAATATACGTAAAGAGAGTTAGTATAGTTATAAAAAAAAAGGTTGATGACTAAAAAATCATCAACCTTAGAGTACCCAGAGGGGGACTTGAACCCCCACGATGTTGCCATCACAGGATTTTAAGTCCTGAGCGTCTACCGATTCCGCCATCCGGGCACATATTTGAGTCACAAAACTAAATAACTTTTCGTTAAAACAAAAAACTTTTTTTTAATTTTTTTTTGAAACTAAAATTTAGCATATTCGTTTTATAAAATAAAAAGGAGTTTCAAATGAAAACTATAATGTCAATTTCGTTCTTATTTATGTTCGGGTTGATGTCTTGTACATCGACTAGGACTAGTAATTACTATAGCTATGATAAGCCAGATGAACAGATAATTATTGTTGATAAAAACAATGTTCAAGGTGACTCAGGTAACAATAGTGGATGGGTTAATCCTCTATCAAATAAGAAAACAACTAAAAATGTTTATACATCTGATAGCGGCTCAGACGTAACAGTTATTAACAATTATTATAATCAATCACCATATTATCAGCCCGTAGTTGTACCTTGGTGGAATAACGTGTATTATTCTGGATATTATGGTTATCCATATTCTGGTTTTAGTATAGGTTATTCATATAATTGGGGACCGAGTTATTACGGTTGGTATTCTCCTTGGTATAGATACCACCCTTCATTTGGTTTCGGTTGGGGTTACTATTATGATAATTATTACTATAATGGATACAATAATCATCACCATCACAACTATTCAGGTAATTATTATAATAACAGAAATAATCAAAGATCTCGTGATTACGCTCAAAGAGACAATTACAATTATTACCGATCTCCTAGTACAAATACAGTAAGTTCTAGAAGTGCAATATCAGGATCATCTGGATATAATAGGACATCGAGTGCAGGTAGTGTTTATAATAGAAGTTTAGATAATTCTGCATATAACAGAAATACTGGCACTAATTCGAATTATAACAGGACTACTGTGAGAGATAATTCTAGCAATACTAGAAATGCAAATGAATCGAACTATAATAGAAATAATACCAATACTAGAACAAACACAGATTCGTATAATAAATCTACTTCACCAAATACAACTAGACAATCTACAAGAACAAATTCTACTAGAAGTACTGATGTGAATAAATCTAATAGTAATACAAATACTAATGGTTCAGGGTATAATAGATCAAGTGGAAGTTCTGGGTCAAGTGGCTCATCAGGTACTCGTTCAAATGGTTCAGGTTATAACAGATCTTCTGGATCTTCTGGAGGTAGTACGGGTGGAAGTAGTGGACGTTCATCTGGTGGCAGCTCTGGAAGCGGTGGGTCTAGCAACACAAGGGGTGGTAGAAGATAATAATGTATAGAATATCATTATTAATCATATTAATAGCAACTACAGGATTGTATTCTCAGAATATTGACGGTACTTTGATAGATGCAATTAGGTACTCATCTGACAATAAAATTGTAAATACCCGATCCGCAGGATTGGGTTTTTCTTATATGGGCATACTTAATGATGTTGCAGCTATACATTATAATCCAGCAGGATTGGCTTTAAACAACAAGGCAGAAATTTCAGTTGGGACAAATTTTCAAAATAATTCTATTTCTTCTAACTATTTAGAGAATAAAAATAATACAGATACGAAAGGCTTTAACTTTACAAACATTTCAATATCTTCACCTGTAAGAGCTAATTATCAGAATTTAGATTTGTATAATATCGGCGTTTCATATTCTAATAGTATGCAATTCAATCAATTCACAGAAGCTGGTGGGTTTAATACAAGTAACTCATATATAAACTCCGAATCTAAGCAGGGAAGGGATTGGACAGAGAAGACAAAGATATCGCAAAATGGTGTGACTTTTATCAATGATAGTCTATACCAAGATTACGAATTGACTGAGTCTGGAAGTAATCATGATTTAACTTTTGCTCTGGCTACTGAGTATTTTGATGGTTTTGCAATTGGTGGTAGTATAAATTTTGCATTTGGATCATATAAATATGTTAGATTTCTAGATGAAACAGATACTAAGGAAATATACCAAGAAAAAAGTGATGAGCCTCCATACTCTGATATAGATAAAGTATATCATACATTAGAATACAATCATGACTATACTTCTATAAGCTTTAATCTTGGATTAGTTTATACTTACCAGGACAATTATAGATTTAGTTTGAATCTTAATACTCCTGCTAATATGCGCATAGAAGAGTATTTCTATGAAGAAGCCGAAGTTCTTTTTGATGATAAAAGTAGAACAAAATATAATAATTTGGGTAGTAACAATACTACTTTGTATGATGTCTTATTGCCATGGTCAATCGCTTTTGGATCATCATATAATTCAGATGAACTAACAGTAGCTGCAGCTTTTCAATTTAAAAATTATTCAGGTATTCAGTTCTTAGACACGCAATCAGAATATTTTATGGAACTGAATAACAATATGCATAGTGTTTTGGATGGTAATATAAAATTTGGTCTGGGTGTAGAATATCAAATACCTTACTCTATAGTTCAGTTAAGAGGAGGAGCCACTTTTGAAACATCACCATTTGATAATAATAGCACTTTAACCAAATTATATAGTGGGGGAGTGGGACTATTCTTATTTGAATCTCTTAGAGTAGATTTCTTTGGTCAACTATTTCAATCAGAAAAAGATATATATCTATATGATTCACAGATTGTTAAAACTGAAAATAATATCTATAAACTAGGAATGGGTCTAACATATAGATACTAATCCATCATATAGATCGCTATGTTAAAGTAAATAAGAAGTCCTGAAACATCGACTATAGTTGTTATAACAGGGCCAGAGATTACAGCTGGATCTAATTTCATCTTATGTAAAAGTATTGGTAACAAACTACCAATAACATTCGACCAAAGAATAAGTATGATTAGGGATGTACTAATTACCCAAGCTAATTGTAATGCATGATCAGATTCTAAATACCCCCTAATAAACGCAACAACAGCCAAGGACACACCTAAAAGCAATCCAACTACCATTTCTTTTCTAAATACTTTAAGCCAATCATTATATCTAATATCATCTGTTGCAATACCACGAATTATAAGTGTAGCTGATTGAGTACCCGAGTTACCACCAGTCCCAGTTAATAGGGGTATAAACGCAACTAATGAAACAAATGCAACAGTAACGTAGTCATAATGACTTATGACTGAAGCTGTGATAAAATTCGCGAAAACCATTGCTAACAGCCAGGGTACTCTCTTCCCATATAATTTCCAAATACTTGCACTTAAGTATGATTGATCCAATGGGTTAATACCAGATGTTCTCTGGAAATCCTCTGTAGTCTCTTCTTCTGAAACATCATAAATATCATCGAAAGTAACAATACCAACTATGTAACCATTTGAATCAACAACAGGTAGTGCTAAAACATCATACTTTTCTAACATACGTACTGCTTCTTCTCTGTCATCAAATGCTGAGAGTGAGAGGAATGTATCATCCATTAATTCAGAAATTTTCATTTCTTCTTCAGCAAGAATCAAGTTTTTTAGAAGTATATCATCTATAAGTCTTCCATTATCATCTATTACATATACACGGTATATAGTCTCACTATCTTTACCAAATTTACGGATATGTTCTATTGCTTGCCTAATTGTGTAATCAGGTTGTACTGTTACAAAATCGGGAGTCATTAAACGTCCAATACTTTCTTCAGGATAGCCAAGTAAATATCTAGCTTCCTTCAAATCTTCTACAGAAAGCATATTCATAAGTGATTTTGTCACTTTAGCGGGAAGTTCTTCTAGCAATGCTGTTCTATCGTCTGGAGACATGTCAGCAAGTAATCGACGAGTCTCGCCATCAGTTAATTCATTAAGTAATTGATCCCTTTCTTCCGTTTCTATATGACTGAATACTTGAGTCGAAACTTCCCTAGGCAAAGCTCTAAATAGTAGAACTTTATACTCTTTCTCAATTTCGAGTAATAATTCAGCAATCTCCGCTGGTTCCCAACCTTCCAATCCAATTCGGAGGTCTTTCCATCGCCTTTGCTTTATTATATCTTCAATTTCGGGTCTGAGAAGTTCTTTTAACATTTACATTTTTTCATTTTTAACATCACACAAGTTAGTTACAATAGAAATAAATACAAATATATTAAATTAAATCTTTCTTTTATTTTGCAATAAAGTAATATTAGATGTATTTTTGAAGTCAAATATTTTGTAAATAATAAAATCAATTAAGATTATGGCAAATCATCAATCATCTGTCAAAAGAATAAGACAAACTAAGAAAAGAAATTTATACAATAGAGAGTATAAAAAACAAGTTAGAGTAGCTGTTAGAGCAGTTAGAGAATCTACTGAATATGCAGCTGGTATGGACAACCTAAGCACTGCAATCAAAGTACTAGATAGAGCATCTGCTAAGGGTATCTTACATAAAAACAATGTATCTAGAAGAAAATCTAGACTTTCTAAGTTTATAAAATCTTTGAAAAAAGACTAAGAATAAAACAAAGAATTAATTTGCACCCGTAGCTCAACTGGATAGAGCATCTGACTACGGATCAGAAGGTTTGGAGTTCGAATCTCTTCGGGTGTACACCCATCTTATATTAAAACATCTTAATATTTATTGAGATGTTTTTTTTATTTTATCTCTATTCTTCGTACTTTAGCATATATATTATTAATTATATTCAATTCATAAAATGAAGTGGATGATATATTATGGATTTAGTACTCTTTTTTATTTCTACAATCTTGGCAGTTGTTTTATTATTAATATTAATAAAACTCAGAAAAATTATAGTTGAAAAAAACAAGCTACAAGAAAGGTTTGATTACTTACAAAGATTATCTAAAACTGGTTATTTCGATGGTTATTTTTCAGATGATAATGTTTGGTGGTCGGAGGAACTAAATAAATTAATAGGTTTAGAACCGGATAATTATATCACACATAAAAAAGCAGCTTTAGATTTGATTTATGAGAAAGATCGAGCTCAATATATAAATCAATTAGAGAATCTCATACAAACAAAAGAACCTTTAGCAACTGAATATAGAGGTCTAAAAAATGACACAGGTGAATTAAGACATTATAAAACAAATGTAGAGTTAATAACCGACAAACTAGGAAATCCAATTGGCCTAAGAGGAACAGTACAAGACAATACTGATAAAAAAGAAATTCAACAAGCTTTGAACGAAAGTGAAATCAAGCAGGCAAATGTAATTTCTAATATCGATGATTTAGTATTTGTCGTTAATAATGATGGTATATTCACTGACTTTTATAATTCATCAAGTAGAGCTGAACTTTATACTACACCTGAACAATTCCTAAATAAACATCACTCAGCAGTTTTACCTGAAAACATATCCAAGAATTTCGATTCAACAATAAATCTGATAAAAATTGATGGTCAATCAAGACAATTTGATTATTCTATTGAAATAAATGGGGAAGTTAAATGGAATAATGTAAAAGTTTCAGTATTCAAAGGTAAAGATGGAAATAAAGAAGGTTATATTGTAGTTGCAAGAGATTTTACAGAACGAAAATTAATTGAAGAAAAACTAGCTGAAAGCGAGAAGAGATTTAGAAAAATGACTGAGTTATTGCCTGTAGCAGTACTTGAAGTCGATCTTGATGGTAGTATAAACTATATAAATAGCAAGACAATAGAATGGTTCGGTTATAGTGAAGATGAATTTTTAAGTGATCTGAAAACTTTTGATTTAGTTATTCCTGAACAAAGAGATAAAATTAAGGAAAATCTAAAGAATAGAATTAAAAATCCTGACTTGGGACCAATAGAATATTCAGGTATGAAGAAAAGTGGTGATGCCTTTGATGTGCTATTATTCGCAAGTCCTATTCGGATTGGTGATGAGTTAATAGGGTTTAGAGGAGTATTGATGGATATTTCTGAAAGGAAAAAACATCAATCAGAATTACAGAAAATTTCCAAATTGGATTCGTTAGGAATACTTGCAGGAGGTATTGCACACAATTTCAAAAACATATTAGCTGCAATTACATTATCTGTAGATGTAATAAAAATGAGCCCCCTTTCCATTGAAAAACAACTAAATAGAATAATAGCTAGTTTGGAACAAGCGAATGCATTAGCAACAAGATTTCAAACCTTCACTAAATCAAATGAACCAACATTAGAGTCTGTAAACATAAATGAAATAATAGAAAATTCTGTAGAAATTGCCTTGGCTGGGACATCGAATAAAGTTGAATTGAATTTGGAGGCAGATATATTTCCGATAAAAGCAGATAGTAAACAACTGAATGAAGTTATACTAAATCTGCTCATAAATGCTTGTCAAGCAATGCCAAAAGGCGGGAGAATATCAATTTCAACAAAGAACATACATGTATTAGAAAATCAAATTCAATCGTTATCTGAAGATGATTATATAAAAATTGAAATAGAAGATGAAGGAATCGGAATAGAAAAAGATGCTATTGATGAAATTTTCACTCCTTTTTATACAACAAAGAAAGATGGACAAGGTCTTGGATTACCAACCGTATATTTTATTATAAAAAATCACGATGGGGCTATTACTGTAAAGTCAGAAATAAATAAGGGTACAATATTCACTATCTTTTTGAGAAAACAAGCAGAAAAGAAAGATGAAATAATAATCGAACCTTTGAAAGAAAATCCTCGAGAATTCAAAAAAACAAGAGTTTTTTTAGTAGATGATGATGTTAATATAACAAATACAATGTTAGATGTCTCAGAAATTATAACGGAATTAGAAATACAATCATTCAATAATCCGTTGAAAGCAATTAGTTTTTTTAAAGAAACACATACTAAATATCCATTTGATATTGCTATACTTGATATGACATTAGTCGGGTATGAGATAGATGGGCTAGATGTTTTAAAAGAAATACGAAAAATTGATCCCAATATAAAAACATTAGTTTTTAGTGGTCATTCTTCCAAACCAGTTGTATCACATTATGAAGAATTTGGTTTTGATGGTAGATTAGAAAAACCATGTAATTTTGAACATTTATTAGATACAATACTTAGTGTCTTAAATACAGAAAAAAACGCTTAAAAGTATTACAATTAAGCGTTTAAAATCTAATTCAAATCAAATTATTCATTACATACCAAGCGTATTAAATATAAATTTCCACTGTAAGTATGTGTTTTCTACTTGCTTATCAATTGATTGTCCACTTCCGTGACCAGAATCAAAATCTACAAATAGAAAGATATCATTTTTCTGACCCGGGTTGTTTTGCAATGCCGCTGCAAATTTCTTAGCATGTAGCGGGTCAACGCGAGTATCATTTTCCCCAGCTTTAACAAGTGTTATAGGGTAGTTGACTCCTTCCTGTATGTTATGATAAGGAGAGTAAGGTCTAATGAACTCAAAATCTTCAGCTTTATCAGGATCACCATATTCTGGTATCCAATATCTTGCTATTAAAAACTTATGGTATCTTAACATATCTAACAGTGGTACTGCAACAACAGCAGATTTGAATAAATCTGGTCTTTGTACCAAGCAAGCCCCGGTAAGTAGTCCACCATTAGAGCCACCAAGAATACTTAACTTTTCAGATTTAGTATATTTTTCGGAAATCAAATACTCAGCGGCTGAAATAAAATCATTGAATACATTTTGCTTTCTATCCAACATACCGGCTTTGTGCCAACTTTCACCATACTCACTTCCACCTCTAAGACAAGCAATTGCATAAACACCACCTCTATTAATAAATGAAGCTTTATCACCTAGAAATGATGGTCCCATAGAGATATTAAATCCTCCATAACCATAGAGTAAAGTTGGATTAGTACCATCTAACTTTATATCTTTTCTATGGGAAATAAACATTGGAACAATAGTACCGTCTAGTGACTTGTATTTTATCATTTTGGATACGATATTATCGGTATTAATAGGTAACTCATCTTGGTAGTAGAATGTCCATTCTAATGACTTACCATCAAGCTTATATAGCTTAGCAGGGCTAGTGAAAGTAGATAAGCTAACGAATAATGTATTCATCTCTTCATTATAACTCATGCCTGATATATCTCCGAATTCCGGAGTTTCTACTTCTTTAATATAATTACCATCAAAATCGTAGGCTGCGATATGACTAAGTACATCTTTCTTATACATAATTAGTACATAGTCGGAAGTAAATGTGAATCCTTCTAAAACGGTTTCTTTTTCTGGATAGAATTCATACCAATTCTCAAATTCAGGCTTTTCTATGTCAGTTACATATATTTTGAAATTTGGAGCTTCATAGTTTGATTGAAAATATATTTTACCTTTATGAACATCTGGAAAGGCAGTAAATTCTTTAGAACTGAAAATTGTTTTAGGATCTTTATTATCGCCTTGTTTTCTAATTTTCAGAGTATTAGAGTAAAAATCACCTTGACTAAAGAATGTTAAACCTTCGTGTTTAGTATCCCAAACACTAGCTACATCTTTTGCATCATCAGGTTCTGCAAGTAGTACATCTTTGTCTCTACTTGTACCTAACTTATGTTTGTAAACTTGTATTGGTTTTTGATTGTCAATCATTTCGCGAGTTTGAACTGTTATATAAGCATAACTTTCATCTTTAGCGAATGAAAAGGACCTAAGACCAGTAATGTCGTTTCCCATTTTCTTACCAGTTTTTGAATCCATTAAACTATAAGTATCTATTTCATCGCCTTTATATTGGGTCCCTATAGATATGATATTTCCATCTTCTGTAAAGTCTAATCCAGAAAGTGAAGTATTACCAGTCGGGTCCAAATCAAAAGGGGAGAACAATCTTATTTCTTTTCCATCTATTATAGTATAAAGAGTATTGTGTTGCTCACCTTGTTTTCTTGCATAGAAGAATTCTCTTTTAGCTCTGAAAAATGGTGCACTTCTATAATCTCTATCATTAAGTGCTTTTATTTCATCTTTCAATCCATCTATATCTTTTCCATTCTTCAAGATATAATCCACAGTAGATTTATGCTGGGCTTCTGACCAAGCTCGTACTTCTGGGTCAGATTTATCCTCTAACCACCTGTAATCATCTTTTATAACTTCACCGTGAAGTGTATCATAGACAGTAGATTTTTTTGTTTCTGGCGGTTGATACTCCGTCATTTCCTTTCCTTGTAGATTAGTTAATGCTACAGTAAATAGCAATGTAGCAATAGTTGTTTTAAACATATTATTTCTCAATTTAATTATTTAATTCAATTTTATATTTATTCTAATTCTAAAACAGTAACACCTTCGCCACCTTCTGCTAATGTACCATTTCTGAAAGTCTTGATTGATGATTGCATTTTCAAATACTCGTGTATTGCTTGTCTTAGTGCACCCGTACCTTTACCATGTAAAATTGTCAAGAAAGGTAAGCCAGCTATTACAGCATCATTCATAAAATTCTCAACGATTGCAATTGCCTCATTAACTCTTTCTCCTCTAACGTCAATTCTAGTCTCAGCACCCATTTTGAAATATTTACTTGCGTCACTGTTTGATTTACTGTTATCTTTCTTTATTTTCCCAGTTACCTTTACTAGCTTACTTAACTCCGTTCTGAATTTCAATCCATTGAACTCTACTACAGCATGCTTATCATCTTCTACAATCTCAATCACTAGACCTGGAGTGTCATAAATATCAATTCTAACAATATCACCTTTCTCAATTTTATCATCAGTTTTTGCTTTGACAACTTCTTTTTTAAATGGTTGAGATACTTTTCGTTTTAGCTCTTCTTTTTTCATTTCAAATTCTTTCTTTACTTCCCCGAGCTTTCTTTTACCTTCTTGAATCTCTCTAATTGTATTTTCAACAAGTTTATTTGCTTCTGCAAGAACTAAATTAGCTTCTTGTTGAGCCTTAAGTTTATAATCAGATTTATTTTTTCGGATTTCATCTACTAATCTTTCATATTCGAGTTGTTTATTTTCTGCTTTTCTCAAACTTGTTTCAGCATCAAGCTTCATTTTCTCAGCTTGTTTTCTATAGTTGACGATCTCAGAAATACTTCTATCAATTTCTGAATCTTTTGTATCCAAGTAGCTTTCTGCCCTTTCTAGTATCAACTTTGATAGCCCAATACTTTCTGCCAAATTGAACGCGTAACTGTTACCAGGTACACCAGCCAAGAAATTATAGGTTGGTTTTAGGTTAGTTTCATCAAATTCGAGTGATGCATTCTCAATATTTTCTTTATTAAGAGCATAAGTCTTGAGAGATGATTGGTGAGTTGTAACAATAAATTTCAGATTATATTTTAGTGTAGTATCTAATATCCCCGAAGCTAACGCCGACCCTTCCTTAGGGTCTGTACCTGAGCATATTTCATCAACTAACATTAGTGCATCCGGGTCTGCAACATCCAATATATCTTTGATTCTTTTCATCTGCGAAGAAAAAGTACTCAAATCCATTTCAATTGATTGATGATCACCTATTGAAGTAAATACATCCCTAAGCCCAGTCTTACAATATCCAAATGTATATATTCCCGACATAGCCATTAATAAATTAAGTCCGATATTCTTCAAGGCCACTGTTTTTCCACCAGCATTAGGTCCAGATATTAAGTGCCCTTGTTTGATTGTATCAAAACTAATAGTAAGAGGAGTAACTTGTTTTTTATTTTTATTCTTTAATAGTAAAGGATGGTATATATCTTTTAATTCTATTTCATTGCTTTCTACAATTACTGGCTTCATACCATCATATTTTCGAGCATATTTTGCTTTAGCGTTGATTAAATCAATTCTTGTGATAAGTTCGTTAGTTGCTCTTAATACTTCAGCTTCTTGACCAATTTCTTCTGTGATTTCGCTTAGTATTCTGTATATCTCTTTTTTCTCATCATTTCTAAGTATAGATAAACTATTATTCATATCTATGATTTCAGATGGCTCTAAAAATACGGTACTTCCCGTATTAGATAATCCGTGTATTATTCCTGGTATTTGCTTTTTGAATTCAGTTTTAACAGGAATTACAAATCTTTCTTCCCTCATTGTATAGAAATCATCTTGCAACAAATCCTCTTGGAAAGTCTTCTTGAGTATAGATTGTAGCTTGTTTCTCAGTCTATCGGAAGTAGAAAGTATGTTTCTTCTTATTGATTGTAGTTCTTTAGAAGCCGTATCTTTTACCTCACCATTATCACTAATAGCATCATCTATATGCTTTTCTATAAACTGATTAAAGTGAATTAGTTCCTTTACCTTACTGAGATTTACTAAATACTCACTTTTGTTGTAAATGTAATTATTAACTAATCTAAATACTCTCAGATTATCTTTAATTCGTAATAGCTCATATTCGTCCAATACAGCATTTCTGATTTGTGCTTTTTTAAGTGAAGAATCTATTTCTCTTAATCCTGAAAGAGGTAACTCCTCTCCACTTTGGAAAATCTGAATTACATCTTCTGTCAAATCAAATTCGTCTCTTAGGTCTTCTACATTATTATAAGGCTTTATATTAAGAGTGTATTCTGAAGCTTTAGTAGAATTACAAAGTTTCGAAATCTCTTCTAATACTGTGCCGAACTCTAATTCTTTTTCTGATTCAATCAAAAGCCTACTTCTTAATAGGTCTAACTCTTTACTCATTAACTATTACTCAATAATTTTCTAACAATTTGCTGTACCATATTACCATCAGCTTTGCCACTAACCTCTTGCATTGCAGCACCCATCACTTTCCCCATATCCGAGATTTCTTTAGCATCTATCTTTTTGATTATAGCAACTATTACATTATTCAATTCTTCTTCGCTCATCTGTGCAGGCATAAACTCTTGAATTATCGTTAGTTCTTGTCGCTCCTTATCAGCAAGTTCAGTTCTTCCTGCTTGCAAATACATACCTATTGAGTCCTTTCTATTTTTAGCTGCTTTATTTAACATTTTAGTAACCTCTTCATCATTTAGCTCTTTTCCTGATCCGTTTTTCTGAAACTCTAGTATCAGAGCTTTTAATGAGCGTAAGGTTTCCAATCTAAGTTTCTGACCTTCTTTAAGGGCAATTTTCATTTCTGAGGTAATTTTTTCTTCAAAATTCATTTCACTTCTCCATTTCTTATATCATTTGTTGCATTTTATTTACGCATATTTATTAAAATCGTATATTGTTTATTAGTTTTGGTAAACTTTTAAAAAATAATATACGAGTTATTTTATTCATAGTTAAGAATGATTAAAACGTATTTATCAATAACCTTTTAGAGTATTATATGTTAATGAAAATAATAAAGTCTGACTATTTTTTAGCTATTCTGATTTCACTAATAACTACTGCCATTTTCTTTTGGGCTAATATAATAGGAGACGCATTCTTTTGGGAGGATATTGTTGAGTATGTATATCCATTTCAAAACTTTGCGGCTACTTCAGATGGAATTCCTTTTTGGAATCCATTTACTTTTAATGGGATGCCATTTTTTGCAGATATTCAAACAGGTTTTTTCTATCCACTTAATAGAATATTAGATTTATTTGTTTCGGACGGGAAATTACCTTTTGCTGCTCTACAATTAGTAATTATTCTTCATTTTGTGATATCGCAATTCAATACTTTTTACTTGTCACGTAAGTTAGGTATCTCTAAGTATGGAAGCTTATTAGCAGGAATTGGTTATAGTTTTTCTATGTTAATGATTTGTCATACTATCCATCCTATGATAATATATCAACTAGCTTGGCTACCCTTAGTAATAGGCGTATTATATTCAGCATTTACTAAAGGGAAAATATACTTAGGAGTATTGAGTGGGTTGATATTAGGATTATCAATTCTTGCAGGTCACCCACAGTCAATCTTATATGAATTTATTTTTATAGGATTATTCGCTTTAGGTTTTCTTATAAAATCATTAAAATCTGAAGAAATGAATACACCCAAATTAGTGGTGTCAACAATCTTGACATTTATTATAGCGTATGGACTATTTACTGTCCAATTATTACCGGCGCAAGAACTCGCTGATTTATCTCAAAGATCTGAAATAAGTTATGAAAAAGCAACTGAAGGGTCATTGCACTTTAAGCAAGCTTTGACCACAGTGGTTCCTAATTTATTTGGATCTGTGAGTGGGGCAGACCTAAGAAGTGCCTCGTTCTATCTACCTTTTGAAGGTGTTCAGGGTATCCATTATTATTGGGAAACTAGTTTTTATTTTGGTGTTATTATTTTTGCATTAGGTCTGTTTACTATTTTAGTTGGTTACAAGGATATAAAAGTTATAACTTTAGCAATTATCTCATTATTTGGATTCTTGTTTTCTTTAGGCTCTAACTCTTTTTTCTTTGATATTTTTTATAATCTACCATATATTAATACATTCAGAATGCCTGCAAGGATGATGTTCTTTGTAACATTAGGATTCAGCTTACTTGCTGGAATGGGATTTGATTTACTTCTCGATAAATCTAAAAAATATAGAAAAGAATTAATTATTGCTTTTGCGATTCCTTTAATAATGACTTTAATAGTTTCATCAGGGTCATTATTCGTGAGTTTCAATACGCCACAGTTACTACAAGAGGGCATAAGCTCACGAGCAATAGGCACAATTGTAATTCTACTTCTAGCTTTTGGTATCGCTTTCTTTACCTCGAATAAAGTTTTAAAAGCTACTGTATCTGGATCGTTGTTAATTATTATTCTCTTTTTTGATCTTTATACAGTTGGAGGAGACTTTAATAAGAGTCCTCAGAATCCTATTGAAGACCAAATACCTAATGGTTATAAAATGCCACAAGAATTTAAAAAAGCATTTATACCTAAATTACCAGATGATATTTTTAGAGTGAATATGAGACTTTATCAGCCAGTTAGATATATGGCTATGAAGCGTAACCAAGGTATGGTTGATAATATAATGCTAATTGAGGGGTATAATCCTTTATTATTACAAAGAGTAAGTCCACCTATGGCTAACATTGATTTGAGTATGGATATACTTAATGTTAGATATTCTGTAGGTATAGATAGAAACCTAAATGCTCCTAGATTCTTTGAGAACATGGACAAATTTGGGAATGCTTGGTTCGTAAATAAAGTTCTAGAAACTGATTCAACTAATATAAAGTCAATTATGGAATCGGGGGAATATGACTTAAAGAAAACAGCTATATTTGAGAAAAAAGTTGATTTTAAATCGATTGAGGAAGAACCAAACATTAAAATTAAGTGTATTAGTTATGAAAATAATCGAATTGAATATAAAATCAGCAATTCTACTGATGGATTCTTAATATTAAGTGAGATATATTACCCATCGTGGAAAGCTGAAGTCAACAAAAAAGAATCAGAAGTACATCTAGTTGATTATTGTCTTAGAGCAATTAAGTTGAAGAAAGGAGAAAATCATGTTGTTGTTGAATATGATTCTGATACTTATAATACTGGATTTATTATTTTTATAATTACTCTTTTGCTCTCCTTAGTTTCAATAATTATTCTAAGAAAATATGAAATATAGTATTATTATATTATTAACTATCTTATCAATTCACTTTGCAAAAGCAGATGAAGCGACTGATAAGCTGGAGAAGTTATATAAACAAGAAAACCTGACCAATGAAAAGAAAGTTGAATTATTATTCAAATTATTAGTCGAATATAGAAATGTACTTCCAATGAAAGGTATAGATTATGCCAGAACTGGATTAGAAATATTAGATAAAGATTCCAAACTCGATAGTCTATACCGGTTCAAATTCATTAATGGAATTGGAGATTCATATCGTTATATAAGTCGAAATGAAGAAGCAATTGATTACTATTTCAGAGCATTAAGAATTGCTGAGAAATCTAGAAAAGAGAAAGATAGAGCAATAGCACTGAATAATATTGGACTTATTTATAATAATATCAAAGACTTTAACCTAGCATTAGATTATATAAAAAGATCATTTCGAATTTTCAAGCAATACAATGAAAAACCATTAATTATACAATCTTATAATAACTTAGCATCTATCTATTGGAATGACAGACAAATAGATAGTGCCCTAAAGTATTATAATCTTGCCTTTGAAGTTAGTAAAGAAATTAATGATTTAGTAGGCCTATTGCATAGTTATAACAACCTAGGTGTAGTTTATTTAGGAAAAGGTGATAACTATACCGCTCTTGAGTTTTTCTATAGATCTCTTGAAATAAGTCAAAATCTGAAAGATAGAAAAGGTGAAGCACAGACACTCAATAATCTTGGTCAAGTATTTATTAGCTTAGAAAAGTATAATACAGCAGCATCCAATATTGAAGATGCTTTATCAATTGCACAAGAAATAAATGCGAAGGCAATTATTGCTGATAGTTATTTTTATTTATCTAAATTATATGAGAATACTTCTGACTATAAATCCGCTCTAAATTATAGTAAACTTTTCAATACTACTAAAGATAGTATTTATAATGTTGAGCAGAATAGAAGAATTCAGAAACTTCATGAAGAGTATTTACTACAGAAGAAAGATAATGAGATTCAGATACTCCAGAAAGATAAAGAGCTGACACAAATACTTATTATTGGTGCTGTATCGCTTGCAGGTTTACTTATATTAATTGCAATATTATTATTCTCTAAGTATAGATCGAAACGTAAGACTAATCAAATACTTACAGAATTAAATAAGCAGTTGAATGATAGTAATAGTCAGCTGCACGAAATCAATCTAACTAAAGATAAGATATTTACTATTATTGCTCACGATTTGAAAAACCCACTGAGTGGATTTAAAAATATAACTTCAGTTCTAGTTGATTATTATAATGATATGAGTGAAGAAGAAATAAAAGAATCACTATCAACTATCAAAGATGCCTCTAATAATCTAATGCTTTTACTTGAAAATCTATTAACATGGGCTAAATTACAAAAAAATGAAATAGAACTTTACCCAGAAAAGTTTGCAATAAATTATTTGGTTAAAAAGTATATTGAACATTATCTACCCAAAGCAAAACAGAAGAACATTGATATCATCTTTAATAATGGCGAGGAAGTTTATGCTTATGGAGATCCTAACTTATTATCAGTAGTTATTAAGAATTTAGTTTCTAATGCAATTAAGTACTCAAAGGCAGATAGCAAAGTAGTAATAGATTTGCAAAACATTGATTCTAAAGCCAACTTCACTATAACTGATAAAGGCATAGGCATAGAGAAAGCTATGTTAGATGATATATTTGATATTGGTAATGGTAAAGATTCCCGCTTCGGGACAGAAGGGGAGAGAGGTACTGGTATTGGACTAATATTAAGTAAATCATTTGTGGAAATGAATGATGGCGAGATTTGGATAGAATCTCAAGAAGATAAAGGAACTACAGTGTCTTTCAGTGTACCTGCCAAACACTAATTAATACATAAAAAAAACAAACTAAAAAAGCCGGTCTAGCCGGCTTTTTTTATTTTCTTTTAAAGAGAAACTAATTACTCTGCAGAATCAGTAGATTCTTCAGTAGTCGCAGCTTCTGGAGCTTCTTCTACTACAGGAGTTTCTTCAACAGCTGGTTTAGCATTCTTAGCTTTTCTAGCTTTTTTCAATCTATCGTATCTAGCTAAAGCCGTTTCTTTATGTTTTGTTACTTGTTCTGCGATTTGATCTTCATCTAAACCTTTGAATAGTAATGCTCTTTTTAGCAATACACCTTCGTGGCTAAATATATTTTTAACGGTAAGCGTAGGTTGAGCACCTTCGTTTAACCAATATATAGCTCTATTATCGTCCAACTTTACTGTGTTTGGACTTGTGTTTGGATCATAATATCCAAGTCTTTCGATGTATGCACCGTCTCTTTTTCTTCTGCTATCAACAGCGACAACATCATATACGGGGTAACCTTTACGCCCTTTTCTTCTTAGTCTTAACTTTACCATTTTTGTAATATTACCTGATTATTTACTGCAATTTAATTTCAAATTTATTTAATACCAAATTTTCCCAAACCTAAACCACCTAACATTCTAGATTTTTTTCCTCTAGATATGTTTTTTAGCATTTTGCCCATATCGTCAAACTGCTTCAAAAGACGGTTTACATCTTGTACTTTAGTTCCACTTCCATTAGCAATACGCATTCTGCGGGAACCATTGATTATTTTAGGATTGGTTCTTTCTTTCTTTGTCATTGATTGGATGATTGCTTCAACTTTTTTGAATGCACTATCATCTATATTCACATTTCTTAGTTGTTTATCCATACCTGGTATCATACCAAGTAAATCTTTTAGGGAACCCATCTTCTGGATTGCTCTTAATTGACTTAGGAAATCATCAAACGTGAATTCATTCTTTCTAATTTTTTCTTCTAATTGTGCTGCTTCATCTTTATCAATTTGTGATTCTGCTTTCTCAACTAAAGTAAGGATATCACCCATACCTAGTATTCTAGAAGCTATTCTTTCAGGATGGAAAGGTTCCAAATCATCAACAGTTTCACCAACACCTACAAATTTGATTGGTTTACCAACAACGTGAAGTACAGATAATGCTGCTCCACCTCTAGTGTCACCATCTAGCTTAGTAAGTACTACACCAGTTAGTTCTAATTTATCGTGGAAGGCCTTAGCAGTAGTTACTGCATCTTGACCAATCATTGCATCACAAACAAAAAGTGTTTCAATAGGATTAATTGCTTTACTAATGTTTTGCACTTCATCCATCATCTTTTCATCTACTGTCAAACGGCCAGCTGTATCGACGATTATAGTATCTCTACCAAATTTTCTAGCATATTCTAATGCATTTTTGGCTATAGCAATAGGGTCTCCTTCTTCAGTAAAAACAGGTATTTTAACCTGCTCGCCTAATCTTTTTAATTGGTCTATAGCGGCTGGTCTATAAACGTCACAAGCCACTAATAGTGGTTGACGCCCTTTCTTACGAAGACTTTTAGCTAATTTACCACAAAAAGTAGTTTTACCAGAACCTTGTAATCCTGCTACTAAAATAATAGTAGGTTTACCAGAAGCAATTTTTAGTTCAGAACGTTTATTACCCATCAATTCAACTAATTCATCATTTACTATCTTGACGATTAATTGATCGGGTCTTAACGTACCTTTTACATCACTTCCGATTGATTTTTCTTTTACGCTTTCTACGAACTTTTTAACAACATCGATATGAACATCAGCTTCAAGTAATGCTCTACGGATTTCGCGAAGTGCCTCAGAGATATTCTCTTCAGTTATCTTGTTTTGTCCACGAAATTTCTTTAATGTTAGTTCTAACTTTTCTTGTAAACTATCAAACATACTTATTTCTATTTTACGATTTTATAAGATTACAAAAATAATATAACTTTGTGACTTGTGCAAGATGTCATTTCACTGTTTTTTATGGATTTATTAAATTATGACTATATTTCTTACTGCTATGATTACTTCTGTTGTACTATTAGTACCAGCTTTGTACTTTTTTATAGTGGAAAAATACAAATTAATGACCCTTACTTTAGTTATTGATTTGATTATAACTATTACACTTGTTTATTTGTCACATATATTTAGAAATTAGAATCATCATCAGGAATACCAGAACTTTCCGGCATTTCTTCATAGCCATAACTCAAATTTTCGAATCGAGCATAATTTTTCTGGAAAGCAATCCTAACTGTACCAATTGGCCCATTTCTTTGCTTTCCTATTATTAATTCTGCTGTGCCTTCAGTAGGAGTTTTATCTTCATATTCCATTTGTCCATAAACTTCTGCTCTTTGAACAAATAAAATAACATCAGCATCTTGCTCAATTGAACCAGATTCTCTCAAATCTGAAAGCATAGGTGAACGGCTTTTACCAGGGCGACTTTCTATTGAACGATTTAACTGAGCTAATGCAATAACTGGTATCTCAAGTTCTTTTGCTATTTGCTTTAGCGTCATAGAGATAATGGATATTTCCCTTTCTCTTGACTCCATACCAGAAGCACGAACTAATTGTAAATAATCTACGAATACTGCATCAATGTTATGTTCAGCTTTCAATCTCCTACATTTTGCTCTTAGTTCCATAATCTCAATCATTGAACTATCATCAAAATAAATTTTCGCGTCATTAAGTTTACCTAGAGAATCTATTATTTTTTGATTCTCGTGAGAACTTATCTTTCCAGTTCTAATTTTTTGCTGATTTATCTTAGCTTCTGCAGAAAGTAATCTTATAATAAGCTGAGTAGATGCCATCTCTAGAGAGAAAAATGCAATAGATTTTTTATATTCAACTGCTAGATTACGTGCAATTGATAAAGCTAAAGCCGTTTTACCCATCGAAGGTCGAGCAGCTATAATAATTAACTCTGATTTTTGGAGTCCACCTAGATATTTATCTAAATCAACTAACCCTGTTGGAACTCCAGTCAGGCCGGATTCAGAACGAACTCTCATTTGTTCTATTTGGCGATAAGTTTCTTTTGTAAGCTCTCTCATACCCTGATAGTTCTTAGTCATTCTTTTCTCAGCAATTCTGAAAATCTCGGATTCGGCCTTGTCTATCTCTGTAAGAATATCTTTGCTATCATCGTAAGCATTATTTATTACTTCACCACTTGATTGTATAAGATCACGACGCAATTGCTTTTCGAGAACGATAAGTGAGTATTGTTCTACATTAGCAGCTGTGGCAACTTCTTTATTTATTTTTGCTAAATATCCTCTGCCTCCAACATCTTCTAAACTCCCAGTTCGAGTCAAATGCTCTGATAAAGTGATGATGTCAACTGTTTCATTCTTTTCAGAAAGAGCAATAATTGATTCATAAATCAGTTTATGTTTTTGAGAATAGAAAGATTCAGATGATAGAAGTTCAGTAGCTTTTGAAATTGCTTGCTTGTTTAACATCATAGCACCAAGAACTGCCACCTCTGCTTCAAGTGAATTAGGTGGAACTCTATTACCCACAATTGGACTAATTGAAGCTTCTTTTTTGTTTTCGTAATTTATTCTTTTGGCAGTTGACATAATTTAATCTAATATTGAAATATTTTGGAATACATAATTAACATAAAAAAGATTATTATTATATTATGTTATTAACAAATGCACTTATAGTTATTAATATTTATTCAACATTGAGAAAATCATGAAGAAAATCTTAGTCATAGACGATGCAGAATTCATTCTAGAAAGCACTTCAGCCCTTTTAGAGTTTGAAGGTTACGATGTAATAACTGCGGAAAATGGTAGTATAGGTGTGAAAATGGCAAAAGAATTCAAACCTGATTTGATACTTTGCGATATCTCAATGCCTGTTATGGACGGATTTGAAGTTCTAGATTGCATAAGGTCTGATAATATAACACACAGAACTCCATTTATATTTCTGACTGCATTCAACGAGAAATCAAATATGCGTGAAGGAATGACTAAGGGAGCAGATGATTATCTAGTAAAGCCGTATTCAAGAGATGAAATTGTTTCAGCTATAAACGCGCAATGGAAAAAGTACAATGTATTCGAAAAACATGTTAAAAGTAAAGTTGAACAAGTTGGTAAAAGTGTAACTTATGCACTTCCACACGAGTTCAGAACGGCAATTAATGAGATTAAGGGTAATGCAGGTATAATATATCAGGAATCAGAATCACTCGATACAAATGAAATAAAAATGCTTTCTCACGATATCGTTCAATCTGTTTCCAGACTATCAAAGATTACTGAGAACTACTTATTGTATATTAGACTAAATAATATAGAAGATAATGAGGAATTAATAGAAGAAATAAAGTTACAAAGAACCGAAGAGCCATTTGCCGTAGCTTATGATATAGTTAATAATATTGCGGCTAAGTATGATAGATTTGATGATTTTATTGTGAAAGACGAAACTATGGGAATTTGTATTAATATGTCTTCTGAAAACTTCTATGTTATTATGAATGAATTGAGTGATAACGCATTCAAATTCTCAAATAAGGGTGAAAAAGTAACAATGTCATCAAAGATATTTACTGACAAGTTGATAGTAGAACTATGTGATGAAGGTATAGGAATTGATGAAAATCAAATATCTAATATTGCCGCACTTAATCAATTCAATAGAGACAAAAATGAACAGCAAGGTATTGGTTTGGGATTAATTATTGCAAAAAAAATGATTGAATTGCATAATGGTAGCTTTAATATAGTTGGAAATGAATTTGATAAAGGTACAAAAATCACACTATCATTCCCAATTACTCAATAATTAAAACCAATCCTTAAATCTAGAAACACACCCCCAAAATTGGTGATCGGATCTTCGACCACTGCTTCTAAACTTTGCAACCCATTGCCGCCAAATGGGATAGAGAGGTATCTAATTTGGAAGACCGAAAGTGACTTCTTTTTATTTCCAAAATCAGCTCCTATAGAAAGATTAAATGAAGGTCTTGTATAATACTCACCATGTCCAAAGGCATTAAAAAAACCTCTATCGTAAGGTGTAGAGATTATAAATGAAAATCCAGCACCAGCAGCTATAAATGGCTTAAATGTACTTATTATTTGATTATTAAAGGGAAAGTACTGAAGACCAAATGAGAATGGAATAGAGAATAACCGATTAATTTTATGTGGAATATATGATTCACCTGTATTCTGATTAAATCTTTCTAATTCATCAGATTTACGAATTCCTGTGATGAAGAAATCTGAAAGAAAAACTAACTCATCATTTATCTCAGCTCGCCAAAACATACCACCTCCAAAACCAAAAGTAGAAAATATTAAATCGAAGCCAGTTGCAGTGGTCTTTGACTCATTTATTTCTCCTAATGTTAGTAGAGGAGTAGAAGGTTCGAATACAATTACGCTATCTTTATCAAATCCTCCTTTTCCGCCACCCGTAACTTGGGCGATTAATTTTACCTGAATACAGGAAATTATCACGAAAACAAGAGAAAATAGAAGTTTTTTGCTCATCTTTTACATCAATAGTTTAGAAACAATTTATTTTTCATTAATTTAGCACCTTACTCTAAAACGTTTTTTCAAAAAAAATCATTTAGATACATAGAACATAATTACAATTTATGGAATTATCAAAGCTCGTAAATATATTTGAGCTGGAATTTCCTCCTAAAACAGCATGGAGTGATGACAGTATTGGTTTACAAATTAGTAATAGTAAGTCACGGATAAAAAACGTTTATTTAACTCTTGAGCTTAATGAAGATTCTATAAGTGAAGCTTTATTATACTCTTCTGATCTAATTGTAACTTTTCATCCTCTTATATTTAGACCTCTATCTACTATCACGACAGATAATAGAGTAGGTAATTTGGTATCTAAATTAATTAAGAATGATATTGGGTTATACGTAATTCATACTAACTTTGATTCACATCCCTATGGTACAAGTTACGAGTTTTGCAAACAACTTGGCTTTGAATGTTCAAAATTCTTAATACCGGATGTTAATATTGATGGTTACGGAATGGGTGTAATCATAGAATTAGAGAATTCCATAAAAATAAATAAATTATTAGAGAAAGTATCTGATATTTGTAATTCACCACTCAAATATAATATAGGCGTTAATGATAATATAACTAAAATAGCTATAATAGGTGGAAGTGGAAGTAGTTATATACAAGAAGCATATAAACTAGGTTGTGATGTGTTTATTACAGCAGATATTAAGTATCATGATTTCCATAGTGTAGAAGGAAAAATGGCAATTATTGATCCTGGCCACTATGAAATGGAACAATTTGTTCCAATAGCGATGAAGAATATATTAAAAGAAAAACTTGGGGAAGGTATTAATATAATTACAGGTAATGTGTTAACTAATCCTGTTAATTATTACCCCGAACACAATTATAAAGAATCACAAAAAAAATATTTAAATAATTATAAAGGTTAATAACAGTAATGGAAGAATCTAAATCACAATTGCTTGCCTATTTGGCACTTATAGATAGAAATCTAGATGAATTAGAAGAAGAATTTGGTGATTTACCACAGAAAGTTGCTGATCAAGAGAAGAAGAATACAACTCTAAAAGCAACAGTAAAAGAAACTGAGCAAATATTAGATGAAGTAAAAGAGTTCTGTTCTGTTACTAAAGTAACATTAGAAGATTTGAAGATCCGAGAAGAGAAACTATCTCAGCAACAATTTCAAGTTAGAAATAATAAAGAATTTGATGCGATCACAAGTGAAATAAAACATGTGAAAGAAGAATCTAAAATGTTAACTGAAAAGTTGAGACAAGAGACTATCAAGCAACAGAATCTAGAGAGAATTCTTGACGAACAAAAGGCAGATTTGATTAGTTCTAAAGAAGAGTTAAAAAACACTAAGAAAGAACTAGTAGAAGTACAAGAAGAACAAGATGAAGAAAAAGCTGAGTATGTAGAAAGAAGAGAAAAAATAGTAAGTAAGATAGACATAACTTCACTTGCAAAATATGATAGAGTCAGAGAATATCATAGCGACGCAGCTGTAAGAGTAAAGAAAAACTCTTGTTCTGGTTGTTTTAGCTCTATTCCACCGCAGTTAATAGTAGAAATGAGAAGTGATGAAGATATACTATACACTTGTGAAAATTGTGCACGTATATTAATCCCTGAAGAAATAGAAGTAACAGAAGCTGACGTAGAAGCAATATAATGGACTAAAACTAAAATACGGGTAATCGCTGTTATTTCAATAACAGAGGAAAGTCCGAACTCCATAGAACAGTACACTTCCTAACGGGAAGAGCTACTAACAAGTAGTATGGAAAGTGCAACAGAAAGTAAACCGCCCACTTCTGTGGGTAAGGGTGAAAGGGTGGGGTAAGAGCCCACCGCGATTTGGGTGACCAAATCGGCACGGTAAACCCTGTACGGAGCAAGGTTAAATAAGAGTATGATTTCAAGCTGTTCGTTTGAGTTGTCTTAGGGCATGCATACTTGGGTAAACCGCAAGAGGTACTTGGTGACATGTATCCTAGATAAATGATTACCTCCTCATTTGAAATAATGAGAAGACAGAATTCGGCTTATAGTATTTTTAGTTTATTTTTATTATATTGATATTTATTAATTTTAACAATTCTTTTAATATGCAATTACCTAATGATCCGTTTATATTAGAGCTTCTACCCGAATTCATTGAAGATTGGATAGTTAAGTTAGATACCGAATATATTGAGTATAAAACCAATAAGGATTTGGAATCTATGTACAGACTTGCTCATACAATGAAAGGTTCATCTTATCAGTTTGGATTTGCTGATCTTGGTGATATTGGTGTAGAAATGATGGCACAAGTTAAGAGTGATGATTGGGATGGACTTGAACAAAATAAAGAAAAGTTTCGTATTAGATTATTGGAAATACAAGATTTTCTATCACAAAATTCTTAAGAACAAATTATGAAAAAGATTATACTAGTTTTAAGTTTACTAATTGCGGCTACAACTTTATTTGCTCAAACTAGAGTGGCCGTACTACCATTTCAAAATATGGATGGAAATGTAGATTACAATATATTGTGCTATGATTTACAAGAATCTCTAACTACCGCTTTGATTGATGCGGATGATAGTGGGGAAGAATATTACATAGTACCCGCTGATTCAGTAGAAATAGTACTTTCGGAACTTAATTTAGATCCTTCAAACCCACAGTATAAATCTGATTTATGGAAAGCTGTACAACTACTTAATATCAAAAAAGTAGTAGTAGGTACATTCAACAAACAAAGCGATAAGTTTCTTATAAATACTTATATTTATGATGTTAAAATGAGAATGGCTTATCCAAATAATCAAGCAAAAGATATTTTCAAAACTCGAGAGCAAATATTAGAAGCAATTCCTGAAATAGTATCTGCAATTCAACCTGGATTAAAATAATCCTTTCTCATTTTCAGGAATAACACTTTTATTAAAGTATTTGTAAGTACTTAATGTTACTTTCCTGCCCTTTGGAGTAATCTGAAGAAATCCTTGTTGTATAAGAAATGGTTCATAAACTTCTTCTATTGTACCTGATTCCTCACCAACTGCCGCAGAAATTGTATTCAAACCCACTGGACCACCACCATACTTTTCTATAATAGTAAGTAGTATTCTCTTGTCCATATCATCAAGACCAAGTTTATCTACTTCTAATGCTTCCAAAGTCATATTTGCGATGAATTGGCTAATTATTCCATCACCCTTTATTTGTGCGAAATCTCGACTTCTTCGTAATAATCTGTTTGCAATTCTAGGTGTACCTCTCGAACGAGATGCAATTTCAGTTGCACCTTGATTATCTATTCCAGTATTCAGAATATCCGCCGATCTCTTAACTACATTGATTAAATCAGCAGTATTATAATAGTCTAATCTAAATAATAAACCGAATCTAGAGCGAAGTGGGGCAGTAAGTAAACCTGCTCTTGTCGTTGCACCAATTAGAGTAAAATTGGGTATTTTAATTTGAATAGTTCTAGCTGAAGGTCCACTATCTATCATAATATCTAATGTGTAATCTTCCATAGCAGAATATAAATACTCTTCTACTACAGTCGATAATCTATGTATTTCATCTATGAATAGTACATCACCTTCTTCTAAGTTAGTTAGAATCCCAGCCAAGTCTCCAGGTTTCTCTAATACTGGGCCAGAAGTAGTCTTTATTTGACTCCCCATCTCATTAGCTATAATATAACTCAAAGTTGTTTTGCCAAGCCCTGGAGGACCCATAAGCAGAACATGGTCAAGTGCCTCTTTTCTTTTTCTTGCCGCTTCTATAAATATTTTCAAATTGCTTACAAGATTCTTCTGACCAGTGAACTCACTGAATGCTTTAGGCCTCAATGCAAATTCGTTTGCTTCACTACTATTAGAATCTGGATTTAATATGTTTTCAGTATCATTCATTTAAGCTTCTAAATATATGAATTGGACAATTCCTTTTATCTTTGTCTAAGCATTTCCCATCACATGCCTTAGCGTATACTCTTGGGACTGCATTGGGATTTATTTCTACAATTTCCTTCGCTATCTTTTTCTCTAATTTATCTTTATACTCCATACTTTCATCAAATGGTAGTATAATATCAAGTTCTATAAAAATATCTTTTCCCGATTGACGAGTATGTATAGCTTTGAATTCACAAATATTAGTATGGTTCTTTGTAACTACACTTAAAAATCTCATCTGTACTTCATCTGGTATTGTTCTGTCTAATAACTGATTTAGAGCATCTCTTGACCCTTTCAGTGGAACAACTAGGGCGAACATAGTTAAAGCAATTGCAACTCCAGAATCGACTATTAACCCAATGTAACGTAGTCCTAAAATTTGTAATCCAAGCCCTACAAGTAAATTAATTAAAACGAATAACTCTATGTAGCTGTCATATTTCCAAAGACTAGCATCATATTCTAATATGGGCATTCCGAATTTCTTAGAAGACTTTTTCTGGATTCTATAAACCAATCTCATCAATAGAAATGATATAGAGGAGAAAACCATTAGTATAAAGTAGTTACTCTCACCAACATCGGTCTTACCAAAATTCGAAACGGCTTCTATACTAGTATAGCCGAGTACAAGAAGCAATAATATAGAAGAAGCGAGAATTGAAATACTTTCATATTTACCATATCCATAATTAAATATATAATCAGGATTACGCACACTCATATTAACTGCATTTAAAAAGAGAAATGAGTTTAATATATCAAGTGCGGAAATAATACCATTGGTTTTTACAGCCAACGAATCTTCAACAATACCTAAAGTTATCCCGAATATCGAAATAAATATAGTAAGTATGAGTGATAATCTTGTCGTAAAAACAGGGGAGTCAGTCCTAAACCAACTTTTTATTTTAGTATATAAATTAAATTGTTGCCTTTCCATAAGGCAAATATAATTAATTAAGGACTACTTCTGTTTCGGAAATGTAAATTTCTCTAATATTTTCTGAATCTTCATCAGGAATGATTTTTACAATAAATGCAGGTTTAGTCAAATGAGTTTCTGCTTTTTCTGCCCATTCGATTAGTTTGATTGAGTTTTCTTCGTATAAACACTCTTCGAAGCCAATTTCATTTAGTTCTTTATTTTGTTCTATTCTGTACAAATCAATATGGTATATAGGAACTTCATGGTTCTTATATTCACCTAAATACTTGTTCATAATAGTGAAAGTAGGTGAGGTTACCATATCTTCAACTTTGAAGTATTGGCAGATACCTTTTATAAACTCAGTCTTACCAGAGCCCAAATCACCATATAGAAACACGATATCACCTAGGTTCAGTCCTTTTGCAAACTTACTACCAAGCTCAATTGTCTCTTCTTCGCTAGTTGTTGTATATTTTGTTTCAAGCATAACAACAAAACTAACAAAGATATTTCTAATTAAAAAATTATCTGCTTTTTAGTTTTATTACTGGGATTATCATCTCTTCCATTGAAATTCCACCGTGCTGAAAACTATCTCTATATTTGTTTAAATAGTGATGATAATCAGTCGGATAAACAAAGTAATAATCTTCCTTAGCTATTATATTATTTACAGTTATTCCTGCTTTTGGTACTTTTATATCTTCGGGATTACTTATTTGCATTGCTGTTTTAGGATCAGCTTTTACGTTTTTCCCAAACTTATATCTTAGTGAAGTAGAAGTATCTTTATCACCTAATACTTTAACTCCTCTTAAGCATCTAATAGAACCATGATCTGTTGTGATTATTATTTTGGCATCTTTAACGTTAGATAGCTGCTTTAACATTCCTAAAAAGCTAGAATGTCTAAACCAAGAACTAGTCAGTGAACGATAAGCCGATTCATCTGGTGCTATTTCTTTTAATATAGCATAATCTGAACGTGAGTGTGCTATCATATCAACTGCATTCAAAACAATTGCAGTCAAATCATTACTTGCGAATTTTAATATGTCTTTTTCTACTCTTTTGCCATAATCAGTATCAAATATCTTAATATAAACAGGGTCATTTTTTAGCTTTATTCTTCTTCTTTGAAGCCAAGACTGCATTAACTCTTTTTCAAATTTATTTTGTGTATGCTCTTCACTATTAACTTCAACTTGCCAATATTGAGGATAATATTTCTTAATGTCAGACGGGAATAAACCTGCGAAGAGCGAGTTTCTACAATATGGAGTTGCCGTTGGTAATATAGAGCAATAGAAATTTGTTTCGAAAGTATAATACTGTCTTAATACTTCCTCGAACAATAGCCATTGGTCATATCTCATACAATCAACTACAAAAAGGAAAGTAGGACCATCTTTTTCAACTTCTTCCCAAAGATATGCATCTAGTATATCGGGTGAAAATAGAGGTAAATCTTCCTTTTCTTCACTATTAATCCAATCTATATAATTATCTTCTACAAATCGAGAAAAAGCAGCATTTGAATCGCTCCATTGATTGCTAAGTGTTTCTTTAAGACCAGAGTCAGGGTGTTTGTCTAATTCGAATGACCACTGTACAAGTTTCTTATAAACTTCCACCCAGTCATTCCATACCATTGGTCCCATTAACTGTCTACTAACTTGAGAGAACCCTTTCATATAGTCTTGTGTAAACTTTTCTGTTTCTATTCTTTCTGTTTCTAAAAATTTCTTACAAGCCAAAAGAATTTGCGCTGGATTTACAGGTTTAGTAAGATAGTCATCTATTTTTAAACCAATAGCCTCCTCCATAACACTCTCTGCTTCATTCTTAGTCACCATTACAACTGCAGAAGCTGCACTTAATCTTTTAAGCTCAGGCAATGTATCCAACCCTGACATTCCTACCATATTCTCATCTAAGAAAATTAAGTCATAATGTTTAGATTTTACTAGTTCAATAGCGTCTTCTCCATTTGTAGCTTTATCTACATCATAACCTCTTTTTTCTAAAAGAATTATATGTGGTTTCAACACTTCTATTTCATCATCAATCCAGAGTATATTGCCTTTACTGATCATCTAATCTCCAATTTTACTATTGTATAATCTCAAATTATACTTTATTTATGTAATTTATAACTAATCTTACGTATATTTTATACAAATGCTACACTTTTATATAACTTTTCTAAAACATAATTAGAGTTGTTTTTCTAATTAAATCAATTTTATCCTTTTAAAACCGTCTAATACTATAATGTAATAATACTAAAAGTGTAACTATGAATTTTGATAATTTTACTATTAAATCACAAGAAGCTATTAACACTGCTTCTCAAATTGCAAAGAGTTTTAATAATCAAGCAATAGAACCTGCTCATTTATTTGCAGCATTAGTACAGGATAATCAAAGTATTGTGTCTAGTATTATTTCTCGTATCTCTAATCAGTTAGATGTTCTTAAAATTAAAATTACTAATTTGATGGAAAAATATCCTAAAGTTAGTAGTATGGAATCTGATAATTACGTTTCTAATGATTTGAGAAAAGTTTTTTCAATTGCAGAATCAGAAGCTAAAACTCTAAAAGATGAATTTATAAGCTCAGAACACTTACTATTAGGTATAATAGAAACTAATAATTCTGTCTCAGAACTATTAAAGAATCATGGTATAAATAAACAGGAAGTATATAAAATAATGAAAGATATAAGAGGAACTCACTCGGCATCAGATAAAAATGCCGAAGATAAGTATGATTCATTGAATAAATATGGTCGAAATCTAAATCAAGAAGCTCAAAAAGGAAAAATTGATCCTGTAATTGGACGTGATAGTGAGATAAGACGCGTACTTCAAGTATTAGCTAGAAGAACAAAGAACAATCCATTATTAATAGGTGAACCTGGTGTAGGTAAGACAGCTATTGTAGAGGGATTAGCTCAAAGAATAGTTTCAGGTGACGTACCAGAAGGACTCAAAAATAAGACAATTATATCTTTAGATATGGGTACCTTAGTAGCTGGTACTAGTTACAGGGGGCAGTTTGAAGAAAGATTAAAAGCAATAATAAAAGAAGTAACAGATTCAAATGGCGAGATATTTCTATTTATAGATGAAATTCATACTCTGATTGGAGCTGGTGCTACATCTGGCAGTATGGATGCAGCGAATATACTAAAACCAGCATTAGCAAGGGGAGAGCTACGACTAATTGGTGCAACAACTTTGGATGAATATCAAAAACATATAGAGAAAGATGCAGCTTTAGAACGTAGATTTCAACAAGTGCTTGTCGAAGAACCTACAGTAGAAGACACTATTTCTATACTTCGTGGGCTTAAAGAAAAATATGAAGTCCACCATGGTGTAAAAATAACTGACCAAGCAATTGTATCTGCCGCCGAATTATCTAATAGGTATATCACGGAAAGATTCTTACCAGATAAAGCCATTGATTTGATTGATGAAGCGGCTGCTAGGTTGAGAATTGATATGGATTCTATGCCACAAGAACTAGATGAAATTGAAAGAAAAATAAGACAATTAGAAATAGAAAAGCAAGCATTACTCAATGAATTGAAAAATAATTAGTGAATTTATTTTTATAGTGATTTATTATTCAATACTTTAGAGTAATATAAAAAATGATTGCTAAAAAAATTGTTGCGATTTCTACTACTATTAACAATTATAACTTACACAGCTAAATCTCAAGCTATATTTGAACCTATATATTTTGTTCAAGATAGTAGCTATATACGAACGGCTACCAATAAATTCCAGAATATATATAATTTTGGTGATGAGTTATTCATAACCCAAAAAGGTGATTTCGGTAATCTGTATATACTACAGAATTATTATGGTCAAGGTACTCCTCTAGCAAATAGTAGCTCATTTCAAGAAACTCAAAAATTGCGACTTAGTTATGAATATAAAATAAGTTCAGATGTATTTCTATTCAATAAAAACAATTGGTTTATATCTTCTAACACTCTTAACTTTGGCCAGAATAAGTTGGAGAGGTTAAATTTCCTTTTGGGAAGCAAGTATTCATTTTTACAAAGCTCATACCTAGAAGCTGGATATGGTAAAGAGCGTAACACTACCGTAGGAATAGAAACGGCTGGTGATTACTACTATGCTAACTACGCAATTAACAGCTTAGAATACGAAGAACTCTATATTAATAGCCAAGGATTTGCCGATATAGTGAATCTTAATGATGGGAGAGTGAATAAGGATATAAACTTTAGAATAAATACAATCAAATCATTTGATGAGAATAGTTCAATCTATTTTGATATAGGATATATGAATCGAAATAGAGATAACCCCGAAATAAACCCTGGGTTAATAGATATCCCAATAAGAAGAAGGCAATCTGATAAAGTCCAATTAAGTACCAATTTCAACTTTAAATTATCTGAAAATATCTCAAATATTATTTCCATTGGATTAAATAATGAGCTAATTTCCAATAACTATCTTTCTAATTATAATTCTATAAATGAGTCTAACTTTAAACGTGAAGTAGATATATATCATTTTGATATATCAAACACGATGAACTATAGAGTAAATGATTTCTCATTATTGTCTTTCATCAATTATAACAGAACTAATGAAGATTACTCAGCCATTAACATACTGAATCTACCAGCCAATCAATTTGAAATATACAAGACTGATCAAAACAGACAGGATAGGGTAGAATCATATTTCAATCTAAAATTAAATAGTTATATAAGCCTTTCTAATAACGATTCACTGAGCATTGGGACAGATTATAGATTACTCAGGTATGACACACCTTCAGATAAGAATAATGATGACAGAGATGAATTATCATTGGCGGGGGATGTTGAATATCTGAGGCGAATATCTAACATACTTTCTATTGGTTTACGCAATGAATTTAGATTCTTTCATTACGTATATTTGAAATCACAGAGGAGCTCATCAAATAACTGGAATAGAATAATAAAGTTAGCACCAACTATATTAATCAAATCTAATTATTTATACTATAAGCCAGTTTTTGGAATTAATGCAAATTACACAACTTATGATTTTGAGAATATAGTAACTGGAATTAATAGTTTTAGTTTTCGAGAAGTCTCTTATTTAGATTCATTACAACTAAAATTATTTAGAAATTTGTATCTAGAAACTAAGAATGAGATGAGATATTCGGAGCGTGGAATTCTATATTGGGATGATTTTGCTGAGCAACCACAAAGATCCAATTTCGAGATGTTTTTGAGAGGATTAGTAATGAAAAGAACAGAAAATTATAATTTTGGTGCCGGAATTAGATTTTTTAAAAGAAAAGATATTCGCATAAGTGAGTTTATTTCACAAAATAATGTTATTTTAAACGACTTTGAATCCATAGCTCCAGAATTGATTTTTGAATTTGTATTTGATTCAGGAAATTCATTCAAATTTGATTTTTGGTATGAATTTCAATCAATAAATCTGTTTAAGAAAAACGAGCTTGTGAATTTTTATCTATCTACAAATATAAAGTTATGACAAAAGAATTATTAATAGCTACTGACAATAATACTCTAGTAAAAGCCGAGGAGTTTCTTAATGATTTCAGAGCAGAGTACCTAATAGAGCTAGATAATAGTTTTATGAATATACTTATAGCATTTACCGAAGCTGTAAATAATGCTATTTACCATGGAAATAGAAAAGATTCAACTAAAAAAGTATTGATTAAATTAGAAAAAAACACAAAGAATTTTATTATTTATGTACGTGACGAAGGAGTTGGTTTTGTAGAATCCGAAGTACCTGATCCAACTTTGCCAGAGAACCTACTAAAGCAGTCGGGGAGAGGTGTCTTTTTGATTCGAAAATTAACTGATGTTATGAATATAGATAGCACAAGTAGTGGAACAGAAGTAATGATGGGGTTCAGACTATGAAATATGACAATAAAGAAGATTTGATAAATCAGATAAAGGAATTTGTATCCCAAAGAGAAAAATTTAAGATTGTAAATATAAATGGTGAATTTCTTACAGGTAAAACTTCAGCAATACAAGAACTAATAACTGACATTGACTTTATAAATCAATACAACGTTTATTCTTACGTAAATGATTGGGAAAAATATAATTACCTATTTGATATAACTTCAGACTTTTTTGAAAACTCTAATTTGCAACATCCTGAATTTACGTTCGATGAATCAAAATACTTTGTGAAGAGTTTTTTTGACACTTTGGGTACTCTGAATATTTCGAATAAAGAATTATTCAATGAGGTTAACGAGTATCTTTTAATTGAAAATAGTAAGCAATTAGATAATTCTTTAAAAACAAAAATTGAAAGTAGTATAAAGAATGATTTGAAAAAGAACTTGCTCTTAAACTATTTTGAGATTAGTATAGAATGCTTAATTGCAGATTTACTCAACAATTTCTTTCCTTTGAATAATAAAATTGAATCTCTATCTGATTATCTACTTTCTAGGGAGCCAATTAAAATACTACTAATATTCGATGATGCACAGTCTGTATCACCTAAGATAGAAAAATGGTTTGAACTATTTTTCTCATATATGACTACTAAGAAATTAGGCGACTTACTACTATATGACTACAAAGGTAAAGATACACAAATCAAACTTGGTGAATTTTTTACTATTGATTTACTATATATTAGTAGAAATAAGTCATTGAATTTAGTAGGAAATGATATCAGATCAGAATTATTAGAACTGAAGTACCCTCAAAATAATGAATTAACAGAAACTTATAAAGAATTATTGCCTGATGTAGAAATGGTTGGTCTTCCAATATTAGGAATACCTATATTAGCTAACTTTTACTCTCAAATAGAAGAGGAGAAAGATAATTCTACTGCTATTTATGCGGTTAATCATCTACTCAAATATGTCCCTACTGGGTATCAAAGACTCATTATTTTTGTATCATTATTTGATGAATTTACTTTAAAAGAATTAAATCTATTTGAAGAAATAGAACTAAATGAATTGGAGTTTAACAAGCTTATCTCGGATTTAGATTTTATATCTAATTCTGAGTATGGATATAAACTGAATGAAAAATCAAAAATACTCCTATTTGCAGTTTATCAGCTTATATTCGAAGAATTAGATTCGATGCGTTTAATCAATATTAGTAATACACTAAAATCACATTTCCATTCCTTTTCTAATATTGAGTTTGAATTAATTAGAGAATTAGCATATTTCAAGAATTTTGATAAGTCATTTATACTTGAGCATTATTTCAATAATGATAGGAACATGACACAATTACTTGAAAACAGGACAGATATGTTTGATAAGGATAAGTCATTTTATTCATTGAAATCAGAGTATTCTATTGTGTTAATGGAATATAATAAGATTAGAGATAGATTAATTAAAGATGATAAAAAGAATAGAATTGAAAACCTAAATTCAAAATATAAAGCAGAAATAGAAAAGAGGAATAAAGTTCTACAAGAAGATGTAATAAATGTAGGTAATGAAATAAAAGAATTTCGAAAAGATAAAGAACAAATGGAAATTGATTCAGATAGTTTAGGAAAGTTAAGTATTTCTTTACGTAATGAGATAAATGAAATAGATAATAATCTTAAACCTTTTATTCATCAAAATTCAAAACAAAAAAGTACCATCAACTTTATTGCTTTGATAATATCTGTGGCTATTATATTCAATTCAGATAGAATTGCTGAATTTTTATTTGGAGACTCTTCTGATTTCAATTTTGTTATATTAATTACATTCATATTACTTTTAGTTCTATATGGTAATGGGTTACTTAGGTATTTCCGAGTGAAATTTAAATCTGAGGAATTACATGCTTTGAAACAAAGTAAGAGTAATAAAGAGAAAGAATATGATAAGTTAGCAGGTGAGTTAGAAATAATAAATGCTGATATAAGAGCCAAAGAATCCAAAATAGAAGATTTGAATAAACATATTGAGAGAATGAATAAGCAGATATTTGAGAACAAACAAAAACTAGAAAAGAGCTTTAAAAATTAAGGATATAATCTTTCAATTTCCCAATTATGGTTGTTTAATCGATATTTTATTCTATCGTGTAAACGGCTCTCACGTCCTTGCCAAAATTCAAAAGATATTGGCTTTACATTATAACCTCCCCAATTTTCTGGTCTAGGAGGGTTATTGGGATATAGATCTTTTAATTCAAAAAGTCTAGCTTCCAAATTATTCTTAGAAATCAGAGGTGAGCTTTGATTAGATGCAATAGCTCCTATACGGCTCTCATAAGGCCGAGAATTGAAATAATTATCAGAATCAATAGCAGATAATTTTTCGACTGCTCCTGATATTCGAACTTGTCTTTCTAACTTATCCCAGTAAAATAACATCGAAGCATTTGGATTTTCTTCCAAATTGTTGCCTTTTTCACTGGAATAATTTGTGAAGAACTGAAATCCATTTTCATCAAATGATTTGAGTAAAACTATACGAGATGATGGCATCATATCTAATCCACAAGTAGATAAATTGAATGCTGTTGGATCGTAAAATAAATCAGATTTTATAGCAACTTGGAACCAATCTTTAAATTGATGAAATGGGGAAGAGTGGACATCAGTAATATCTAGTGAGAATTTAGTATATTCTTGTCTAATTTCAGATAGATTTTCAATCATAGCTAAAGTACTCAGATAATTTAAAATCATAACCTTTTGGCTCGAAATGACCTGTTTCATCATCTGATATGTAATCTCCTTCTACTTTTCCAGCGACTATATTCTCTAATGCCTCAACTAAATAGTCAACTTCTTCAAAAGTATTATAAATTCCAAAACTTACTCTAAGTGCACCAGGTAAATCTACTTTTCGATTACACATTATATCTTCTTTAAGTTTTTCTGCTGTAGCATCATCGATATTAAGTAACTTGGCTATATATGGGTGAGTACAAAAACATCCAGTCCTAACTCCAATTCCATACTCATGAGCTAAAATAGAACCAACATAATTATAGTGTAAATCTTTTAAATTAAAAGTAATAACTCCTAATTTGTCATTAAGTGTTTCATAATTAGTTTCGACTAATAGCTCTATTTCAGGAATTAGATCTAATTTTTCTAATAAGTATTTTGTTAACTCTAATTCATGCTCAGCGACATAATCCATTCCGTAAGCATCTAATTGCTTACAAGCAGCTGCCATAGCTATACCACCTATTGTATTAGGTGAACCAGCTTCTTCTTTGAAAGGTAATCCTGCCCAAACAGTATCTAAGTGAGTTACATATGCAGCCATACCACCACCTACAAATTCAGGGTCACCTTCTTCACATAATTCACGTGGACAAAGAAGTACTCCTGAGCCATAAGGTGCATATAATTTATGTGCAGACATAACTAAAAAATCTATATGCTGAGGGTCATTACTTTGCTTCATATCTATTTTTCTATGTGGTGCAAGTTGAGCTGCATCTAAACAGAATTTGGCACCTATAGAATGTGCTATTTCAGCGACTTCATGATACGGGTTAACAAAACCAGATACATTCGATGCACCTGTAAGAGTGATAAGTTTTATTCTTTTGCCATAATGCTTAATCTTTTCATTGAGGTCATTCATATCTAAATAACCTTTGTCATCGACTGCAATATAGTCAACAAAATTATTTCTTCTCCAAGGCAAATCATTTGAATGATGCTCCATCCCAGATGATAATATAACATCTCCCGGTTTCAAACATATTCTATAACTTAGTTTATTTATTGCTTCAGTAGTATTTTTAACAAAAATCGTGATATACTCTTCTGGACAAGCATTTACAAACTTAGACACAATCTCATGTGCTTGATCAAAGGCTTCAGTAGAAATAAATGATTTTATTCCTTGCCCTCTATGGATTGCAGAGTAATAATCAATTGCTTGGTTTACTTTATCACGGACTGAGAGGAAAGATGGGGTACTTGCTGCATTATCAAAGAAAGTATATTGACGCATTGTGCCGTCTAGTAACCTGACTTTTTTATCTAAACCAGCTATGTTTTTTCTGATTTCTTCAGTTTTATTACTGATACTTTCCTTAGTGCTAAGCATAAATACCTCATAAAAAAAGGGCAATATAATTGCCCTATGTATAAAAATTAGTGTCCTATTGATTCTTTATATGAACTTGCGTCCATTAATCCATCTAACTCAGTTGCATCAGTAAGTTCAATCTTTACAATCCAACCATCTCCATAAGCATCATTATTGACAACTTCAGGATTGTCATTAAGACTTGTATTAATTTCTGTAATAGTTCCAGAAACTGGTGAGAACATATCTGCGACTGTTTTGACAGCTTCAATTGTTCCAATAGTATCACCTTTAGATACTGCACCATCCATTTCTATATCTATATAAACTACATCTCCTAACTCACTTGCAGCATGGTCAGTAACACCAACAGTAGCTATATTACCTTCTATTTTGACCCACTCGTGATCGTCTGTGTACTTCAAATCTTCTGGGAAGTTCATGTTTTCTCCTTTTTATAAAAATTGGTTATACAAATATAAAGAATTTACTAAAATTTTAGTACCTTAATATAATCAATTGTTCAAAACACAGAAAAGTTTCTATGATTTCAAAATTTGTCGAACACCCCAATGATGTCGGAGAGTCGTATTTTACTCATTTCAGTAAGGCCTGTAGTTTCGGTTTTAAAATGTTGAAATTATCTTTTATTTGTTTTTCACATGCCGTATTGCCTTGGACTTTCGAAAAGAAAGCTTCTGGTGAGATAATTGATATGGCTGAAGAAATGGAAGAAAGACGTGAGTTAGCTGATTGTGAGGATTAATAATAATGAATAAATCCAATTTTTAAATAGTAAGGGTTTTGTATTAGATAATCTTTCAGACTTTCACTAGATCTTGATAAAACACCTATTGTTACATAAAGACCCTTATAATTAGCATTTATTGCTATAGCAGCATAATTAATATAACCGTTATATAGTTGTGGCTCGTAAAAATAATATTTACTCTCTAAATAATCAATATCATATTGAGTACCTAATATTAAACTAGGAGCTATATACCATTTATCTTTGTTAACCACTTTGAATCTAAAACTTAACTCTCCACCAATTAAAAAATCAAGATCTGAACCAAGAGAAAACCCGAATATTAGATTATTTGAGATAATGTCAAAATTAATATTTAATAACCCTGGATAATACCAACTACCCCCAACTCAATAATTAATTTTATTTACTTTAATCGTGTCAGTCTCTATCTCTGATTCAGCAAAATTATTCATCTGTTGATTTTGTGAAGAAAGAGATGAACAACTTAATATAAACAAGATTGGAATAAAAAAAATTGTAGTTGTCAATACTATACTCATAAAAGTTTATTACAAGTTGTAAATATAATAAAAAAAGCCGAATCTTATAAAAATTCGGCTTAAAATTGTTTGATGTGATTGAGTACGGCTAGTCTCTCAATTCCATCCAGTTGTGTCTTTCTAAGTATTTAGTATCTATATTACCTGATATAAAGTCTTCATTGTCCATCATCCATCTATGGAATGGAATAGTCGTCTTTATACCCTCTATAACCATTTCATCCAAAGCTCTTCTCATTTTAGCTATTGCTTCTTCTCTAGTAGGAGCAAAAGTGATTAGCTTTGCAATCATAGAATCATAATAAGGTGGAACTTTGTAACCCTGATAAACATGAGAATCAACTCTTATACCTCTACCACCTGGGAAATGTAAGCTTGTAATCTCTCCTGGAGTTGGTCTGAATCCATGTTCAGGATCTTCGGCATTTATTCTACATTCTATACTATGATAAACAGGCTTTTTCTCTTTAAGAGTTAGTTTAGATCCACCAGCAACTCTAATTTGTTCTTGAATCAAATCAATTGCAAGCGATTCTTCAGTTACAGGGTGTTCTACTTGAATACGAGTATTCATTTCCATAAAAAAGAAGTTCATATCTTTATCAACTAGATATTCAATAGTTCCTGGACCTACGTAATTTACGGCTTTACCACCCTCTACTGAGACTTTACCCATCTCATCTCTTAGCTTTTGACTAAGAACAGGGGAGGGTGCTTCTTCAATTAACTTTTGATGTCTTCTTTGGATTGAGCATTCTCGTTCGTTTAGGTGGATTACATTTCCAAACTTATCACCCATAATCTGAATTTCTATGTGTCTAGAGCCAATAACAAGTTTTTCTAAGTATAAATCAGGATCATTAAAAGAAACTGCAGCTTCATTAGATGCTGTCTTATATGCATTCTCAAACTCACTTTCTTTTTCAACGATACGCATTCCTTTTCCGCCACCACCAGATACAGCTTTCAATAAAACTGGATATCCGATTTCAGCTGCTACTTTCTTTCCATCTTCTATACCTTTTAGTATTCCCTCACTCCCAGGAACAACAGGGACTCCAGCCGCTTTCATCGTGTCTTTCGCAACTGATTTATTTCCCATTCTAGATATAGCATCGGCACTGGGACCAACAAAAGTAATACCATGTTCATTACAGATATTAACAAAGTCAGCTTTCTCAGAAAGAAAACCATAACCCGGATGAATTGCGTCAGCATTAGTAACTTCGGCAGCTGAGATTATAGAAGGAATATGTAAATAGCTTTCCTTACTTGATGCAGGTCCTATACATACTGCTTCATCTGCGAACTTAGTATGCAATGAAAATCTATCTGCCTCTGAATAAACAGCCACAGTTTGAATGCCCATCTCTTTGCAAGCTCGGATTATTCTCAGTGCTATTTCACCACGATTGGCAATTAGTAATTTTTTTATCATTTTATATTAGTTCTGTTTTATGTGAAATAAAACTTGATTGTATTCCACTGCTTCTGTGTCATTAGTTAATATTTTTACTATTTCACCATCGATGTCAGATTCAATTTCATTCATCAATTTCATAGCTTCTACTATACATAGAGTCTGTCCTTTGCTAACTTTCTGACCAACTTTTACAAAATCTTCTGAGTCAGGAGAAGGAGCACCATAATATGTTCCAACCATTGGAGCTTTTATTTCGTGAAAACCAGCAGCTACTTCTACTTTTGTTTCAGAAGTAGTTGATTGTGGTTGAGGCACAGGAGCTGTTTGAACTTGTTGCGGTTGTGGTTGATAGTTTTGATTTGATGGTAAAGCACCCGATAAATTAAAAATCGGAGCATTGCCACTAACCTTATCTTCTTTATTTTTGGAAATCTTTAGTTTTATACCTTTCTCTTCTATTTCCAAATCTTCTGCAGTACTATCATCAAAGATTTTAAGTAATTTCTTTAAGTATTGCAAATCCATAATTTCCCTTCGGATAAGTTTTTAAAATTAAAACATAAAAAAAGCGTGTCTTTGCATTTTACGAAAAACACGCTTAAAAAAAAAGTAATTTCTTTCTTATTTAACCCTTTCTATATACGAATCAGTAGATGTATCAACTTTAATCATATCACCTTGATTCACAAATAGAGGAACTTGAATTTCTGCACCAGTTTCTAGAGTTGCTGGCTTCAAAGTATTGCTAGTCGAATCACCTTTGAACCCAGGCTCAGTCATAGTGACTTCTAAGTTAATATGCTGTGGTATTTCGGCAGATAAGACTGTATCTCCTTCGAATGCTAATTGACAAATCTCACTTTCTTTCAAGTATTTAATTTGATCTCCAAGCATTCTCTTGTCTAGAGGAATTTGCTCATAAGTTACATTGCTCATGAACACATAATTATCACCTTCAATGTATAAAAATTGGTAAGGTCTTTTCTCTATTCTTACCATTTCTATACTTGAACCAGAATTGTATGTGTGCTCTTTTTGTTTTCCAGAGTCAATATCTCTCATTTTGACCTTATAAAACGCACCACCTTTACCTGGTTTTCGGAATTCTACATCTGTTATTTGGCATATATTGCCTTCATAACGCATGTATCCACCTTTGTATAAGTCTGTAGTATCTGCCACATTTACACCTTTTATATAGTTTGTTTTTTTTTGGAGGTGCCGAACGGACTCGAACCGCCGTACGAGGTTTTGCAGACCTCTGCCTAACCACTCGGCCACGGCACCTTAAAAATATAGATTACAAAATTAATTCTTAATTCTGAATATTGCAAAAACTGTTTACAAATATATGCTATTTTAATAGATCTGGACGAAGTTTTTCTGTTTTTTCTCTAGCCGATTTTTCTTGCCATTCCCTAACTAATTTATGATTTCCACTAGTAAGTACTTCTGGAACTTTCATTCCTTTATACTCAGCTGGACGTGTGTATTGTGGTGATTCAAGCAATCCATCCATGTGAGAATCAGTTAGTGCACTTTCGCTGTCACCTAAAGCACCAGGGATTAATCTAGTAATTGCATCTGCAATTATTAATGTTGGTAGCTCTCCACCTGATAGAACAAAATCACCAACTGAAATTTCTCTTGTTATTAAACTATCTCGAATTCTTTGGTCTATACCTTTATACCTACCCGATAATATCATTATGTTCTTTTTTAATGATAATTCATTTGCTAAACTCTGATTGAATAACTCACCTTCTGGAGTAACGAATATAATTTCATCATATTCTCTTTCATCTTTGAGTTTATTTATACAATCGAACACTGGTTGACATTTGATTAACATACCGGCTCCACCACCATAAGGTGTATCGTCTATATGCCCGAATTTATTATCAGAATAATCATGTAGATTATGAATATGAAATTCAACTAAGTCCTTCTCTTGCCCAATTCGGAGTATTCCAGTATTCAAAACAGATGTCAATGATTCTGGAAGTGATGATAAAAAATCGAATCTGATTGCAGACATATTACATTTCCAAATCCATTAATCCATCCATTAGCTCAATTCTAATCTCTTTCTTTTCAATATCAACTGATTTTATAACATCATCAATTACTGGTAGAGGAATCTCTGCCGTTTCGGTTCTCATTATCCATACATCATTAGCTGGCAATTCCATAATATCTACTATTTCGCCTAATAATTCATTATTTTGTATATTATAGACCTTACATCCTGCCAATTCATGATCGATATATGTGTTCTTTCTTCTATTAACGTCAGTTTTGAGTACAAAAAGTCCATGCTCCCGAAGAGCATTTGCATCAGCATCGCTATCAATTTCTTTTAATTTCAAATTGCCGTTCTTTTGATATTTTTTGAATTGAGTTAATCGGAATTTACGAGCAAACTGCTCAGAATATCCAATCTTTACATCAATATCACTACTAACGCTTTCAATTGCCTTAGGTATGTCAATGACTATCATTTCACCTTTGTAGCCTTTAGTTTTGACTATTACACCAACTAAAATATATTCGCTCATTTTTCTATCTCTATTGTAACTGGGCCATCGTTGACTAATGATACTTTCATATCGGCTCCGAATATTCCAGTTTCGATTTTTAAATTAGATTCTGTTTTTAATTTCTTTACAAAGTTATCAAATAATGGTTCAGAAATATCAGGTTTTGCTGCATTTATAAAACTTGGTCTGTACCCTTTCTTGCAATCTGCATAAAGTGTAAAGTTAGGAACTACTAGTATATCTCCACTAATATCAGTAACTGATAGATTCATTTTGTTCTCTGAATCATTGAATATACGTAAATTTACTAACTTATTAACTAGCCAATTAATTTCAATTTCAGAATCAGATTCCTTGGCTCCAAAAAGCACTAGTAATCCATTGTTTATGCTACCTACTAATTCTTTATTTACTCCGACCTTAGCTTGTAAGACTCTTTGTATAATTAATTTCATCTAATTGTACTCATCTTTATATTTATTTTTTCTACCAGAAACAAATGCAGTAGCTTTATTGAAAAATGTTTCTCTATCATCAGTATATTTGGGAGTTAATGATTCCGAACCAGGAATTTCTTCTATATGAAGGGTCGTTGTTGGGAATGCAAACCTAACGTTCAATTCGTTAGCTAGTCTGATTGATTCAAGCATAAATTCTTGGCGAGCTTTTAATTCTTGTGACCAATTTTCAACTTCAAAGAAAATATATACTAGTATGTTTAACGAACTAGGTCCAAAATCATTTAAACTAATTTCATAGGGATCATTTTTTGTTTTAGGATGTTCTTTGACTATTTCTCTCAACCCCGTAACATAAGCATCTATCAAATCTGGAGGGGTGTCATATGTTAATCCGATTTGAGTTCGGTACCTTCTAAGTCTTCTTCTTCCCATATTATCAATTTTTAAATCTGCCAGAATACCATTCGGTACTGAAATTACGGAATTATGAAAAGTCCTAATCCGAGTAGACCTAACTCTGATTTCCTCTACAACACCTTCACCACCATCGAATACAATCCAGTCGCCAACCTCAAACGGTGAGTCAGTATAAATAGTAATTGAACCGAAAAAATTCTTCAATGTATCTTGAGCAGCTAGTGCTAATGCCAGACCTCCAACAGAGGCTCCAGCTAGAAGGGGAGTAATCTCTACACCCATAACTGATAAAACATATAGTAACCCAAGAATAACAATTATTATCTTTATTACTTTTTGAACTAATGGGATTAATTGGTCATCTACAGTAGTCTCAGTTTTAGAAGCAAGTACTGAATAAAAGTCAGCAATTAAATCAGATGAACGATACACTATTAATGTAATAGTAATAGGGAATAGAGCTTTTACAATATTTGCTACCCAAACATTAATTGAAATTGGAATTTCTAACAAAGGTAAAAATGCTGAGAGCATGGATATAACAATAAGAAAGCTAATTGGATTCGAAATGGGGTCTATGTATTTAACTATAACCGGCGAGTTTTTAAGTACCTTCCTTAATACTTTTACAAGGAAATATCCAATTATCCAACTTACGAATTTATATACTATAAGAGCAATTATAATAAAGATTAAAAAACCAACATACTTCCATATCGCCATACCCATTACTCTTGATTTCATCGAATCTGGTATATGTTCTTTGAATCCTAAAGATTCCATTGGAAATGTTTCAGAGTATAAATCTGTTATATTCTCTACGGTTTCTTTAGAATAAAGCCAATTCTTGTCAATCTTCCTCAAATAAATTTCAGGAACAGATTTGAAAGGTGTGAAAATAAATTTGTTTTGGGTTTTGTCTTTATAATTAGGACTATCTGGTATTTCTTCTATTATGACAAATAAACCCCTTGCATCTAAAATCTTCTTAAGTTTAATTGCTAATTCTTGCGAGTGCTTGTCACCATTATTTTCTATGTTTAGGGTGGTTGCTGCAATTTCAGGTTTATAGTTATCCTTTTGTAAATACTTAAGATGCGTCTCCATTGTTTTTCGTGGAGATAGTGTCAATTCATCAACATTCTGAGCTGATAAGCCTACCGAAAAGAGTAAGAAAGTAGCAATTACAATAAAATTCTTCATAAACAGTTTCAACATTTTAATAATATGATTAACAAAGTTATCCAAAATTTATTAGTTTTGTAAAAAACAAACAAGAAAAATCAAAATGGCACTTTCTAAAGAAACAATACTAAGCGTTATCAGTAAAGTAACTGAAGACATTGAAATATACGAACATAGAGGTCAATTATCTCTTACAGTTCCGAAAAATAAAATTGTAGAAGTTGCAGCAGCATTGAAAGCTGATGAAACGACTAAGTTTAATCATTTAGTTGACATTACAGCTATTGATTGGTTGAAACCAGAAAATAGATTTGATGTGGTTTATTTTGTTAACTCTTTAGATTATAACTTTAAACTTAGACTTAAAGTGAAAGTTGACGAATCTGATTTGACTTGTCCTACTGTTACTGACGTTTGGCCATCTGCTAATTGGTACGAAAGAGAAACATTTGATATGTATGGAGTTAAGTTTGAAGGTCATCCTGGTCTAAGAAGATTCTACATGCCTGAAGATTATAATGATCCAGAAACTGGTGAATCTTTACACCCACTAAGAAAAGATTTTCCTTTGATGGGAATTCCTGGTACATTGCCATTACCTCCATATCCTGAAAAATATGGTGATACTAAAGACTAATTTGGTCTATAGTCTCTACTATATGGTATTAATTTCCAAGGATATTTATCTATTTCTGTGAATTTGATTTCTGGATTGGATAGAGTATTGTCAATGAATATATAACTAAAAAACCCAACTATTGCCCCCAAAGCACCTCCGACATAATAGTTTGGTTCATCGCTACTGCCTATAGTAATTGCGGCTGCTCCTATACCAAGCACCCCACTAATGACATAAGGACTAGCTCCAGTAAATGATCCAGGAATAACTACACTGTCACACAAATCATTTTCGATTTGTATCGTCTTGTGAGAAGCAGAGGAAGTTGGAGTTTTAGGTAACCGCTTAAGAAGCTCAATTTTATTAGAATCAACACTTATTAACTCTCCTTTTAATACTTCGTTACTTTTTGTGTAAATTTCAACATTAGAACCTTTCACCTGAGTAAATGCGATAGAATTTGATAAATAAAAAATAATAGAAGTCGTTAGGAATAATCTTAATAACATTGTTTGAGACATTTATTAGTTTTGTAATTACGAAAAATACGAAAAAAATATGTCAATAGTAGAAAAATTAATAGATGTAACCAAAAAGCCCGAAAGAGCAGTAACAATAGCCGTATTCAAAAAAGGGGGAGATAGAGAAATGTCTTACGAACTTTTTAATGAATTAGAATTACTTGCTGAAACTGCTGGTGCTGAAGTTGTAGAGTCATTTCATCAAGAACTGAATAGACCTATTGGAGCAACATATATTGGAAAAGGAAAATTAGCTGAAATAAAAGAATATGCGAAAGAGAATAAGATTGTTTTAGCTATCTTTGATGATGAACTAAGTCCCGTACAAATTAGAAACTTAGAGAAAGAACTTGAGATTAAAGTTCTTGATAGAAGTGGACTAATTCTAGATATTTTTGCACAGCGAGCTCAGACGAGTGAGGCAAAAACTCAAGTCGAACTAGCTCAAATGCAATATTTAATGCCAAGACTAACTCGTATGTGGACTCACCTTTCCAAACAATATGGTGGCGGTATTGGAACTAGGGGGCCTGGAGAAACTCAGATTGAGGTTGATAGAAGGTTAATCCGTACTAGAATAGAACGCCTAAAAGATAAATTAAAAGTTATAGAAACGCAAAGTGACCAAAAAAGAAGGTCTAGAGGGAATGTACCAACATTTGCATTAGTTGGATATACCAATGCTGGTAAATCTACTTTGATGAAAGCGATTACAGAAGCAGATGTTTATATAGAGAATAAACTATTTGCAACACTTGATACTACTACAAGAAAGTTTAGTTTACCTAGTGGACAAGACTCAATTCTCAGTGATACAGTTGGGTTTATCCGTAAAATCCCAAGTCATTTAGTTGCTTCTTTTAGAAGTACTTTAGCTGAAGCTAGAGAAGCAGATTTTATTATTCATGTTGTTGATATTTCTCATAAATACTTTGCAGAACATATTAAAACAGTTGATACAACTCTGGCAAAATTAAAAATTACTGACAAGCCAGTACTACAAGTCTTCAATAAAATTGATCTACTTGATGAATTAGAAATGGTAAAAGTTTATCAAGATCAATATCCTGATAGTATATTCGTAAGTGCTTCTAAAAATATGAATATAGAGACATTACTTAATAAATTTCAAGAGCTCTATGACAGAAGTAGTAATAATTTTAGAATTTTCTTACCTTATGAACAAGCGAGTTTAATTCAAAAACTCTTCGCATTAACAGAGATAGTAGAACAAAATGATGATGATACTGGTTCTTATTACAATTTAAAAATACAAGATGAAAACTTATTCCATTTTAAAAATATATTCGAACAGTTTATAGTTGAAGATGAAAAATAGCAATTACTTAGAAATATTATTTAGTGAAATAGAACCTTTCAATAGATTGATTTCTAAGATAAAAGGTGGAAATGAAAAAGTTAATATAAAGCATTTGAATGGATCTTCAATTTCTTTAATGATTGACTATCTTCAAAGATCTATTAGTAGACCAGTTATTATTATCTCTAAAAATGCTGAATTATTAGAAGATATAGCATTTGATTTTGATAGTTTTTTTCAAAATCACTCAGTTTCCAACTTAATAGAAAAGACTCATCATGGAATTAATCAGGAAACGGAATCACATTATGGTAAGTTAATAGATGCACTAGGAAAATTTGAAGATAAAAACTTTGTAGCTCTTTGTACTCCTAATGTATTCGTAACTAAAGTACCCGATAAATCAAATATAACTGAAAATAAGACTACACTTTCTAAAGGTCAGACGATTAACTTCGAAGATTTTAAGAATCAACTCGCCTACAATGGCTTCGAAAGGGAGAATTACGTAGCTAAACAAGGGCAATTTGCTGTTCGAGGTGGTATATTAGATATTTACCCTATTTCATTCAAAAACCCTATAAGAATTGAATTCTGGGGTAATGAGATAGACTCTATAAGAGAGTTCGTTGTTTCAAATCAGCGCAGCATAAAAGAATACGATGAAATCAATTTCATTTCAAAAGTATTCCATTCTATGAATACTGAAAGAACTGGTGATTTATTCGGATATATACCTGATAATGCAATTATACTACAGTTTGAAAAAGAAAATCTATCGACTGATGAACATGAGTTTATAATCCCAGACAATTTCACGATAATCAATGTTAACACATTGGATAATAGTGATATTAAAGTAAATATCAAAGAGCAGAATAATTTTAATTCTTCTATTAAGCAATTCACTAAGCATCTTCAAGAACAGACTATTAAAGGTATCAATATAATAATTTGTGCCGATGGTAAGATTCATCTCGCTAGAATAAAAGAGTTAATTCATGATGCTTTAATTATGGATGATGATTCTGATTATGCAAGTCCCGAACAAACATCAAACAATATACTTTGGTTAGATAAGACTATATCTCAGGGATTTAGTGTATCTGACTCAAATATTTGTATTTATACCGAGCATCAATTATTCAATCGTCACAGAAATGTAACTACACGTTCATCAGAAAATGCGAAGTTTTCACTAGATGAATTGAAGCAACTGAATATAGGTGATTTCGTAATCCACGATGATAAAGGAGTAGGAAGATTCGAAGGATTTAGGACCGTTGAAATTGGTGGAAGCAAGCAAGATTGTATTCAGCTCGCCTTCCAAGGTGGAGATAAACTTTATGTAAATCTAAACTATATAAAGAAAATTCATAAATACTCCGCAAGTGAGGGAGAATTACCTAGACTGAGTAAACTTGGTAGTACCGAGTGGGCTAGAAAGAAAGCCAAAATTAAAAAGAAAGTTAAGGATATTTCGAGAAGTTTAATTGCACTTTATGCAAAAAGAAAACTTCAAAAAGGATTTATGTTTGATGAAGATAATGTTTGGCAGAAAGAATTCGAAGCTTCATTTATATATGAAGATACACCTGACCAAATGAAAGCCACAAAAGAAATCAAAGTGGATATGGAATCTGAAAACCCAATGGATAGACTAATTTGTGGGGATGTCGGTTTTGGTAAAACAGAAGTGGCTATTAGAGCAGCATTCAAAGCAGTTCAGTCTGGGAAACAAGTTGCAATACTTGTACCAACAACAATTTTAGCACAGCAACACTATATGTCCTTCAAAGATAGAATGAATAAATATCCTGTATCTGTTGATGTACTATCCAGGTTTAGAACCAAGAAAGAACAAACAAAAATTTTAGAAAGACTTAAAGAAGGTAAAGTTGATATACTAATAGGCACACATAGAATTCTAAGTAAAGATATAGAATTCAAGAATTTGGGTCTTTTAGTTATTGATGAAGAACAGAGATTTGGTGTCGGGGCAAAGGAAAAATTACGTAATGTACGTGAAACACTTGATACTCTTACACTAACTGCTACTCCTATTCCTAGAACTCTAAATTTCTCACTTATGGGTGCAAGAGATTTGAGTATTATTGAAACTCCCCCAAGAAACAGGCTTCCAGTTCAGACAGAGATTGTAGAATGGAATCTGGATGAAATAACTGATATAATTGACGAAGAGATAAAAAGAGAAGGCCAAGTTTTCTTCGTAAATGACACAGTACAAGATTTGGAAGATATTTTTACTAAGATGAAAATGCTTTTACCAAGTGTTAGGTTTAGTATTGCTCATGGACAAATGAAATCGACTGAATTAGAAAGAATAATGCAAGATTTCATAGCCGGAAAATCTGATGTATTACTAACCACCAAAATAGTTGAATCTGGATTGGATATTCCCAATGCAAATACAATGATTATCAATAATGCACATAATTTTGGTCTTGCAGAGTTGTATCAATTGCGTGGTAGAGTTGGTAGAGGGAATATACAGGCATTTTGTTACTTATCTGTACCTGCATCCAAAAAGCTAAATGAAACGGCACTTAAAAGATTAAAAGCAATTGAAGAGTTCACTGAACTTGGAAGTGGTTTTAATTTATCTCTAAGGGATATGGAAATCCGTGGTGCAGGTAACTTATTAGGAGCAGAACAGAGCGGTGCCATCTACGATATTGGGTTTGAGCTTTATCAAAAAATTCTAGAAGAAGCTGTTAATGAATTGAAAGTAGATGAGTTTAAGCATGTATTTGACCAATCAGAACAAGACATAACAGATTTATTCGCTAATGAGGAAATATCTATAGAGTTAGATGAAGATGCATTTCTTCCTGAAAACTATATCAAATCGGATACAGATAGATTTGGATATTATAAGAAATTATATAACATCAAGTCAAACACACAATTACAAGATTTGCGTCAAGAAATGATTGATAAATTCGGAAAACTTCCAAAAGAAACCGAGAACTTATTATTTGTAGTGAAGCTGCGTTCTGCCGCTGTCAAAACTGGGTTAGATAAGATAATAATCAAACCAAATAAAATCATCTTAGTATTCCCAGAAGAAAGTAACGAACAATACTACAAAGATGCATTCCCCACAGTATTGGATTATTTACAAACTTTAGATAATACAAGTTTGAAGCAAGGTAAGTTAAGATTATCATGTGAGATAGATATAAAAGATAGAAACGAAGCAGCCGAATTACTTTGGAAATTAAAAAGATCTATGGAGTTTATCGAAGTATGAGTGAAAACAGAATATTAGCTATTGAGAGTTCTGGAATTAATTCTGGAATAGCCATCGGTTCAGATAAAGAGCTGATTTACGAATCTTCGCTTTACCTCAAACATTCACATGATGAAACACTAGCTCATCAAATAAAGCAGACTTTAGAGCTATTAAAAATGAGTGTCGATGATTTCACTTCTGTAGCTATTTCATCAGGACCGGGATCATTTACTGGATTGCGTGTTGGTAGTGCAATAGCAAAGGGATTAACTTTTGGTAATCATCCTAAGCTAATTGATGTACCGACTATGTCGGCATTTGCAGTAGCAGCTTCTGAATTTGCAATATCATTAAATATTGATTCGATTTTTGTAATTATTCCATCAAATAAAGATTATTTCTTTGTTCAGGAGTTCTCACAAATTGGAGAACCTAAATCAGAACCCATTTTGTATTCAAGAGAAGAAGTTAATAACTTGAAACTTGACTCAAAAGTAGTCTGTGGAACAGGTGCAAGTGAGTTTATAGAAAATAATTATCAACTTTCAGGTCTAAATAGACTTACTCCGAGATTTATACTTAAATTTGCTCAATTAAAATTTGCAAAACAAGAATTTATAGAGTCTGAAATATTCAAACCGCAATATTATCAAGACTTTACACCAACTCAAAAGAAGGTAGATAAATGATAGAAAGATATACACGCCCAGAAATGGGTAGAATATGGACAGAAGAGAATAAGTATAATATCTGGTTAGAAATCGAAATACTTGCTGTTGAAGCAATGGCAAAATTAGGACAAGTACCAGAAAGTGCAGCAAAACACATAAGAGCAACTGCTAAGTGTGATGTAGATAAGATAAATGAAATTGAAAAAGTAACTAAGCATGATGTAATAGCATTCCTTACGAATGTAGAGGAATATGTTGGTGAAGACTCTAGGTTCATACACTTAGGTATGACTTCTTCAGATGTATTGGATACATGTCTTGCTGTACAAATGAAGCAAGCAGGGGAGATGATTATAGATGATTTGGAAAAATTAGCTGTTGTACTAAAAAGAAGGGCGTTAGAATTCAAGCACACAGTTACAGTTGGTAGAAGTCACGGTATCCATGCTGAAACTACTACATTTGGTCTCAAGATGGCTCTTTGGTATGATGAATGCCAACGTAATATAGTAAGAATGAAAAGAGCTGTTGAAACATCATCTGTGGGAATGATATCAGGTGCCGTCGGTACTTATGAGCATTTATCTCCGCTTGTTGAACGTCATGTCTGCGAAAATTTGGGTTTAACTCCAGTAAATATTAGTACACAAGTTATCCAAAGGGATATACATGCTGAATATATGACAACTATTGCAATTATCTCCACTTTAGTTGAAAAAATTGGGATTGAAATACGACATTTGCAAAGAACAGAAGTGCGTGAAGCTGAAGAGTTCTTCTCCGTTGGTCAGAAAGGTAGTTCAGCTATGCCCCATAAACGTAATCCTATTGCTTCTGAGAATATCAGTGGTCAAGCAAGATTACTTAGAGGAAATGCACACGCTGCTATCGAAAATAACGCGTTATGGCACGAAAGAGATATCTCACATTCATCTGTTGAGAGAGTTATAATACCAGACAGTACAATTTCACTTGATTATATATTGAATAGAACAATTAAATTGATTGATGGTCTAATAGTGTATCCTGATAGAATGGAAGAAAATTTAAACATGACTTTCGGATTAATTCATTCTCAGAAAGTTCTTCTAGCTTTAGCTAGAAAAGGACTTAAAAGACAGGATGCTTATGTCTTAGTTCAAAGAAATTCTATGAAAACATGGGATGAACAAATTCCATTAATTGAATCATTATTAGCAGATCCTGATATTATGTCTCACTTTGAAGAAGAGGAGTTAAGAAATTTATTTTCTTATGATAAAGTATTTGATTCAGTTGATTTTATATTTAACCGTCTTGGAATTAAATAAGATATATGAATACGAATGAGCTAAATGTTTTAAAATTTGGTGGCACATCAGTTAAAGATGCTGAAACTATTAATAAAGTATATCAGATTATTTCTAATAATACGGGAAAGCAAGCAATTGTTGTTTCGGCTCATGCTGGTGTAACTAATATGCTTGTAGATATTTGTAACAGTCGAAAAGAAGAAATATCTCCTCTTATATCAGATTTATTTCAAAAACATACTTCAATTGCTAAAGAGCTTGGAATCTTAGAATTAGTTAACGAATTCATAACAAATGAATTATCAGAAATAGATGTAATTACTAATTATCTTCCACTTTCCCCTCAGTTGAAAGATGTGGTTATGTCGAAAGGGGAGATTCTATCTTCTACGATAATCTACACATATTTCAAGAATAAAGGACTTAAAGTCTCTTATGTGGATGCTAGAGAAGTAATGAAAACCAATAGTCGATTTACTAATGCAGAATTAGAATTCGACAAAAGTTGTGAAATAATTTTTGAAAGATTTACTTCTGAGTATCTATCAAATGATGTAACAGTTATGGGTGGGTTTATTGCTTCAGACGAAGAGGGAAGACCCACAACACTAGGAAGAGGTGGATCTGATTATTCGGCTGCGGTAGTAGCATCAGCACTTGGGGCTGAAGAATTGCAAATATGGACAGATGTAAATGGAATATTAACTTCTGATCCAAGAGTAATTGATGGTGTGAAAAAGATAAGAAAGCTTTCTTATTCTGAGGCTTCTGAATTGTCATTTTTTGGTGCTAAAGTGTTGCATCCTAGTACAATACATCCAGCAGTTAAGAAAGGAATACCTGTAAGAGTGAAGAATACTTTCAATCCAACTGATGATGGTACACTTGTTCTTTCTGAAAGAAGTAATATTAAAATGATAAAGGCAATTGCTTTCAGAAAAGATGTTGTGACAATTACTCTCTGCTCTAACCGAATGTTAGGTGCTTATGGATTTATGAGTAAAGTCTTCCAAATATTTGAAAACTTAAAAATACCAGTAGACATTGTAACTACATCTGAAGTAAGTATATCAGTTACAGTTGATAAAAGTGAATATAACTCTTTAATAGAAAAAGAACTTTCTGTATTAGGGGAAGTAGTTATATCAGATGATAATGCTATAATAGCTGCAATAGGAGAAGGTATAAAGCAAACGGCTGGTATTGCAAATCGTTTATTTGGTGCATTGAAAGGTATTAATATTTCAATGGTTAGTGTCGGAGCATCAGAGGTAAATTTGAGCATTGTTGTTAAAGATGTGGATATGCAAAGAGCTATAACTCTATTGCATGAAGAGTTTTTCTGTGGTGAATTAAATCCAGAATTTTTTGAATAAGAAAACATAATTATTAAATATGAAAAAAATAGCAAACGTAGATATTAAAGAACTTGCAAAAGAATATGGGACTCCTCTTTATGTCTATGACAAAGAAAGGTTTCAAAATAATTACAAAAGACTAAATGAAGCATTTATAAAGCACTATGAGAATACTAAAATTCATTTCTCAGTAAAAGCGAATAGTAATATTAATGTACTAAAAGTCTTCAATGAAATGGGATGTGGTGCTGATTGTTCTTCACCCTATGAATTTCTTTATGCTAAAAAAGCAGGCTTTACTAACGATAGAATTTTATATACTGGTAATTATGAAAGTCCAGAAGACTTAGAAACGGTTGCTAGAGAAGAGCTTATGCTCAATTTAGATGATATAACATCTTTCAAAAGATTACAGAAAATAAATACCCCAGAACTCGTTTCATTTAGAATTAATCCAGGTTATGGTCGTGGTGGTTTTGAAGGAATAACAACTGCTGGAGCTGAAGCAAAATTTGGTGTTCCTTATGAAAAAGCATTCGAGGCATATAAACTTGCAAAAGATTCAGGTGTAAAGAGATTCGGTATTCACATGATGACTGGATCTAACAATCTTGAGCCGTATTTCTTTGCTGAAATAGTAGATAAGTTGATGATGATAGCCGGAGATATTTTCAATGAGTTAGATATTATTCCAGAGTACATAGATATCGGAGGTGGTTTTGGTATTCCTTATAACGATGGGGAAGAAGAATTAAATATAGAAGCTACAGGTGAAAAAGTAGCAAGAGTATTTATCGAAAATTGCGATAAGTATGGTTTTGGAAGACCTAAATTAATTTTGGAACCTGGGAGATATTTAGCTGGAAATGCGGGTTATTTGGTTACATCTGTTACTGCTATAAAAGAAAGCTATAAGAAGTTTGTAGGCCTAGATGCTGGTATGAATTTCCTTCTTAGACCAGCCTTATATGGAGCATTCCATAGAGTTAGAGTATATGGTAAAGATGATTATACAGAAAAAGTAAACCTTTGTGGTCAAATCTGTGAGAATTCTGACATTTTTGCTAAGAATATTATGATGCCAATTGTAGAAGAGGGTGATTTAGTAACGTTCTTAGATGCAGGTGCTTATGGATATGTTATGGCATCTAATTACAATAATAGAATGAGACCTCCCGAAATTTTAATTGATAATGATAAGCATAAGCTGATTAGAAGAAGAGAAACCATTGAAGATATTTTCAATCTTTACCCCGAAAAGGTATAAGTACTTAGGTTAATAGACTTCCACTTGGCACGTAATTTGTGTATCTATTATTATTGAAAGTTAATAGTAATAGGTAACACGATGAAAATATTTGCTTTATTTATGTTTGGGTGGTTATTTCTAATCCCTGAAATTAGTACAAATAAAACTAGTGATGATGTTGATATAAAAGAGTTTATTAGTAACTTAGAGTTGGAATACGGTCAAGAAGTTGTTCATCTCTCATTTTTCTCGATAGATGAATTACGACCTTATTCAATCCTGCAAAATGAATCCACAGTGTCCATCTATACAAATAGTTGGGTTTCACCAACTGAATATTTGAAATCACTTAGTTTAGATGAAAGAAAAAGTCTAGATTCTAGAATATTTAGTTATGTAGAGGATTTTGATACTACTCATCTTTCACAAATATATACTAAAATTAAAAACTACCTTTACACTTATACTGTCTTTGAGAAATTACTTGTCGATAGTGATGTTACAAAAAAATTAAAAATATTTCAAACATTACGTCAGATGGATAAGACAAGAAGTGCATTTGATCATATTTCGACTATGGGTGAATTCAACACTGAAGATTTGAAAAGTAATGAACTAAACCAAGCAAAAGTAAAAGCATACAATAAAATTGCTGATTTGGATGAACAATCAAGATTACTATATTATTCAGAGTTTTTCAAAAGCGTATCTAAGATTTAGATTTTGAAAGATTCATTAATTTAATTTATCTAGTTTAGCGTATTTTAGCATTAGTGCTTTCTTTCCAAAGTCTTCAAATCGAATAACAGCTTGTCGTTTATCAGCTATGCCTTTTAGCCCTGTTATAGTGCCTTTACCGAACTTTACATGACTAACCTTGTCACCAACTTTATAATCAGTTAATGTCTCATCAATCTGTGAATAGCTGTATTCTATCGTTTGATCAAAATCATTTCTTTGTGGTCTATTTGATGTAGGTTGACTGCTAAATGCTGAACGAACATTTTCATTTACAGACTTTCGCTCTACTTTTTTTGCTTTCCAATCAACTAATTCTGGTTTAATCTCATGCAAAAATAATGATGGAGTAGTAAATTTAGTTTCTCCAAACCTACTTCTTCTTTTTGCATAAGAAAGGAATAACTTCTCTTTTGCTCTTGTTATACCAACGTAGAATAATCTTCGTTCTTCTTCTTTCTCTTCTAGTACACTCTCAGTCCTTTCCAATGGAAATAAGCCCTGTTCCATTCCAGCTACAAAAACACAAGGGAATTCTAACCCTTTTGCACTGTGCAAAGTCATCATAGTTACTTGTTCATTATCCATCTCAGCTTCATCTAAATCTGTAATTAATGCTACTTGCTGTAAGTAATCATTAAGAGTTACACCTTCATTCTCTCTAAAAAATAGACCGATATCTGAGATTAATTGCTGTATGTTATTCCATCTATCTAGTGACTCATCTGTTCCTATTTCTTTGAACATTTCAGGCAATTCTGTTGCTTCAATAAATTCTAACAAAACACCAGATTTATTCTGCTCCTGTTCGAATTTATTACGATACTTTTCTATTAAATGATGAAACTGTTTGAAAGACTTTTGAGCTCTAGTTTGCAGTTGATCAACTAAGTCTGCTTCGCCACTACTAGCAAGGAAAGATGTCCCTGTCTGATTAGCATAGCCATACAAATGTTGTAAAGAGGTTTTACCTAGCCCTCTTGGTGGTTCATTTATAATTCTATCAAACGATTCGTTGTCATTCGGATTTATTAATAATCTCAGATACGAAATTACATCTTTTATTTCCTTTCTTTTGAAGAATGATATACCACCAACTACTACATAAGAGATTCGTTCTTTCTTCAGAGCGCTTTCTAATGCTAGTGATTGAGCATTTGTTCTGTATAGGATACATATATCTTTATTCGTAAAGTCTTGGAAAGTCAATTCTTTTATCTTTTGTGCAATTTGGTCAGCCTCATGCCTTTCGTCATCACCAGCCGTGATAACTACCAAATCTCCTTTCGGGTTTTCAGTCCATAGCTTTTTCTCTAGCTGATTTTTATTATGTTTGATAACTGAATCTGCCGCATCAAGTATTGTCTGAGTTGACCTGTAATTTTGTTCAAGCTTGACAACATTTGCGTTTGGATAATCCTTATGAAAGTCGAGTATATTCTTTATCTCTGCACCACGCCATCTGTATATACTCTGGGCATCATCACCAACTACGCATATATTACTATGTGCCTTAGATAGCTCTCTTATTGCTATATATTGAGCTCTGTTTGTATCTTGGTACTCATCCACAAGAATGTACTTGAATTTTGTTTGGTACTTATCTAATAACTCTCTCGAACTTTTAAGAAGTCTTATCATATTGATAAGAATATCATCAAAATCCATAGCGTTACTTTGTCTTAGATATCTCTCGTAACCTATGTAAATTAATCCTACTTGCTTGTCAAATGTGTTATCTGCTTCTTCAGCAAATTGAGTAGGATTTAACATATTTGATTTTGCATTACTAATCCTAGAGCGAACTTGATAAGGAGAGAATGATTGGGGAGAGATACCCTCTTGATTCATTATCTTTTTGATTGCACTTAGTTGGTCATCTGCATCATATATACTAAAATCAGAAGTATAACCAATCGCAGTTGCTTCATATCTCAGTATTCTTGCAAAAATTGAATGAAAAGTACCAGCCCAAACGCTTTTAGCAGATTGTTCACCTACTAAAGAAGCAATCCTTTCAGTCATTTCACGAGCTGCTTTGTTAGTAAATGTTAAGGCAAGTATTTTATATGGTGGAATTCCTTGCGATATCAAATTGGCTATTCGATATGTTAGAACTCTAGTCTTACCACTACCAGCACCAGCAAGTACGAGTGTAGGACCATTTATTTTGTTGACACCATCGAATTGTCTTTCATTTAAAGTACTGAATATTTTCGGGTCTATTTGATGATTTTCTTTTGAGAGATTAAGCGACATTATTTTTTCTAAGTTTGATTTTTCTAATTATCAAAGTTAAGTCATATTGAACTATAATGAAAGAGACAAAAAAAAAGAGCTTATGATAACTTGATCATAAGCTCTATATAAATAATAATGTTAGAAATGTTATTTAAGATAAATAAACTTACCAGAGCTAACACCATTCTCATTTTCTATAATTAAGAAATAACGTCCTTTTTCTAATTTAATATTCAGTGTATTCAAGTTTATTGAATTCTCACCTTTTATTATGTTTTGATTTGCAATGTTTGTGATTTTATTTCCATTCAAATCATATAAAGTAAATTTAGAATTACTTGATTCATCAGGACTAACGAAAGTCAATTGATCATTATTTACAACTAAATCTAACTTTTTAGAGTCTTTTACTTTTTCTCTAAACCCGTCTTTCATAGCAACGAACTCATCATGAAGAATAAACTTTGCAATTCTATGACCTTTATTTTCATTATTTTTATTGCCTTTAAACTCTTTTCTTCTTTTTGGATGTCCATCATTTTGTTTTAATTCTTTCAGACTATTTGCTAATGATTCCACAGCTTCTTTATTGTTTTCTAATATAGTTTTAAGTTCAGATTTAACATCATCCTTATTACCTTTATTATTCTTCAATAATTCGTGAATTCTAGTCTTTTTTTCTTCTTTTGAAATATCAGAGTTCTTTATGTCTGATATTTGTGTTTTTATTTCAAGTCTTTGTGATTTTACTCCATCTCTCAATAGATTTAAGGCATTCAAATCTTCATCGCTCAGCTTAGAATCAAAATCACTTTTTAATTGATTCAATTTATCAGCCATATCTTGGGTCATTTTAGGTCTTTCGTTTCCACACTTACCTTTTTTCCCATCACATTTGTCACCTTTTGCAAAAAGTGTTATGCCTGTAATCAGCGCTAGGGTAATAACAGCACTTATAAATAAATTCATTTTTCTCATAATAAAACCTCTCTAATAATATAATTAATTGATTAACTAATTCTTAGACATATATTTCTAAGAAAAGGTTTAATCTATCTAGCAACAACTATGTTAATATATTGTCCTGTTTGTGCAAGTGTATTTGATGGTGGTAGTTGCGATATTATAGTCCCAGGTACAAAAGTATCATTTTCTATAAACTCTACATTCCCCAACTTGAAACCTTCTGAAATAAGATAATTTTCAATACCCTCGAATGCCATTCCAGAAAGCTTTGGAATATATATTTGAAACTCAGGACCTTTACTGACAATCAGATTTACAGTATCACCATAAATTAGATTTTTACCTTTTCTAATATTTTGAGAAATAACAGAGTCTTTGGGTACCAGATCACTATAAGTATATTGTACATCGCCTATATTCAACCCATTATTATAGAGTGTAACTCTAGCTTGCCTAACTGAAATTCCTGTTAAATCGGGCATTTCTATTGTCTCTTTGCCTTTGCTAATAGTTATAAATATAGGCCTTTTACTTTTAACTTGCTTATCTGCTTCTGGGACTTGTTTAAGTATTACTCCCTCTACTTGCCCAGAATATTGCTCACTAACTATCTCGTAGAAAAGATTACTAGCATTTAATATTTCAGATGCTTCTTTGAGACTTTTTCCTTCTATAGAAGGTACATTTACAGTCTCTCTATCGTGAACCATAGACGGCAAAATCCATTTGTCAGCAATAAATACTAAAAGGAATAAAACAATTAGAAAACTAAAAAAAGTAATTATATACTTAAAACTATTTCTACTTTTATTTACTATATTCAATAGTTTATTATTAGTAGTTTTAATTTTATGAATATCGTTATTTTCGTCTTCTACGTTGGGAGTATTCCTCTTGTATCGATTCTTTAGATTCTCTAATTCGTTCTCGTTTTCATCGAAAGTCATTATATGTTCGTATTTTTTATAGAATAAGTCTTAAATTAAGACAATTATTTAAACAAATCCAATAAAAATGAATTTTACAGAAAAAGCTCTCGCAATATCCGAAAAAATTGAAAAATCATATAATATTATTATAACTTCTCATGTAAGTCCAGATGGAGATGCTATCGGTTCAATGTTAGCTCTACACTTTTTTATTAAAAAGCACTTTAATAAAAAGTCCAAAATGTTTATTAATGGTGGAATTAATAATAATTTAAAATTCTTAGAAGGATGTGATAGCATACTCAGATATGATGATAGTGTTATGGAAGATATTATTGGAGCTGATTTAATATTTGTTTTAGATTTGAATGATTTGAGCAGATTAAAAGAGGCTGGAGATGCTGTAGCAATGTCTAATGCTTATAAAGTAATGATTGATCATCACTTAGAACCAAAAGGATTTGCCGACTTAGAAATGTTAGATACTGATGCCACTTCAACTGGAGAACTTATCTGGGTATTGATAGATGCACTAAAAGGTAAATATGATAAACGAATATCAAATGCACTTTATACGGCTATAATGACAGATACTGGTAGTTTCAGATTCGATAGAACAACAGCTGAGACACATTATATAGTTGCAAAGCTATTGGAAAATGGTGCAGACCCAGTTAAATGTTATGATGAGATATACAATCAGAAAACAGTACAAGCATTGAAATTGTTGGGTATATCTCTAGCCAATATGGACTTATATAATCAAGGCCGAATTTCTATAATGTCTCTTAGAAAATCTGATTTTGATAAAGCAGATGCAATAGAAGATGATACTGAAGGATTCGTATCCAATACTTTATCGGTTAAAGGAGTCGAAGTCGGAGTACTAATAACAGAAAGAGAAAAGGGAGAATTACGAATCTCATTCCGTTCAAAAGGAAAATACTCAGTAAGAGAAGCAGCTGCAAAAATTGGTGGAGGTGGACACAAGTTTGCAGCTGGTGCCCGTGCCCTCAACCAAGAATTTGATGATGTAAAAAACGATATTATCCATGAATTAGATAAATTATTTATCTAATCTGAGATATTGTTTTAGATATTAAACTAATACCTTCATCCAGTTCACTTTCTGTGATATTTAATCTTGTTCTAAATCGAACAGAATTATTGCCACAAGCTAAAACAATTAATCCATTTTCGAAACATCTATCTAATAATGGTTTTCTTAACTCTTGCTGTATATCAAATGCTCTGAATAACCCTTTACCTCTGACGTTACTAATAATATCAGAGTTCTCATTTTGTAGCTTCTGGAGTAATGAATGTAAGTAATTTCCCATTTTATCTGAATTATCTACTAAATTCTCTTCTTCGATTATTTCTAGATATTTGGTAATCCTTACCATGTCGGTATAGTTACCACCCCAAGTAGAGTTTATTCTCGAAGATTTATGGAATACATTATCTTCCACTTCATCTATTCTAGTATTAGATAATATACCACATACCTGCATTTTTTTTCCGAAACATATTATATCAGGTTTAATAGAGAGATGCTGGTAAGCCCACATCTTACCTGTCATACCAACGCCTGTTTGTACTTCGTCAAATATTAGTAATGCATTATTCTCATCACATATTCTTCTCAATTCAACGAAAAATTCATCTCTGAAATGATTATCTCCACCTTCTCCTTGAATTGGCTCTATTATAATAGAACATATATCATCTTTGTTATCTATGAAAGCTTTTTCTATTTGTCTTATACTTTCTTTCTCTCTTTTCATTATATCATCTAGATTATTTTCTATTGGAAATATAATCTTTGGATTATCAACTCTAGGCCAATCGAACTTTGGGAAATACATTACTTTAACGGGGTCAGTATTTGTTATAGAAAGCGTATAGCCAGTTCGACCATGAAATGCCTGTTTGAAATGAAGAACTTTAGTCCCAATAGTCTCAGATAGTCCTTTCTTTATGTTTTTTCTTACTTTCCAATCCATAGCAGCTTTTAAAGCATTTTCTACTGCTAATGCACCTCCTTCTATATAGAAACTATATTTGAAATCATCTTTTGGAACTGCGATTTTAAATAATGTCTTTGTAAAAGTAGCTTGTACTTCTGAATACAAGTCCGAATTTGAAGGTTTATTAAGAGAATGCATACCTATATAATCTAAGAAGTTAGATTCTAACATCTTGGGATGATTGTACCCTAATGGCATAGATGCAAAGCAAGTAAAGAAATCTATATATCTCTTTCCTGTCTTTCTATCTACTATATTCCCTTTACTTTCATTATTGTCAACTACTATCGACATACCATCTCCAATTTGATGTTCAGAGATAGATTCAAGTGCATTTGAACTATTTATATAATATTTTGGCGTATAATTAGAATTTTTCATATTTTAATCCATGTTAATAATTAGAAATTTACTTTTACTATTTGTGTTAAGTAATATAAATATTAATTAAGTATGGAAGTGTATAGAAGAGTTGAGATAAGTCTAGAGTGATAAAAACAGAATGAAAGAGCTGAACTTCCTCTGATTGTACCTTTACTTGAATTGAAATAGTTTGTATGTGAATTTAAGAATCTCATTCTGTAAGATACGCTTTATTATGTAAAAGTTATCATATTTGAAAACTTTTATTTGTAGAAATAAAAACTAAATCTTATCTTATGCTTTACTATCAGCAGTTTTAGTAAAATTTATTTTTATAGTACGAAATAAAATCATTTAATAATTAATTTATAGGTTAATGTATGTCTCCAAACAATATGACAGGAAATAAAGAACACAGAGGCGCAGGGTTTGTGCAATGGGTTGTTTTCTTAGCTATTACTTTAGTAGTTGGTTATTTTACTCACTTTTACGTTTTACCTCAAGCTACAGCTGGGTTCGTTATTTCTCAATTTTCACCATCAGGTGATGAATTAGGGAAAATAGGTTTTGTTGAATTTGATGATCTTACTTGGGGTTCTACTTCAAAAGAAAAAGAAGCATCAATTGGATCAAACACAGCGATTGCAAAAGATTTGATTAATGGTGAATATATCATTGATTTTTCTTGGCAAGATAGAAATCTAGAAGCTCATGGCTATTCAAAAAAATCTGGTGAATGGTATGTCAAAGCTCCAAAACTTGGTGAAAATCCAATTTTCCTTGAGCCACATATTGGTTTCTGGATTCTTTCATTAGTAATTGGTCTATTCGTAGGTGTACTTTTAACAATGATATTCCCTTCTTCTTTAGGTCTTATGGCTGCATTATTTGAAAAAGAGATTGATCACGTAAAAGTTAAAATCAGACTTCAAACTGGATTTGATGATAGAGTAGTTGAAATGCTAACTTTGCCTGATATTAGACTAAAAGATGCTGACAGAGATGAAATGGAAAGACTATATAGAACAATTTGGGATAGAACTACGACTGATACTGAATTAGCAACTAAGAAGCTAATCGATTTTGATGATATTTATGATGATGAAACTGATTTAGTACTTTTCAGAAATGAAGCTTTGTATAATAGAATTAAAGAGTTCTTCTCAGAGTTTGTATTAACAGAGATTGTAGATACTAAGAATGGTTTAGATTGGAGAGGTAATCATATGAAAATTGGAAAAGGTTTCAAACTTTATATGGCTCACCACTTCACAGAACAATTCTCAAATAACGTAACTGGACTTGCTTATGGTGGTGCTGCGGTACTTATTGTGGGTGTCGGTATTCGTGGTTTGAAATTTATTCCTGCAGATAGACCATCAGTTATCCTTTTCGTTATCTTCTTGGAGTTTACGATGCTTGTGCTTCTTGCCATCACTATGTTCTATACTGAAAATGAAGAACGTATGGACAAGATGCTTAAGAAAATGGAGGATGCTAATAGATCTCAACTTGAAACTCTTAGAGGACAACAAGAAGATATTCACCAATTATCAACGGCTTTAGTTGGTCAAACTTCTGAGATTATCAAAACTAGAGTAGAAAATGCTATTTCTGAATATATGACTAGTGGCGATAATGTTCAAAGAGAAATTGCAAGTGCTATAGCTGACAAAATTATTTTTGATATCAAAGGATCTCCCAAAAAATAATTAAGTAACTAAAAATGTAACTTTTATCATAAGGTTGTGTTCATTATAATATGAACACAACCTTTTTTTTATTAATACGTTTAACATATAATCAAATAATAATAAGTATCAAGTATGTATAAATTATCGTCTTTTCTAATTGTATTTTTCATTCTATCGAATTGTTCTTTCAGTAAGAATTATGTTTCCGAAACTGAAACAGGTATAACTGTTAGAATTGATGATTTTGAATTTTCTTCTAATAATGAATGGATTGGAGTCTTTGCAATTGACGAATTTGATTTAAACAACTTTGATATTAGTATATATGAATCGATTTCTAGTAATAATTCTAAAAATTTCACTTCTAAGCCGAACTACTCTCTAAGTTATGCTGGTATTCAGCGTAGAGTAAAAATTGCAAATTTGAGTGTAGATTTGACAAGAACTGACCCAGTTAATAATACTTCTTATAAAGTAGATTCTATTTCGTTTTCATATAAGTTTAAAAATACAATATCATTGAGTCTGGCTTCAAAATATAATTTTCATACAGAATTATTAAATAAGAGACATTTAGACGCACTTTCAATAAAAAGGAATAATACAAAAGAAAATAGAGTTCAATCAGCTTCAGATTGGTTCAATCCAAATTTAGATTATTATAAATTCTATTCTACTAAAGATGGGGTAGCAAGAATAAATTTATCAGAATTGATAAATACTAATAATAGTCTAATTGGCAAACCTGTAAATCATATACATATTATAAACCGCGGAAATGAGTTGAAATTCTATTCAACATCAAATGTAATTCAACATGATGATTATCTTTATATAGTTGCTTCACACCCTTATGGCGACACTTCTTATTATGATTATTATAATGGAAAAGAACCATATTTTATAGTCTATGATGAAGATTCACAATCATTGCAATATAATCTTATTACTGATCTACAAACCAATCAAATACTCGATAAAGTAAGTATAAATAAAAGATATGAAGAAGATAAAGTTTATGGTAATGGGATAGATGTTACAGATACAGAAACTGTTTTATCTGAAAACTGGTATTATGATGAAATAAGAACTCAAAATAGCTTTGATAAACCGTGGGAGTTTTTTACAGAATTCTCTATTTTTCCTGTTACTGATCTTAAGATAGAATATGAGTATGCTACAAATATATATTACTTACCTAATCCAGAGACCGTTTATAATAAGACCTTAACATACTTAAATAGTTACAAGAATGATACTATTAGTAACATAGGTAGTAAAGTTATAAACACTAAAATTACTATCCCAATTAGCAATTTAATTCAAGGTGGTAATACCTTAAACCTTAATTCATATAAAGTGGTTGAAGATATTGATAAATCCAAATTTAATGGTATAATTGGATTTGATTTTTACAATATCACTGGTGAGGTATTACCGGTTGCAGAAAATAATTATTTCTCCTTTATAACGGATAATAATATAGATTCAAAAGTAAATATCAGTGGTTTCCAAGAGAGTTTTGTTGTTGTTATTGATACAGTTAATAATACAATTCAATTCCCTAAAGCAGTAAATACTGATTTCCTTGCTTTATCAGTAAACAATAAGTTTTCATCTATCTTTTTTAACAAACAATTATTAACTAATAGAAAGTATGGCTTTGGTATTATAACAGATTTAGGAAATAAAAATATTATAAACATCTTTGAATCAGAATCGGAATTTATCAATTTCCTCAATGGTGTAAATTCTAGCCAGAATATTGGGTTAGTAATTACATCAGAAAGCTCCATTAGTAATAATATAAAAACAAAAATCAGTAATCTATTTGGAGCAAATAGTATAAGTTCTGCTAATAATAAATATATGTTTGCTAAAATTGGAACTCAGAAATATGAGTCAATTAATGAAAGTATAATACAAAAGATTAATAATGGAAATTACTTCAGTGCTGAGGTTTTTCTACCAAAAGGACAAACTTCAAGAAAAATTGTTAACTCCTTAAGTTCAATACAGGATGTAAAGCTTTCTAAAGCGAAGATTAAACATATTAAAGAAACTACTGTAGATGCATTTTATATCTATAATCCCTTATTTGAACCAACAATAAATAAATATACCTCCTATTTGTCGAAGATAGAGAACAAAAAGATATTATCAATAGATGTAGAACAGCTTTATGATACTTATGGGTATGGTATTGAAAGCCCACATTCTATCAAAAATTTTCTAAAAAGTGCTTATGATAATTGGAACGATTATCCAGAATTTTTAACCTTGGTAGGAGATGCAACTTGGGATCCTAAAAAACAGAGGGCGGGTAGTTTTGTTGACCAATTAATACCTGTGTATGGGATACCGTATTCTGATAATTTATACGGAACTTTGGAAGGTGATGATTATGTCCCTGAGATAGTAATTGGTAGAATACCTGTTAATAATAATTTAGAGCTTGAGAATTATCTTGATAAAGTTAAAACTTATTATGAAGTACCTGTAAACCCCTGGATGAAAAGTATTCTACAAATTGCTGGAGGAGATGACAATCAGAAATTTGGATTTGCTCAAAATATGTATGATTATAATGAATTTTTTACATCAACCAATATCTGTCCTGATACTATGACAATTAGTAAGTCTTCAAGCCAAACAGTTTCTGAATCACAGGCAAATGATATAAAAAGAGAAATCAACAAAGGGAAAATGTGGACTAATTTCTTAGGGCATGGTTCACCTACTGTAATTGATATGTCAGGTTGGGAAGCTCCAAACCTCAATAATCAAGGTAAGTATGGTTTTTTAAATACCCTTTCGTGCAACACATCTGCCTTCGCAGAACCCTGGCAATTAAATTCAATAGGCGAGGAGTTCGTAAATATTAAGAATAAAGGGTTTGTAGGTGTTATTGGTGGTACTTCAACAACTAAAGTGGAAACTGCACTTAGTGTATCATCAGCCATGTATTATGCAATTATCAATTTGCAATACCCCGAAAGAAATATAGGACGAATTTACAATTCGTATAAAGCAAGAAATTCAAGAGTTCCTTCTGCTTTGAATCAAGTAATCTTACTTGGTGATCCATTGCTAACTTTAAGAATTTCATTGCAGCCAGAGATAGTTATATATAAGAAAGATGTATTTATAACTAACCAATCTGGTAGTAGTATAATTACGGAGAGTGATAAACAGGTTAAAGTTGATTTTAGTTTATATAATATTGGTATTGTAAGTGAGGACTCGATGGATGTTAGACTTATCCATATTTTCAATGGAGTTGCTGATACAATTATAAAGAGAGTAGAACCAGTATGTTTCACTTCAAATCTATCTTTTGAATTTGATTTAATAAATTCTATTGGTGAACATAATCTAGAATTATTTGCAGATTATGACAGTCTTATAAATGATGTAAGTTATCAGAATAATAGAGTTAATTTATCGTTTAACGTTTTTTCTCAAAGTATTCTACCAGTAGAGCCGCTTGATCATTGGAATGTTTCGGCTAAAAATGCAATTTTCAGATTTGTAAATCCAACTGGCACTGAAAAAGAATATGATTTTAAGATTAAAAATCAAAATAATGAGATAATATATTCTAGCAGTACTCCAAGCCTTTTTGAAAATTTTATAGAATTGAAAGTTGATAATTTGAATAATAATAAAGATTACATACTTGAATATTATAGTAAAGAAAAAGTAAGTGGTATAGAATCCTCTATTCAAAATCTTGAATTCCATACATCTACAGAAGTAGATTCAGTAGTTCATTATATTGTTAATAGTAAGAGCAAGACAATTAATTATGATAATTTAGTTAATACTTCAAATGGGTTAGAATTTGATGATAGAGAATTCTCAGTATTTCTGTCCTCGGCCAGAGGGAATAGTAATGCAGGAAGACATGCAATAATCGATTTAATAGACAAGAAAGACAGTAGTATTTTTGCCTTTTTAAATAGGTTGCAACGTGGATTTAATATAGTAATTATCCCAGATACTATCGATGATACGACATTTACTAGTAGGCATTTTGATACCTGGGATAGTAAATTTAATAGTGAAGATATATTTATAGATTCTAGATGGTTGGATAAGTTTTTAAATGATTCATTACCTTATGGACATTATTTGTTATTAGCTACGGCAGATGTGCCAACTAGGGCTCCTGACATAATGAATAATGAGAAAAGTCCAGATAGTGTAGGTAGTATTACAAGAATTAAAAAAGCTTTATCTGTTTTAGGTACAAAGTATTCAGATTCTTTGCAGGGTAATTCTAGTTACGTTTTATTTACTAGAATCGGATTTCCAGAATCAACGATTGATTATCATTTATTGGGTGATACAATACAACTTAGAACTGATTTTACAAGATACCAAACTAATGCAAAAATAAGTATTAATAATATTGGAAAAGCTAAGAAGTTCATTGAAAGTCGGCTGGTTCTTACTCAACCAAATATGAGTTATCAAAGCAAGTATATATCTAATGATAATGTAATAAAAGAAAGTAATGATATTTTAACTGATTTAAGTAGTATTGATACTAAGAGTGAACCCTCGTTAAATCTAGGATTGAATATTGAAAGAGATAGTGTAGGTGCACCGTTTGTATTTAATAGAGTTGAGTTAGATTTTATTCCATCTCCAGAACTAGCTGTCTTAAAATCTGAGTCTAAATTCAAGAAAGATGAGTTTGAAAGGGGTGAGGATGCAGAGTATCCGTATTCAGTTGAAAATATCTCAACTAGATCAACTGCTGAGAACATAGAATTCAAATTTACAATTGAGAATAATTTTAATACAGAATCAAAAAAAGTATTACAGCCAATTATTGACCAAAACTCTAAGTTTAATTCTAATTTGAATTACAATACAACTGGTTTTGCTACTAATAACAAGTTAATATTCGATATAGATACTGAGAAGCAACAGAATGAACTGTTCGTGTTTAATAATATTACTAGTTCTGATTTTAGAGTTAACGAAGATACTACTAAACCTTGGCTAATAGTTTATGCTGATGGAGTTGAACTCTTTAATAATTCTTATGTCTCTGAAAGACCAAAATTCACTGTCGAACTATATGATAAATCTACTCTTGAAATATTAAAAGATAATGTAATTTTCAATAGAATTAATAGTAAAGTAATGATTAACAATAACGTTGATACTTTCAAATTTGAATTAATTAACGAAGGTGAATTAAAAGCAAGGGTTACTTTTAGACCTATTGATAAACTTGATCTAGGTCAGAATAGACTACTAGTAATAGGTGAAGATGCTACTGGTAATCATGCCGATACACTAAACTTAAATATTTATGTTTCTAATGAATATAAAACTAATAACTTTGGGAACTACCCGAATCCTTTTGATGAATCTACGACATTCAAATATAATTATATAGGTAAGGAAAATGGGATTGATGTTAGAGTAACAATTTTCAATTCATTGGGGTCAAAGATAATAGAACTAGAATCTTCAGCTAACTTTGGAGAAAATACTCTCGATTGGAATGGGGTAGATGATAATGGTAATTCAATTTCAACAGGTGTTTATTACTATAGATTAGATATTATAAACAAATCATCCGAACCTAGTTTTAATAGAATGATAAAAGTCAATTAATCAAAAAATGACCAAGCAACCGATAGCTTCACTATTTGGCCACGTTCAGGAAAATAAGCTACATTAAAATAATTAGCATCAAGAAGGTTTTCCCATTCTATCTTTACGAATGCATTGCCTAGTTTCATTATTGAATATAGATTCAAACCAGTTGTTTGAATACCAACATTATTGGTTGTGGTAATATAGCTATTTGATATTGGGATAAATCTAGGTGCAGTTTTTGAATCAAGTAATCCAGCTTTGAAACCAATATTCAATTCACTTTTATTTATCATAAGCAAATAATTCAAACCAGCATTAAAAGTAAAAAGAGGATAGTAATTTTTAAATTCATCGTTCTCAATTATTATGTTTATTCTTGTTTGTAATCTTAAATCAATCTTATCATTCTTATCAAAAAAGTCTGAGTAAATTTGGTCACTATAAGAAGCTGCACCTCCAAAAGCTTGGTAGTCTGATATATTATATTGTTCGGTATAGTATTCGTTTACTAATTTGTTGAATATAGGTGAATTTACTATTCTGTAATATCCTTCTATACTAATCGATTCTAGTTTTATTCCAGCAATAAATAAATTTGTCTTTTCGTTTTCTAAATCATTGCTATAAATAAGACCATTTTTAGAAATAAATGAATGATCTAGATAAAGTGATGAATTATCATTTAATCTGTGTTCAAGTCTTTCCCCAAATCCGATATATCCATTTTTGGAATCATTCCCATAATTAATACCTCCCGAAATACTTGTAGATTTGGTAAAATTCAGCTCTGCTCGTGAATATAAATTCCAATTAACACCACTATATTCAGTAAAGAAATTAGTACCTTTTGAGCTAAATGTATTAATATTAGAGCCGACTTTAAACTCAATATTATCAAATATAAAATCTAAATTTATTCTATTTCCTATTTGAGTTTCAGTATTACCCGTATTTCCTAAAGTATCTGATTCATCAAATCTGGGTAGAGCCCTTTCATTCATATCGCTAGTTAGATAAGTAGTATTAGTGATATTAAAGAAATCCATTTTATTACTATATGTAACATTCAAATCGTGTCTATAATTCCTTAACTGTATCTTACTATAATAAGGTGAAGAGTTTATAGGATTATATATATCAAAAGAGTTTTCAGGGTCAGATCCACCACTTGTTATAGTCTTATTATTAGTGAAATTATCTGAAATAGATAGGGAAGATGTAGAGTCAATATTATACCTTAATATAAATCTAAGATTCCAATAATCTGTGGACATGTTGTCAAAGGCAAGTCTATCACCCGTTTTTTTGAAACCAAAAGTAAAGTTCCACCCATCAGAGAAATTCTGGCTGAATATCCCATCGGCACTAATAAAAGAACCACCTTCCTGAGCATACCAAAGCCGAGTAAATGGAATTTTTGTATTGTAAATAATCTCTTGAAAATTTAAAAATGTATTATTCGGCTTACTCGAAAGAATGGCAGCATCTGAACCAGTCAGAATTTCAATCCTTTCAAAAAATTCAGGAGAATAATTCTCTAGATTATAATTCCCATTGTAATAGTTAGTTAAACTTCGTCCATTAAATCCTAATTCAATATTATTATCTATGGCGCCATAACCTAGGAAATTATTATAATGTCCATTAATACCTAGCGACATTCCGAAAAGTTCATTTCGAGTATTCAATATATCGTATAGTGTACTATAATTCATTCTTTGAATGTCATATTTCTCGATTGAATTAATAGTATCGTGTAATAATAAACCATGATATTCATTTGGTTTAATATAAGTTATAGAATCGACTGCCAAAGATAAAGTTGAATTTATGAAAACAAAAAAAACGCTGAGAATTATAAATATCCCAGCGTTATTATTATTTATTCCAATCTTCATCTTAAAGAAGTGTATCTTGGTTGTCTGCTTCTTGTATATCGTCATTGTCAATATCTTCGTCTTCATTTACAATAGTAAAGTCAGAAATCTGATCTCCACTATCCAATCTAATGAGTCTCACACCCTGTGTATTTCTACCAATTGTTCTTATGTCTCGAATATTCTGTCTAATTAAAATACCCTTTGTCGTAATTACAATTAAATCTTGATTGTCAAGAACAGTCATCATACCAACTACTTTACCTGTCTTAGCGGTCAAGTTCATTGCTATCACACCTTTAGCACCACGTTTAGTTAATCTAAACTCGTTAAGTGCCGTTCTCTTACCATAACCATTTTCGCCAATAATTAATAGTTGTGCATCATTTCTTCTGACTACAACCATAGAAACAACATAATCTTCTTTAGATAGTCTGATACCTCTTACCCCTTGGGCTGTTCTACCCATATCACGTATTTCACTTTCCATAAATCGGCACGCAATACCATGATGTGTAGCTAAAACAACTTGATAGTCACCATTAGTTAGCATAGCACCTATCATCTTGTCATCATCTCTTAGTCCAATTGCAATTATTCCATTTTGACGGATATTGGCAAATGCAGAAAGTTCAGTTTTCTTAATAGTACCATGTTTTGTACACATAATTATGTAGGCATCTTTCGCATCAAAATCAACAACAGCCTGGAATGCTGTTACAACTTCATCTGGGTCTTTCATAATAACATTAGCCAAAGAGCGACCTTTTGAGGTTCTACTACCTTCTGGCAAATCATAAACTTTAATCTTATAGACTTTACCTTTGTCTGTAAAGAATAATAAATTATTATGAGTGGATGCTTGAAAAACTTGTTCTACGAAATCATCATCGTGTGTTCCTGTCCCTTTAGAGCCACGACCACCTTTATTTTGCTTTCTGTAATTAGAAACTTTTGTTCTTTTTATCAAACCATTTCTAGTTATAGTTACTATTACATCTTCATCTGCAATTATATCTTCTATTGCAAAATCATCAGCATCATAAACTATTTCAGTTCTTCTATCATCACCATATTTATCAGATATTTCTTTTAATTCATCAGAAATTATCTGTAATTGAAGTTCTTTATTTGCTAGAATTGATTGTAACCTTTCGATAGTTTGAAGTACCTCACGATATTCATCTCTAATCTTATCTATCTCTAAACCAGTTAGTCTCTGCAAACGCATTTCTAATATTGCTTTTGCTTGAATAACAGATAATTCAAATCTTTCTTGTAATAGAGTAGATGCCGAATTCGGATCTTTTGATTCTCTAATAGTTTTAATAACTGCATCTATATTATCTAATGCTATTATAAAGCCTTCTAAAATATGAGCTCTTTTCTCGGCTGCATCCAGTTCAAATTGTGTCTTTCTTACAATGACTTCATTTCTATGAGCTAGGAATTTTTCCATCATCTCTTTGACAGTCATTACTTTCGGACGTCCTTTATCTAATGCTAGTAAAATAGCACCAAATGTAACTTGCATTTGTGTGTACTTGAAAAGCATATTTAACACAACTAATGCAATTGCATCTCTTTTCAATTCTATAACTACTCTCAATCCATCTCTATCAGATTCATCTCTGATATCTGAAATACCTTCCAGAACTTTATTCCTTACTAATTCAGCAATTTTTTCAATTAGATTTGCTTTGTTCACTTGGTATGGTAGTTCATGGACTATAATTGCTTGCTTTGAGCCAGTATGATTTTCTTCAATACTTGCTTTAGCCCTAACTTTTATCTTCCCTCTTCCTGTAGTAATAGCTTCTTGTACTCCTTTATAGCCGTAGATAATTCCACCAGTTGGAAAATCAGGGGCAGGTACATACTGAATCATTTCTTCAGAAGTTATATTCGGGTTATCTAGTAATGCCTGCAAACCAGCACATACTTCTCTTAAATTATGAGGAGGTATATTTGTTGCCATACCTACAGCAATTCCAGAAGAGCCATTCATCAGGAGTGATGGTACTACAGAAGGTAATACTGTAGGTTCTTCTAAAGATTCATCAAAATTTGCTCTGAAATCTACTGTGTTCTTATCAATGTCTCTCAACATTTCAGTAGCTATATTAGTTAATCTAGTCTCTGTATAACGCATTGCTGCGGGAGAATCACCATCAACTGAGCCAAAGTTACCTTGTCCATCTACGAAAGGATAACGCATACTCCAACTTTGTGCTAAACGCACCATCGCGTCATAAACTGAAGAATCACCATGTGGGTGATACTTACCAAGAACTTCCCCGACCAAACGGGCTGATTTTTTATGGGGTTTGTTAGGTTGTAATCCTAACTCTTGCATAGCGTACAATATACGCCTATGAACGGGTTTGAGTCCATCTCTTACATCTGGAAGTGCTCTTGATACAATAACCGACATCGAATAATCGAGGTAGGAATTACGCATCTCATCTTCCAACGACGTAACAACTATGTGTTCGTTACCAAAAAGTGCCATTTATTTATGCTGCTTTATATTATAAATGTAAAATATTAATCTACTAATATAAGCATTATGACGATAAAAGTCCATCTTAATTATCAACATATTAGCTTTAAATAGGTTATAATAGGGAAGTTTAATAGTTAAGAAGTTTTTTTTGATAAATTATTGGACATATCAATAATAATTAATTAAATTGTACCGTGAATAATATAACAGCATACAAATGAATACTGAATCGCATCTAAATTCAATCAAAAATATACTTTTTGTATTTCTTTTTGTTTTGGTTTTGTATTTGTTAAAAGAACTATCAGGTATTTTAGTTCCTTTAGCTTTAGCTATTCTTATTGCTTTGATGTTCCAACCTTTAGTTGGTTTTCTACAAAGATTTAAAGCTCCAAAGTGGCTTATTTTCCCAACAGTTACTATTATTACTTTGCTTATAGTATTTGCAATTTATTCGATTTTAAATGAGGCAGTTCAATCTATCATAGAAAATCAAGATTTTCTTATAGAAAAGCTGAATATGAGAATAAAGAATGTAGTAGTTTGGATAAATACAAAATTTGGAACCGCAATATCAACTGCTGATAAAAAAATTAATCTCGAATATCTAGTTAATGAATATGGTATCCCAGCCACTTTACCTGGCTTAGCCAATTTCCTTAGCTCTTTGTCGGGTTCATTTGTTATGTTCTTCCTCTATTATGTTGTCCTACTCATAGGGTTAGCAGATTATGATTTATATATAGCCCATGTTAAAGGTGATACAGATTCGACTCTAATTGAAAATATGAGTAGAATTCAGAGCTCAATACTTTCCTATCTTATGATAAAAACACTGATTAGTTTATTTACAGGAATTTTGGTGTATTTAACCTGTCTCTTATTTGATTTGAATTTTGCGTTTTTCTTCGCTTTCATTGCCTTTTTATTGAACTTTATACCTTCAATAGGGTCTATACTAGCGACAATACCACCAGTACTGATGGCATTCATTCAATTTGATACTTTTCAACCTGTGATTTTTTTATTGATAATTTTATCTACTATTCAGATGGTTATGGGTAATCTTGTAGAACCTATAATAACAGGTGACAAACTAAAGCTCAATACTCTTACTGTTATCTTTGGATTAGTATTCTGGGGTTATATTTGGGGGATTGCTGGTATGATTATATCTATACCACTATTAGTATTACTAAAACTTATTTTCGAACATTTCCCAGACACTCAAATTTTTGCTAGAATTATGGGGTCACCTGAGTAAAAGTGTATGAAGTGTAACTTTTTTGTTATTTAGTTGTCATTACAACCAAGATTTAACAATATATTAAGGATTATTTATGAGTAAAATTTATTACTTTCTAATTATTACACTTTTTCTTTCGTTCGTAATTGAATCTCATTCAAGAGATTTCAGAGTAAATCAAGTACCTAATGGAAAGAAATTCAGTTGCGTTGGGTGCCACGTAAGCCCTTATGGTGGTGGGGAAAGAAATCCATTTGGTGAAACAGTTAACGATAATTTAAGTGGACCAGCTTCGACTGCAAATGTTCGTTGGGATTTAATATTTAACATAGATTCTGATGGCGACGGTTTTACTAATGGAGAAGAATTACAAGATCCTGATGGTCAATGGGCTCAAGGACAAGCAAATCCTGGAAACTCTGATTTGGTTACTCAGCCATGGAACCCTAATAGTAAACCAACAAATTCGTCTGTAGAAGATGATTTTGTAAATACTAACTCAGTAATTTACCCTATACCTTCAAAGGGAATTGTAAATTTAAGCTATGTATCTAATTATTATGAAAGTAGCCAGTTAGAGGTATTTAATTTTAATGGGAACTTATTGATTTCTGAAAAAGTAGAATCTGTATTTGGAGAAAATGATTATTCAATAGATTTGAATAATCAATCACTGAATAGCGGAATTTATTATTTAGTGCTTAGAAATAAGTATTTTAATATTCGAAAACGAATTGTATTCTCGAAATAAATTATAACGAAGGCAGCTAAATTAGCTGCTTTTTTTTGTTAAAAAGTTCTACCGTATATTATAGTATCTTCCTTATTTCCATCCATAACTATTACTTTAGGCATATATCTACAAAGAGTGAAGTTAAAGTCTTAATATATAATAGTCGTATAAATGGTGTGGGAAATTCGATTAATACCAGTTAGTTAGTAATTGTCCACAATTATATTTTTTGTTTAGTTAAAATGTATCCTTTTTTCCTTTTATGTTATATTTGAGTATATTTTAATCACAATTTATTAAAAACAATATGAAAATATTCTCGACTATTTCTTTCCTAATCTTATTCGCTTTATTAACTCAAATGTCTTACTCAAAAGATGGTTTTCAAAACTATATTCCCAATGGGCAGGTAAAAACTTGTTTGAATTGCCATTTTAGCATTAATGGTGGCGACAGAAATGTTTTTGGAAAAGCGGCAGAGAAATCGATAAGTAATAAAAAAGTAATGTGGGATAAGATTTTTAATTTAGATTCGGACGGTGATGGTTTCACAAATGGTGAAGAGTTACAAGATGCTGATGGTCAATGGGTAATTGGACAATCAGCTCCTGGTAATCCTTCTTTGGTTACAAATCCTGGTGATGCCTCTAGTAAGCCAACAGAAACTTCTGTAGAAGATGATTTTGTTAATAATAACTCAATTATTTATCCAGTTCCATCTAAAGGGATAGTAAATTTGAATTATGTTTCAAATTATCCTGAAAGTAGTAGATTAGAAATTTTTAACTCTAACGGGAATTTAATAGTTTCTGAAAAAGTAGAATCAGTATTTGGTGAGAATAATTATTCAATTGACTTGAATAACCTTTCATTGAATCATGGAATTTATTATTTAATACTTAGAAATAAATATTTCAACATTCGAAAACGAATTGTTTTCTCGAAATAGACTTAATTAAAGGCAGCTAATTAGCTGCCTTTTTTTTCAAAATTTCTGCCATATATTATTGCATCTTCTTTTTTCCCATCCATATCTAGAACTTTTGGCATATATCCCCAAAGTAAGAAGTTATACTTTTTTAATAAAGATATACTTGGTTGATTATCTGCCACTAATATTGCGAAAAGTGAATCAAACGAAATTTCAGTACGATGGTCAATTACATATTGTAGTAATTGAGACCCTATTCCTTTTCCAAAATATTTACTATCTATATAGAAACTAACTTCTTTTGATTTTTGATACGCTCTTCGATTTGCTCGATATGCCGAGATAGAAATCCAACCGATAACCTTGTGATTATCTATAGCAACAAATATAGGATATTCCCAATGGTCACGTTTCTTAAATTCTTGCTGATATTCTGAAAGTTCTATTTCATCAAGTATTGCGTTGTTCCTATTTCTGATTCCTTCATTATAAATTTCTACAATACTTTCTGTATCATTCATTTCGGCTAATCTTATAGTGACATCATTAGTCATTTTAATAGAGTAAGTATTTTTGGCGGGTTTTTAAAAATTCAATCATACCTTCACTTGCAAGTGTAACAATCATCTCTTCAGGTAAGTTAGATATGATAGCATTTAATATTTTATCCGTTCCTGTTACCTTTTGGAACATATCTTTTGACTGTGACTTTAGGTTACCTTCTGAAAGTAAAGTAGGATTGTTTTTAACAAGTTCCCTTAGAATAAGTAATCCAGATGTATATGGTTTTAGATGATTAGAGAGATTAAATTTTAAGTAATACCCTTCAACATCTTTCCCACTATACATCCCGTAGAATGGTCTATAATAAGTATGTTGTAAGTAAATACCTTCATAATCTACTCTCATATTGTCTAATTTTAGGAATGGCGAGCCAATATATCCGAACGGAGAAGTAGTTCCTATACCGATACTTATTACTCCTAATTCGCCTATTGTACCAAGAGTTGCTATTCCTCGAACTGAGTTTGCTGTAGGAACATGTGGTGAAGTTGGAATCCACATTAGTCCTGTATCATCCCAAGCCATCCATCGTTCCCATCCTTCCATAGTTACAACTGTCAAATTGCATTGCTTTTTATTCTCTGTCCAAATTTCTCCGTTTATCATCATTGCAAGTTCACCGATTGTGCAGCCATGTATATATGTAGTAGGAACTAAGGAAACAAAAGATTTGAATTTACTTTCTGGGAGATTACCGTCAACAACTAATCCGCCTAATGGGTTAGGTCTATCTAACACAATTACTTCCACATTATTCTCAGCACAGCCCTGAATCAAATAAAGCAAGCTACTAATATAAGTATATGAGCGAACACCAATATCTTGTATATCAACAACAACAGCATCTATATCAGTAAGAACTTTCTTGTTTGGGATTTTTAGAGTACCATAAAGCGAAACTATGGGAGTTCCGAAAATTGAATCATTTGAAACGGGTTCACCAGCAGGAATAGTTGTATAGTATCCATGTTCAGGAACAAAGATTTTTCTTAAATCTACACGAGAATCTTTGGAAAGAATTTCTGCAGTTGGTACACCTTTAACATTTATTCCGGACTGATTAGTAAAAAGTGCTATTCGTTTGTTTTGAACTACATTTATCTCGTCACTCATTAGTACGTCTATACCCAACCTTACATTTTGAGATTGAAGGGGATTACTAAATAAAATAAAAATTGCCAGACTACTTATTGTAATCAGCAATATATCTTTTAGCTGTTGCGTGGTTGTTTTGATTATCATCTACTTCCAATACTTTTTTGAAATAATATAGTGAGTTCTTTTTATCGTTTAGTTTCTTATACGATATACCTAATTTAAGTAAACTACTTGAATAATAGCCACTTTCTTTATCCCCATCCACATACTCGCTTACATCTAAGCATTTTTTCAAGTATTTTATTGCCATCTGTTGGTCGCCCTTTCTTTGTAAAGATAATCCAACATAGTATAATCCTTCTCTTGCTGTTAAGTTGTCATAACCAAGTTCACGTGCTAAGCATTTTTTTACGACGTCTCTCCACGTTGCTTCGATTTCTTCCCATTTTCCTTGCTTTACATAACATCTACCTAGGAATCTATGGAAGTATGGATTCCGAGGAAAACGTGTAAATAAATCATTTGCATAGAAAAAGGCCTGATCAAAATCTTTTTCGAATGAATAATAAACCTGCATCAAAGCGACTTCAGCCTCTACACTAGAGTAGCGGGAATGGTGCATAGATGCTCTAAGTTGTAATAGACCTAGTTTCTTGTTTCCAGGAGGAAAGAATAAGACAACTGGCTTTAGAATAGGATAATCTTCAGGAATAGCAACAGAGAAGTAATTGAATAATCCTGTTCCTAACATAATATCGTGGTTTCCAGGTGCTTTCTCATGTGCCTTCATTAATATTTCGTATGCCTCTTTTCCATCTGTAGCTGCACTAAACCACTCTTTTTCATTAGTATAAAATCTTGCACGATAACCTAAAGCTCCACCCTTGAAGAATAGACCAGTAATATCATATTCATTTTCATCTAGTAACTTATCACTGACTTGTATTACTTTATCGATTTTTTGAAGAAAATCATCGTTTATCTTGTCAGTGTATCTATAGAGAGTTAATCTCCAAAAATCAACCATTGCTTGTAAAAAGTAACCCGCAGGATGCTCTGGATATCTTTTAATAACTTCTTGGAATGATACTTCAGCTTTATCGAATTCCACATTATATATGTGGTTGGCTCCTTCTCTTACTAAGCTATCAGCATCACTTTGAAGAATCGCCCACTGAGAGAAACTATTGCTTGAGATTAGGAATAACCCTATTATAATTGTGTATATTAATTTCATTTTTCTAGTAATTTACTTTCTTCAAATTTAATTTTAAATTTTGTTGCCATAATATATGGATTCTGTTTATTTATCTTAAACGAGATAATAGTCAAAATAGTTAGAAGAATTGTTGTTAATAAACCTTCTTCAATACCAAATTGTCCACCGAATAGCCAATTACTATTATTATTAATTGCTGTAAGTTGAAATAATGTTATATCAGATCCAATTCCACTTATATTTGAGCCCAGTAATAATTGTTGATTGAGGTTCCAAAAAAAATGAACAGATATTGGAAGCCACAAAGATTCAGTTGTAATATATAGTACCGAAAGCATAACGCCGGCAATAATAATATTCATCAACCCCATAGTAGATATATTGGGATTCAAATAGTGTGCAAACGAAAAGAATATACTTAAAAGGACGATTGCTATTATATCACCGAATCGTTCTCTAATTGTTTGAAATAATATCCCTCTAAATAATATTTCTTCTAGATAAGCCATTATAAATAAATAGAACGAAAAAAATAGAAGAGTTTTATAATCATATGTATAAAAGTTCTCATGAATTTTATATTCGTAACCCATTAATAAACCGATGAGTATGAATATTATATTCATTACAATTACTATTAATAATCCTTTGAAAATATCTATAAATGCAAATTTGTCAAACTGTAAACCAAATGCATTAAAACTGGAGCCAGCTCTCATTGCGAGTATTGATATACTAACAACAGTTAGAGTAATTGCTAGAAAAACTGTTAAAAAAATAGATCCAAAAGAAAAGATTATTTGTAGGGAAAATATTAATATTGACGCAATGATAGCGATAATAAGTCTAAACCACCAATGCGCCAATAGTTTTTGCATGACTAGTTGGAAGAGTTTAAAGATTCAATATGACTATTGATTTTTTCAACCATTAGTCCATATACTTCTTCGTGTTCTTCACCTGTAATCATGTAATTCAATTGAGGGCAATATGATGCATATTTTCCTTCGCCTCTTTTACGAATTAAAACTTCATAATCATTTGCATTAACACTGTTAGAAATTTGTCTTTCCATTATATTATTCCCATTTTTCGGTTTACTAATAATTCAAAATTAACAAAATTATGCTAACTTGTTTATTGATTTTGCATAAAGAATGAAATCATTCAAAATGAAAATAGATAATCTAAAAAAAGCTGCTAGAATCGATAAAAAAATCGTATATCGTAAGCTAAAGAATAAACTAACGAACAACTTACTAGATAAATTGTACAGAATGCGTGATGGTAAAGTCTCAACATATTCTTACGATTATATTTCTTATTTTAGGATTGATTACTCTAAGTCCCTTGATATTATTGGATTGTTAGAAATAGAAGTCAATGCTAATGATTTCGAATCCTTTTCTAAGCATTGTTTACAACATAATCATAGAGTACTTTCTGACTCATTAGTTTCTATAAATTCCAAAACTGAATATAGTACACTTCAGAAAAAATTCAATCCCAAATTGATTCCATTTTCTACACAATGTTTCAATAAAACCAGTGACGGTTATAAATTAATTGATTGGCAAAAAGACTATAATTCGGACTATAACTGGGAATTTAAGTGGTTTAAGGATATAAAATATGGGAATAATTCTGGAAATGATATAAAAGTACCATGGGAAATTGGGCGTTTACATCATCTTCCTATATTAGCCATTGAATTTGAAAGAACTAAATCATTACAATTATTAGTTGAAATTAGAAATCAGATATTCGATTTTATGGCATCAAACCCACCAAACTTTGGAGTTCAATGGATGACTTCTATGGATATTGGTATTAGATTAGTAAATCTAATATTTACACTGTTTACACTCAATAGAAAGGAACAGTTATTCGATAGAAATGAATTAGAACTAATAGATTCGTATTTGTACGATCATTACTTACATATCAAAGAGAATATAGAATATTCCGAAGGAATGAGAGGGAATCATTACCTATCTAATCTATGTAGTATTATAATATATATAAGCTTTACTGAAGACAGTGAAGGGAAGAACCTTCTATTAGATAAATATAAACTTTTACTAGAACAGGAATTAGAATTCCAATTCAACGATGACGGTACTAATTTCGAAGGATCAACAAGATATCACATTTTTACTAATCAGATGCTTATAACTGCTGACATGATTCTAAAAAACTACGGATTAGGACAATTATCAAATGAGAGAATAAATATCATTTCTAGTTTTACATCAACATTGTTAGAATATGAATTTCCGCCACAAATAGGGGACAACGATTCAGGTTTCTTTTGGAAAGTTCTAGATTCGGAGGAATTCACTTATAAATCTTTAAAAAAAATAATAGAAGAATATTACAAATCTGAACTCAAAGATAATTATATTAAATTCGGATACATAAGAAGAAAGTATGATAAGTATGATCTGATATTCAAGTGTGGAAAACTGGGTCAGAAAGGAAAAGGTGGACATGACCATAATGATAATTTATCATATCAATTATATTTAGAAAAGAAACCATTTATAGTTGATATCGGTTCATATTGCTATACTTCTGATTTTGTGCAAAGAAACAAATACCGCTCTACTTGCTCTCACAATACATTATGGGTTGAAGGAGTTGAACAAAATGAGTTTTCTAATTCAAAAAATGATGATATGTTTTGGTTAGATACAGATAAATCTAAACCAGAATTAGAAATAACTGAAAAAGATAAACTATCTGGTTATATTGAATACTGTGGAAAACCATATAATAGAAGTATAGAAATCAATTCTGAGGGGATTACCATAACCGATAATTATAAAAGTGAGTTAATAAAGCAAGTTAATTTATACTTATTCCCCAATATCAAAGTTGAGCATGTGGAAAACAATGTGTATAAACTGTGGAATGAGAAAAATACTATGTTTCTTGAAACGGATGCTTCAAAAATAAGTATAGATAAATATGAATTTTCACCACGGTATGGTGTAAAACTGCAATCAAGTAAAATTGTATTATCGTCAACAAACAGTGTAATAACTCATAAATTAAGAGTGTCATTTGAGAGTTAAAGATCACTTAGATAAAATCTCTTGGTCCTTTGCTAATAGACTAATTTATTTGGTCTGGGGATTAGTAAACCTTGTAATAATAGGTCAAACCGATCCGTATAACTATGGACTTTACTTCCTTTTTACCCAACTAATAACATATTTAGCAAGCGTGTCTGATTCTTTTTCATTGCAAGGATTGATTCAATTTGGTAAAAAAGAAGAAGATAGACCTAAACTAAATAGTATTGCAATGTTACTGCAATCTTTTTTCTTATTTGTTATACCTCTAGTACTATTCCTCTTCAGACATCAATTTGCTGGATTACTTGGCGGAGATGAATTCATTGAAGTCTCATATTTCTTGCCATTGATTTCTGTGTTCGTTATTCCTAGAACATTTGCATATAAAGTCTTAGCTCGTGATTTAGATTATAAGAAATCATTCTTCATTGACCTAATGAACTTCGGTGTAATGTCATTAGTTATTGTATATTATATATTTACCAAAGATTTCTTATACTTTAGCGATTTAATTGTATCTTATTTAATTGGAGGAGTTAGCTCAGGTATTTATTCAACAATTATTCTAATGAAAAAATCATCTTTTGGATTAAATGGAAAAATAACTTTTAAAAAATATCTCAATTTTGCTGTTCCTTGGACTGTTCACGCAATTTTCTATTCATCAATCAAGTACCTAGATGTTTATGCTATTTCTTTTGCTATAAATACTACAGATAGTATAAAAATAGTTGGACTTTATAGTTCAGCTAAAACACTTTTCAAGGTGTTTGAACAATTATCAGATGGAGTTTCTGCCTTGGTTTATCCATCGGCAATCAAGAATATAGATTATAAAGATAAAGTGAGAAGTATAATGACTAAAAGTACTTCCTTCATCCTAGTTTTAAATATCACAGTGTTTGTAATTCTTCAATTAGGGTTTGCTGATTTTATCATATTCAATTTCTTGCCAGTTAAATTCCATGAAGCAACGAGTTATTTTAAAATAATGCTTTTCGCCTCCTTATTCTTACCTTTTGCTTCTCTGAATATGATACTTACAGCTATTAATAAATTAAAATCAGTAGTTTATATTAGTATTATTGCTGCTATTACTTCACTTATATCTATTTTTGTAATTGCACACTTTGCTGATTATAAATACGTTTCATTGGGAATAGTAATTTATTATATTATAATAGGTTTATCTAGTTTGTATATAGTTAAATGGCAACTAGGATTTCCGATTAGTGATATATTCCGAGCAATACCAGACACTAGAAATTTTATAAAAGAAATATTTAAAAAATGAGAATATTAGATAGATACGTATTAAAGTCATTTATAACTACATTGCTTTTTTCCTTTGTAGCACTTTATAGTATCTTTCTAATTGTAGATATGATAGAGAATCTGGAAGAATTTCTAGACAATGGTATGGGGCTTTTCAAGATTGCGGAGTATTACTTTTATTTTTTCCCTGAAATACTAAAACTGTTAGTTCCAGTGGCGATGTTACTTTCTACTTTATTTACAGTAGGAAGGTTATCCGGTCTAAATGAAATAACTGCTATAAAATCCGGAGGCATTAGTCTTTATAGATTTATGGCTCCTTTGATGTTGTTGAGTATTTTTATAAGTGGTGTACATTTATATTTCAATGGGTGGGTTGTTCCAAAAGCAAATATTGCTAAAAATGACATTGAACGTGAATATATGAACAAAGGCAGTAGTGTCGGCTCAATCTATGATTTGTATTTTCGTGAGTCTCCATCTGCTAATCTTCATATGAAATCATATAATAGTGACCAGAAGAAAGGTTATAGTATCGGTTTAGAATATTTTACTAGTGTAAGTTCACCTAGATTAAAGAAAACAATAGAAGCCAGCTCAATAGAATGGGATTCAGTTGCAAATAACTGGATGCTCAAAGAAGTTATTATTCGACAGTTTAATTCTAAGAATATAGAGTCAGTTTCTAGGAAAGATTCGATGAGGATAGAACTTACATTAACGCATGAAAAGATTATCGATTTGAAAAGATCAACAGATGAAATGACATTCGATGAATTAAAATCATATTTGAGTTTACTCAAGAATGGTGGTAAGAATGTTGACTTAGAAATGACTGATTACTATGGACAATACGCATTTCCCATTGCCAATATTATAGTAGTCTTATTCGGAGTACCATTTGCATCTGTCAAAAAGAAGGGTGGAATTGCAGTACAAATAGGAGCGGCTTTAGTTATATCTTTCTTGTATCTTATTTTCACAAAAGTTAGTCAAGCAGTAGTATTAGGTACAGGACTCAATCCAATAATTGCTGGGTGGTTCGCAAATGGCTTGTTTTTTGTTGTAGGTATTATAAACTTAATTAAAACTAGAACATAGATGATGGAAAAGAAAATAGAAACCCTAACATCACTTGATGGTAGAAAATTTTTACATGAATTATACAAAAAGCTGAAATATGAGAATGAGCTTTCTGGTCTTATGATACTAATTATTTGTTGGAAAGTCTGTGTATTCGAGAAAAACCCAAGTAAATTTGTTAAAACCGATGTTATCATACTTCATAAACTCGGTGCTTGGAAAGGTACTACTTTATGGATAGAGGAGATAGTCAATAGACATTTCTATTCCACTATTAACTCATTTGTTTACTTTGGTGCGGCTATTCTATTAGTACTTATTGGGGTTAGAAAGTTCTCGGATGCTATATCTACAGAACTCGTAATAGCTAGTATTATATTCGAAGCCAGTATGTTATTGCTTATATTTGTTGTTATGCTTTTTTCTCCAGATGAAGATTTGTTAATTGATGAAAAGGAATCTGAAGAGAGCATTCTGATTCAAGAGATTGGTGAAATTGGAACTGATTTTGCAACTGCAGTTAGTAAATTAGAAGATGTGAGTTTGGAATTAAAGAATTTCAATAATAGCCAGGCTGACTTAATAAATAAATTAGCAGAAGCAACTAATAATATATCAAAAGCCGTTTCTCCATCAGATGAATTCATTTATAATATAAAGCAAACTAATGAACAGCTTTCTAATTTAAGAACTCAGATTGAATCTCTTACTGAATCTACACGAAGCATAAGAGAAAAAGACATAAGATTCGAGATAAGACGAGAAATTGAAAATTTGCTAATCGATAGAGTCAGAGATAATGACACAACAGAAAAAAAGGACTAAAGTAGAGATTTATTTTATTCTCTATCTTGCTGCCCTAATTTTAATTTTACCCGATAGCAAGAAGAGTAATAATAAAGCTGATAATTCTACTGAAATAGAGTTAAGATTAGTTCCAGAGAGAACTGTCCTTAATTTACGTTTATTAAAGAAAGATGGAATTAATAATATTGTTCGATTTGATTCTGTAAATAAAGTATTTTTTGATGGAGAATATGACAATATAGATTTTACATATACTATTAGTGATGTGAATAGGGGGGAAACTGTAGAGATAAATGAATTAAACAACTCGAAAGAGCAATTCCAAATATCCGAGAATTTCCAAGATAAGTATATCAATTTTAAATGGAATCCAGATTTTAACTTCGATTATAATTCTACTTATTTAGTCAAATTAACTGCAGTTATAGAAAAAAATGGAAAATCTAAAACTTCTTCAACTCAATTTACATTGAACACTCTATTCTTAAATCAAGTATTAAACCAAGATTTGGTAGATAATCAAATTGATACTACAAACTTCGATTTTAATTATCTAAACTCACCTTTGTCTATCCCTACAAATCTTTCTGAAATGGATGCAAAAGTAACTAAAAATCCAATTATAACTTTTGCCGATAATGATTGGATTAATAATGTAAAAATTTTTAATATAGCATCAATTGATGATTTAGTCGGACCTCCGAAAGTAACAATAAGAGGGGATTCTTTACTTGGAGGAACAGCTAGGTTTGAATCTTCAGATGGGAACAATTTTGTATTCTCCGGTATGTCCCCAACTTATGATACTATGAAAGTAATTATAAAAGTAAGAAGAAAAGCTGATGACTCAGAGTTCTCTTTTGATTTTATGGTAATTCCATCACCGAGGATAGCACCTGATATACCTAGTGTGATGTATGTAGGCGAAAACTATAATTTGAATACTCGATTGGAGTCAAGTACATCGTTGGATTCATATACGATAATAAAATCAGGTAATAGTTTTGAAAAGCGTTATAATAATAGCCAATTCTACTTTACACCTGATGCAAGTATGCTGGAATCAAATGCTACTTTAACAAGATATGTAGAGAATAAAAGATTGGATAGTTATAATCTTATAATTAAAAGAAAACCAAAACCTGTCGTTGAATATATTGAGTTAAAAGATAATAGAATAATTATAAAAACTAAGTCTTTTAGTTTACAAAGTAATAAGAACTATGTTGAAACTGTGAAAAATAATGCTAATCTGAAATTCAATGATATTATTGGGAAAAGTTATTTCGATGATGGTTACCAATTCCAAACCTTTGAAAGTGAAAAGCTTGACAAACCTATTAGTAGTATAGAAATCCAATTAATAGAAAAGAATGGACAATATTCGGCAAAGAAAACATTTACACCAAGATAAATTTGTAACTTAATTATATGAATAACGTAATAGCAGATAAAAATATTATGGCGAGTTTGATGAAGTTTTTACTACTTTTTTTATTTCTACCTCTTACACTTTTTCCTCAGATCTCAGGACCTGGTGCAACTCTAACACTAGATGATTGTTTAAACATAGCACTCGAAAAAAACTTCGATTTACTGATAAGTATGGAACGAATAGACGTAGCTGAAGCAGGTCTAAGAAGCTCTTTCGGCGAGTATTTGCCAACTATCTCGGCAAACATAGGTTATAGTAGACAGCTTAACAACCTTAGTCAATCATTAGTATTTGGTGATAGGGTAATCCAATCTAATCAAAATCCAAATAGATATAATGCTACAACTGGTGCAAGATTGACTCTTTTCGATGGTTTCAGCCGAGAGTATAATTACTCTGCTTCCAAAGATAACTTGGAGTCTGTAAAGTTCAATGTCGAACAATTAAAAAGAGATATTAAAATTCAAGTTTATCGAGCATTTACAGAGGTAATTCGTAACAGACAGATAGTAAGAATTAGACAAGAAAATATCCAATTGGGTAAAAGTGATTTAGAAAAAATGAAAGCCCAGTATGAAGCTGGAGTTTCTGCATTACCACAAATTTACTCTCAGGAAGCCGAACTTGGAAATTTAGAATATGATTTATTAACCGCAGAGAATAGCCATGTTACCTCGAAAGCAAACCTACTGATGTTAATGGGACTTGCTCCTGATTTAGATGTAAATTTCGATATTAACAGTATTCCTGCAGTGGTTACAGATAAGGAAGTTGAAAGCTTCTATAATAATCATAAAAATCAAGATGAATTAGTAAGAAAAGCATTGAATAATAGATATGATATAAAGTCTTATGATTTTAGTGAGAATGCAGCCAAAGCTGCAAAAAAAGCTGCTGAGGGTAATTACTATCCTAATGTATCCGCATCTACAGGATGGTCTTGGGCAAACACGGAAATTGATAATTTTAATGACAGAGGAAACTTTGCTCTTGGTTTAAACCTAAGTGTTCCTATTTTTAATAATTTCAGAACAGATCAGCAAGTTCAAAATGCTGAAATGCAGCATAAGCAAGCAGAGATTGAAAAACAAAGATTAGAAAATCAAGTTAGAAATGAAGTAAAAACAGCTTTATTAACTCTAGAGATTTCACAAAAGCAACTGAAAGTATCTGACAAATCTTATGAGTCGTCACAACGAAATAATGAAAGTACGAAAGAGAGATACAAAGTTGGTGCAGCTACAGTACTAGAACTTCAAACCTCTAATGCACAATTTATAAACTCTCAATTAAACAAAGTAAATGCAGTTTACAATTACTACAAAGCTAAAAAAGAACTTTTAAATTCGATTGGTGTTGAACAATAAGGAATAACTGAAATGAGCGATAATTACAATCTTCCAAATGTTCCTCAAGAAGGAACACAAGAGCATGATGAATATATGCGAAGCCAATTTGGCGATGATTATGAATTGGGTTATAGAGTCGGATTTGGTCGTAGGTTAGGTGCCTTAGTAATAGACATAATTATATCCTATTTGATAATTTCAATTGTGAATTCATTATTTTTTGATGAGAAAGCACTAGAAAGTATCTTGGAAAACCAAAGTAATTTGGAATTTGTAAAACCATATTTAATGGATATACTTTCGATAACTTTTATAATTACATTATTATACTATGTATCAGAAGTGTTTTTTGGATTTAGTATAGGAAAATTAATACTTAAAATTAGAATTGCTTCTGATGATAGAACTGAATCAAATACTTTGAAGTTACTAACAAGATATCTTATTAAATACTCATTTCCAATATTAGCATTAATTTCAATTTTATTAGAATCTGAGTTTTTGACTTATATATCTGTAATGGGACTATTCTTGTTTTTATTTGGATCATTCTTTACTCTTGGCTCTAAAAGGCAAGCACTACACGATAAGTTTACTAATACTGCAGTTTATTATAAAGACAACATAAAAAATTACTAGGATATAAAATGGCAAGGAAAAAATCAAAAGGGAAAGTAATATTTCTAATTATTCTAATTATTGCTGCTATTGCTGCTATTGGATACTTCCTATCAAAAGATAAAACGGTAGATATTCCGGTTAGAACTGATAAAGTTACTCACCGAACTATCACTCAGAAAGTAAATGCAATTGGTAATCTTCACCCTGAAACAGAAGTTAAAATCTCCTCGGAAGCTAGTGGTGAGATAATAGAGCTTCCTGTTATGGAAGGTGATACTGTAAAAAAAGGACAGCTACTAGCACGTATTAAGCCCGATTTGATACAAACTCAGTTGGAACAATATCAAGCTGCACTAGATGCTTCTAAAACTGATATAGATTATCAAAAATCTTCATTAGAAAGAGCTGAATACGAATTCAGTAGAATGAGAGATCTTTATCAAAAAGAGTATGTTGCAAAACAAGATTTAGATAGAGCAAAAACAACTTTGGATCAAACTAGAAGTCAGTATCAAAACTCTTTAGCTAGATATGACCAGTCGAAAGCTTCATTAAAACAAATACAGCAAAATGCTTCTCGTACTACTATATTATCGCCAATCGATGGTATAGTAACCGCATTAAATATAGAAGTTGGTGAAAAAGTATTAGGTACAATTCAGAATTTAGGTACTGAAATGATGCGAATATCAGATTTATCTACCATGAATACTAAAGTTGATGTAGATGAAAACGACATTGTATTGATAAATGTAGGTGATACGGCAAGTATTGAAATTGATGCTTTTCCCGATAGGATATTTAAAGGAATTGTAAAAGAAATAGGGCACTCAGCAAAATTGACTTCTCAATCTTCACAAGATCAAGTAACAAACTTCGAAGTTAAAATAAGATTATTAGACATAGATCCTAAAATGAGACCTGGAATGAGTTGCAATGTTGATATCGAAACAGAAACCCGAAGTAATGTTATAGCAGTTCCTTTGCAATCAGTTACCGTTAGAGCCAGTATTGATTTTGGTGCAGATGACCAACAGAAGATAAAAAAAGTTGAGTCTGAGCAAACTAGAATGAAGGATAAACCTCAATCAATAGTTTTCGTAGTAAATGGTAACAAAGTGGATGCTGTTAATGTAGAAACAGGAATCAGTGATGAGGGATTCATAGAGATAAAAACTGGTCTAAAAAATGGTGAAGAAATAGTCACGGGTAGTTTTAGTGCCATAAGCAAGGATTTGTCTGATGGTGCAAAAATTAGAAAGGAAGAAGCTGTAATGCGCACTGGTAGAAGAAGCGGTAAAAAATAATGCCTAAAACTATAATTGATATTAGAAATATAAGCAAAGTATATAAAATGGGAACTCAGTTAGTTCATGCATTGCGTGACGTAAGTGTTTCTATTGACGAAAATGAGTACGTAGCATTAATGGGCCCATCAGGTTCCGGCAAATCGACACTTATGAATATAATTGGTTGTTTGGATACACCAAGTACTGGTACTTATTTGTTTAATGGAACCAATATCAATGAACTAAATGATAACGAATTAGCTGAAATTAGAAATAGAGAAATTGGTTTTGTATTCCAAACTTTTAACTTACTACCAAGAGCATCAGCATTAAAGAATATTGAATTGCCTCTTGTATATTCAGGTGTTAAAAAATATGATAGATTAGATAGGGCAGAGGCAGCTCTAAAAAGTGTTGGTCTAGAAGATAGGATGGAACATAAGCCGAATGAATTATCTGGTGGGCAAAGACAGCGTGTAGCTATAGCACGCGCTTTAGTTACGGCCCCCTCAATAATTTTAGCAGATGAACCTACTGGTAATCTAGATACAAAAACAGGAAATGATATAATGAAATTATTTCAAAATCTATGGGAATCTGGAAATACTATTATTGTAGTTACTCACGAGGAGGAAATAGCACTTCATGCCAAGAGAATAATAAGATTGCGTGATGGCCTAGTTGAGACCGACGAAATTAATCATAACCAAGTTAAATTTAGCTAATATGTTAAACGAGATAAAAGAATCCATAATCCTCTCAATCGAAGCACTTAGGTCTAATAAGCTAAGAGCTTTTCTAGCTTCATTGGGGGTAGTAATTGGTATCTCTATAGTTATTATGATGGGATGGTTACTTGGTGGCTTAGATAAAGCAATGCAAGATACTTTTTCGATTATCGGTACAGATATGCTATTTGTTGACAAATGGGATTGGACAGGTAGTGATAATTGGAAAAATGTAAGGAATAGAAAAGATTTAACAGAAAAACAAGCCGAACAGCTAAAAAACTTACACGGTTCTGCGGAATATATCATACCTAGTATAAACCAATGGTCAACTAATATCGAATTCAAAGGTGAAAATTATACTGGAATGACAGCTGTTGGAACAACAGCTGAAAATGTTCATACACCTGTCGGCAACTTGTTATTGGGAAGATTTTTTAATGATTTTGAAGAAGAATATGGATCAAATGTTATAGTAATTGGCTACTTAGTTTACGCTACTGTTTTCCAAGGTGTAGATCCTATTGGGAAGACAATAAAGCTAAACGGGAGACCACTAAGGGTAATAGGTGTTGTTCAAAAGAGAGGGACTATGTTCTTCGATTTCATAGATAGACAAATGTTTTTGCCATTAAAAAAATATGCAGGGATATGGAATATTGACAAAAAGTCGATGTCCATTGGTATAAAAGCTGGCTTAGATAATAACTTAGATGAAGTTAGGAATGAGACAATTGGACTTATGAGAATTATAAGAAATTTGAAACCTAACGAACAAAATGACTTTTCAATAAATGAGACAAAGGCGTTCGAAAAATCCATAGCAGATATCCGTCTTCAAGTTTATACTGTAGGAATTGGAATGACATTGCTTGCATTCATAGTAGGCATAATTGGTATAATGAACATAATGTTCGTTACTGTAACTGAAAGAACGAAAGAAATAGGCATTAGAAAATCCTTAGGTGCTAAGAAAAGAGCTATATGGATTCAGTTTTTAGTTGAGTCTTCTGTATTATGTTTGATAGGTGCTTTTCTATCATTAATAATATGTTCAGTAATCGCCTATTTGGCAGCAACATATTTACCCGAATATTATCCAGAAATTGGATTCTTATTGCCGGTCTTACCAACTGAGTTGTTTGTAATCGCTGCAGTTGTTTCATTGGTTGTTGGGCTATTGGCTGGACTTATCCCAGCGATAAGAGCAGCTAACTTGGATCCCGTAGAAGCTTTGAGGTTTGACTAATGAATATATCTGAAAGTATAAGAATGGCCATATCCTCAATATTTACTCACAAGTTAAGATCTTTTCTTACTTTACTAAGTGTAGCAATAGGGGTTTTTGCTATAATGGGATCAGGATCTTTAGTATCATCAGTAGATGAAACAGTACAAACAGAGATGGCTAATTTGGGGGAGAATTCTTTCAAAATTACACGTATGCCTTCCGTTCAAACAAGTAGGAGTTCGAGAAGACAATACAACAAACGTGAAAGAATAGACTATAAGCAATATACTCAATTGAAAAAAAGCATTGGTGATATGGCTTATGTTAGTGTCGAATCTAGTCAGGGATCTATGATTGTGAAATATTTGGAATTTCAAACTGATCCAGATGTAACATTACAAGGTACTAATGAAGTTTATTTTAATATCAATGACAGAGACGTTCCTTTTGGTAGAGCTATAACTAAAGCAGATGTTGAATTCGATAGGAATGTTGCAGTAATAGGAAATGATGTTAAAAATAAATTATTTAAAACATCCAACCCTCTTGGAAAAGAAATAAAAATCGGGAATCAGAGATTTGAAGTTATAGGATTACTCGATGAGAAAGGAGCAATATTAGGTCAGAGTCAAGATAATCAAGTAATTATTCCAATTAGTAAGTTTAATAAGTATTACAGCAATTGGTGGGAATCCTTAGACGTAAAAGTTAAAGCTTATAATAAGGAATCATTTGCTTATGTTTTAGATGAAACAATTGGTGCATTAAGAACGCTGAGGTCAGATAAACCATGGGAAGATAATAGCTTTGAGATAGAAACAAATGAATCTATTACTGAACAATTCTCAGGATTAACTGGTTATTTATCTTACTTTGGTTTACTAGCTGGCTTTTTTGCTTTAGCCGCTGCTGGTGTTGGTATTACAAATATAATGTTAGTTGCTATCAAAGAAAGAACAAGAGAAATTGGCTTACGTAAAGCACTTGGTGCTAGACGTTTTTGGATAACAATGCAGTTCTTAGTAGAAACTATGACGATTACTTTAATCGGTGGTCTAATTGGAATTATATTGGGATATCTAATGTCCACGATACTTGGACTAGCCATGGGACTTACTGTAACTATTCCTATTAATTGGATAATTATAAGTTTAACAGTAACTACACTATTGGGGCTGATATCAGGGTTATATCCAGCATATAAAGCAGCTGGTTTAGACCCAATTGAAGCTTTAAGATATGAATAATTAGTTAACTAATAGCTCTTTTAATTTTTTCATATCTTCCCATACTGGTCTTTTCAGATTTGGATTTCTTAGTAATGCAGAAGGGTGATAAGTAATCATTAATTTTTTACCCCGATAATCTAGAATTTCACCTCTAATATCTTTCATAACACATTTCTCTTTGAGTAATGTATCCGCAGCTGTTAATCCTAAAGCAAGTATATACTTGGGGTTAATTAATTCAATTTGTTTATGAAGATAAACTTCACAAGTATCTACTTCTGAAGTAGATGGTCTTCTGTTATTTGGCGGGCGACATTTTAATATATTTGCAATAAATACATCGTCTCTAGACAATTGAATAGATTCCAAAATAGTAGTAAGCAATTTCCCCGATCTACCTACAAATGGCTCTCCTTGTGCATCTTCATCTCTACCGGGTGCTTCACCTATAATTAATAAATCTGCATTTGGGTCACCTGCACCGAAAACAAATTTATTTCTTGTTGTACCCAATTCACATCTCATACATTCATGAATGTCATCATATAAAACTTCAAGTGAACCTGCATCCCTCCAGTTTTTTGAAACAGAATTTTCATCAATTTTTATAATAGTTGGGGTTGCTAGTTGTTCTACTTTATCTTTTTCCCTAATATTTTGAACCTTTTCTATTTTTGGTTCACTAATTGTTGAACTTGTTTTGATTTCAATGTTAGGTGATTGTTTCTTCGCCATTTTCTCTCCTGCAATTTCCTTTTCTATCTTAAATTCAATACCATCACCATCAAAGAATATATTTTTTCCATATATATTTTGACTTTCCAAATAATTAAATATATCAGTTTTCAGATTACTCAATGTCCAAATCACCTACCACTGTTTCTACTGCATCTAATATTTCATTTGATCTAACTAAATCTGTAATTGTATTATGATCATTATAAAGTGGTCTATCTTCGTCCAAATACTCAATATGTTTTCTAATAATTTCATAAGCTTTTGCAACACCATCGCCAAATTTGAAATCTCTAAAATCAAGTGCTTGTGCCGCAGCAAAGAACTCTATACCGATAATGCTATGAGCATTCTCTAATATCTGTTTATTTTTCAATGCTGTATTCATCCCCATAGAAACAAAATCTTCTTGGTCAGCTGCAGCAGGTATAGATTGTACTGAAGCGGGTGCAGATAGCATTCTTTGCTCTACTATTAACGTATCAGCTGTATATTGGCTTAACATTAAACCACTATATAATCCAGCTTTATCTGTTAAGAAACTAGGTAATCCTTGACTTAGAGCTGGGTTTAACAATCTATTTAACCTTCTTTCAGAAAGTACAGAAATCATTGTAATAGCGGCACCAGCAGAGTCCATTGGTAATGAAACTGGTGAACCTTGGAAGTTAGCACCAGATAATACTTCATTATCATCAGGGAAGAATATTGGATTATCTCCTACACCATTTAATTCTATTTCGACTTGTTCTTGAGCCCATCTAATAGCATCTCTTGCTGCCCCAATAACTTGAGGGCTAGAACGCATAGAGTAAGCATCTTGAACTTTAGTTTTAATTTTACCAGTTATTAAATCACTACCTTCTAAACATTTTCTTATTGAAATTGCACTTTTTACAGCTCCTTGAAATCCTCGTACTTCGTGCAATTTTTTACTATACGGCTTCATATTTGCCATAAGTGCTTCTAAAGACATTGCTGCTGCAATTTCAGAATGTTTGATTAGCTTTTTGAAGTCGTATAGATGAATTGCACTCATTGCTGTTAATAAATTTGAGCCATTTATAAAAGCTAATCCATCTCTTGCTTTCAATCCTGGTATAGGAATGCCTGCTCTTTCGAATGCCTCTTTACCTGGTAATAGTTCACCTTGATAATATGCTTGCCCTTCACCTAACATAAGTAAAGCAGCTTGTGCCATAGGTGCTAAATCTCCGCTTGCACCAACAGAACCTTTCTGACAAACGAATGGGGTAACTCCTTTATTAAGCATATCAACAATAGTTTGAGTTATTTCTAGTCGGCATCCACTGTTTCCATTTGCATGTACATTTATCCTTCCGGCTAAAGCTCCACGCACATATTCAATTGGTGCAGGAGCACCTATTCCAGCTGAATGATTATAGATAAGGTTCTTCTGGAATTGCTCCAATTGTTCATCGCTTAGAACGATTTCTGAGAATTCTCCGATTCCAGTATTAACACCATACATCACGACATTTGCTTTGATTTTTGATTCAAGAAAAATTCGACATTTCTTAATCTTTTCAATGCTATCGTCAGCAATTTTTACTTTTGCATTGTTTCTTGCTATATCTACTATGGCATCAATTGTTAGACTATTACCTTTTAACTCATATACTTTTGACATAATTACCTCATTTATTCAGCTAATTTAAGAAAACCATCTGTTAACCAATTAGCTATAGCTTGTCTATTATTTTTTTCTACTAATCTTATTTGATCTTGTTCATTTTGTATATTACCAAGTTCAATATAAACTGTAACTGGAATTGTATTGCGTAGCATATATAATCCTCGTGCTGAGACTGAACCATTGTACCCTCTTCCTGGTTGTGCCGCTCTATACTTGCTTTCTATTGTCTCGAGTAAAGTACTTGCTATTACCTTTCCTCTTTCAGAACTCTGATTATGATAGAAAAATATATCGATTCTTCTACTTTTGTTTTCTCTACTATCTACATGAATTGGAACTACTATATGCTCTTTTGCAATATTCTGATTTTTATAATACTCATTATTAATTATCTCGACCCGCTTTCTCAATCTAGCTAATTGATTTCTGGGTATTTCCTGATCACCGTAATATATTTCGTTGAAACTATTATTCAAGTAAACATCATCACGTATCCCATCTTCTTTATCTTGAACTATTATTTTTACTGTGGCACCATGTTCCATCAGATTTTTGGCTAATCTAAGAATAATATCATAAGCATATTCATCTTCATGTAGTTCATTACCGTATCTTCTACCAATCGCCCCTGGGTCAGGACCACCATGACCACCAACTAAATAGTAAATATTGTCTTTTAGTTTATGACTGATCTCTTTTACTTGTTTATACTTTTCACCAAAGAGAGGCTCTATGTAAGTCTGTAAACCACTTTTTTTGGTTTTAGTTACAGTATTGTTAGTAGTAACAATATTTTCACCTTCTTTCAAATAGAAAGTTATCTCTGGAACCCAAAGAACTTTATCAATTTTATAATTATTACTTTTTATTCCTTTCGAGAAAAGCAAATCATTATATTCTTGAATTGTGACTGCATATTCATAGTCAGAGTTACCAATACTAGAACGAATAGAATTACCATTATACTCGAAAACATGTATTGGTAGTTTATACTTCACACCTAAATACAAGGAATTACTAGACCCAAGTTTAGATTGATTCAAACTATTAAACACAGATACATTTTGTTCGGTATAATCTAATCTATAACGTTGGAATATTATCTTTAGACCGTCTCCGTTTTGAGGGAGTATCTCTAAATACTCAGCACCCAAGATTGGTAAGACGTTAATTAATACAACTACAAATACAATTCTAAATATTTTCATCAAATATGGCATTTTATTAGCTACTAATTTAAAAAATCAATTAAGTATGCGAGTACAATAAGTTCTTATTTATCGAATTGTTGATAATTATTACTACACAACCTAATAAGTTGTCAAGAAATTGCTCTAAATCAAGGATAATTGCTATTTTGTGTCTTCAAAAATGTCAATAAAGTAAAAAATAGAATAATTGAAATGGATTTGTTAGAAAAGATAATTTCGCTTTCAAAAAGAAAAGGTTTTGTATTCCAATCTTCTGAGATTTATGGTGGATTAAACGGATGCTGGGATTTTGGACCCTTGGGTGTAGAATTGCTAAAAAACATCAAAGATGAGTGGTGGAAAACTATGACTTATCGTGATAATATAGAAGGTTTAGATGCTTCTATTCTTATGCACCCACGTACATGGGATGCTTCAGGTCATACTGTTCAATTCTCAGACCCGATGATTGATAATAAAACTACAAAAAAAAGATACAGAGCAGATAACCTAATAGAAGAAGAAATTCAAAAGCTATTAAAAAAAGGTAAAACTAACAAAGCTGAAGAATTAGAAAAAAAATTAGAAACTGCTCAGAGTAATGAAGATTATTATAATATTATTATCGAAGCTGATATACACGATAACGGAAGTAGAGAATGGACTGATGTTAAGAATTTCAATTTGATGTTCAAGACTTTCATCGGACCAGTAGAAGATACTTCTAATACAGTCTATCTTAGACCAGAAACAGCACAGGGAATATTTGTCAATTTCAAAAACGTAATGGAATCAGGCAGGCAAAAAATTCCATTTGGTATTGCACAGATAGGTAAAGCATTTAGAAATGAGATAAATACAAAGAATTTCTTATTTAGGACTCGTGAATTCGAACAAATGGAAATGCAATATTTTGTCAAACCTGGTACTGAGAAAGAAAATTTTGAACATTGGCAAAAAGAAAGATGGGATTGGTACGTTAGCTTAGGAATGAAAGAAGAGAACCTTCGTTGGCACAATCATGAGAAATTAGCTCATTATGCAAACTTTGCTTCAGATATAGAATTCAAATTTCCTTTTGGTTTTGGCGAAATGGAAGGAGTCCATTCCCGTACAGATTTCGATTTACTAAGACATCAAGAATACTCAGGTAAAAAATTAGAGTATGTAGATACTGTAAATGGTGATAGATTTGTTCCCTATGTTATTGAAACTTCGGGAGGTGTATCACGTTCATTTATGGCTTTCTTGTGCAATGCTTACGAAGAAGAAATTATAAAAGATGGTGATAAGGAAGATACTCGGACTGTACTTAGATTCCACAAGAAATTAGCACCAATAAAAGCGGCAGTTTTCCCATTAGTTAAAAAAGACGGAATGCCTGAAATTGCTACTGAGATATATAATGATATACAAACTACATTCAAGGCCCAATACGATGAATCGGGTGCAGTAGGTAGAAGATATAGAAGACAAGATGAAATTGGGACACCTTACTGCATAACAGTTGACGGTCAATCAGTTGAAGATGGCACCGTTACTATTAGAGATAGAGATACAATGGAACAAATCAGAATACATAAAGACGATGTCTTATCTTATTTAAAAAGTAATATATAACAAATAATTGAATCTATATAAATACATAATATTATTTTTACTTCCTTTGACATTGATAAGTGCAAAGAAAGACGATAAGTATTTCGAGATATATAATTCATTAAGTACGTTTGGACGTGCTTATGAACAACTTAATAATGGCTATGTCAGCGATGTAAATCCAAATGAGCTTATTAAACAGTCAATTATCGGGATGGTTTCTGAGTTAGATCCCTATACTAGGTATGAAGAGAATGTGGGGGAGACACAGTCAGATTATCTCTCGACGGGGTACTACATTGGATTTGGTTTCACTGTTGATAAAGTCAACTCGAAAAATACAATAGTTAAAGTTATCGAAGGTTATCCAGCAGACAAAGCTGGACTAAGAATCGGAGATGAACTGATTTCAATTGACAGCATTTATGTTGGAAAATTAGACCAAGATTCACTCCGCTCTATATTGGTTGGTAAATCAGGAACTAAGGCAATATTTAAATATTATAGATTGGGTCATAAAGACTCAAACGAAGTAGAAATAACTAGAACAGAAGTTGTAATTAAAGATGTTCCTTTTCAAAGAATAATAAAAGATTCAATTGCTTATATTAAATTGGATCAGTTCTCTGTAAAAGCTGATTTTGCATTCAGAAAGGCACTGAGAGAGTTAGAATATGAAGGTAAGTTTAATTCACTAATCATTGATTTGAGAGATAATCCAGGTGGAGTTCTACAAGCGTCATTAAGAATTCTCGAGTTATTTGTACCTGAAAACACTTTACTGCTAACTACTCGCGGTAAATTAAAAGAAAACTCTCAAGACTATTATTCTAGAACAATTCCTCTTTACCCAGATTTGAAGGTTGCAGTATTAATAAATGACAATAGTGCTTCTGCTAGTGAAATTGTTGCTGGAGCATTCCAAGATACTGATAGGGGAGTTGTAATTGGTAGAAAATCTTTTGGAAAAGGATTAGTCCAACAAACATTACCACTCGATGAGAATTCTAAGTTAAGAATGACAATTGCAAAATATTATACTCCTTCAGGACGCTGTATTCAAAAGATAGATTACAATATTGAGAAGAATCAATATGATTTGTCTTCCTCAACACTATTCAAGACAAAGAACGGAAGAACTGTTAATAAAGAAGATGGCATTAGTCCTGATAAAAATGTGAATAAGAAAGATTACCCTGAAATCATTAATAATTTGATAAAGAGTGATATCATCTTTAATTTTGCAGTTATGCACACTGCCAAATATGAAAAATCTATTGAAGATTACAAATTGAAGGTTGAAGAATTCGATAAATTTTTAAACTTCTTGAATGAAGAGAAAAGATATTATAAATTTGATGAATTAAAACCAATAGAGGATTTGTCAAATAGAAAATATAAAGACGTAATTTCGTCACAGTCACAAGACAACTTAACAGTTTTAGAAAGTTCTTTAAAATCAGATATTAAAAAGAATATATTAGAAAATAAAGAACAGATTATTGATTTGATAAATGAAATATCAACTTATATATTAAAAGGAAGAGAATATACTTTCTTTGAAAATATAGATAGTGACGAATATATAATTGAAGCTATTAATTCATTATCAGATAAATATGATACTATATTAAAAGCTAATGTCTTAATAAAAAATGAAAACTAATCTCTAGAGATTAGAAAATAAATAGAAAACAATTTAATTACTTAATTGAAGTAGTATGAGAATAACCAAACAATATACAAATCGTGAGTCGCAATCACTTGATAAATACCTTCAAGAGATTGGTAAAGTCGATTTGATTACAGCAGAAGAAGAAATAGAATTAGCCCAACTAATAAAAAAAGGTGGCGTACCTGGTATGCAAGCTTTGGAAAAGATGGTAAAAGCTAACCTTCGTTTCGTTGTTTCTGTAGCTAAACAATATCAAAATCAAGGTTTATCTTTAGGTGACTTGATTAATGAAGGTAACTTAGGTCTAATAAAAGCAGCAAAAAGATTTGATGAAACTCGTGGTTTCAAATTTATCTCTTATGCTGTATGGTGGATTAGACAATCTATTCTTCAAGCTTTAGCTGAGCAATCAAGAATCGTAAGATTGCCACTAAATAGAGTTGGTGCCTTGAATAAAATAGGAAAGAAATTTTCTGAATTAGAACAAGAATTTGAAAGAGAGCCAACGGCAACAGAATTAGCTGATGAACTAGAGATGAGTATCTCTGAGATAACTGAAACAATCAAAATCTCAGGAAGACACTTGTCTGTTGATGCACCTTTTGTACAAGGTGAAGATAATAGTTTATTAGATGTATTACCGAATGAACAACAACCACCACCTGATACAGATCTAATGCAAGAGTCATTAAGAACTGAAGTAAAACAAGTACTTACTACTTTATCAGAAAGAGAAGCTGAAGTAATTAAGCTTTATTTCGGAATAGATGGTAATAGTCTTACATTAGAAGAGATTGGTGAGAAGTTTAATTTGACAAGAGAAAGAGTAAGACAAATAAAAGAAAAAGCTATTCGAAGACTTAGACATCAGTCAAGGTCAAAATCACTAAGGACTTTTTTAGGTCAATAGTAAATATTAAGGAAAGATATGCAGCAAATTGATATACCGGTTCTAACAAAACCGAAGTTAGAAGATAAAGTTAAGATTCCTCAATTCAAAAATAACAATAGAAATAACCCCGAGTTAAAAACTACTCGTGGTAAAAGACCTGAATGGTTAAAAGTACAAGCTCCAGGGGGAGATAGTTTTGCAAATATAAAGAAAATGATGAGATCTAAATCTCTTCATACTGTTTGTGAAGAAGCAAGATGTCCAAACATAGGTGAATGTTGGGGAAGTGGTACAGCTACTTTTATGATTCTCGGCGATACTTGTACTCGTGCATGTAGTTTCTGTGCTATCAAAACTGGAAGACCTGGTACACTAAATTGGGAAGAGCCAAATGATGTAGCAAGGTCTGTTAAAGAAATGCAGTTGAAACATGCTGTAGTTACTTCTGTGAACAGAGATGAGCTAAAAGATCAAGGATCTACTCTTTGGGCTAAAACAATAGAAAGAATAAAAGAAGAAAATCCTACAACTACAGTTGAAGTACTTATCCCTGATTTTAAAGGGGATATGGAATGTTTGAAAAGAGTTACCGACTCTAAACCAGACGTACTTAATCACAATATAGAAACTGTACCACGCTTATATAGAATAGTAAGACCTCAAGCGAGATACCAAAGATCACTTGACCTACTAGAGGAAGCAAAACGGTTAGGTATGCGTACAAAGACTGGTATTATGGTCGGTATTGGAGAGACAGACGAAGAAGTTTATGAATTGATGAAAGATTTAGTGAAAATCAAAGTTAATGTCTTTACAATCGGACAATACTTACAACCATCGGTAAAGCATTCACCAGTTGATAGATTCGTTCATCCTGACACTTTCAAAAAATATAAGGAAGTAGGGGAGGAAATGGGAATTGAATATGTTGAATCTGGTCCATTAGTTCGTTCTTCCTATCATGCTGAAAGACATGTCTGATGAGAATACATTTGAATTCAAATTATTAGGTACTGGGACTTCTACAGGAGTCCCAACTATCTCATGTAATTGTTCAACTTGCATTTCAGAAGACCCAAAAGACAAGCGCCTCCGCTGTTCAGCACTTATCACATACAAGAATAAGAATATAATCATAGATACTGGACCTGACTTTAGGCAACAATTTCTGAATTATGGGATTAACCATTTGGATGCTGTTGTTTATACTCATCATCACTTTGACCATATTGGGGGTTTTGATGATATTCGTGGTATCAATTTTACTTCAAAGAAAGGGCTTCCTATTTACTTAAATTATAAGACGTTAGATAATCTTTCTCGAATATTCTCTTACGCTTTCCGAGATTATAATGAAACCGGTGGTGGAATACCAATGGTGGATGTAAATATGATATCAGAAGGTGATTTCTATGTTGAAGGTTTGAAAATTACAATTTTACCACTAATACATGGTACGCTGGAAGTCTTAGGTTTCCGTATAGGAAATATAGCATATTGTACCGATACTAATCACATCCCTGATAGCACAGTCGAGCAAATGCAGGGTCTAGATGTTCTTATTCTAGACGGTTTGAGACCTAAACTACATAAAACTCACTTTAATATAGATCAAGCTATAGAACAAGCAAAGAAAATAAATGCTAAACAAACATATATTACACATATAGCACATCAAGTTAAACACTCAGAAGTAGAGATTACTTTACCCGAAGGAATTAACTTAGCTTATGATGGATTAACTATAAAAGGTAAATTATTATGATAAAAATAAGTGTTGATTATTTGGGTGATCTATATTGCAATGTAGTTCATACCCCATCAGGGAACTCATTCAAAACAAGTGCACCAGTAGATAACAAAGGAAAAGGTGATTATATATCACCAACGGATTTAGTTGCAGCATCTATAGCCTCTTGTGTTTCTACAATTATGGGGATTAAAGCACAAGACAAGAGAATAGATATTAAAGGAATGAATATAACAGCATCTAAGATTATGACTGAAGTTCCATTTAGAAGAATTGAAAAGTTGGTTTTAGATATTACTTTTCCACACCAATTAAATAATGAAGATTTCAAACTATTATCTAATGTTGTGAAGACTTGTCCAGTAACTAAAAGCTTAACCTCTGAAATAAAACTTGAATATAATTTCAATTTTGCTGAATAAGATTATCTAATCTGTGTTAGTTTTTTTATATTTGTTACTTATTATAAAACCAATGTTAATATTTGGATTAAAACTATGAAAACTAAAGAAGTATTAAGTTCAAATCAATCAATTGAAAAAACAGTTGAGATAGCTGAAAGATTAAAAGCTGATTTTATAGAAGAGACAATAAAGTTTGTCCCTAATTGGTATGAAAGTATAGTAAATAAATTTATTCTTACTTTCCCGCCTGCAGCAGAAAAATTAACTGCTGAACATTTAAAAAATATGAAGAATGAATTGAGAGAACTACAAGAATCAATTCACATTGAATTAACTAATATTATAACTAGAGACCAATATTGGTGGCATTCTGGTCAGATAACGGATGTACCTCGTGATTTCTATAAAAATATAGATAATATATTAGATTTCAATTTGCGGGTATTATTCGGAAAAGTTGGTGATATACTTGAAGAATATGGCTTTATAAAGAAGAATCATTTTGATGGTGATAAAGGATTTGTTTCACACAAAGACGGAAGTAATAGATACTATTTCGAATATGTTTATCCTATTTATTGGTCAGATATGATGAAAAGGCGAATGGATAATTACTGGGAAAATTATAAATACTATTTATCTATAAAAAAGTAATTTACTTAAAAATTAGTAGAAATTAAAATGAAGAAAGTACCACTGCATGTCCAGATATTATTAGCTTTAATACTCGGAGCAGCTTTCGGTGCTTTTTTTAGTGTTGATAAGAATAAACTTGAAATAACTTATAAGAAAAATTCGGATCAAGTCACTGAATCTATAAGTAAATGGACTTCTGCTTCAATCATAATTAATGATAGTACGATAACTGCTTTCAATTCGAATGATCAGATTACTATCATCAACAAGTTTAAACATTACTATAAATCTTCCCCAAAATCAATAATATTAGTTTTTGAAAAAGAGAAACGGAAACTTGAATTCTCAGAAGTTATAGCTGTTCGAAAAGAACAAACTCTCGCAACTTATATAAAGCCAGTAGGCGATTTATTTATTAGACTTCTTAGCTTTCTTGCTATACCATTGGTTATATCGACTTTAATTGTGGGAGCTGCTAGTCTCTCAGACTTTAAGAAACTAGGACGAATAGGTCTCAAAACCTTTTCACTTTATATAATTACGACTGTTATAGCCATTACCATTGGTCTAGGTCTTGCTAATGTTATCTCTCCTGGAACTAGAATTGACCCATCTTCTAAAGAAAGATTAATGTCTTCATTTCAAGAAGAATCTGCGGAAAAAGCAGTTGAATCTCTTGATATTAGTATAGTTGACTTCTTCGTTGAGATAGTACCAAAAAATCCTTTTGATGCAATTAGTAGTGGGAATATGCTACAAATTGTATTCCTAGCTGTGATATTTGGTATTACACTAACACTAGTCGAAAAGAAGAAAAGAAATACTGTAATAGAATTCTTCGATGGTGTAAGTGATACGATGATAAAAATGGTTGACATTTTTATGCTAATTGCACCATTTGGAGTATTTGCACTAATTGCAGCTACTATAGCTGACTTTGGATTTGAAATATTATCTACATTGATTTGGTATATAATTGCTGTTATACTAGGTTTGTTTATACAAACCTATGTAGTTTATGGAGCAATGCTAAAATTGATTGGTCGAGTATCACTAAAAGACTTCTTTTTAAATATTAGAAATGCACAAGCAATAGGTTTTTCAACTAGTTCTAGTGCTGCTACATTACCAATTACATTAGATTGTGTAGAAAACAAAATGAAAGTAAATAAACAAGTTGCAGGTTTTGTATTGCCTTTAGGGGCAACAATTAATATGGATGGTACCGCACTTTATCAAGGTGTTGCTGCTGTATTTATTGCACAAGTATATGGGTTTGATTTGACTATAGTGCAGCAACTGACTATAGTTATAACTGCTGTATTAGCATCAATAGGTACTGCGCCAGTACCCGGTGTTGGAATAATTATGCTTGTTATGATATTGAACGCTATTAATATACCAGCACAAGGTATTGCACTTATATTAGGAGTTGATAGAATCTTAGATATGCTAAGGACTATTACTAATGTAACAGGTGATGCCGCTGTTGCTGTTACTATTGCGAGTACTGAAGAAAGAGCCAATTTAGCAAAATGAGATTACTATTATTAATATTCTCTATTTTATTCTTATCTTGTAGTCAAGATAAAAAAGAAGTCAAAACTTTGTTTGCTATTGATGAAGTGAAAGATAGTCCTGATCAAATAAGTTATGATTTTAGTGTATATTTTATGGATTCTTCTCTTGTAAAAGCTTATTTGAAAGCAGATAGAGCTAGAATTTATGAAAAACAAAAAGAAACAAAATTAGATAGCCATGTTGTAGTAGATTTCTATTCAAAAGAAAATGGCAAAAAAGTTAGTTATCTTAAAGCAGATAGTGTCACAATAGATGATGCTACAAAGAATATGATAGCTATGGGGAACGTAGTAGTAGTCTCTGATAGTAATAAAACTACTGTTAGAACTTCTATTTTAGAATGGAATAATGAAACTAGAAAACTTACTTCAGATAAGTATGTAAAAATAGTTTCTCCAGACCAAGAAATTGAAGGTATTGGTTTCGAATCAGATGAAACATTAAAGAATTACACTATTTATAAAGTGAAAGGAGTTAAGTATAAATGAGTAAGTATTTAATAGCTGGAAATTGGAAAATGAACACCAATTTAGATGAAGCAAAAAGCATTACAGATGGTTTACATAGTTATATAAACTATGATAGTGAGGTAGAAATGCTAATATGTCCGCCTTATACTCATCTCGGTTTTTTATCCGAAATAGTTGATTTGAGCAGAATTTCACTAGGTGCACAAAACGTCCATTATGAAGTTAAAGGAGCGTTTACTGGTGAAATATCTAATGATATGTTACTAAGTGTCGGCTGTGAATACGTTATCATAGGACACTCCGAAAGGAGGGCTTTGTTCGGCGAAACAGATGAAATGATTAATAAGAAAGTTGTGAATTCATTGAATGCAGGTCTAAGGGTAATCCTTTGTATTGGTGAGACACTAGAAGAAAGAGAAAGTGGTATTACCAATTCAGTTTTAGAAGGTCAATTAAACAGGGGTTTAGTAGGTGTAGTTGACACTATTAACCTTAAAGTAGCATACGAGCCAGTATGGGCTATTGGTACAGGTAAAACTGCCTCTACGGAACAAATCACTGAAACCCATAGTTTTATTGCCAAATTCCTAGAAAACAGATTTGATGCGAATTCTATAAAAATACTATACGGTGGTAGTATGAATGCTGAAAATGCAAAGGAAATACTATCAATTCCCAATGTAAAAGGTGGTTTAATAGGTGGTGCTTCACTCAAACCAGAGAGTTTCTTAGCTATTTACAGTACAGCTCTTGAACTTTGCTAATGTTATTCAGTGTACCAAATATCATTTCTTATTTCAGAATATTGGTAGCTCCATTTTTTTTGTTCTTTTTCATATCTGATAATGACACACTAGTTCTAATTTCAATATTTCTATTTATACTCGGTGCGATTAGCGATTGGTTAGATGGTTGGTATGCTCGTAGATTTAATCAATCTTCCAAATGGGGAGTATTTATAGATCCATTAGCAGATAAAATTCTTAATTCGACTGCATTTCTTGCATTTGTATTTGAAGGGATAATTCCATTTTGGATGGTTCTAATTATAATACTTAGGGACTCTTTTATGACATTTCTACGATTATTTGCAGATTCTCATAAATTACCAATTAAAACAAAGAAAATTGCTAAAGTAAAAACTGTTTTACAGTTCGTATTAATTATTTATGTTATTTCAATTTATTTTATTAGTTTGTTACTAAATGACGTTACTATTACAGAATTAGTAACAAAAGATTATGTCTATTATTCGATGTTCTTTTTAACTGTTTTTACTGTTTGGACTGTATTTGACTACATAAAAGACAATAAAAGAGTAATACAAATTCTATTTGGTTATGTAAATAAGTAGTTACAAATAACCCAAATTAGTAACAAATATGGCTTAAAAACACAATAATCACGATTTATTAGGTCTTATAGCAACTTTTTTTTCCAAAAATGTTTGGATATTATAAATTAATTTTTAAATTGCATTTAACGGTATTATTCTTTAACCTAACATACTAAGGAGTTAACAAGTATGAACAAATCAGAACTAATTGACGCAGTTGCAAAATCAACTGACGTGACAAAAGCTGCTGCTGAAAGAGCTATAAATAGCACAATCGCAGAAATTTCTAAAGAGCTAAAAGGTGGTGGAGATGTACGTCTTATCGGTTTCGGAACTTTTTCAGTAGCTCAAAGAGCTGCTCGTAAAGGTGTAAACCTTCAGACAGGCAAACCAATGAAAATAGCAGCTAAAAAAGTTGCTAAATTCAAACCTGGTAAAGCACTTGCGGAATCTGTAAATGGTAAAAAGAAATAATCTTTTTTTACAGAGCAAATAAAAGCCGTTCTTTTGAACGGCTTTTTTTTTATATTTGATTTAAAAAATAGGTTGATTTTTGAAAAATTTATTTTCAATCGAACAGCTCAGTAAAAATGAAATTAATGAGATTCTTCAGATTGCTACAGAATTTGATTTGAAATATGTGACTGATGAGTTCAAACATAAAAAACTGGTTTTAGCTTTTTTTGAAACTTCAACAAGGACAAAATTATCTTTCGAAATTGCAGCAAAGAACTTAGGTTTGCAAGTTATCGATTTTATGCCTGAATTGAGCAGTATTCAAAAAGGTGAATCATTAATTGAAACTTTGCGTACTCTAGAAGCGATGGGTGTAGATATTGCTGTTGTCAGGCATAGGGAAGAGGGGACTGCAAAAATGCTGTCCGAACAACTGGATATGTCTATAATAAATGCAGGAGACGGAGTTAATCAACATCCAAGCCAAGCACTATTAGATGCTCTTACTTTGAAAGAGGCATTTGGTGTACTTGAAGGTTTTAAGATTACAATTTGTGGAGACATACTTCATAGTAGAGTAGCAAGATCAAATATAGAACTACTCTCAAAATTTGACGTTGATATATCGTTATGTGCACCTAAAGAATTACTTGACAATAATTTTTCATCACTTAATTATTATAGTAATATTGACAAAGCTGTACAGAATTCAGATGTTATCATGTGTCTTAGAATTCAGAATGAAAGAATGAAACAAATGGAAGTTCCGAATACAAGTGAGTATTACGAGAAATATGGTTTCAAGAAAAAGCATTTCGAAATGAATAAAAATATTTACTTAATGCATCCGGGTCCTGTTAATTATGATGTGGACATAGAAAATGGACTTCAAAATCATGATAGATGTCTAATCAATAAGCAAGTTAGAAATGGTGTATTAACTCGTATGGCAATTTTAAAGAAAATACTGAATGGCATTGAAAAATAAAATCTGGCGAATAATAGATATAATCAATTGGTCTAAAGATTATCTAGAAAAAAATAATATAGATTCTCCAAGATTGACAATAGAGCTAATGCTTACTCATGTGTTAGAAATAGAGAGAATAAAGCTATATACTGACTACGACAAACCACTTTCAGATAAAGAATTATCAACGATTAAGTCAATGATAAATCAAAGAGTAAAGAGAATTCCATTGCAATATATACTTGGGCAAGTAGAGTTTTTAGGTAGAAAGTTTATAGTAAATCAAAATGTATTAATCCCGAGACCAGAAACTGAAGAAATTGTAGTAAAAGTGATTAATGACAACAAAAAAAACAAAGATTATAAAATACTCGATATTGGAACAGGATCCGGCTGTATTGCTATAAGTTTAGCAAAGGAATTTACTTCTTCGACTATTACTGCGTTGGATAACTCGACTTCTGCACTTAAAGTAGCAAAACAAAACTCAATAGATTTAGAAGTAGATAATGTGAAGTTTGTATATGCTGATATATTAACTACTGAACCAAAGTTAAAGTATGATATAATAGTATCAAACCCACCTTATGTATCGACTAGTGAAATGAATGAGATAGAACCAGAATTAAGTTTCGAGCCCAACTCTGCACTTACTGATAGCTCTGATGGATTAGAATTTTATCGAAGATTTGTAACTATTTATAGGAACATATTGTCTATAGATGGAGTTTTTTATTTAGAATTGAATAGTTATTTGGCTGAAGAAATAAAAAACATGTTTTCCAAGGATTATCGAGTAGAGTTAATCAATGACTTATTTGACAAGCCAAGAATACTAAGGGGAAGATTGAGTTAAGATAATGTTAATTTTTTTATTAACTTATCCACCTGAAGGTGTTTTCAGTAAATAAAATAGTATTTTTCAAAATAAATAAATAAATTGCGAAATGTTTAAGAAGTGTGTTTGCAAATAATACTCATTTAATAATGACTCAAATAATAGTAGAAACAGAAGAAAAGTTTGTATTTCTTCGATTAGCTGGGAGATTTATTGGTGGAGATGAGACTGATGCACTTCGTTCTAAGTTAGCTCAGTTATCAAATAAAAATCTGATAATTGATTTGAGTAATGTTACTTATATGAACTCAACGGCATTGGGTATATTGATTTCTGCCCAGTCCGATTACATTACTAAAAGTAATCAAATTGTGTTAGTGAACGCTTCTGACTCTGTCAGAGATATATTAAATCTAACACAATTAAATTTAGTTTTTAAAGTACTTAGTACTTATGAAGAAGCAAAAAATATTATTAATAATTAATTTAATTTAGTAGGAGTATTATGAAGAACTTGTTCAATATCATAGTAATTGTTCTTGCACTGGTATTATCATTTGCATTTTATTACGGTGTAATGGGTGATCCAAGTGGTTTCAAAGACCCTTTAACAAAACATGAGCCAATAGCTGGTAATATAATGGCTACAATATATACTGGTGGTCCACTAGTTGCATTATTGATGTCTTTTATAGTAATTGGTATCACTTTTAGTATAGAAAGATTCCTTTCTATTACTAAAGCTCAGGGTAAAAACAATCCTGAAAAATTCGTTAGAGAATTAACTGGATTACTTTCGGAAGGCAATCTTGATGGTGCTGTTGCATTATGCGATACGCAAAGAGGAAGTATTGGTAATGTGATGAGAGCAGGAATAGAAAGATTCAAGAAAGTTCAGAATGATCCTGAATATTCAGCTCCATCCAAAATATCAGAAGTTCAAAGAGCAATTGACGAACAAATGAATTTGGAAACACCTCTACTAGAGAAAAATCTAGTTATTTTATCTACCGTGGCTTCTATTTCTACGATGGTTGGTCTCTTAGGAACAACTCTTGGTATGATTAGAGCTTTCCAAGCACTTGCAGAAAGTGGAACGGTTTCAGCTACTCAATTATCAATTGGTATCTCTGAAGCACTTTACAATACTGCTGGTGGTCTATTAGGTGCGATTATTGCAATCGTAGCTTATAACTTCTTTACAACAAAAGTAGATAATTTCGTGTATGTAATTGATGAAGGTATCCTTAGTGTAACTGAAATCTTTACAAGTATGGTAAGAAAATAAACCTTTAAAGGGGAATTAAAATGCCAAAAGTAAAAAAGAAAAGAGTCGGTTTTGTAATAGATATGACACCATTGGTGGATATCACATTCCTATTACTTACATTCTTCATGTTTACAGCTAAGTTCAAATCAGAAGCTGAAGCAGAGCAAAAGTTCTTTATCGAAAGACCTTTGGCTTCTGCCGATACGTCAAAGCTTCCGGAACAAGACTTAGCTATAGTAAAAATTGCATTTCCTGATTCAACTAAACAAGATACTTCTTATTTCTATGAAATGACTAATGAAGCAGATTGGAATGAAGTTAAAGCTGGTATAGAAGGGTTAACACCTGAACAGATGCAAAACGCACAATTACAAGTTTCAATAGAAACTTTGGAAGCATTGATAAAACGTACTTACCTAGTGAATTCTGAAACTTCTATGGCGATTGACGCTGATAAGAGTATTAGATTCAAATGGGTATCAGAAGCAATGGATGTGTTAAGTAAGAATAAATTCACAAAGTTTAATTACGTAACTAAGAAAAGATAAATAATACTTTAGTATTTATACTAATGTATTAGGAGTAATATTATGGCTGGTGGTGGTTCTTTAGGCGGCGGAGGTCGCTCAAAAAGAGGAAAATCGTCTAAAAGAAAATCTAAGAAAAGAGTAGGTTTCGTACTTGATATGACGCCTTTGGTGGATATCACGTTCCTACTGCTTACATTCTTTATGTTTACGACTACAATGGCAACTCCTCAGGTAATGGAAATGAAAGTCCCACCTGAAAGAGAGGTAGAGGTAGTTGTAAGAGAGTCTCAATTGCTAAGTATTCTTGTTGATGACGATGGAGATTTATTCTTCTTTAAAGCACAAGAAGATGCTGAACCTCTTGATATGAAAGATGTAAGAAACTTAGCAATAAAAGAGAATTTGAATCAAATAAATGATTTAATTATTGTACTAAAAGTTTCTGAAAATGTTGAATATGGAACAGTAGTACAAGTGTTAGATGAGCTAAACTTAGCAGAAGCTGGGATAGTAGATGAGATGAGAGTAAAGCGTAATCAGCCTACTTTTGAAAGAAGTAGAAAGTTTACTATTGCTGATCTAACTGATGAAGATTTAGAAAAGATTGCGATTTTAAAACCGCAAACTGGAGGTAGTCAATAATGTCTGTAAAAACAGTTCCAATCCCTCAACGTAACGAATACGGTGCGTTAGAGCTAAAAGCATACATTAATAAATCGACTATACGTGGGTTTATAATAACTACTTCATTGTTATTGTTATTTTTGATTTATCATTTAATTAGTGGTACTATAGCAAGTAACGTTGCAGCACCACCCTTAGCCCCAATAGCTAAGCTAGACCTTATTAGCTTAGATGCCCCAGCTGAGGACATGGAAGCTGCACCACCTCCTCCAGCCCCAGAGCAATTAGTGGCTGGTCCTGCGGCGAGAGCCGGTACTCCTACACCTGTTCCTGATGCAGAGATAGCTCCAGATTTGCAAGATTTTGCAGATATGGATGTACTTGATAGAGCATCAGCTGCTGGTGGTGATGGTATAGATATGGGTAACTTTGCCAATAACATTGATTGGGAAGGTGACGGAGTGAAAGTTGAAACAAGAGAAGCAGAACCTGATCCTGATGAATTTGTTCCTGTAGAGAAACAACCAGGTATGGATATAGCGGAACTTCAAAAATTAGTAGAATATCCTAAGTTAGCAAAGGAAGCTGGTGTAGAGGGTAGAGTAATTGTGAAAGCATTAATAGATGCAAATGGTAAAGTAAGAAAGACATTAGTAGAATACACTGATAATTCATTACTTAACCAAGCTGCAATTGATGCTATTAAAAACTATAAGAACTTTACTCCTGCAATTCAAAATAATAAACCAGTTATGGTATGGATTTCTATACCTCTTAGGTTTAAACTTAGATAAAAGTTGTACATAAGTGTAACCTTTTTATTGAAAAATGCCTCTATATACTACAGAGGCATTTTTAAATTTATATAAAGAGGTATAAGATGAAAAAGTTAAATAATCTCCCTTATGGGGCAGCAGAGCTAAAAAGTCAAATAAATAGCTCCACAATGAAAGGATTTATCCTTAGTTTAATGTTCTTTATGGTATTTGGTCTTGCTATATCGTCATTACATAAATTAGTTAATGATGATAAAACTCCAGAAATAATTTATATACCTACAACTGTTGTGACTAATTACGAATTAGAAAAGTCTATTGAACAAGTCAATAGTGGGGAAGGGGCTGAAGTTGCGGAATCCTCAAGAGAAGAAATCGGCAAAAATCAGAAATTTATTGATGATATAGATTTACCAATAAATAATGCTTCTTTATTTGACGTTGGAATTAACACTGATGATATACTGAAGAATATCAGTAGTGCATTCGGTATAAATAATAGGTCAGGTTCTGGTAGTGGTGATTTAATAGTTGAAACTAATAATCCGAAAAGTGGAATATTAGAAAAGCAATTAGATATTACTAAAGAATTTGTACATCAAGATTTGCAGAAGTTTCCGAGTATGGATTATGATAAAATCAAAAGTTTAGTGCATTATCCTATTTTAGCTAAACAAATGAACTTAAGTGGTAGTGTCCATATAGCTGCATTGATAGATAAATCAGGAAAACTTGTAAAAAGTTATATTTATAGTTCTACTAATTCGTTATTTGATGAAGAAGCATTGCAAGCAGTGAGAAATTATAATGATTTCTCTCCAGCTGTTAATAATGATAGGGCTGTAGATTGTTGGATAATTATCCCAATTAAATTCAAATTAAAATGATAAATGACGTAATAAATTATGGTATCCGAATATTAATAATCCTATTAGGATTACTATTCGTAAGTGGGTATTTCATGCCTGAAGACTCTGATCCTACTATGATGAGAGTCTTCGGAGTCATATTTGTATTATTCGGATTCTACAGATTAGCATTATATAGAGCAAATAAAAAAAGATATGGTTCGAGAAAAGATGAAAAATAGAATATTACTACTAACTTTTGCTATCCTCCTAGTAAGTTGCGATAGTAAATATGAAGCAAAAGATCCGGATAGCACTGAGTCGTTAAATTCTGGTAAATTAACAGTTTACTGTGATGAAATATTAAAACCAATTCTTGATTCAGCTTTTAAACTATATACACAAGAGTATAATAAGGTTGAATTGACTGTGGAATATGCTAATTCAAGAAACGTAATGTCACAATTATTATCAAAAGAAGTAAGAGTTGTTGTCAATGCCCGTGATTATCTTTCTGACGAAGATTCCCTGATGAATGCCTTCAAACTAGAAAAACACAAAAGATTTATAATAGCATATGATGGATTAGTCTTTTTTGCAAATAAAGATTTTCCAGTCGATACATTGAATGCAAATCAAATTGGGAAAGCAATTGTAAGTGGTGATAACCTCAGTAAGTCGACTAATGGGCTTAGTTTTGAACCTACTTATGCAACATTAGACCAATATTCTTCGGTATATGCTAATTTTAATTCTATGATTGTAAAGGATATGCCACTCAAAAGAAAAGTAGAATTATTTGAAAATATTGATGAATTGAAGAAACATGTTGCCACTAATAGTAGTATTATAGGTATCGGATTTCTATCACAATTAGTAAATGAGAAGAACTTCAAGATGATTCGGTTAGGGTATGATAGTGATTCACTTCATAAATACATAACACCGAAACCAGTTCACCAAGGATATATAGTTCAAGACTTGTATCCATATAAAGTTCCTTATTATGCTTATCTTCTAGAAGATAGACAGGATTTACCATTTTGGTTTGGAACATATTTAGCAAAACAAGAAACAGTACAAAAATTATTTTTAGATCAAGGGATTGTTCCTGCATTCGCAAGAATAAAACTTAAATATGAGGAGTAAGATGAGTTTTAACAGAATAATAGCAATTTTATTTTTAACATTTTCATTCAACCTATATTCACAATCAGTTGAAGATTTACAAGCTTTGATTAGTAAAGGTAAGTATTCTGATGCTGAAGCATTGGCAAAGAATATTAATAATAACAATGAAAATCAGAAATTATTGATACTGAAAGGTGATATATACTTCGAATTAGAAAACTATGTAGAAGCTAATAAGGCTTATGAAAGTGCCTATAATATTGATGATAATGAAATAGCTATTATTAAATATGGTAGAATATTATCAGTTAATAAAGATTATGTAAAAGCTGAAAAGCTTTTAAAAAATGGAATTGATGATTTTGAAAAAAGTATTCCAATAAGATTAGAACTCGCAAGTAATTATATAAGAGCGGGTAAACTTACTGATGCAGAAGTACAGATTAAACGTGCTCGTGATATAAATGAGAATGATCCTCGTATTTATATCACAGAAGGGGACATGTATTTTGACCAGAGAGTTTATGAGTTATCTAAAAAATCTTATGAAAAAGCATTATCATTAGATGAGAATCAAAAAGAAGCACGTTCTAAACTTGCAACTTCGTATTATTGGTTAGCTAATAGAGAAGCAGACCAAGATTTGTCTAATGAACTGTTTACTATGTCCTTGAAAGAATGGGACAGAGTAACTAAACAAGATACTATGGATGCTAGTGCCTTTTTCAACAAAGGTAAAATATTATTTTTTGCTAAGCAATATAAAGATGCGGTTCCTGCATTATTTAGATATTACGAGTTAAGACCTGAAGGTAATCTAGGAAGATGGTATTTGGGACAATCGCTATATGAGCTAGGGCTATGTGATTCTGCTGCTCCACAGTTGAAATATGTATCACAGCATATAGACTCTGTTAAGTTCAAAGCAAACTTACTTATGGCTCGTTGTTACTATGATAATAAAGACTACCCTAATTCAAAAGCAGCTTATAAAGCAATATTAGCTATGGATAAAGATAATCCAGAAATAGAAGAAGCTGATATCAGAAGATATGGTACTGCAGAATTATTTACAGGTGATACATCTGCAGCACTTAATATATATAAAGATTTGGTTAACAAGAATCCAGATGCATCATGTAATTTGATGAATATGGTTGGACGTTTGATGTTCTCTGCAAAGAAATATGATGAAGCATTATTCTTCTTTGATAAGAGATTGAATACTGCTGCATGTAACGATAGCACTGATTCAAAGATTATATATTACAAAGGTCTATCTTACTTGTTTATGGATCAGAGAGACACTGCTATTTATTATCTAGAAAAATCAGCAATGATGGACAGTACTGATGCTGGATCTTATGTATATCTAGGTGATGCTTATGCAGGAAAAGAAGATGATAAGAGAGCTGTAGATAATTTTGAGAAAGCAATTATGGTTTCTCTAGCTTATCCTGAAGTAAATAAGAATAATATTAGGTCAGCTTATGCAAAACTTTCTGGACTTTATTATAAAGCTAAAGAGTGGAAAAAATTGTTAAAAGTTGCTATAAGTTGGTCTGAGGAACAACCTGAGATAGAATATGGATACCTTTATGCAGCAATAGCTTACCAAGGCATGGGCGATGTTAAAAATGCTTGTGTATGGTATTCAAAAGTACTGAAAGTAAATCCGAATAACAAAGCCGCTGCACAGAATAAATCTGCATTAGGTTGCGATTAATTAAAAAATAAAAGAATATACTTGATATTACTCTAATCTGTTAGTATATTTGTAGCTTGTATTTAACCGTTTATTTGAAATGTTATTATTAAATGCCCAAGGTTTATCAAATGGTAAACATTATGTCGAAATCAGTGGAATAGCTGATGGAGATTTTAAATCTGAAATTATAGATTCAGAAGTCTTCATAGAAGGCTCACTCAGAGTTTATAATGATAGGATAATATTGAATGGAAAAGCTTGGACTTCTGCTAAACTAGTCTGTGATTTATCACTTGAGGAATACAGAGAAAGAATCGAAGCTGAAGTTAATATTAATATTATAAAAGGTATGAAAGAGGAATACCGAACGGAAAAAGACGAGAATATAATCTATGTTGGCGAAGAAGAAAAAAACGCTAATATAACTGAAATAGTAGTTCAGGAGCTTTTGGTTAAAGTACCAATGAAAAAAGTAGCTCCTCAATACAAAGACAAAGATATAGAAGAAATATATCCAGAGATAAAAGAGATTAAAAAGGAAGGGCTCAGCCCATTTGATATATTAAAGAATTTGAAACATAATTAAATTTAAAGGTTAATACAATGGCACATCCGAAGCGTAAGATTTCGAAATCTAGAAGAGATAAAAGAAGAACTCATTATAAAATAGATGCACCTACTTTATCGACATGTGAGCAAACTGGTGAGATTAAAAGATCACACAGAGCTTCGTTAGTTGTAGAAGACGGTAAAAAGGTTTATTATTACAATGGCAGAAAATTCGACTAATTTTCTGAGGAATTATCATGTCAGGGGCAAAACAAAATATAAGTATCGCAATAGATATAATGGGAAGTGATTTTGCTCCTGAAAGTGAAATAAAAGGTGCTTTAGAGTTCCTTAATGAGAATACTGACAAAAATATTAAATTATACTTTGTTGGTGAAATAGAACTCATAAAAACTGAAATTGAAAAAAACCCATCTTTAAAAAACTACGATTATGAAATCGTAAATGCTTCTCAAGTTATAACAATGGAAGATGATGCCACTGCAGGAATTAAAACCAAAAAAGATTCTTCTATTTCCATAGGCCTTGATTTATTAAAAGACAATAAAGTAAATGCATTTATATCAGCAGGTAATACTGGTGCTATATTATCTACTTCTACTCTTAAATTAGGTAGAATCAAAGGTGTAAGCAGACCTACAATTGGTTCTTTCTTTCCAACTATCAAAGATAGCCCTACATTACTATTAGATGTCGGTGCTAACTCAGAAGTCAAACCTCAATTCCTATACGAATTTGCTGTGATGGGTCAAGTATATTTATCAGAAATGTATAATATTAAAAACCCCTCAATTGGTTTACTTAATATTGGTGAAGAGGAAAAGAAAGGTACTGAGACTGTTCAGGAAGCATATAAGTTACTAAAAGAATCAAAATTGAACTTTATTGGAAATGTTGAGGGAAGAGATATTTTCCCTGGTGCAGCTGATATTGTTGTTTGTGATGGATTTGTAGGGAACATTATCCTCAAATTTGCTGAGAGTTTCATGGGTTTCTTCAAAGATACTCTTAAAAAATATGCCAGTCAAAGTACAATTAAGAAATTAAAAGTTGGATTGATGGCTCCTACTATAAAAGATGTCTTCCGTGGGTTTGATTACCAAGACCATGGGGGAGTGCCACTATTGGGAGTAAACGGGGTAGTTATTATAGGCCACGGTAAGTCCTCTCCAAAAGCAATTAAGAATATGCTTTACACAGCGTTGATAACTTATACTAAAGAAATTAACAAGAAAATTGAAATTTCTTTACAATCTTCTTAATTTCCGAAATAGATTTTTATAAATTTGAGAAATAAACATGCCAGCAACTATAACTGCGATTGCTCATTATTATCCTGAAGACAAACTTACGAATAAGCATTTTGAGTCTTACTTAGATACAAGTGATGAGTGGATAAAAACGCGTACTGGTATTAACGAAAGAAGAATAATGAAAAATGGTGCTACTTCTGATATGATAGTACCTGCAGCATTAAAATGTATAGAGAATGCTGGTATAGATAAACAAGAAATTGACTGTATAATAGTAGCAACTGTTACGCCTGACCACATGTACCCTTCTACTGCAGCAGTAGTACAACATAAACTAGGAATTAAAAACGTTTGGGGATTCGATATTTCCGCAGCGTGTTCAGGATTCCTTTTTGCATTGAAAACTGCCTCTAGTTTAGTAGAATCCGGTGCAGCAAAAAAAGTTTTACTTTGTGGTGCTGATAAGATGTCTTCAATACTAAATATGAATGATAGAAATACAGCTATTCTTTTTGGAGATGCTGCTGGTGTTTGTCTTATCGAAAAGTCAAATGATGATAATTATGGTATTTTAGATTCTATTCTCCATATAGATGGAATTGGTGGTCAATACCTGAATCAAAAAGCTGGTGGAAGTGCACATCCTGCAACAAAAGAAACTGTTGAAAGTATGGAACATACTGTATATCAAGACGGTAAAACTGTTTTCAAGTATGCTGTGAAAGGTATGGCTGATGTTTCTAAAGAGATAATGGATAAAAACAATCTTACAAGTGAAGACATATCTTTCCTTGTACCACATCAAGCCAATCTAAGAATAATAAGTGCTACAGCCGAAAGAATGGGTGTAGGTATGGATAAAGTAATGGTTAATATTGAGAAATATGGTAACACTACTGCCGCGACTATTCCACTTTGTATATCTGAATGGCTAGAAGCTGGAAAAATAAAAAAAGGTGATAATTTAATATTGTCAAGCTTTGGAGCTGGCTTCACTTGGGGTTCTATTTATGTAAAATGGAATATGAATAAATGAAAAAAGTAGCTCTATTTTCAGGCCAGGGGTCTCAGTATGTGGGTATGTTAAAAGATTATTATGAAAATAATATCGAATCAAAGACTTTAATTGATAAAGCTGACGAGTTGTTAGGATACTCATTAAGCGATATTTGTTTTAATGGACCAGTTGAGAAATTAAAGGAAACAAGATATACTCAACCAGCTATATTTCTTCATAGTGCTGTAGTAAGTAGTATGACAAAAGAAAAACTAATTATAGAAGGCGTTGCGGGACATTCTGTTGGTGAATATGCTGCTTTGTACTCTGCTGGTGTTATTTCATTCGAGGATGCTGTTAAATTAGTTTCCCTCAGAGGTGAATTAATGTTTACAGCAGGTGAGAACGAACCGGGAACTATGTTCGCAGTCATTGGTATGGAGGATGATGTACTAATTGAAATTTGTAAAGAACTGAATACTAATGGTAATATTGTAGTACCTGCTAATTTCAATAGTCCCGGACAAATTGTAATATCTGGTTCACGAGATTATCTAAGGGAAAACTCTGGTATTTTCAAAGAAAGGGGTGCTAGAATGGCTATGGAATTACCAGTAAGTGGTGCATTTCATTCTCCTTTGATGAAACCAGCACAAGATAAATTAGCAGAAGCAATTAGTAATATTGAATTTAGGAATGCTAATATTCCTTTATATACAAATGTGGATGCAAAACCAGAAACAAGTTCTAAAGAATTGAAAAAGAAATTAATCGAGCAGCTCACAGCACCTGTGCTTTGGACTAAGATATTGAACAATCTTCAAAAAGATGGATTTACAGACTTTATAGAAATGGGACCGGGGAATGTGCTCCAAGGACTATGTAAGAGAACTTTAAAAGATATAAATATAAGTGGGTTTGATAAGTTGCAAGACATAGAAAATGTTTAATTTTAAGTTAAATAATTGTTAAATTGTAGCTTTTAAAATTCCGAAAAAATGAAATATGGGTTTAAAATTAGAAAATAAAGTAGCTGTAGTCACGGGTGGAGCTAAAGGAATAGGATTAGCTATTTCTGTAAAATTAGCTGAAGATGGGGCAACAGTTTACGCTTTGGGTCGTTCTACTAACATAGAAATTGATTCAAATTATAATATAAATTATAAGCAATGTGACGTTTCTGATCTCGAATCAGTAACTAATACATTCAATGAAATTCAAAAAGAAGCTGGTTCAATTGATATACTAGTTAATAATGCTGGAATTACTAAAGATAATCTTATTTTAAGAATGTCAGAAAGTGATTTTGATGATGTGATTAGTATCAATTTAAAAGGTGTATTCAATACTTGTAAAGTTGTTAGTAGATTTATGCTTTCACAGAAACAAGGAAGAATAATCAATATTGGATCTATTGTGGGTACGACTGGTAATGCAGGGCAATCCAATTATGCAGCATCTAAATCCGGGCTAATTGGTTTTACTAAATCAATAGCAAAAGAGTTGGCGGCAAGAAATATATTAGTTAACTTGATAGCACCTGGTTATGTACTAACAGAGATGACAGGTAAATTAACAGAAGATCAAGTAAATGCATTTAAAGATAATATTCCTCTGAAACGTGCAGCAGAGCCAAAAGATATATCTGATGTCGTGGCGTTTTTTGCCTCAGAAGATTCTAGGTATATAACTGGACAAGTATTGCATGTTGACGGCGGATTAGCGATATAGAAAACAACAATTATTTATTATAAACAATATTTTAGAGGTATAACATGGCTGATATCAACGGTAAAGTAACTGAGATAGTAGTTAACAAATTAGGTGTTGAAGAATCACAGGTCACTCCTGAAGCATCATTTACAAAAGATTTAGGTGCTGATTCATTAGATACTGTTGAGTTAATTATGGAATTCGAAAAGGAATTCGATTTAACTATTGATGATAGCGACGCTGAAAAGATTCTTACGGTAGGCGACGTTATTAGTTATTTGCAAGGTAAAGTTAGTTAATTAAACAACTAAACGGTAAATCAATGCCTAAATATGATTATCCAAAGATTGTAATTACTGGTATGGGAGCTGTGACTCCCATCGGTAATAGTCTTGAAGAATATTGGAACGCACTTCTAGCTGGTAAAGGTGGCTCAGCCCCTATTACTAGATTTGATGCTTCTGAGTTCAAAACACATTTTGCATGTGAAGTAAAGGATTACGATCCTGAATTACACATGACCAGAAAAGAAATCCAAAGAATGGATTTATTCACTCAGTTTGCTATGTCTTCAGCTGCTATGGCTGTAGAAGATTCTGGAATCGATTTCGAGAACACCGACAAAGATAGAGTAGGTGTGATTATTGGTTCAGGTATTGGTGGTATGTGGACATACCACAACCAACAAGAGAATCTTTACAAAAGAGATGGAATACCTGATAGGATTTCTCCTTTCTTCGTACCAATGTTAATTTCAGATATTGCAGCGGGTCAAGTAGCTATTAGATGGGGGCTTCGTGGTCCTAACTACGCCACTGTATCAGCTTGTGCCACTTCTTCTCACTCTCTTGCTGATGCTCTCATGCTATTGCAAAGAGGAGATGCAGACGTAATGGTTACTGGCGGTGCTGAAGCTGTAATTTGCCCTATGGGGGTAGGTGGTTTCAACGCAATGAAAGCACTTTCTGAAAATAACGAAGGATACGCAACTGCATCGAGACCATTTGATAAAGCTAGAGATGGTTTTGTTATTGGTGAAGGTGGTGGGATTCTAATTTTAGAAACAGAAGAGCATGCTAAGAATAGAGGTGCTAAGATTTATGCAGAGATAGCGGGTATGGGTTTGACAGATGACGCTTACCATATAACTCAGCCAGCTCCAGGAGGAGAAGGTGCAGTTAGATCAATGCGAATTGCAATCAAAGATGCAGGATTAGTTCCAAACGATATTGATTATATCAATGCTCATGGTACTTCTACTTTCTTCAATGATAAAAATGAATCAAATGCAATCGTAACTGTATTCGAAGAACATTCTAATAATTTATTAGTTAGTTCTTCTAAATCAATGACGGGACATTTATTAGGTGCCGCTGGAGCCATCGAAGCTATAGCAGCAGTCAAAGCGATTAAAGAAGGTATTGTACCTCCTACAATTAATTATGACACACCTGATCCAGAATGTGCTGATTTGAATTATGTTCCGAATACTCCAATCAAAAAAGAAGTGAAAGCTGCATTAAGCAACACATTCGGTTTTGGTGGGCATAATGCAACTTTATGTTTCAAAGCATACGAAGAGTAATAATTAATGATAACAAAGTTTAATAGACTAATTAGCTCTATTTTCTCTGATGATAAGAATTTAAAGAAATCCAACTTCGAAAGATTTTTCGTAGAAGTTGGATTTTTTTCTAAAGAACAAAAAAAAGTTTTTGAAGAAAAAATTGGTATAAAAATATCAAATTTTGCTTTTTTTGAACAGGCTTTGACTCACCGTTCATATCTTCAAATTTCTGAAGAGAAAATCTATTCTAATGAGAGATTAGAATTTTTCGGTGATTCAATTTTAGGTATGGTTGTGGCGGAATACTTGTTCTTAGAACATGATGTACTAGAAGGGGATCTTACGAAGATGAGATCTTCGATTGTCAACAAACAATCTTTGGCTTATTGTGCTGAAAGAATGGGGCTTGATGAACTTATATTACTTAGTTATAGTGCCCAAAAAGCATTGCAAAGTGGTAGCAATTCACTTCTAGCAGATAGTGTAGAAGCTATTATTGGCGCAATATATTTAGATAGTGGATTAGAAAATGCTCGTTATTTCATTACGAAAAAATTTATTCCACTCTTAAACGACAATGGATTTGAACATGAAAAGAATTTCAAGAGTAAGTTACTTGAATTAATACAAAGTCAAGGTAAAGACGCACCAACTTATAAAGTCCTTTCAGAAGAAGGACCCGATCACATGAAGAAATTTGATGTGGGGGTTTACTCTCAAGATGAGTTAATAGGTCAAGGATCAGGCAAGAATAAAAAATCAGCTGAACAAAAAGCAGCTAAATCAGCTTTAAAACAACTAACCGTTTAATAGGATATGGAAAAATTAATATTTGAAAAGTCATCACCTGGAAGAATTGGATACTCTCTTCCAAATTTAGAAATTGAGAAAAAAGATATTTCTGAATATATTCCAAAAGAATTCTTAAGAAAAGAAGCTGCAGAGCTTCCAGAAGTAAGTGAGATAGAAATTGCTAGACACTTTCAACGTTTATCACACCTTAATTTCAATATTGAAAAAGGTATGTATCCACTTGGATCTTGTACTATGAAGTACAATCCTAAAGTGAATGAGAAAGTTGCAGCAATGGACGGATTTGCAAATCTTCATCCATTTAGCCGCGATGAAAATGCTCAAGGAGCATTGAAAATGATGTTTGAATTGGGCGAATGCTTAAAGAAAATTACTGGTTTACCGGGTGTTTCATTACAACCAGCAGCCGGTTCACAGGGTGAATTAACAGGTATTCTAACTTTCAAAAAGTACTTTGAAAAAAGGGGAGAGACTAACAAAACAGTAATCCTTATCCCAGATTCAGCTCACGGAACTAATCCTGCTTCAGCTGCTATGGCTGGCTTTGATATCATTAGTGTCAAATCGGGACCTGATGGTAGAATAGATTTAGATGATTTGAGATCAAAATGTGTTGATAATGTAGCAGGTCTTATGTTAACTAATCCTAATACACTTGGATTATTTGAGACCGATGTTATGGAAATTGAAAAATTAGTACATGGTTGTGGCGGTCTTATCTATATGGATGGTGCTAACCTAAATGCACTATTAACGATAGCAAGAGCTGGTGATATGAAGTTTGATTGCGTTCATATAAACTTGCATAAAACTTTCTCTACTCCACACGGTGGTGGTGGACCAGGTGCTGGCCCAATTTGTGTTAGTGAAAAACTAATCGAATTTTTACCAGTTCCAAATATCGAAAAACATGGTGAAGAATATAAACTAAACTATAATTTCCCTAATACTGTAGGTAAAGTTCATACATTCGGTGGAAACTTTGGTGTATTAGTACGTGCTTATACTTATATTAGAATGCTAGGGGAAGTTGGACTAAAACGTGTTAGTGAAAATGCAGTAATTAACGCAAACTATATACTTAGCCAGATCAAAGATTATTACGAAGTTCCTTACCCAGGTTATTGCTTACACGAATGTATTATAAGTGGTAACTTCCAAAAAAGAGATGGAGTTTCAACTAGAGATATAGCAAAGAGATTATTAGATTTAGGATTCCATGCACCGACTATTTACTTCCCATTGGTAGTAAAAGAGGCAATGCTTATAGAGCCAACTGAAACTGAAAATCTTGAGAATTTAGATGGATTCATCAAAGCAATGATTCAAATTGCCACAGAAACTAAAGAAGAACCTGATACTGTACTTCAAGCTCCTATGACTACTCCATTAAGACGTCTAGATGAAGCTACGGCTAACAGAAATCTAGATATTAGGTGGAGAAAAGAAGCAGTAACTGCTTAACTACAATTAATAAAAGATAATAATAAAACCGGTTACTTGATATGTAATCGGTTTTTTTGTGAAAATAAATTATGAAAATATGACTGAACTTAATATATTTGAAAGGATAAATAATCAAATGTATTTTTCTAGCTTAAATATACCCGTCAGAAGATTTATAACAATAAGGTATAGGATATCAAAATGAATATAGAAGACCTACAAAAAGAAATTGATAAAATAATGAATGAGCAAAATGATAGAGGAATACCAGATTTTGAAGGGTATTCACCTAATGAGATGACTCAAATATTATATTCGACATTCGAAAAAGATAGTAAAATTATTTTGCAGGAATTAACAGATGAGGAATATAATAAAATTCCTATTCTTAATCAGATTAAATATCTTATGAATTTAATTTCTGAAAGTGGGGAATTAAAACTAACTGCTACAGGAGCATTACCACCAAAAGTAGTTTCTGAATTATACAACCAAGGTTTTTTGGTAGAGAGAACATTTGAAGCAGGTATCTCTAAACTAACTAAAGAAATTGATTCAATTACAGTTAGTTTAACTAGGATACTAACTGAGTTATCTGGCATTGCAAAAAAAAGAGCTGGTAAATTGAGTTTGACTAAAAAAGGAGAAAAATTATTAAAAGATAATTCTAAATTATTAGAACTTATATTTAAAACTTTCACAACAAAATTTAGTTGGGCCTATTATGATTATTTCAAAAATAATCAGATTGGTCAATTTGGATTTGGTTTTTCACTTATTTTAATTAGTAAATACGGAAACAAAAGACAAGATGTTAATTATTTTGCTGAAAAGTACTTAATTGCATTTCCTAACCTGGTAGAAGACAAATTAGATGAATATTTTGAATCATTTGAATCACAAAGTTATTATTGTTACTCAGTGCGTACATTCAATAGATTTCTTGATTATTTTAGTCTTATAAGTATAGATAAATCTGAAAAGGATATTTTCGGACCAACTTATATTAAGAAAACAGAATTATTTGATAAATTAATTAAAATTGTACCTCCTGCTGGTCAATATAAAGGGAATAAAACAATCAATTAATCCTATAAAACAGATATTCAAGTTAGATAATAAAAAAAGCTCCCATTTCTGAGAGCTTAGTTAATTTCATATCTTAGTAAAACTTACTTTTTTGTTGCAACTGACTTACCTTGCATGAATAATTGCAAGTAATCACGGCTACCAGCTTTACTATCAGTACCACTCATGTTGAATCCACCAAAAGGATGAACATCAACTAAAGCACCAGTACATTTTCTGTTTAGGTATAAATTACCACAATGAAGCTCTTTCTTACCACGAGCCAATTTTTCTGGATTGTTAGTAATCAAACCACCTGTTAAACCATAAATAGTATCATTGAAAATTCTTATACCATCATCGAAGTTCTTCGATTTAATAACAGCTAGAACAGGACCGAATATTTCTTCTTTAGAAATTCGAGCAGTGTCCGGAACATCAACTATTAGAGTAGGGGAGATGAAGTAACCTTTGTCAGCATCTGGAGTAGTACCACCAACTATTAATCTACCTTCTTTTTTACCAATTTCAATAAATTCTTTAATTGAGTTATAAGCACTTTCACTAACTACGGGACCAGCTGCAGCATTATCTCTTGGATCTCCCATTTCAATTGCTTTAACTTTAGCTTCTAATTTTTCTATGAATTCATCATATACTTTTTCATCTACGATAGCTCTTGAGCAAGCTGAACATTTCTGTCCTTGGAATCCAAATGCAGCTTTCGCCACTTCACTTGCAGCATAATCAACATCTACTTCACTGTCGATTAACATTGCATCTTTTCCACCCATTTCAGCAACTACTCGTTTCAACCAGATTTGACCTGGATTAACTTTTGCTGCTCTTTCATAGATACGTGTACCTACTTCCATTGAGCCAGTAAATGAGATGTAACGTGTTCTAGGATGGTCAACCATATAATCACCTGCCTCTGCACCGCTAGCCACAAGGTAGTTGAATACACCGTCAGGTAATCCAACTTCTCTCATTAGTTCATCAAATAATTTTGCCATCATAGGGGCATCAGAAGATGGCTTCAATACGACTGTGTTACCAGTAACTACTGAAGCTGCAACTGTACCAGCCATTATAGCAAAAGGGAAGTTCCACGGTGGTATTACAATACCTACACCTAAAGGAATATAAAAATATTCATTAATTTCGTCTGGTTGTCCAGTTAACGGTTGATTCTGTGATAAACGAATCATTTCTCGACCATAAAATTCTAGGAAATCAATTGCTTCACAAGTGTCTGCATCTGCTTCTAGATAGTTTTTTCCTACTTCTGTTATCATCCATGCATTAATTTCTAATCTTCTTTGTTTAATTAATTCACTTGCCTTGAATAAATATTCAGATCTTTCTGCTGCTGGAACATATTTCCACGTTTCAAAAGCTTTTTCTGCTGCATTGATTGCTTTCTCAGCATCTTCTTTTCCAGATTTTTGAAAGATACCTACTACTTCTGATTTATTTGCAGGATTGAAAGACGTAGTCTTTTTATCAGTGTAAACTTCTTTACCATCTATTATGTTAGGATATTCTTTACCTAATTGTGATTTTACTTTTTCAATTGCATCTTTTTGTTGTTGTGCTATTGCTGGATCATTGAAATCCAAGTATTCCATGGGCTTGTAAGCTACCATCTTTAACTCCACTTTTTTTGTAATGTTTTAAATATAATTTGCAAATATAAGGATAATCTTTTCAACTATGTAACTTGCTGAAAGGTATAGAAGAATATCTAAGTTGAATAGTGTTATTGGGTCACTGTTTCCAAGCGAATACTAACTTTTACACGTCTTTTGAGGTCGTTAGGTCTTTTAGTATTATCATCCACTCCACCTGTAAGCATATTGATAACTATATTGCTATTATCTGTGACTTTATCTTTTATATATGCACCAGTATAATATGCTCTGATGAATGATAATAGTTGATTATCTATAACAGCTCCATTTTTAACTGCTACATTTCCTTTCTCATCATATATATCCGGTCCAGGATAAATTTTATTTGAAGAAATATCGCGAGGGTCAGAGTATCCAGTTATATCAAGAACTATTTTTGTATGACTTAAAATACAATCATTTTTTAGATTATTTAGTCTATCATTTATATATTCTATTGCTTCGTTGAATGCAGAATCAATTGTATAAGAGTATTCATGATACTTGTCATCTGGATATTCAATATATGAAGTATTACCTTTTCCAGTTATCACACCTAATTTGAATAAGCTTTTCAATTCTTTTAAGTTATCTGATGTGTTTGGTCTATAATATCCTGTCACAAAGAAAGGAATATCATACTCTTCAAAGTTAAATTCTACAGTATAATTAGGGAGGAAGATATCTTGTTGTAAAACGACATCTGCATTTTCATTACACTCAGCAAAAAATAAATTAGTGCTCTTAACAGAGTTATAGCAATCATTTTTATATGTCAAATAGTAATAATTATTGGCAGATAAGTCAAATTCAAAATATGAGTTATTAGGAATTATATATTGGTTTAATAAAATACTATCTTGTGAATAAAGCTCTACAATCCCTTTAAGCGGAACATTCTCAAATTCACTGATAACGTTGCCAGTAAGTGTTACTTTTCTACAAAAGTCAAATCTATATATATCAAATTGTCCACAACCACCTGGTCTGTCTGAGGAAAGAAATAATTCATTATTTATAACAACAGGGGAGATATTATTAAAATTTGAATTATAATCTTTGCTTAATTGATATGGTTCATTCAACATTTCAGAATTGATATCTTTAGCAAAAATAGCAAACTTCCCATTTACTTTTCTAGAAAATAGAAATTTATTAAATGACTCAGAATAAAAACCTTCATCAGCATTTGTATTAATATAAGTATAAGGAAGAGGTTGCGTCCAATTTCCATTTTCATAATCAGAATAATATATATCCCATTGCCCGTTAATTTCCTTTGTGTAATATAACCTATTACCTACGAAAAATGGATGACCTTCAAATCCTTCACTATTGAGCACCTTTGTATCTATTATTCTAGCATATTCCCCTCGAACATAAATAAATGCATATAAGTCTCTATTCAAAGAATCTATAGTTAACCCTGATGCAACAAAAAGAGTTTTTTCTTTATCTAAAGAAAATGAAGTAGGTAATCCAGGAGATATTAAGTTATTGTGTTTTATTACATTATCAAGTTTAGTTAAGAGACTATTATTGTCTTTTATCTGAAAAATGTTAAATTGCATATTGTCATTTGTTAGATAAACTATTTCATTATCAACCAATTTTATGAGCGGTTCATTATCAATAGAATTAATAATATTACCTAAATTACCATTTGTACTTACACTCTTGCATTCTTCTTTTTTCAGTACTGAAGAACAGGAGAAAAAAGAAAATAATAATAAAATTATAGCTAATTGTTTTTTCATTAAAAAATATCTTAGTAATTTCGAAAATCTAAATACTTCACTCTTATTCTCGGCATAAAGGACAGCAATTATTAATGAACAGATCAAAAGCAATCATAAATACCAAAAACATAAGACACAATTTAAGAATAATAAGAGAAATATCTGGCACAAAGATAATAGGAATTGTAAAAGCCAATGGATATGGTACCGGAATTAATGAGATTTCAAAAGTGTTACGTGATGAAGGAGTAGAAATGCTCGGTGTTCCTTATGTCCATGAAGCAGAAGGTTTACGTAAGGAAGGTGATACAGGAGAAATTCTATTAACTGGAACTCTATCAGAAGATGAGGTAAACAACGTAATAAGTTTAGATTTGCAAGTATGTACCGTCAATACTAATGTACTAAATGCATTAAACAATGCTGCTAACCTAAAGAATACCAAAGCATTGGTACATATTTTTGTGGATACTGGTATGAATAGAGAAGGTGTAAAACCTTCAAAATTAGATGAGTTTATCAAAGTATTACAAACTTTAGAAAATCTAAAAGTTGTTGGTTGTTTAACTCACCTAATTGCATCTGATGATGTAGATAAAACTCAAACAAATAATCAAATAAAAGAATTTACAGTTGCACTTAACAAAATAGAGTCAGCTTTTGGCAAACTAGAATATATTCATACTCATAATTCAGCAGCAATTTTTAATGATATAGTAAGTCCAAGTAATTACTCTAGACCTGGTATTGCTATATATGGATTTTTACCTACTAGAGAACTGCAAGAAAAAAGTGGTTTAATTCCGAGTCTCAAGTTAGTGTCAGAAGTGACGTTGATAAAACAAGTTAGCAAGGGTGAGACTGTTGGCTATAGTAATAAGTACGTTGCGGAAAAAGATATTACAATTGCATTAATACCATTCGGATATGGTCATGGATTCCCTTGGGCTTTGTCTAATTGCGGCTCGTTTAGTATTAACAATAATAGATGTAAGATTGTCGGCTCGGTATGTATGGATTTCACTATGGTTGATATTACAGGATTAGATGTTTCCGTAGGTGATGAAGTGATTATAATGGGTGATGGTATAACTGGTGATTCAATCTTTGACATATCCGAGAAGGCAAATACTATTCCTTATGAAATAATAACTCACTTATTACCTCGATTAGACAGAGAGTATATATAGATGTTGAAAAATTAATTCCTACTACTCCATATAATACTTTACTTTTGTTAAAAATGTAAACAACTATGTACAGAATTCACCTCCCAAATTTCGAAGGTCCTTTTGATTTGCTCCTCTATTTTATTAGAAGAGACGAATTGGATATTTATGATATTCCAATTTCTAGAATAACTGAAGAATTTCTTAGTTACGTTAGAGTTATGAAATTGCTAGATTTGGAGCTAGCTGGTGAGTTTATACTAATGGCTTCTACTCTAATGTATATCAAAGCGAGATTGCTTCTTCCAAAGCCAAAAGACGAAAATGGTGATGAGATAGAAGATCCTCGTACAGAGTTAGTACAGAAGTTGTTAGAATACAAGCAGATAAAAGAAGCCACTGAAGATATGCGTGTTTCAGAAGAAAATAATCTTCATTATCACGAACGAAATTATTTTGGTAATGATGAATCAGCTGAAGTAATATATACTAACACGACAATGTTTGATCTACTAACAGCTTTTAAAACAGCAGTTGATAGATTAGACAATGCAGCCCAAGAACACGTCGTCGAGCTTATCCCGATTTCTGTTGAAGAGCAAAAAGAAGAATTAATAAAAATAGTCAGCATGAAAGGAAGAATAAAATTCCTAGATTTTATGAAAGATAAGCCTAGAGCATTCATAGTTGTTACTTTTCTTGCATTGCTAGAACTAATTCGTTCTCAAGAACTGTTTATAACACAAGAAGATTTGTTTGAAGACATTATTATATCACCAACACTTAACTTGAATTAGATGGAACTAAAAGATTTACCATATTTTTTCTCTTTACCAAAGCAAGAACAGAAGATTGCATTGGAAGCATTGCTTTTCACTATGGAAGAGCCACTTGATATCAATCGACTAATGAAAATACTTGCGTCTAATGAATCAAATAGTGCTGATGCACAAGATATTATAGAATACGAACTGCTTGATAAAATTGGCTTCAATCGTGAATATGTTCGTGATCTCATTAATGAAGTTAATAATGACAACTCCGATAACGACCGTCCTTTCCGTATTATAGAAAGTGGGGGAGGATACTCTCTTGTAACTTCTCGAAAATACGGCAAAATTGTTGGTAAAATCAATAAGAACATAGTTAGAAGACGTTTGAGCAATGCAAACTTGGAAACTATTGCTATTATTGCTTATAGACAGCCTATTTCTAGGCCCGGCGTTGAGTCAATCAGGGGTGTTAACTCTAAAGAAATCATTAATGGGCTTATCGACAAGGGTTACGTTCGTATTATTGGGAAAAGCGATGCCCCTGGCAACCCTTATCTATATGGTACAACCATAGATTTTCTCAAAGCATTCGGTTTGAATACCCTCGAAGACCTTCCGAAGCTTAAAGAATTGAAAGAACTTGCCTTCACTGAGGCAGAGGAGTCCGGTTTTACTCTTAGAATTGAAATGGAAGAGGATTCGCAACAAATAGATGAAGAAAACGTTTCCGAAGAATGATGAATACAAAGATTAAAATATTACTTTTTATGGCTGCTGGAGCAGTTTTGGGTTATGCTTACTTCCATTTCTTCGGATGTGAGACTAATTGTACTTTAAAATCAGATTGGCGAATCACTTCTCTATACGGTTCGGTTATCGGACTTATCTTAGCGTTTCCTACTAAAAGAAAATCGCCCGTAGAATGAGAGAAAAGCTCAAAGAGTTAGCTGGGCAAACCGTCACGTATGGTATTTTCAATATCGTAGGACGCTTCCTCACCTTCATTCTCTTTCCGCTCTATATCAATTACTTACCTAAGGCCGAGTATGCTGACATTGTCATCCTCTATTCGTATATTGGCATCTTCAATGTGCTCTATGCCACCGCCTTGGAAAGCTCTTTCTTTCGCTATTATGACAAAACTGACATCCAAAAATCGCGCGCCGTCTTCTCGCACGCCTTTATCGCCATCTTCATATTCGGACTCGTCGTCTCGTCGATTATTTTCGCCTTCGCGGACGAGTTAACCTTCATACTTTCAGGAGAAATCGAAAACTCCGCAGAGCTTATCATGCTCGCGGCATTCGTTCCCCTCATCGATGCAATCCAATTCATACCCTTTGGACTGCTTCGCATGAACAATAAAGCCAGATCCTTCGTCATGATTAGGTTCGTCCACGTCATTGTGTATGTTTCCCTTAACTATATAGCTATCACATACTTCGGGATGGGAGTCTTCGCCGTCTTGGTAATCCAAATCGTTGCCTCGCTGACCACTCTCGCCATCCAGTCGAAGGAAATCATCGCCAATTTAGTCTTTAGCTACGACTCGAAGCTCTTCAGAACCATGCTAAAATACGGAATCCCGACATTGCCAGCAGCACTCTCGACCATTTTCCTAAACGTCGCAGACAAGCCAATAGTAAAGGAGTTCGCGGGGTCCGATGCACAAGCCGTTTACTCAGCAAACTACAAGCTTGGAATCCCAATGCTCCTATTCATAACAGCATTCGACTACGCGTGGAGACCATTTTTCCTCAATAATTACAAAAACGACGGCTCGAACGAGCTTTTCGCCAAAATTTTAACATATTTCACGCTCATCGGAGCAGCAATCTTCCTCTCGTTCAGCTTTTTCGTCGGCTATTTAGTCCAAACCCCCTTCATCGGAGGCAGAAAACTACTCCCGAACGACTACACCGAAGGCCTTGTAATCATTCCAATCATCCTTTTAGCATATTGGTTCAACGGAATGTACAATAACTTCTCAGCGTCGCTCCATATCGCCAAAAAAACCAAGTACCTCGCTTACTCGATAGTCACCGGCACCGCCGTTTACTTCGTTGCACTTTACACGCTAGTCCCTAACGTCGGCTATATAGGCGCTGCGTGGGCCACTTTGATAGGATTCGCCACCAATTCGGTCCTAATCTACTACTTTGCACGAAAATCGTACGCCATAAAGTACGATTGGCCCAAAATAACAATCATTGCGGCCTTAACAGCAGCAATATATTTTGCAAATCACGCATTAAATCTTAATTTTGGAACAATGACGGACGTCATAACAAAGATTTCGCTCCTCATAACGTTCCTAGCGCTGCTTCGACTGTTCGGATTCTTCACCAAACAAGAAATAGCAGCCGTCAAAAAACTATTACGAAGAAAATAAATGCCCCCGTAGCTTAACTGGATAGAGCATCAGATTTCGGCTCTGAGGGTTAGGGGTTCGACTCCCTTCGGGGGTACTTATTTTTCATCAAAACCGCCACCAAGAATGTCATTGCGAGGACTGAAAGGACGCGGCAATCTCTTTAGAATAAGAAAACCGCCCACTCGTGAAGTATTTCCAACTCCTAGAGGATTGCTTTCGCTATATAGTTACTCAATATACTTCTCAAAAAATCCAGTAATTACTTCTTTTCTTAAACATTCATCATCTATTAACTTAAATTCAACACCATTATTTCTAAATTCTAACTCGTATTTGCCTGGTACTTCTTTACAATCTGTATCTATCAATATAACTATACCATTATCATAATTATAACTACCTATAAGACTTTCACTTTTAACTTCTGAATTAGCAGCAGTATGTATAACCTTATTATCATTAGTAAATTCGATTATTATTTTATCATATTTAACTTTTATACCTGAAACAAAATCCTTCTTCCACTTACCAACCAATTCATTTTTATTTGGAGAAGTTACATCCTCTTTACACCCGAATGCAAAAATCAACAATACTATCACTAAAATCTTTTTCATACTCTTATCCTGTTTATTATTATTTATCAAATTAAAAAATAATCCTCTATTTGAAAAATATTATTTTCATAGGAAATCAATGCAAATGCTAAAACACCGACTAAATCTATTTCGAGAGGACGTTACGCCACTTCGAGAGGATTCGAATGGTCTCCTCGCCATCTTCCCAGTCCTTCTCGCCACTTTCCCAGTCCTCCTCGCCACCGAAATAAGTATTCTATTTAGCGAAAATGGTCGACGTGGTAGTTTTCATGTCATTGCGAGGAACGAAGTGACGCGCCTGCCAAGCCAAAGGCATGGGCAATCTCTTGGAAATAAATAAAATGATAGAGATTCCTCATGCCGTTGGCTTGACAAGCACGCTTCGCTCGGAATGACAGGCATTTGAGGAAGCAAAAATAGTTGGTGAGGTAGCGTAAGCCATCGCCGAGGTGGTGATAATAGCTAAGAAGCAAGCGAGCATAAAAAAAGAGTGACTGGAAATTCCAATCACTCTTCTCTTTTGGTACAGGAGGGGGGACTTGAACCCCCACGTCATTGCTAACACTGGATTTTGAATCCAGCGCGTCTACCAGTTCCGCCACTCCTGCCTGTTAGACAAAAAAAGCAAAAACCTTATTAGCTTTTGCTTCTTTTTATATCTTAAATGTGTGGGCGATGAGAGACTCGAACTCCCGACCCTCTGCTTGTAAGGCAGATGCTCTGAACCAACTGAGCTAATCGCCCCGATTAACGAGTACAAAAATAAGACAATTTTTCTAATCTGCAAACATTATTTTAATATATTTTTTCGATTCTTCGTACTTCCTTGATTTTACTCAATATAATTTTTTCTATTCCACCTCGAAAAGTGTTCATTGCCATCGGGTCATGCTCGAAAATACCTAATAATCTGAAAACTGCAGTTTTTGTGTCTTCTTCAAAGGCCACAAATTGGAGGAAACCACCATCTTTTTGTAAGATTTCGTTGATTTCCTCGACTACTATTTCTATTCTTTCTTCGATTGAAGGCATTATAAATTGATTTCTAGTTCTGGTGCTTTCGATTTTTCATAATTTATTCTACGAACTCTCGATACTATTTTATCAGTGATAGCTATTAGCTCTTTAGATTGTTCAGAATCCTCATCGCGGATAACTTCAGGCATTCCACCATCGTTCCCTTCTCTCATCTGAATACTTAGTGGTACTTGACCAAGCAATTCAACATTCATTTCTTCGCTTATCAACTTTCCGCCATCTTTTCCGAAAATATAGTATTTCTCATCGTGACCAGCAGGGGAGAACCAGCTCATGTTTTCTATGATTCCTATATTCTCTACATTTACTCTATTGAACATAGCAATACTACGGCGAACGTCGGCAAGTGCAATTTCCTGTGGAGTTGTTACAGTTACTGCACCAGTGAGGGGTATTTTCTGAGTTAGAGTAAGTTGTATATCACCTGTACCTGGAGGTAAATCGAATATTAGAAAATCTAAATTACCCCAAACTATTTGTTCAAACAGCATAGAAAAGTAACCTGCTAACATTGGTCCACGAACAATCGCAGCATCTTCTTGCTTCATCAAAAAACCCATAGAAGCTATTTGGATTCCATATTTAGATGATGGTCGAGCTTTTACTTTACCGTCGGGCATTTTTACGGATTCCATCTGTGCATTTTTGAGTCCGAACATAGTTGGCTGACTTGGTCCATAAATATCTGCATCTATTATACCTACTCGAGCACCTTTTTTAGATAGAGCAGCTGCTATATTAGATGCAATTGACGATTTACCAACTCCTCCTTTTCCGGAAGAAACTGCAATTAGATTCTTCACACCTGGTAATACTTCTCTGTCTTGAGTATTGTATGGTTGCTCTGTTATTAGTATCTCAAATTTCACTTTACTATCTAGCTTGCGAAGCTCATCTATTAGTAAGTCGTTAATTCTATTTACAACCCAGTAAATTGGCTGAACTAATTTCAATTTGATTTGAACTGTGTCTTCACTTATCTCTATCTTATCTATTGCATCAATTTCTGACAAATTTACACCCAAATCGGGGTCTTTCACATTGCTAATACTATTTAATATATCTTTTTCTAATAACATTCTATAATCCGATACTTTTTTTGAAAATATTCTGCTCACAAAACGAAAATTAACTATTAATCGTGTAAAAGTGTAACTAATACATAGTATAATGTGTCTTTGATATTAGAAGACTGGTGTAAAATTAATTTTGTAATTATTTAAAAATGCACTTATCTTTGTGTTATGTTAAAAATGAATAAATTTTTAGATTAATTAATGAGGTTTTAGAATGAATAAATTATTAACCATACTAATATTTATAGGAATGACAGGGTTAGTCGTTGCTAAAGATATAAATCAAACGCAAAATGCGCACGTTCCGTTCAGAATTGATCCGAATGAAAAACCGGCAGAATATGAAATTCCGAATTATGTTAGTAAAAATAACTCTGTTCAGGACATATCTGGTAAGAGTCTAGAGCGTTTCCAACGTTTCTATTGGTCGCACTATGTAAGATCGACACCTATTACTTATGACCCAACTACAGACGCTGTAGGTATTATAGTTTCAAATCTAGTGTATGATGCACAGAATCAGTTCGATGGTACTAAGATATTTATGTACAGAACTACTGATAAAGGACAAACTTTCGATAGTATTAATGTTTTCAGAAACCGTTTAAAATCTGTTTTATTTGGTTCAGTATCATACTTGAACTCAACAAAATCAACAGATGTTAATGATCTTAGTTATGTTGCATCTTTTCAAAAATTCTGGAAAGACCTAACAAATGATCCTGATGATGGAGCAGTATTTGCTATTTATGATAAGAGTTTCGGTGATGATCCTGAATATATTGAAGAATTAGCTCCTGGGTTCGGTAATCCACCTGATGCTCAAAAATGGACTGATTTGTCAATGAGAACAAATGAAGCAAAAAATACTGTCTATGGATATGGAACACTATCTCCACTTACTGATAATGATCAATATGGTTATTATGGATTTATGAGATTTGATTATAATGAGCAAGCTAACTATAGTTCAATACCAACACAATGGTGGGCTAATAAATTTAGAGCATCTGATTCAAAAAGTAGTTCTTGGAATGCTCCAATGCAAATAGTAAATGATGAAGCTGGAACTTTATACTCAGCAGTTAATAATAGACACTTCGAGAACTCTGAACCACGATTATTTGGTATTTCTAAATCTTCTGATAATGGTGACACTTGGAGCGACTTTGAGATTATGCCAGAAGAAATATTAAATGGTATTTTAGATAATCATCCAGGTTATACAGCGGCAGGAGTTCTAACTCCTTATAGTAAAAATGCTATGTTTGCTAGAGGTATTGGCAAAGTTTCATTTTTGGCTAGTATAATAATATCTGGGCAAGACCTGGAGTCTTTAGCATTTCTTTGTGAGTTAACTTATGACAACGGTGTTTTTGGTTTAAAAGAAATCACTGAATTAGAAACTGATGGACCTATGGTAGCTTCTCAAGATGTCTCAACTCAAAGTGATAATACGAAATATACAATAAGATATCAAAAATCATGGTTCGGCAATAACTTCCAAGCAGCTATGACTGCTGATGGTGATAAAGTAGTGGCTATGTGGATTGATGCTCAGAAAGGGGTTACAATACCAATTGAGCCAGTACAAGTAACTACTTCACAAACTAGTACCTTGACAGGTCAACCAGAAGATGTAGTTATTACGTTAGATACTATTATGAGATATGATATCTATGCTTCAGTTTATGACATGAATAGCGGCGATTGGTCAAAAGCTGTTAATATCACTAATGATGATAGTGTTGATATTTATTTCAACATGCCTCCAGTAATACCTAGTGTTAAAAGAGTTCCATTCTTGGGCTATAAAAATTTAAGAACTAGTAGAACTAATCCATTTAATTTCCCTAAAGAAATTATACAAATGCTAATTGATGATGTAACTATATTAAGTTATACTGAATTAGATGCAACTAAGGAACAACCTAAAGATGGTCAAAATTCGGTTAAAGAAGTATTAGACTTCAATGTAGAATTAGGTGATGCATATCCTAACCCTGCTGTTAATACTAATCAAGTTGGTATTACTTTCACAATCGATGAATTGGCTGTGGTTACTTTAGAATTATTTGATAATATGGGTAATAAAGTTGAAACTATATTTAATGATAAATCTACTATAGGTTATAAAGCAATCAATGCTAATATTTCTAATTTGACTTCTGGTACTTACTACTATCAATTAACAGTAAATGGTGTAACGTTTACTAAGAAACTTGTAGTCGTAAAATAATTAGTTAGATTATAGATATAATTAAAAAAGGGCTGAATATTGTTCAGCCCTTTTTTTTTGTATTTTATTCTTGTTTCAAACTATTTTAGCTATTTGCTTTTAACTTGTTGATGGAGACACTAATAGTATTTCGTCAAAATTAAATTGATTATAAGTCTATGTCCGTTAGTATAAAGCGTAGAGCTTACCATCACAATATGGCAATACCTTCCTTATATACCTCATTTCCGTACGATTAGATTTATTCTGTTAATTTCATTTAATGATAATTCAGCTTCTAGTAGAGCTCTAAAAATCATATTTAGATATGTAGTTGGAGCAAAATGTTTAAATGGAGAATTTGTAATTATTTAAAAATGCACTTATATTTGTTTTATGTTAAGAATATATAAATTTTAGTTTAACTAATGAGGTTATAGAATGAATAAGTTATTTACTATACTTATATTTTTAGTAATGACAAGTTTTGTTGTAGCTAATGATATTAATCAATCACAAAACGTCACGCATATTCCGTTAAGAATAGATCCGAACGATAAGCATGAGGAGTTTGAAAATCCTATATATAGTGGGGATAACAGCTCAACTCTAGATATAGTAGGTAAACAAATCGGTACTTTCCAAAGATTTTGGTATGCTCATTTTGCTTCTACTACACCATTAAGTTATGATCCTACAACAGATGCGGTAGTAGTGTTAGTTACCGATTATGTATTAAAACCTGAATTTAATGGGACAAAAGTTTATTTACTTAGATCAACAAATAAAGGTAGTAGTTGGGATAGTATTAATATTTATAGAAATCTTTTTAAAAGTCCATTATGGGGATCAATATCACTAAATAACACTACAAAATCAACTGATATAACTGATGTTAGTTATGCTGCGGCTTTCCAGAAAGTATGGAAAGATACAACTTATGATCAAGCGGAGGGCTCTATATTTGCTATTTATGATAAGAGTTTTGGTGTAGAACCAGAATACATCGAGGAAGTTTCACCAGGATTTGGTAATCCACCTGATGCTCAGACTTGGGGTAACTTGTCTATGAAAACTAATGACGTTACAAATACAGTGTATGGGTATGGTACTTTAATACCACTTACTGCTAATGATCAATATGGTTATTATGGATTTTGGAGATTTGACTTTAATGAACAAGCCAACTATAGTTCTATACCATCACAATGGTGGACAAATAAATTTAGATCAACAGAATCAAAGGGATCTACTTTTAATGCACCGATGGAAATTGTTAATGATGAAGTTGGGACTTTATATGCAGCGGTTAACAATAGACACTTTGAAAACTCTGAGCCACGATTATTAGGTATTTCGAAATCATTAGATAATGGAGATACATGGAGTGATTTTGAGATTATGCCAGATAATATATTGAATAGTATATTAGATAATCATCCAGGTTATACCCAAGTAGGAGTTCTTAATACTTATGGTAAAAATGCAATGTTCTGTAGAGATATTGATAAAGTTACTTACTTAGCTAATATAATAATAGTAGGTGCAGATTTACCTAGTTTAGCTTATTTAACTGAATTAACTTATGATAATGGTATTTTCGGTCTAAAAGAAATTGCAGAATTAGAAACAGGTGGTCCAACTACAACGAATAAAGAGCCAACAGACCCATTTGATCCAAATGTATATACTATTAGATATGGAACATCAAGGCATGGGAATAATATTCAAGTGGCTAAAACAGTAGATGGTGATAAAGTATTAGCAATGTGGATAGATGCGGAAAAAGATAAACTCATTCCGATTGATCCTGTTCAAGTATTAACTACACAAACTAGTACTTTAACAGGTCAACCAGAAGATGTAGAAATTACACTTGAAAATATTTTGAAATATGATATTTATGCTTCTGTTTATGATATGAAGAGTGGCGATTGGTCAAAACCAGTCAATATAACTAACGATGATAGTGTTGATACTTATTTCAACATACCTTCAATAATTCCTAGTGTAACTAGAGTTCCGTTCTTAGGTTATAAAGCTATGAGAAGTTCTAGAACTAATCAGTTTAACTTCCCCAAAGAGATCATTCAGATGTTGGTTGATGACAACGCTGTAATGAGATATACAGAGTTAGATGCTACTAAGGAACAACCTAAAGGTCCAGTGAATTCAGTTAAAGAAGTATTAGACTTTAGTGTTAAGCTAGGTGATGCATATCCTAACCCTGCTGTTAATACTAATCAAGTTGGTATTACTTTTACTATCGATGAATTAGCTGTAGTTACTTTAGAATTATTTGATAATATGGGTAACAAAGTAGAGACGATTTATAATGATAAATCTACAATAGGTTATAAAGCAATCAATGCTAATATTTCTAATTTGACTTCTGGTGCTTACTACTATCAATTATCTGTAAATGGTGTTTCATTTACTAAGAAACTTGTAATTGTAAAATAATCAGTTAGAATATAGTTAAAAATTAAAAAGGGCGGAATTATTTCCAGCCCTTTTTTTGTTATATTTAATCCAATTTTAAACTGGTAATGCAATATACTTTTCGCATTTAGATTGGAACACTTTTAATATGTGGTCTAAATCTGTTGGATTAACATCTGGATTAGATAGTATAAAACGAATAGAGAGCCTACCATCAATAAAGCAATAGTTAAATAAAGCAATACCTTCCTTATACATCTCATTGCGAGCATTTAGATTTATTCTGTTTATTTCATCTAAAGTTAAATCAGCTTCTGGGTTAAATCTAAAATTGACATTACAATATGTTGTTGGAGCTAAAAGTTCAAATGAATTATTAGTATTTACTCTCTGAGTCAAATAATCAGCAAGTGATACCATTTTATCTATTCTTTCCTCATACCCTTTCATGCCGTAGTATTTGAACGAAAGCCATAATTTTAATGAATCAACTCTTCTACCGCATTGAATAGATTTTTTACCAAGATCTAAATCATCATATTCGTGCTTGTGGAAAAGATAATCAGACGTTTGTTCACATACTGCTGGTAATAATTGATTATTATCTTTGAGCAAAATCATTGAGCAAATTAATGGTATTCCCATTAATTTATGAGCATCCCATGATATCGAGTCTGAGTTTTCTATTCCTTTGAGTAAGTGTTTATGCTTATCACTAAATATTAATGCTCCACCCCATGCTCCATCAGTATGGAACCAAAGTTTATGTTTCTTTGCAATTTCTTGAAGTTCTATTAATGGATCAAAGGCCCCTACTTCTGTAGTACCAGCAGTACCACATACATAAAATGGTTTTTTTCCTTCTTTAATTGCTTTTTTGATACTAAACTCTAATTCTGAAGGAATCATTCTGTGGTTATCATCAGCTTTTACTTTTATTACATTCTCTTCTCCGAATCCAAGGACGTTTGCTGCTTTCTCAAATGAATAATGTGAATGTTCTGAAACGAAAAAGCATAATTCAGGTAGAGAGCTTAATCCTTTACTCTTTATCTCTGGGAATAAAGTATTTCTAGCAACTAGAAGTGAGATTAGATTAGCATTGCTGCTTCCAGTGAGAAAAGTTCCGTCACCGTCCTTAAAACCCATTTTCTTACATAGCATATCGATCATATAGGTTTCGATGATTGTGGCTGCAGGAGCTGTCTCGTAAGTATAGACTGATGTATTTCTGAGTGATGTAACAAATTCGGAGATTAATGCAGGATAATTTCTGCCGGCCCATAGCTGATTACTGAATAGGGGATGAGCAGTATCTACTGAACCTGATAAATATTTATCTATGGAATTGTATAAATCTATTTCACCATTTGATTCCTTTTGAATATCTAAGTCGAGATGCTCTATCATCTCATTTGGTGATTTATATTCTAATACTTTTGTTTTCGAAAAATCTTTATTTATTTCTGATTCTAATAGCTCGAAAAGCTTTGATAAGTTCATATATTTTTGTGATGTTTTTAAAGAGTAAAACGTAATAATGTACAATAAATTATAAAAAAAAAGCTCCACAACTAATTGTGGAGCTTTGGCGGGACCGACGAGATTCGAACTCGCGACCTCCAGAGTGACAGTCTGGCATTCTAACCAACTGAACTACGATCCCTTTTTCGATTTCGTAACGAAATCAAGACTCAAACATAACACATAGATTTGAATTAACAAAACAAAATTTAAAAGTTTAGTTTAAAATTATTACTTTTTTTGAGACTCTTTTGTTGTCATATATTACCGAAATAAAGTAAGCTCCTGAAATAACATTATTAAGCTCAATTTGTCTGTTCAGCACTCCTGGTCCATAATTTAGAGATTCTTCATAAATATTTTGACCTTGTATGTCTGTAATATTGATTTCAATAGTGTAATTATCGACTAAACTTAGTGCTAAATTCACTTTTTCATAATTTTGTATGATTGTTGGGTAAATATCAAACCCAGAAATAGGGGAGTAAACAACCTCAGGAATTATCTCATTTTTATTTACACCACATTGCACCAAATCATTTTCAAGACTAATTGAAAAATAGTCAGTCATATTAGGGTAATAATAATCACGAAGATATGATTTTACTTTTATTCTAGCTACTGCTGAATCTGTTTCAAATTCTTGTTTAGGGATATCTATATAATACTGATTATCAAATCGTCTCTTTACAAGTGGATAAGTCTTTGATTTAAATTCAGAATAATTAACAACTATCTCTGCATTTAAAATTTGATTGTCGGGAAAAATATAGAAAACTAATCGCTTAAAATCACCATTATCTAATTGATTTTCAGGAGATATAGCCACTCCAGAAACTTTAACTGCTTGGAATACGTCTGGTAAACCATATCCAAATCTATTATCAGGATTATCATATTTGTCTGCTGACTGAAACATATTTGATTTTAATGTATATGAATCAGTATAACGAAATGCAGATTTCAATAATCCAAAACTACCAGCTATTAGAGGTGATGCAAGCGAAGTACCCGCAGTTGGATTATATTTATCTTCACTATTAGGACTAATACTGTATATACTCCCACCTTGTGCTACTAGATTAGGTTTCAATAGTCCTTTTGCATTAGGCCCGTTTGAACTGAAGCTAGTTAATGTAACTCCATCTACATTCAATGCTCCAACGGCAACACTACTGTCGGCATCTGCAGGACTAATTAAGGACATTGGTATATCTCCATTATTGCCAGATGCTATTACACATATCATTCCCATAGTTGAGGCATCATTTATAGAACGAGAAGCAATTGTATAGCTGCCATCAAGATTTTCATAATTTAATGAGTTAGAATCCAATCCCTTATAGCCAAGAGAAGCATTAATAACATCAACACCATTATTCTCCATCCATATAATAGCTTCTGCAAAATTGTCTAATTCTAGATAAGTTTCACTTCTGTTATCCTCGGTTTTAGCTAAGTAGAATTCTGCATTTGGAGCTATTCCTATATAATTTCCATTATCAAAAGCTGCGACAGTAGAAAAAACTACTGAACCATGATCATCTTGTGAGTTGATGTCTCCTTCTTCATTATGTACTATCGAATCACGAAAAATAAAGTCGTAGGACTTTATAACATTTGCATTTTTTATAGCTATATGTGTACGTAAATCAAATCCATTATCAAGGAATCCAATCCTAACACCCTTTCCTGTGAATCCATAGCGATGTAGATTGGGTATATTTAGCATATCTAGGTGATTAAATGAATTACCATATTCAAATAAATCACAATTACTAAACTCAAGTGTATTAATTGTATTATTATAATGTTCTACAATTGGTTGAATTAGAACAACGAAATTATAATTTCCAATTTCTTCTATTCTGTTTGAATCTATCTCTGCTATAATATAATTATACCATTTTAATTTTGACCTTATACTTACTCCGTTATTAACGAGAGAATCCAAATACTTTTCGTAAATTGGTATGTCTTTTTCAAAAATAATATTATCAGTTTTTAGATTTATTTTTCTTCTTTCAACTGCTTTTTTATCTAATTTATTCAATATATCATTGTACAAATCATTATTGTATTCCAATACTTGATTTCCTTTATCCCTTAGATAAATTCGATAAAGTTCTTGTGCATTTAGCGATATATTAAAAATCACTAAACTAATTAGTGTTATTATTAGTTTCATATAGTAAAGACAAATTATTTTTCTTCAAGTTACAAAATAGTAAATAAATATGAGTGTAGTTTTTATAACAGGTGCAGGTAAAAGAATTGGAAAATCATTGGCCATAAACTTTGCTAAAAAGGGATGGGATGTAGCAATAAACTATAACTCATCAGAAAGTTTGGCACTTGAAACCGCTGACATCTGTCGGACCCATGGAGTGCAAGCCAAAGTATATAAAGCAGATGTATCAAATAAAGCAGAAATAATAAAAGCGATTGATAAATCAATCGAAGAATTAGGATTACCAGATGTATTAGTGAATAATGCAGGTGTATTCCCAGAAAGAACTAAAATTGCTGATATCGAAGAATCATTGATTGATAGTACATTTGGTATTAATCTGAAAGGTGAATTCTTCACAAGTCAGTATTTCTCGCAACTTGCTAAGCCCAATAGTCGTATTATAAACATAGCATCGCTCGGCGCTTATGAAATATGGAAAGGTAGATTACCGTACCATGTTTCTAAGTCTGCTTTAATACAGATGACAAGGGCACTTGCTGTTGAATTAGCTCCAAATATATCAGTAAATAGCGTAAGTCCTGGGGCGATAAAAGTAAAAGATGATCCGGCTAAAGATTCATCTCTTATATCAGTAGATAAAATACCGATGAAAAGATATGGTACTCCGGAAGATATATTCGATGCAGTTTATTTTTTTGCTACAACAACAAGTTATATAACAGCTCAGAACATCACTGTTGATGGTGGCTATCATTATTCGAGATAAATATGAAATATGAAAAAGATATTATAAAAGCTTATGAAGATCCTAGTTTTATGCACAGCAAAGAGGGGAGAACAATTCGTATACTTTCTGAGTATTATCATCCTCAAGCTTCATTAAAGAAAAATAGGATATACAATACAATTGTTTTCTTTGGATCGGCTCGTTCAATTTCTTCTGAAGATTATAATATAAAGATGAAAAATTTAATCGAACTTCAAAAATCAGGAAAAGACGTAGAAGATCAGATAATTAAATTAAGAAAATTGGAATTTACTACAAAGTATTATGATGCAGCTGTAGAGTTTGCGAAAAGAATTTCAGAATGGTCAAAATTATTATCTGTAGATAATAAGATATATGTATGTACAGGCGGTGGACCCGGTATGATGGAAGCAGCAAATAAAGGTGCTTTTGAAGCTGAATTTCAAAATATAGGGTTTAATATAGAATTGCCTTTTGAACAACATCCTAACCCATATATAACTCCTGAATTAAACTTCGAGTTCCATTATTTCTTTATGCGTAAGTTTTGGTTTGTATATCACGCTAAGGCAATAGTTGTAATGCCTGGTGGTTTTGGGACTATGGATGAGCTTATGGAAATGCTCACATTAGAACAAACTAATGTAATCAGTAAGAAAGTACCAATAGTATTATTCGGTAAAGAATTCTGGAATAATCTGATTAACTTTAACTACTTACTAGAAGTTGGTATGATTAGTAAAAGGGATTTGGATTTATTTATAATATCAGATAGTATAGATGAAGCGTTTGATTATGTTGTTAATGGAATTTCAAAAATAATTAGAGTTGAAGAATAATGAATAAGATATTATTAGCATTACTTATGGTAATATTTACAATGTCCACTTATGCTGGCAATTTAGTTTTTAATAATGATAAACCCGAGATAGGTGGTAGAGTTCTAATTACTTATGAAACTGATAATAGTATATTAGACTCAAATTTTCTGATTATTTATCATTTTAGAGATAATCAAAGATTCCCTACTGCAGAGACCGCCTTATTATATGGTGGAGTAAGACTGTTTATTGATTCACGTGATAATTTAATTCTTATGAAAGTAATTAATAAGTATGGTGTAGTTGATGATAATAGTGGAAAATATTGGGATTTGGTAGTGCATAGTGAAAGAATACCTGTTAAAAACAGTCTTCTGAACAAAGCGATTAGCTATTTAGGTTCTACAGGTGAGAATTATACAAGAGTTCCTAATTACGATAGTATTAAGGTTGCACTAGAAGCTGAATTAAAACTATATCCAGATAATTTTAGAGCGAAATTAGCTTATGAAACATTGAAACTTGACTTCAAATTGATAAAATATGATGAGTATAGCGAAAAATTAAAAGAAATTCTAAATACTAAAATTGATGTTGATGATGAGCTCTCAATTTCAGCAGCAATAAAAGCATTAAATTCTATAAACGAACAAGATAAAGCGACAGAGTTACAAAAGAAATTCATCAAAGAGCATCCCAATAGTGATATGGCGAAGGATGAAAAGCTGGAAGAACTTGCAAATGTCAATAGCTTCGAAGAATTTATTAATAACCTATCTAGTTATCTGAATAGTAACTACAGTGAAAGAGAAATAGAACCAGTTTATAATTCTTATGTGTTTGCTCATTCACAATCTAAAAAGTTAATGAATAAACTTGATCAAAATTTGAATAAGTTAAAGTTTATCCCTGCCTATTTATATAATGAAATTGCTTTAACTTATATTGATGAAGAAGATATAAAAGTGGAGTTCGCTCAGAAAGAGATTATAGACAGTGCAAATAAGTATTTGAACATAGGTCTAAGTAAATTAGATAGTATGCATGTATTTATGCCTATTGATGTATCATTTCCAGAATGGAAAGTATATATTTCTAAAACTGAATCTGATCTTTACCTTACTCAATACAAGTTGAATTTACTGTCAAATGACTCTCTAAATGCATTAGTGAGTGTTGAGAAAGCAATAGAAGCTGCTCCATATCAAATGAACTCAGCTCTCTATACTGAAGCTTTAGAACTTGCTAATAAATATAAGAAAACAAATAGTATAAAAAGTCTAATCGAGTTGGCTTATAAAAACAATATAGTGGATAACGATTTAGAAAAATATATTCTAAAATTAATTTCAGAAAATAATAATATTGATATTAGTTATATAAACGAACTAATCAAATCAAATAAGCAAAGCAAGATTGATAAGCTAAAGAACTCTCTCACTAAAGAGACTCAACTTAGTGGATTTGTACAGAATCTAGATGGTACTTTTGCAGATTTAGATAAGCTAAAGGGTAAAGTGAAGGTTGTATTGATTGGCTCTAGCTGGTGCGATGTATGTACGGAAGTATATCCTATATTCAATCAACTGCATTCCCAATACAAAACAGATTCTAAAGTAAGTATTGTTGGTATTTCTATATGGGAAGATGAAAAAGCTAAAGAAAGCGTAAAAGATATGATTGCAGATTTCAATATAGAATATCCGAACTATATAGATAATACAGACCTAGTCCCAAGAAAACTAAATGTATTTGGCTTCCCGACTATTGTTATAGTTGACCAAGATAACTATATACGATACACAATCCGTGGATACAAGAATAGGGAAGAGCTACTAGGTTTGGTTAATGACTTTGTAAGGATATTGGAATGAGGGCGTTTAGATTTAAATTAAGGCTGGTAAATAATTAATGAATCGTGTATATAGTTACCCTTTACGTTCAATGGCATATAATTAAACGCCATTGAATCTTCTTGGAATTTATTTTTATAATAATAATCTAATTCGTAAAGACTATCTTTGTTAAAATACAAACCTAAACCACCGTACTTTAGATTAGTTACGAAGAAGTAAAATTTATTTTTAGTATATTCTTTATTGATATTTCTATTAGGTTCTGGTAAAAATTTAAGGTGAAAACTGTATTTACCACCAATTTCTATTCTTTTAAAACTAGAGTCAGTATTGTTTGACTTTTTAAAATTAAGTAATAAATAACAATATTCTGATTTAGCGAGGTAGTCAAAATTTAAAGTATCATAATTTAATGTATCTATAGAAAAAGAAAATAAACTAATTATCTCACAATCAACAACTTCATTGTTTAATGTAGATTTATAATATGGATTATTTATAAAAAATAAGAGAATTATTAAGTATTTCATCTATTTTCCTAAATATTTTATTAATTCATCATGATGAACAGTATTCCCTTCATTTCTTCCTATTCTGTCTAAAATTATTTTCCTACCTGTTCCACTAACAATAACATATTGAACATCTTTTTTAGTAATGGAATTATAATCAGAATATGAAGTTGTTTCAGCATTAGGTACAATTGTTAATGCCTTTTTATGTGCTTCTTGTTGCGTTAAATTATCCTTCATACTTAAATACAATTCTATAGTTTCGTGAGTTGTAACATCTCCATCTCTCGCTAAACCTCTAGAGATATATGTCGAAATTGCATCATAATTTAGATAAGAAACTCCATAAGCATTTCCTTTCTTATCAGTTTCTTTTTTACCGTAGTGACCGCCAGCTATATAAGTTCTTTCAGCATCAGTATTTGACCATTTAAATATTTTAACTCCCTCCATCGCAAACATATAAGTATTTATTTCTTTATTTTCACTTGCCTCAATAAGTAATTTCGCCTCATCAGAAACTGGACCTTTATAACTTGGTTTTAAACTAATCTTTTGATAAAATACAAAATTATTTATGTCCATTGGAATAGGTTCAACTTGAAGACTAGGGTATTTCGTTTCAATTGAAGTAGAATATTTATCTTGTTCATCACCAATTGAAAAAGTTGAATCTCCGCCTGGATCAATATAACTAATAGGGTTATTCATTCCGAAGGTATAAGGTGATATTCCTACAAAGCTTTTTTCTTTAGGATCTCTCGACAAAAATTTATCTTCTTTATCATCTAAAGTATATAATAAAACTAAATTTTCATTTTTATCATAGAAATAAAGTTTATTTTCTCTTAATACTCCGTAGCTGATCAAAGAGTTCCTATCTTCATTAACTATTTTAAATTCAGTATTATCTTCTAATTGATGAATATTGATAATCTTATCATCATCTTTGAAATCATCGAATGGACTTTGAGCTGTTAAATTAGTATAAAGTAGAGCAAGTAATATTGTGTATTTAATCATTTTTCATCCTCTTTTTTATCTAATGATTTTTTATAAAGCATTACTTCAGTAAACAGTTTATTATATCTTTCTTCTGAGAACTTTGTAAATCCAATTTCTTCAACTTCATCTTTTAAATTTCCGATTTGAGTGTTTAAGATACTTAAAATTGGATAATGTTTTAGTGATTCATAAGTTAATTTAGTTTGATCTATATTATTAATTAAGCAGAACAAGAACATTCTATAAGATAAAGCATCAATTTTAGATAAAAGTAAAGTACTTGTTGGTCTTGCAGTTAATCCATTTTCAATAGCTTTTAATACAATATCCCCATAATACTTACCTGTTCTTTTTTCGTAGTAACAAATTAGTTGTTTTAGTAATTCAGTCAAAGATTCCTTTTCATTAAGCGGTTTCATATATAGACCACTTTGTAATGCTCTGTCTGTAACTCCAAATGATTCAATTATAAAACTAGTCCTAGAAAATGAACCTGTAGTAACTTCATGATTGTACCATTTACCAGATTCATCTTTTATCTTAATAAAGTAGTGCATAGGTGCTGTTGTTAAATAAGACTCTGCACCAATTTCATTTGCTAATATTTTATAAAGAAAAGGCATTGATACACAATTACCTTTTCCTTTTCTTAATAGATTTGTAACTAATAGTGATTCGGAGTTGTAATCATCTACAAATGTATCAAAATCATAACTATAGGGTTTATAATCATTTTCAGGAATACTATCAGACATATAAGTGAAGACAGCCCAATTCTTTGAGAGATTAGTACCCTTATGGGAATGTTGTTCAGCTATTGGCTTTAATTTATTTACAATATCATCTATATCCGAACAGAATCTATTCCAATTCAATTCGCCTTTGTAATAAGCGTTTTCTATTAGAAAGACACCTCTTTTGAAGCTTATTGGTATTTCATCATTAATCATTTGTGACAATTCATCAACAGCAATAGCAAAATGCTCTTCATATTCAGTATTAACCTCTCCTATGAAGTGAGGTTTTTGTTTAGTTTTATTATTATCAAGTAGTTGTGAATCTAATTGAGAATTAGTTACAAATATTCCTAATAATAAGCATAGTATGTGTTTAATTTTAAGCATAGTCAAAAATAACGAATGAAGTAGTAGAAATCAAATAATTTAATAAACTCACTAAGGATTTAAAGAAATCACTAAAATTTAATAATTTATAGACACAAAAAAAGGTCTTTACAATAAAGTAAAGACCTTTTTATGTACCGGAGGAGGGACTTGAACCCCCGACACCTGGATTATGATTCCAGTGCTCTAACCAGCTGAGCTACTCCGGCAAAATTTTCGAATGCAAAAATAAGAAAATTTTACGAACTTTCAAGCATTCTTTTTATATCATCACGCAATTTTGCTGCTAATTCGTAATTTTCTTCTTTTATCGCCTTGTCCAGCTTACCTTGAAGCTGTTGCAATTTCGACTGACCAACAAGAGATTCATCAGTTGTATTTTTAACAGTTTCAGTTGATTCATCATCAAAATCATCTGTAGCTTCTACAGCATTCTCGTCTAATATATAGGAATCTATAAAGATAGGGCAGTTAAACCTTACAGCCATTGCTATAGCATCGCTAGGTCTTGCATCTATTTCTATTCCAGAATTCTTCAATATCAGTTTTGAGAAGAAAGTTCCTTCTTGCAAATCATTAATATATATTTCATCAATTTCATCATTCAAATCAACTATAATTCTTTTGATCAAATCATGCGTCATTGGTCTCGGAGTAACAATACCCTCTATTTCCAATGCAATAGCTTGAGCTTCGAAAGCACCAATGATTATAGGTAATCTTCTGTCTCCAGAATTTTCCTTTAATATAAGTGCAAAAGCATTGTTACTTGCAGTGCTTGCAGAAATACCTAGTACTGTTAGTTCGATTCTATCCATTAATGACGCGCCTTTATTTTTTCAGTTAATTTAGGTAATACTTCGAATACATCACCAACAATACCATAGTCAGTAATCTTAAATATAGGTGCGTCTGCATCTTTATTTATTGCGACGATGAATTTAGAACTTGACATACCAGCCAAGTGTTGAACAGCACCAGAAATAGCACATGCTACATATAAGCTGGGGGAGACTGTCTTACCAGTTTGTCCTACTTGTTCACTATGCGGTCTCCATCCAGCATCCACAACCGCTCTAGAAGCTCCTACTGCACCACCAAGGGCACTTGCTAGATTCTCTACTAAGTTGAAGTGTTCAGGTTCTTTTAATCCACGACCACCAGATACTACGATATCAGCTTCAGCTACATCTAGTTTACCTTCATTTTTAGAAATACTAGTTATCTTTACAGATTTAGATTTATCATCTAATGTAGGAGTGAAACTAGAATAATTAGCTTCGGTTCCTTCAGCAATTACCTTAGCAGTAAATACGTTAGGACGTAAACTTAATACATTATTTGCAGTATTTATTTTTACTTTTGCTTGAGCTTTACCAGCATATACTGGTTTAGTTGCTATTATATTAGAACCGTTTACTTCTAATCCAACACAGTCCGCTACATACCCAGCTTCTAATTTTATAGAAACTCTAGGTGCAACTTCTTTACCAATTGAATCAGCAGCAAAAAGTACTGTATCAAAAGAATTTTGTAGTGCATAATCAGAAATTATCTTTGATAAAGCAGGTGCTTCACCTTTGATAGAACTTTCACTTGCATTTATAGCGTTACTTGCACCATATTTACCAGCAGATTTTAAAGCTGATTCGCTTGCGTTCAATGCGATAGCCGTAATATTATCAGAAGAAGTAAGCTGATTTGCGGCAGTTATCGCCTCGCAAGAACTTCTTTTTAAACTTCCTTTATGTTCTTCTACTAAAACTAATACTTTCATTTTCTTCTCCTTATATTACTTTTGCATCTTCGTGTAACAATCTAACTAGTTCATCTATATCAGCATCGCTTCCTGTCAATATTTTCCCTGCTCTTGCTTTTTCAGGAAGAGTCATTTCCAATATTTCTGTACGAAGTGGAGTTTCAATTGCTTCTTTAACTTCAATTGGTTTTTGCTTAGCTTTCATTATTTGAGGTAATTTCGGATATCTTGGTTCCTTTATACCTTTCTGAACACTTATAATCGCAGGTAAACTAGTCTCAAATGATTCTTTACCACCTTCTATATCTTTTTCACCAGTGATCGAGCCATCAGCATAATTAATAGAAGATACTACATCTACTGAAGGTAAATCTAATAGACCACCTAAAAGTGATGAAATCTGGAAAGAATCAAAGTCAATACTTTGCTTTCCTAAAAATATAATATCAGGATTAAGCTCTTTTGCTACATTTGCTATGTTGTTAGCTACGTAGAATGAATCTTTTTCTAATTGATTTGCTTTGATATGGATAGCTTTATCAGCACCCATTGCTAGTGCAGTTCTTAGTATATCAGTAGCTTCATCGCCAGCAACTGTTAATACTGTTAACTCACCGCCTTTACTTTCTTGTAGTTGAATTGCTTCTTCCAAAGCATATTCATCATACGGGTTTAATATAAATTTTACGCCTGTAGTCTCAACTGACTTGTTATCACCAGCTACCTTGATTTTTGCAGCTGTGTCAGGAACTCTTGATACACAAACTAATATGTTCATTTGTTATTCTTCCTAAATTTAATTTCATACAGTTACAAATATAATTATTATTCATTATAAATGCAGATTTGTTGTTATTTCTTTTTGAATTCTTCTTTCAAATATTTGCCTGTAAGACTCTTTTTGTCATTTATTATTTCTTCAGGAGTCCCCGTGAATATTATTTCTCCACCTTCGTTACCTCCCAAAGGACCCATATCTATAATCCAATCAGCTGCATGGACAACATCTAAGTTGTGTTCTATAACAACGATTGTATTGCCCTTATCTGCTAATTTATTCAATAAAGCTAGAAGTAAGTTGATATCTTCAAAATGTAACCCAGTTGTAGGTTCATCAAGTAAGTATAAAGTTTTACCAGTACTATTCTTAGATAATTCTGTAGCTAATTTTACTCTCTGAGCTTCACCACCAGAAAGAGTGGGGGATTGCTGCCCCAATGTAAGATAGCCCAACCCAACATCATTTAGTACAGAAAGTTTTCTTTTTAACTTAGGTATTTCATTGAAGAAAGCTAATGATTCTGTTATGGGCATAGCTAAAACTTCTGCTATAGATTTACCTTTGTATTTTACTTGTAGTGTTTCTCCATTATATCTATCACCATTACAAACATCACAAGTCACGAATACATCAGGTAAGAAATTCATCTCAATTTTCTTCAAACCAGCACCTTGGCATTCTTCACATCTACCGCCTACAACGTTGAAAGAGAATCTCCCAGCGCTATAACCGCGAATCTTTGCTTCTGGTAATTGTGTGAAAAAATCTCTAACTAATGTAAATATACCAGTATAAGTAGCAGGGTTTGAACGAGGAGTCTTACCGATGGGAGTTTGGTCTATTTCTATGACTTTATCTATATTTTCAATACCTTCTAGTTTGTCAAATTCTAAGGATTTTTCAGTTGAATTATAAAAATATCTTTTCAATTTAGGAACTAATGTGTCATTTATCAACGATGATTTGCCTGATCCACTCATTCCAGTAATTGCAATAAATTTTCCAAGTGGAAGTTCAAGATCAACGTTTCGTAAATTGTTACCTTTAGCTCCTAATAGCTTTAAATACAAGCCATTGCCATCTCTACGAGACTTAGTCTCAGTTAGGTAATCAGTATTATTTAGATAGTTAACTGTATGCGAACCTTCTATTTTCTTTCCTATTAACTTACTTGGTTCATCACTTGCTAATATATATCCACCATTTACACCTGCCCCTGGGCCAATATCAATAAGATGGTCTGCTTCCAAAATCATTTGTTTATCATGTTCTACTACTATAAGAGTATTACCCAAATCTCTTAGCTTTTTTAATGAGTTTATTAACTTATTATTATCATGTTGATGCAGTCCTATTGAGGGTTCATCCAATACATACATAATTCCTACTAGCTTTGAACCAATCTGAGATGCGAGACGAATACGTTGGGATTCTCCACCTGATAAGGACTTAGATGATCTAGATAGTGTTATATAGTTTAACCCAACCTCTTCCAAAAATTCTAATCTATCAGCTATTTCTGTAATGATAACTTTAGCAATTATAGAATCTCTCTTCTTTAGCTTTTTAAGTAAACTATTAAAAAATACCCGACATTCAGTTATGTTCATTGAGCTTATGTCATATATATTCTTGTCATTTACCCTAACAAATAGACTTCTTTTCTTTAATCTACCACCATTGCACTCATCACATTCACGTTCTGCCATATACTTTTCCATACGGCGTTGTTTGGGCTTATTTGCTGTCTGATATTGATGATTAAGAATAGGGATAAGTCCTGAAAAAGAGTGCTTGTAGCTTATCTTTTCATCACCAAAACTATAATCAGAATTGATCTCTAAATCTTCTGTACCATATAGAATAATATCAAGTATCTTATCATCAACTTGAGAAACTGGTAAACTCATATCTAATCCAATTTTCTCAGATATTTTATCTATTTGCTTGTATATTATAGAATTAGATTTATCAACGAATGCTAACCCACGCCTTTTGATTGACCTTTCTGGGTCTTCTATAAGTAGTGCTTTATCAAAATCTTGTAAGTACCCAAGCCCACTACATTTTTCACAAGCACCATAAGAGGAGTTGAATGAGAACATATTAGGAGCTAATTTACTATAAGCTTCACCTGAGATAGGGCAAGTATAGTGAATACTATATGTCTCTTCTTTCCATTTACCCTTTACTTCGTGAAGTATGAAAATAACACCGTCACCCTTTTTCAGAGCTAATTCTACGGATTCATTAATTCTATTTTCGTGTTCTTTACTAGGTATTAATCTATCTAGAACTAATTCTATATCGTGAATTTTATACCTGGATAATTGCATACCAGGTTCTATGTCCTTTACTACACCATCAACACGTACTTTTGTGAAACCTTGCTTTGCAAATTGCTCGAATAGTTCTCTATAATGACCCTTTCTACCTCTGACAACAGGGGCTAAAATCATTATTTTCTTACCATTATAATCTTCAATTATTTCATTAAGTATTTGATCTTTACTTTTCTGAATAACAGGAACATCATGTTCTAGCGAATACTGAACGCCAATTTTTGTAAAAAGTAGTCGAAGATAATCGTATATCTCTGTCACTGTACCTACTGTTGAGCGAGGACTATTACTGAGTGTTTTCTGTTCTATAGAGATAGCAGGGGAAAGTCCTTCAATTTTATCTACATCAGGCTTTTTCATCATTCCAAGAAATTGTTTCGCATTGGCAGATAGACATTCGATATATCTTCTCTGACCTTCGGCAAATAGTGTATCAAAAGCTAGACTCGATTTACCCGAACCAGATAGTCCTGTAATTACAGTCAGCTTATCACGAGGAATAACTACATCTATATTCTTAAGATTGTGCTCTTTAGCACCGTAGATTTTAATAAATTCTAATTCTGAATCTGTTGTTTTTGACATTAACTTATTGAAAAGATGTAAGGAATAATTAACTTATAACGTACGAGTAAACAAAAAATTTAATACTCTGTTATGTTTAACCTTCAATCTATGAAAATATATGTCAAATAAGAAAGAACGTTTTGGTTGGTATATGTTTGATTGGGCTATTTCTGCCTTCTCAGCTACAGTTATAACAGTTTTCCTTGGTCCTTACTTATCAACAATTGCCGAAAATGCAGCTATAAATGGAAAAATAAGCTTTTTGGGTTTATGGATTAATCCAGCATCATACTTTGGATATGTTATTTCAGCCTCTGTGTTATTCCAAGTTCTTTTGCTTCCTTTGTTAGGTGCTTACTCAGATAGAACAAATAGAAAAAAATCTATTTTGATTTTACTTTCGACACTTGGTGCAATATCAACAACTATGCTTTATTTTCTAGAAGGATCAAATTATCATCTTGGGGGAATACTTTTATTTGTAGCTAATCTATCCTTTGGAGGAGCTATGGTTATCTACAATTCATTTTTGAATGATATAGCCCAGGAAAATGAGAGAGATAAAATATCTTCGATAGGTTGGGGAGTTGGTTTTTTAGGTGGGGGAGTGTTACTACTTATTAATCTAATAATATTCTCAAATTTTGATTCACTAGGTATTTCGGAAGGACATGCTGTAAGGATTTCTCTTGGTAGTGCTGGACTTTGGTGGGTAGGATTTTCTCTAATAACTTTCAAGTATCTTAGAGCAGATAAAATCGGGATAAATTTAAGTGACAATTCTGCTATGAGCAGTTTTAAACAACTTAAGAAAACATTAAAAGATATAAGAAAAGAGAAGAAAGCATTTAACTTTTTAATAGCATATTTATTTTACAACGATGGTGTTCAAGCTGTAATTACTTTTTCGGCACTTTTTGGAGCTAAGGAATTAGGATTGGATCAAAGTACTTTGATTAGTGCTATACTTATGGTGCAGTTCGTAGCATTCTTTGGTTCAATAATATTTAACAAAGGTGCTGAGAAATTCTCTGCAAAATCTGTAATACTATTCAGTTTGGTTATTTGGATGCTCTGTCTTGTATATGCTTTCCAGTTCCTTTACACAGCGATGGATTTCTATATATTAGCTTTTGTTATAGCATTAGTATTGGGTGGGACTCAAGCATTAAGCCGCTCATTATTTTCAAAACTAATCCCGAAAGAAAAGGAAACCGAATACTTTAGTTTTTATGAAATATCGGAGCGTGGTACGTCTTGGATTGGGTACTTTCTATTTAGCTTTGCATTGGATATGACAGACTCCTATAGAGTTGCTATCCTCTCATTAGTATTACTCTTTGTAATTGGGGGAGTATTACTTAAAAGAGCTAAGGTATAGAAATTATTACCTAAGTACATCAAATATAACGATTATGACCATGAGTGTAAGTAAGAGAAGCATACCTACGTTTTGGATTGCCATTTTTACTTTTATTGGAAGTTCTTTTCTATATATAGCTTCTATTAATACAATTAGTAAATGACCTCCATCTAAGGCAGGAATTGGTAGTATGTTCAACAAAGCTAATGAGAGTGAAAGTGCCGCAATAAAAATCAAAAATGAATCGATACCTCTTTCAGCAGACTCTGCAGATTGCTTTGCAATCATTATTGGGCCACCAACAGCATTTTCGAAAGCAATATTACCTTTGAATATTTGACTAATACTTGTTACAATCAAGTCAATGTATTGGATAGTTTTATCGAAACCAATTACCAGTGATTCACCTAATCCAAAAGAAACAATTTCAAAATCACCTTTACTTATTTCGAATAAACCAGCACCAATTTTCCCTTTATTATTGGGAATAACTGTTATTAAAGTATCACCAGATTTTCTTGAAATTAATAACTCAACTGGTTGCTCTTTATTAGAACTTACAACACTAATAAACTGTTGAACAGATGCAATATCTTCATTATTTGCTGTTCGGACTGTATCATAAGTCATTAATCCAGCTTCACCAGCAGGCTCCAAAGTAAATATATCAGTTAAAACTACTATATTACCTTTAGGACTCAGGCCTAAACTGCCTTTGTTAGATAGAACATCTAATACTTCTTTATTTTTTAACTTAAGAGTAACTTGAGTTCCACTTCTATCAACTATTATTTTCTTATCTTTACCTAAATCATCTATTACTAGTCCATCAATAACCTCAGTCCAATTATTGATTTTCTTTCCATTTATAGCTACTATTTTATCATTATTTTCAAATCCAATATTGCTAGCTAAAGATTTATTAGCAACATACGCTATTTCGGTAGTTTTAAGTTTAGTTTCACCTTGAGTATAAGTAAGCCACGAAAATATAGCGATAGCTAATAATAAGTTCATCACAACACCAGCGATTAGCACAAATGCTTTTTGTAGAGCATTTTTAGATCTAAATTCATAACTTTTTGGCTCCGCTGATATTTCTTCATTATCCATGCTCTCATCTACCATTCCAGATATTTTTACATATCCACCTATAGGTAATAAAGATAATCGATAATCTGTATGATTACCACCATCCCAATCATTTGGTAAATCACCTCGAGTTAACCCAGTTATCTTATTCCAACCGAATAATCTTTTACCCATTCCAATAGAGAATATCTCTGCTCTCATTCCTGTCATTCGGGCTGCTAAAAAGTGTCCAAGTTCATGTACAAAAACAAGAATACCAAGTACTATAATAAAGTAAAATAAACTATTAAGAAATTCCATTTGCGCTTTTTATATATTCATTTGTAATAATTCGAGCATTTTTATCTGCTTCGATGATGTCTTGTATTGACGGATTATTAATAGATTCAACTTTATCTAACATCAAAGAATTAATATCTGATATTGATTTAAAACTAATATTACCATCTAAAAATTGTTGAACTGTTATTTCATTAACAGCGTTAAGTACACAACAAGATGTACCACCTTTTTCTAAAGCTTTAAACGCTAACTTTAGATTAGGAAATTTGTTATAATCTGGCTCAAAAAAAGTAAGACTTCCAATCTCAGCTAACTTCATACGCGTAAACGGATAAGAAGTATGATGTGGGAAATTTATTGCATAGGCAATAGGGACTTTCATATCTGGAAGTCCTAATTGAGCTTTCACTGAACTATCTTTGAATTGTACCATAGAGTGAATGATACTTTGAGGATGGATTATTACATCTATTTCTTCAATTTTTAGTCCAAACAACCAATATGCCTCTATAACTTCTAGTCCCTTGTTCATCAAGGTAGCAGAATCTATAGTAATTTTGCTTCCCATTGTCCAATTAGGATGGTTTAAAGCATCTTTAATGGTAATAGTATCGAAGGAGTCGTACGAAGTATCTAAAAATGGACCACCACTAGCTGTAAGAATAATTTTCTCAACCTCCTCCATTTTCTCACCAGTTAAACATTGCTGAATTGCACTATGCTCACTGTCAATAGGGAAGATATTTACATTATTATCTTTTGCAGCTTTTGTGATAATCTCTCCAGCTGCTACTAAGGTTTCTTTATTTGCGAGTGCAACATCGATTTTATTATTAATTGCATTCAATGTTGGAATAACTCCAGCAAAACCTACTAATGCAGATATTAGTAAATTTGTTGATATATCAGATGAAACTATATTTAGTCCATCATCACCAAAATGAATCTCGCCTTTAAAGCTAGTTTCTAATTTGAACTTATTGAAAGATTCATAATCTGTAACTACAACTCCTTTCGGCTTGAAATTAGCACATTGAATTTCTAATAAATCAATATTTGAATTTGTGGTTAAATAATTGATTTCTATATTTTGAGTAAGGGAGATAACATCAAGTGTTTGGGTGCCAATCGAACCTGTAGATCCCAATATACTTATATTTCTACGCTCCATTCATATACTCCGAAGTAATATCTTTCTGTTTTTTCAGAGAATGAAATTGAAATTGACTGATACTCATACTATCAGCTTGTTTTATATTTATTTTGACAAAGTACTTTATCATAAGTTTAGATAATCTTGATAGAGTTCCTTGCGTCATATAATCTGCAATATCTGGATGTACTACCAATTCTAATCTAAACTCTTTAGTATTTGCTCTAAAATTCTTCAACCATCTTTCAATTTGATTCAGCAATACACTTTTACTTGTGATTTTACCAGAACCACCGCAAGTAGGGCAGAGGTCAGATACTTTTTCACTAATGTTTTGATTTATTCGTTGACGAGTGATTTGTAATAAACCAAGTTTTGTCAAAGGGTAAGTAACGGTTTTTGCTCTATCTCTTTCTAATTCTTTGTTCATTGCATAATAGACTTTCTTTCTATTAGCTGGGTTTTTCATGTCAATGAAATCAATAAGTATAATACCAGCTAAATCACGTAATCTAATATGTCTAGCTACTTCTTTAAGAACTTCCATATTAGTTTTAAGTGCAGTACCTTCTTGATCTTTATCTACTGAGCGACCAGAGTTAATATCAATAACAACCATAGCTTCAGTTTGATCTATTGCAAAAGAAGCTCCGGATTTAAGGTGAACAGTTCTTCTGAAAGTTTTTGCAATATCTCGTTCAACTCCATACTCATCGAATAGTGATTTCTTACCTTTGTAGTAAGTCACTTTATCTAAAAGTGCTGGACTCTTCTTTTTCAAATAGATAATTATTTCATTGTAAAGTTTTTTAGAGTCAATTATTACTTCAGTTACATCTTTCGTAAATAAATCTCTAATTATACTAGAGGTAAGATGCATATCTTGATAAAGAAGAGTTGGAGGTTTAGATAATTCAACTTTTTGTTCTACTTCTTTCCAAGTAGTGATTAAACTGTCCCAATCCTCTTTTAACTCATCATCCGTTTTACCGTGTGCCGCAGTTCTAATTATACAACCAGAACCCTTAGGCAGAGTATTACGGGCTAATTTTCTTAACCTAGATCTTTCTTTGTGAGAATTAATTTTCTTTGATACACCAATCCACTCTTCAAATGGTAAGAATACAACATATCTACCAGGTAGAGATACTTTAGAGGTTACTTTTACCCCTTTTGTACCATAAGCTTCTCGTGTAACTTGGACTAATATATCTTGACCTTCTTCAAGATTTATTTGAATATTTCCTGAACTCTTAGTTGAGAAAGTGGCTTCTGAAGTTACATTTCTTTTGATTGCATGAGTTTTGCGTAAAGCAACATCCGTAGAAATCTCGTCGTCTGTTTTATGAGATTTGTCAACTGCCTTAGACAATGTTTCTGTTTCTGGTTCATCTTCAGTCTCATCATCTTCTATTTCTACATCACTTTCTAGTGATTCATCTATATCTGAGAAATGAAGGAATGCATCCTGCTTTTGACCAATGCTAATGAATGCTGCGTTTAGTCCTTGGACAACTCTATTAACTCGTCCAAGATAAATATTGCCGAGTAATTTTTCTTTGTCAGGAAGGTCAATGAAGTATTCAGCAAGTTGTTTATCTTCTGTGATAGCAATCCTTACTTCATTGATTGTCGAATTGATTAAAATTTTCTTATTCATAGGAACAAATATACGATAAATAATATAAAAAAAGGTCAAGAAATCAAACACACTGCAAATAAACCTACCGCTGCTTCTTTTCAGATCTGACGGAATTTAGCAATTTACAATTGTTGACCCTTGACCAATTCTATGTTTAGTACGCCGAAAAGGACTCGAACCTTTGGCCCACAGCTTAGAAGGCTGTTGCTCTATCCAGCTGAGCTACCGGCGCAAAAACGATTACAAAAATAACAGTTTTTATTTTAAAAAAAAACTTTTATAAAACTTTTTTAATTGATTCCATGAATGCTTCGTAAGAGCGCGCACCTTGTATCACTTCTTTTATCTCACCGTTCTTGTTTATTATCAATGTAGTAGGTACATATTGCATACCGCCATAAGCTGCATTTAATTTGTTATCCACATCTACAAAATTAATATAATTCATCTTATTTGAAGTATGGAAATTATCAACCTTAGCAAACTTATCTTTAGTGTTATTTCTCTCTAAAGCAACACCAGCAATTATAATATCTTTACTTGCTAACTCTTTTTGTATTTTTATAATATCAGGAATTTCACCGCGACAAGGTGGACACCAAGTACCCCAAAAGTTTAAAAAGACAACCTTACCTTTAGCTAAATCTGAGAAGGATTTTTCTTTTCCATCTTCTATATACTTGAAATCTACTAATTTGTCTTTAACAACTTCTGACACTGTACTAACTGTAAATACTTGCTTACTGCTTCCTTCAGCAGAAGTCAAATCCTTAGTGAATATACTCACGACAGATACTACTGCAATTACTGCCAGTACTGCGATTATAATTTTTTTCATTTTTAACCTTTTATATTATTATTATTTTCCTACACTATATAACGTTTCAAATTGAATTAAGATATAATTTATATGTCGTTTAATAGACTGTTTATCAATTAAACTGAATCCGAACTTATTTCCTCGTTTTTCTCTAATTCTATATCTTTCTTAAATGCTTTCTTTAATTGACTTGGTGTCATATACTTGAAGAGTGATATAAAGAATCCAGTAACTACAAATATAGTTCCAATCCATACCAAATTAATGAATGGCTTATCTGAAATTTCTAGAATAAGCATTTCCTCAGGCATAGATAATTCACCACCTTTCTCTTTGAACATAAATAAGGCACCAGAATTTGCTAAGTTTTCTTTGTCAGGCATTATCTGCATAAACCCAATCTGAATATTAGTAGAATCTAAATCATACCAGATGGGATCATTTGACATGGTTTTCATATTCATTTCAGCAAAGATAGTATCTTCTTTTATATATCCTTTGTCATTACTTAATCTTACCAAAGTACCTATTTTCATTTTTTCTTTTGGTTTACCATCTTCTTGCATAGGACCTTTCTGCATATCAAGCATAAGGAAGTCAAGCATTTTGATTCTATAAGTAGTATCTAAGCTCACTGGCGCCGACAACTGCTTCTTAAGTGCTATTGGCTTAACTTCATAATGAGGAGTTAATGCCATTGCAATATATATATCTTTAAATGGAGTCATCTTTACGCCTGGTTCAAAAAATGGAGTTTCCATATCATTGAATTCACTCCAAAATGCAACTGGATGAACTCTAGTTGTATCATTATCTTTTATAATATCAATATTATATTCATATTTTTCTCTATCTGCCTTTTCTAATTCTACTCTTTCTTTGCCATTATGCTCTACTCGATAACCTTTAAATTCAGCATATTGACCATTTCTCATTGTAACTTGTATCGATTCAGAATAAGCTCCTGAAGCCAATGCTCCAAGTAATAAAAGTGCTAATCCAAAGTGAGCAACAAAACCACCAATAAGTTTTTTATCCTTTCTAAGGTTTTTGACCATAAATTCTAAATTGACATACAAAGAGAAACCGACTGCAAAAACTAATAATAAGTATGAAAATTGATTGACTCCCATCAGTGCAGAAATTATTGCAAGCACAACACCAGCAGAAACTCCAATTACTAGTTTCTTCATTATTCTAGAAAAATCAGTTCTACCCCAAGAAAAATAAAGAGCTAATGAGCTAAATATCATCATTAGAACAGCCAAAGGTAAGTTTAACTGATTATACCATTTAACTTCGACAGTTGACTTTGTAATTCCTATTAAATTAGTTATAATTGGCCAACTCGTACCGAATACCACTATAAACGTAACCAGTATTAATGCTATAACCCCCAATGAAACTACAAATTCTTTAGAGCTTACTTTAAAATTAATCTCGGGACTTTTTATCTTATTTAATCTTACAAATAGCGTAATAACAGCTAAAAGTAAAAATACAATCATAAATATCATTAATAAATTATAAATCATTGGGCCTGGTGAGACAAAGGAGTGTACTGAAGTATCACCTAAAACACCGCTTCTTGTTAAAAACGAAGCATATAATACAAATATAAATGTAAGAAATGCTAAAACAAAGTTCGTTTTAATCAATCCACCAGTTTTCTGATGTATATACATAGTATGTACTAGTGTTACAGCAGCAAGCCAAGGAATAAGAGATGAGTTCTCAACAGGATCCCATGCCCAGAATCCACCCCATCCTAATGTCTCATAAGCCCATAAACCACCAAGCATCAACCCAAGTCCAAGTATAGCAGAAGCAAACAATGTCCACGGTAAAGCTAATCTTATCCATTTCCGATAATCTTTCTTTAACAACCCAGCAACAGCAAATATATATGGAATAGTCATTGCAGAATACCCCAAAAATAGAATAGGGGGATGTATATTTATCCAATAGTTTTGAAGAATTGGATTCAATCCTCGACCTTCTTTAGGTGTAAAGCCAATCTCTACATTCTGATCAGCATAAGTCTCCCATACATACTCGAATGGGCTTTTGAATATTAATATAAGTAAAATGAAAGCAATCACTAAAACGAATATTCCCATAGTTACATATTCATAATTCCTCTCTTTTAGATAAGGGATTAAGAAAAATCCGAGTAAGGTTAACATCAACCCCCAAAGCAAGAAGGATCCTTGTTGTCCCGCATAAAAAGTGGAAATCAATAAATTTAAGGGGAGAGTAGTTGAAGAATATTCCCAAACATAAGTCATCTGAAAATTATGAGATAATATATTAGATAACAGATACATAGAGATAGCTAACATAGTAGCAGTCATCCCATAATATGCAAACCGACCTAGTTTTAGTAGGCCGGGCTTATCTTTTGCTATTAAATAGAATATTCCTGATAGTACGCTCAATCCGAAAGCGACGTAAACTAAAATTTGTCCTAACATTTAACTTTCCTGTAGTTCTTCAATAGTACCTTCGTACTTAGAAGGACATTTTGTTAATATTTGATTTGATTTGAATAAATCACCTTCATAGTGACCTTTAACCACTACTTTTGCTGCTATTTCAAAATTGTTGGGCTTAACACCTGTATGAAGTACTTTGAAAGAATTTCCAGACTCATCTTCCATATAGAATTCAAATTCATTACGTTCAGCGTTGTAATTCGATTCCTTATCTTTAAGCCAATGTCCATATACTTGGACTGTTTCTTTACTTGCCTTAGCCTCAGCTATATTGACAAACTCAGTAGTATTATCTTGGAAGGAGAACATTGCTAATACAATAAATGTAACAATTATTAATCCACCAATTAGATATTTCTTATTCATTTTTCTTTTCTGCACTCGAATTATTTAATGAAATTTGCTTCTCTAATTTGTTTAATTTTGATTCAGTTCTCATAAGATAAATAAACAAACCGAACCAATTTATCAAAGCCACCACAAGGACGACATATATAGAATTATCATTTAAGAAATTATACATTTTGTTCTCTAAATTTATTTTCTAACATTTTTTGTCTGATTTCTATACTTAAATACCAAAAATATATAAATAGAAATGCAGCAATCGATAAATAAAATATAAAAGCTAAACTAGAATCAACCATATCAGCTTGTGTACTAATTACTGGTCCTGTTGTTCCATCATCTTTTCCACCCGGATGTAAACTAGGTAGTAATCTAGGTATAATAAACATTAGTACTGGTACAGCGATAAAGCTTATTATAGAATAAACAGCACTTAACTTTGCTTTTTTTTCAAAACTATCTAATGAATTTCGTAATCCAAAATATGCAAAATAGATAAGCATAATTACTAAAATAGTTGTTTGTCTAGGATCCCAGTTCCAATATGCGCCCCAATTAAATTTTGCCCATATCATACCAGTAACAGTTCCTAATATTGTAAATATGAGTCCAATTTTGATTGCTGAACTAGCTACTATATCATCTTCTAACCGATTGTGTTTTAGATATCTTATAGAAAAAATTAGAGAAACTAAATAAGCAATAAATGAAGTCCAATGTAAAGGCACATGAAGATTCAAATTCTTGATTCTATGTTGCAGAGCTTCAATAAAAGGATATTCTAATATGGGATTAACAGAAACGATTTTCTTCAGTTTATATGTGTTACTTTCTTCATTGTAATTCAGAGTTGATACAACCTTATCATTCAATTTTAATGAATAAACACCATTATCTTTAGGAGATATAATCGTATATACATTATTTTCTAAGTTCTTCTTTTCTGTGAAATGGAATATCTCACTAGGAATAGCAGAAATAATAACTTCATTATCATCATAGACGATTTCTGAAACTATAAACGAGACATCAACATTTTTAAAATCTACTGTTTTACTTAATCTTCTAGCATCGCTAAAATTTCCAGAAATAGGGGGGAGTATAGTAAAGATTAATACAGAAGTTACTAGGACAAATGTAGTTATAATCCAGTACTTTTTACGAGGTAGTGTAATTCCATGTTTGAATGCCAAAACTATTGGAAGAACTATGCATAAAAGCATTAATACGTAACGAATTGCAACCATAATAAAATTCGATTTCTTGATTATTTACATGTACAAATATATGAAATCAATATGGATTTAAGCGAATTAAGCTAATTATTATGATAATTGTTTAGTTAATGTGAGGATGTTCTTAATCGAACCATTATTAATAATCTGATAATCTATACTATCGACTAAAGACTTCATAATAAATATTCCTAATCCACCTTTTTTATATTCATCTCTATATTCTATCATATTAGGGTCTTGGATGGATCTAGGGTCAAATGAAGGGGACTGATCTATTATATTTACAATAAAACTATTGTAATTACTTTTGAGTTCGATTATTATCAAATCGTCTGGGTTGTACTTATAAGCATGTTTAATAAGATTAGTACATGCTTCATCTACTGCTAATACTAGTTCTTCTGCTTTGTAATCATTGAATCCAAAATTAGTAGAGTTCTCAAACACGAAGCTTCTAATGCTTTCTAAGTTCTCAGTTTTAGAGAAAGTCTTAAAATTAGCTATATGGTTTAAATTCGTGTTCATCAAATTATTTGGAATATTTATCAATTGCTTCTTGTTCTGTTTCAGTGATATCATATATATGGTTGAATCCTAATAAATCCATTACATTTTTTACTCTTTCATTTAGTTCCGCAAACTTAATATCTCCATTGTTTTCTCTTATCTCTTGTATAAAAGACATGAAAACACCTAAGCCAGCACTACTTATATAATCAAGATTGGATAAATTGAATACAAATTTGTTGTTTATTGGGACAACTTTCTCAATTTCTTGCTCAAGTAGGGGAGCGCTATGTGCATCTAATTGACCAGCTAAATAAAAACAAGTAATATCTTGTTTATTTACTGAGTTTATCTTCAAATTGTCATTCATTATCTTATCCTTTACCTTTAATCACAGTTATAAACGTTATTATATTCATATAAGTTTCATTATTATATATTCGAAACAAGTTATATATTAGATTATCAATGTAAAAACAATATCCAAAATGATACCAATATTAAATCCGAAAGAAATGTATTCCTTAGATAACTACTTAATTAATAACGTAGGAATCGAATCGAAGTTATTAATGGAAAATTCAGCAGTATATTCCTCTTTTAAAATAAGAGAGATTCTACCTCATTATTCAAATATTCTAATTCTTTGTGGTGTTGGTAATAATGGAGGTGATGGATTAGCTCTGGTTAGGCATTTGATGAATGATTACAATGTAAGCTTCGCATTAATAGGGGATAGCACTAAACAAACAATTGATAATAAGTATTATTATGAAACTTTACAGACGTTAAAGTTAGTAAAAATTGAAACCGATGAAATTGATTTCAATAATTATGATTGCATAATTGATTCATTATTAGGCATTGGTGGTAAGCCACCTTTGTATGAAGAATTGACGGATATAGTCATAAAAGCAAATAGCAGTGAATGTATTCGAATTGCTATCGATACGCCTACTGGATTAGACAGTGAAACTGGTATTGCATCATCACCTACATTTAATGCAGATTTTACTTTTGCAATGTATGCTGAAAAGACGGGAATGTTACTAAATGACGGTAAAGATTACTGTGGTACTATTATAACTCTTGATTTAGGAGTACCCCTTAGTCTAATTAGTAGTTATTCAATTGTACAAAAGTATGATTCAATTAGATTGATGAAAAGACTGAATAATACTTCTAAATTTGATTATGGAAAATGTGTTGTAATTGCAGGTTCAGAGAATATGTCTGGTGCAGCTGCCTTAACTTGCAATTCAGCGATTTCGACTGGCGCAGGTTTAGTTTATTTGATTACTACTAATAAACCCCTCAGTTTATATCCTGAAATTATATCGTTTGAAATAAGCAACTATAATACATCTACGTTAAATAATAGTGCGTTACAACAATTACTTGATAAATCGGATTCGATAGTTATTGGACCAGGATTAGACAAATCTGATGATATTACCAATATGATTAACTCAATATTAGAAAGATATCCTGATAAGAGATTTATAATTGATGCAGATGGGATTTCAGCACTTGACAATAAAAATGTATATTGCCAGAATATAACAATTACTCCTCATGTAGGTGAGTTTGCAAATCTAATAGGTAAAAATAGAAATGTTATTCTCGATAATCTAGTCGCTTTAGCTAAAGAAACAGCAAAGAAAATGAATATCAATATATTACTCAAAGGTACTACAACCATTATTACTGATGGTGAAGATGTTCTGCTTGTATGCGATGGTATCCCAGAGATGGCAACTGCTGGTTCTGGTGATGTGTTATCCGGAATCTTAGGTGCACAAGTCAATCAAAATTTAAGTTCTAATTATTTACAAATACTAGCCAACGCAACTCTAACTCATATTAATGCAGCAAAAGCGGCTCTAATTAATAAAAATTCAATAATAGCTTCTGATATTATCACAGGTTTAAAATGTATAAAGTAATGTATAGAATGATATATTTTATCCCGTGGCTTTTATTTTCTTTAGCTATTATATATTTATCACATCAAGAGAGAATAGAATTCCTTGATAATGCCTTTTATTTAAGTGATAAATTACTCCACTTTGTTGCTTATTTCTTCTATGGATTGACTATACAATTTGCACTAATAAATTCGACAAATTATAATGAAAGAAAATATTATTTAATTGTTATTATCATTGGTTCATCATTTGGAATCTCAGATGAGATACATCAATATTTTATTGAAGGAAGATCTTCTGATATATTTGATTGGGTTGCGGATACTTTAGGAATATTTACATCTTTATTTTTAAAAAATTTAGTTCTTTGGATAAAGAATAGAGTAGGGCTATTACTGAATAAATACTAGAAACAAAGAAAGAATAATGAGGGATTTGAAATAAGTTAGTTTACATAATATAGATTATGTGCTAATAATAGGTGGTTATATCGGCTCTCTAATACCTATAAATGCTGACATTCGACCTGATTCACTTTTATCTCTTCTGTATGAATGAAATCGTTTATTAGTTATAGTGCATTCCATGTTAAGTTCTATATTCTCCGGATGAACATTTGATTTATATAATTGTTTTGTGATTTCTTTACGATTGTCAAAATAGTATTTATTTTTTTTTCGTATTGTCGAATCAGGAAAAATATGTGTGAACTCCTTCCCAACTTCGTAATTATCTACACAGGCTGACGGAGCCAAATAAACTAATAAATCTAATGGATTAGTTCCGTAAGTTTCACTCATTTTAGCTATTGTCTTATCAACGATATTCAAGCTAGTGCCTTTCCATCCGGAATGTACTGCAGCAATAGCATGATTAACTGAATCATACATTAATATTGCTTGACAGTCAGCAATTGATACATTGTATATTATGCCTTTAATATTACTTATGATGGCATCTGACTCAACTGTGGTACTTGTTAAAGTCATATTATCAATATTTATTAAGTCAGAATGAATCTGTTTTTGATAATAAAAGCGACTTATTTCATTATTATAAGCTGATTCTAATGATTTCCTACTTAAATCAACTATTTTTGAGTCATAAATTTGGGTCTCAAAATAAGATTGTTTTTCTAATTTGGAGACATATCCAGTTGCAACTCCTGCAATAACATTATTAGGGAATATAGTTGGTATTAATATATCAATCATTATTCTTATCAATCCTATATAATAGATCGTTATTAACTAATTTAGATATCTCATTAATTTGATTGATACTTATGAATTTAGAATCAATCTCAGTATACTTTAAATAATTATCTTCAAAATTAATGGATACATTACCAGACTTAAATAACTTAATTTTCTTATTACTATTTATTAAATGTTTTGTGAGTGCTTGATCATATTGTAAATAATCATATTTCTTTCTATCTGCCATTATTACATAAATATTACTATCATTTTCTACTAATAAACTAGTATTTTGTTCTCTAGGTATAAGTATAATGGATTTAGAATAATTAACCTTATAATTGAGAACTATAAGTATCACAAGTATAGAAACAGTCATTCTATAAACAAATCTACGGATATTAACAGCTGTGAGAATGTAACATAAGATAATTGAAGTGATTATAGATAAATAAATCAAGTCTGTATTATTAAATTGAATACCTCTACTAACATCAGCAAGATATGTATTAATATCTAAACTAAGATTAATTGCGAGGAACGCAGATTTTGCAAATAAGTCTGCAAATGGTAATCCTAACGAGGAAAGCAATACAAAGAAAATACTTTGAAAAGAGGCAAAAGTCATCAAAGGAAGTACTAATAGATTTGCAATAGGATAAATAATAGAGAATGTATTGAAATAATATGCTGTAAGAATGGCAGTTGGAATTGTTGCCGCAAAAGAAATAGCAAATGAAGATGATATAAGTCTAGTTAAGGAGTTTTCATAGATCAGAAATCGTTTTATAGTCTCATATATTTGTTTATATAATAGAATAATACCTGCAATAGCAAATACGGATAATTGAAAACTAATTGAATAAACAATAGTTGGTTCTATAATTAAATATAATAATATAGTAAATAATAATACATTTACAGGGTTTGGAACTTTACCATAATAAATAAGAAAGGCTGCAAATGTTGCCATTACTGCTGCTCTGATAGCCGATGGATGCCCACCTGTGAAGATTACAAAAAGCCAAATCAATAAACTAAATATTATAAGTTTAGTTATCCTACTTTTTACAAAACCAATTAAAGTAAATACAAGTAATGAAAAAATACCTACATGCAAGCCACTAATTGCAAGCACATGTGCTGTACCAGTTAGAGAGAATGCTTCTTGAGTATCTATTTCAATTCCAGTCTTATCCCCTGTTGTCAATGCTGTTATTATTCCTGCAATATTTGAGTCTGGGATGACACTATTTATATTACCTTTTATATGAGTTCTAATATCATAAAGGAATGTACTAACATTATAATTTTCACTTCTAATAGCGAATTTATTAGAATTAGTTGTTGCATAAAAAAGGGATTTGTTAGAGATAAGATATGATTTATCATTAAAATCTTCTTTTAATATTTTAGGTGTACCAACTTTGAATATGGAATTTGAAATAAATGTGGTGCCAGGCTTAATGGAAACTTCATTCTCTTTGTCGAATAAGGTAATGATTGATCTACATCTGTGTGGGTCTTTAAAAATTGAGGAGTGAACTATGCCTTCTGCTACGAATCGTTTAAATGTCTTATTAATTGATAAAACTTCAGTAACTTCTGCTTTATATACCCCTTCGAAACTATTTGCAATATTTTTATCTAAACTTTTTATACTATATAGTTCAACATTACTGTTTAGATTTATGCCTATTAAAAGAGCTAAGATTACATATTTGATATCTTTAGGGATTGGTGAGAAAAAAGCTAGTAATATAGCTAGAATTGAAGATGTAATTACGATATAAATATCTGGAATAAATAAATATCCAACTATATAGCCGGCAAAAAGATAGATTAGCAGCTTTAATAAAGGATATCTAGAATTCAATTATTACTCATTTTTTCTATTTTTTCTGTTCTCAAATAAATGTTTTCTAAGCTCATGTGCAAATTTTAATTCAAATATTTGAAATTTTGCGAACTCTTTTTCAGATAAGATACTTCTAGCTTCATTAAGTTTATTTTTTTGAATATTCGCAATTTTCTCTAGATTATTATAGAGTTCATCATTACGTTTCTTCAAATCATTTTCTGATAAATTTTCTAAATCATCACTCAACTTTTTGCTAAGTGATTTAATTTTTTCATTTAGATCACGTATTTCATTTTCGTATTTAGTAACTATGATTAAAATCTTATCAGATTTTGATTCATTCAAACCCATATATTCAAGTAGTTTAACCTTTTTAATTGTTAACATTCTTTCGTGCATTTTCAAAGGTTGTGAAAAAGCAAATGATGCTGCTAATAAAAATATTATAATGCTATAAGTTAAATTCTTCATTGTCCAATTCATCCAAAAGTTCATTAAATTCTGATTCTGATATTTCATTCATGTAATTGTAAATTGTAGTGTTAGAAGAGTTATTAATAATATCACTTCTGTTATTTTCAATCTCCTCTTCCCCACTTTCAAGATAAAAATCATTCTGATATGGGTCATAATAAGACACATCTACATTTTCAAATATTATATTTGCCTCTTCTGCAGAGAGTACTGATTCTGGTAATTTATTCTCTTTCTCAATAACTTTTAATTCTAATTGTCTCATTACTAAGAAAAACCCTATGATAACAAATATGGGGAGGGAAAGTTTAAGAATATTCTTACGCAAATTAATATTACCCTTAATAGCATACTGTTTCTGTTTGACTAAATAAGGCATATTTGCAGTTTTATTCTCTAATTCTTGAAGAAGCTTTTCTTTATTTACTTTACTAAAGGCATTTCGTATTTCAATAATTTCCTGTTTAAGTTCAGGGTATTTATTCAAATTGCTTTCAAATATTATAGCTTCGTTTTTACTTAATCTTCCAAATGCATAGTCGGTAATTAAATCCAACATCTCATCTTTTTTTAATTCTTTCATTATTTTAATTCTCCTAGTTTTGATGAGAGTTTTTTTACAGCATGAAAGTAATTTGCTTTTAATCCACCTACGGAAGTACCAAGCAACTTTGAAATTTCATTATAAGTTAAATCTTCAAAATAGCGAAGTGAAAATACCTCTCTTTGTTTCTCAGGTAAATTTGCTAATTCTTTTAAAAGTAACTCGTTCTGCTCCAAACATTCCAAATTATCTTGGGCCGTATTTTGATATTTATCTTCAATATCAAAAGAAATTTCTTTATCAATTCGTAAAAATTTTCTTAATGATTTTTTTCTAAGGAAGTTTTTACTTTGGTTTGCAGTAATTGAATAAATCCAGGTTTGAAGACTACTTTGCTTTTTAAAAGTATGTAATTTTGATAAAACTTTTACAAATACATCTTGAGATATATCTTGAGCATCATGTTGATTTTCTACATATCTAAATGCAGTAAAATAAACAAAAGAGCTGTACTTTCTTATCAAAGCGTTTGCAGCTCTATCGCTTTTAGATTCGCAATATTCATTGACTATTTCTTGGTCAGTATCATATAACAATGAAATATATCCCATAATTTACATCAAGATAATTTGTTAATATACCAATAAGACAATTGAATACAAATATGGTTTAATCAAACTCGTAATTAATTAAGGCTTGGTAATATCTAAGATTTCATATTTGATTGTACCTGCAGGAGCTACCATTTCTGCTTCATCACCGATTGCTTTACCCATCAGTGCTCTTCCAAGTGGTGAGTTTACAGATATTTTATTTTTTTCAAAGTCTGCTTCAGCAGCGCTTACAAGTTGAAAAGTCATTTCCTTATTTACTTTTTTGTTCAGTACTTTAACATAAGACAATATATATACTTTGTCATCTGGAAAATCTGAGGGATCAATTATTTCAGCATTTGATAATAATTGACTCAATTTTGCTATTTTCATTTCGAACAGACCTTGCTCTTCTTTAGCTGCATCATAATCAGCATTTTCCGAAAGATCACCGTGAGATCTAGCATCACCAATTTTTTGAGCTATTTCTCTTCTACCTTTAGTTTGCATTTTCTTTAGATTTTCTTCTAATTCACGGTATTTTTCTTTGGTCATATAATTTTTTTCAGACATATTGGTTCTCCCTTTATATTACATATTTTTTAGTAAATGACCCATTTTATCTTTTTTTGTCTTTAAATAAGACTCGTTATGTTTGTTTGCTTTTATCTCTATAGATTTTGTATCTACTACTTCTAATCCGTAACTATTTATTCCAACTCTTTTCTTAGGATTATTTGTCATCAAAATCATTTTTCTAACACCAAGTGAATGCAATATTTGTGCACCAATTCCATAATCCCTAGCATCTGCTTTGAAACCTAGATGTTCATTTGCTTCCACAGTATCCATTCCCTCCTCTTGGAGTGCGTAAGCCTTAATCTTGTTGATTAGCCCGATACCTCTGCCCTCTTGTCTCATATATAGAAGAACACCTTTACCGTTTTCTTCAATATTTATTAATGCTTGTTCTAGTTGAGGACCACAATCACATCTGAATGAACCAAATACATCACCTGTTAGACATTCTGAGTGAACTCTTACGAGTATTGGCTCATCTTCTTTCCATTCACCTTTGACAAGTGCAAGATGTTCTTTCCCATCTACAACATTTTCAAAAACATGCAATTTGAAATCGCCAAATTCTGATGGAATATGGGCAGAAGCCACCTCTTTAATTAAAGTGTCCTTTTGAAATCTATATGCAATTAAGTTTTTGACAGTGATAATTTTCAAATTATACTTCTTAGCAAACTCCATTAAGTCTGCTTTTCGAGCCATTGTCCCATCTTGATTTATAACTTCGCATAGAACTCCAACAGGTTTTAGTCCAGCTAAACGCATCAAATCTACAGTTGCTTCCGTATGCCCTGCTCTACGTAATACACCACCAGACTGCGCAATCAGAGGAAATATATGCCCCGGACGGCCTAAATCATTTGGTTTAGTATCCTTGTTCGCTAAAGCTCTTATTGTATGAGCTCTATCAACTGCTGAAATACCCGTAGTCGTATTATGCAAATAATCGACAGATACTGTAAATTTAGTTTCATGTAATCCAGAATTATTCTTGACCATTACATCTAGTTCAAGTTCCAATGCCCTCTCTGGTGTTATAGAAACACAAATTAGTCCCTTACCTTGAGTTGACATAAAGTTCACCATTTCTGGTGTACATAGTTCTGCCGAACATATCAAATCGCCTTCATTTTCACGATCTTCATCGTCCATAACAATTATCATTTTTCCCGATACTAAATCGGCTAATGCACTTTCTATCGAATCCATATACCACCTATAAAAAATCTTTCATCTTTTTAAAAAGATGAAAGATTAATCTTAATTATTCTATTAAACTAACTATTTTATTGCAGAAACTGCAGCTTTTTCAAATCTTACTTGTACGTTGTCAGCAATTTGAACTAAGAATGTATCTTCATTAACATCTGTTACTGTACCATGTATTCCAGTTGATGTTATTACTTTATCACCTTTTTTGATACCATCTATCATTTTTTTGTGTTCTTGCTGTTTCTTTTTCTGAGGACGTATCATCAAGAAATACATTATAGCGAACATAGCACCAAAGAAAATTAACATGGACCACATTGAATCTCCACCACCTTGTCCAGCACCTGGAGCCATTGCAAATAAAGTTTTAATCATTTTTCTGAACCTTTTTTTCTAATTATTTAATTTTTATTTTTCAAATTTACTATAATAATTGCTTAAGTAATAATTTTTCCATTTAATAAAGTCACCTTTTTGAATATGTTCTCTTGCTTGGTCAACTAACCATTTGTAAAAAGCAAGATTTTGTTGTGAAGCAATTACATTCCCTAATATTTCATTTGTCTTTATTAAATGCCTTAAATATCCTTTAGAATAATTATTACTTGAATAACAATTCAAACCAGAATCTATTGGATTATCATCCATTATATACTTTGAATTTCTAATATTCACAACTCCTGTAGTAGTAAATAACTGTCCATTTCTAGCATTTCTAGTAGGCAATACACAATCGAACATATCAACTCCTCGCTCTATACATTCAAGTATATTCTCAGGTTTCCCAACCCCCATAAGGTACCTAGGTTTATTCTTTGGTAGATTATCTGTACAAATATCGGTCATTTCATACATAACATCAGCATCCTCACCTACAGATAAACCACCGATTGCATTTCCATGGAAATCCATATCTGTCATTCTCTTACAATATTCAATTCGGAGATCTTTTTCCATCCCACCTTGACCTATGCCAAATAAGAATTGTTTATGATTATATCTTTGTTTCTGTAATTCAAATTCATTTTTTGAATCTTGTGCCCATTTCAAAGATAATTTCATTGATTTTTCGACATAGCTTCTTTCTGCGGGGTATTCGACACATTCGTCTAATACCATACATATATCTGAACCTAGAGTTTTTTGGATTTCTACAACTTTAGCAGGTGTGAAGTAATGTTTAGAACCATCAATATGAGATTTGAATTCAACTCCTTCATCTGATATATGTCTTATATCTTGAAGTGAAAATACTTGGAATCCCCCACTATCGGTTAATATAGACCTATCCCAATTCATGAATTTATGCAATCCACCATAATGGGAAATTACTTCCATACCCGGTCGTAAATACAAATGATATGTATTGCCTAATATTATTCTATAATCAAATTCCTCTTTGATTATTCGTTGATCAACTGCCTTCACAGTGCCAACAGTACCAACTGGCATAAAAACAGGAGTGTCAATTACTGAATTATCTGTAATTAATTTTCCTATTCTTGCTTTAGATTTCGTATCTTCTTTTATTAATTCGAACAATTTTTCATTATTGTTTTGTAAAAAAATCAAACTAATAATTTATTTTTTAAATACAGTTTTATTATTATTGTTATTCAACAAATTGTACAAATAATTATATGTCAAATCAAAATCAAACATTATTTGATAAACTAAATATACAAGATGCATTTCGTTCTGTTGAGAATGATAATTATCTACGTAAATCTAAACTTATTAGATACATAATATTATCGTTAACACTTATTATTACCACATTCTTTTTTTCATATCATTTGGGTACTGATTTATTCAATGGTGCTGGTCAGAATATAACTGAAGGTCAACTTTGGAATAGTAAAGCCTTAGTTGCCGAAAATGCATTTCCTCTTTTAAAAAGTAGAAAAAAATATAATCTTGAAATAGAGAATATTAAATCTGAAGTTCTTCCTAACTTCAAAGTAATCAAAGGTACTGATGAAAGGGTAATTCAAGAAATATTAATAATCATAGATACTAATTACGTTTTTAAAAACTATAATTATGATGAAAAAATAAAAAAAGAATTCAGTGAAAATCAAACTAAACTTAAAAGAAAAATTAAAGATGATTTAACTAATTACTATTCAAAAGGGATTTTAGATAAGAACAAATCTGATTTCAATAATTCTTCTTTGTATGCAGTAAATGATAAAAATGAACAAACTATTCTAAATTTTGATAATGTCTATCAAATCGAAGATATTGAACTAAAGATTAAAAATATACTTAAATCTAATATAAATGAACAGATTAATAGTGATTTGAGTTCACAAGTTATAAAATTCGTTCAACCTAATTTAATATTCTCTTCTAATCTAACTAATGAGAGGGTTAAACTAGCTGTTAATAATGTACCGAAGAACGAAGAAATAATAAGTAAAGGGCAAATTTTAGTAAGGAAGAATGATAGACTCTCAGAAAAACAAGTAAGAGTTCTTAAATCTTATTTTAGTTCAATTGATGCATCAGAAGAAAAAGGAAATTCAATTTTTGTATTGTTAGGCAGTTTAGGTCACGCTTCTCTTATTCTACTTTTATTAGTCTTTTATTTAAAGAATATTAGAAACAGAATATTCACAGACAATTTTCAATTAATTATCCTTTGTTTAATCTTTGTTTCGACAGCATTGTTATCGTGGCTTTCATTAGAAATTAATTCTTCTTTTAGTCTAGAATACCTAATATTTATTCCTGCCTTTTCTATGATGGCAGCTATTATTTTTGATTCTCGAACTGCATTCTATTTTACAGTTACACTTGCTCTATTAGTAGCGGGTGTTAGAGGTAACGATTACACCACAGCATTACTTCACTTGTTTGCAGGTGCAGTTGCATCTTATACAGTTAGAGATATTCAGAATAGAACACAGATGTTTAAATCTATATTTTTTATATTCTTAGGGTATGCATTTCCATTAGTGGTATTCTATTTTGAAAGGTCTTCAAACCTAACTGAGCTTTTGAATAATTCGATAATTATTTCTGCTAACTCTATTCTCTCCCCTCTCATTACGTTTGGGCTAATTTTTATATTGGAGAGATTCTCGAATTTCTCTACTGATTTGCAATTGAAAGAATACGATAATCCAGATCATCCATTGCTGAAGAAAATGAGTGATATAGCACCAGGTACATACCAGCATAGTTTGAATGTAGCAATGCTAGCAGAAAGGTCTGCGATTGCAATTGGAGCTAATCCTGTATATTGTAAGGCTAGTAGTTTATTCCATGATATTGGAAAGATGAAAAAACCTGAGTATTTCGTAGAAAATCAAATAGATATTGGGAATAAGCATGACCAAATGCCCCCTAAAAAGAGTGCTAAAATCATTATAGACCATGTAAACTATGGGGTTGAATTAGCAAAACAATACAAACTCCCAAATAGAATGATGGATATTATATTGATGCATCACGGTACTACTTTGGTTCAATACTTTTATAATAAGGCACTAGAGCAAGCAGAAGACCCATCTAAAGTTTTGGAAGAGGATTATAGATATCCTGGTCCAAAACCAAAGACAAGAGAAGCCGCTCTAATTATGCTATGTGATACTGCAGAGGCAATTTCACATGTTAGAAATTATACAAGTGATGAATTAGATGCTATTTTGCAGAAAGTGATTCTTGATAGAATTTCAGATGGTCAATTCGATGATTCTGGTATTTCAGTTAAAGATTTGCAAACTGTAAAATTCACAATAGTTAAAAATCTTATAGGTATGGGGCATAAGCGAATACAATACAAAGAAGCACCAAAATCTATCAAGACGGATTATGAAGACTAATAAACAAGAATTACCGATTAGTTTGACTAAGCATCTAAAAGCTTTCTTGTACTATATAGAATTAGAAAAAGGGTTAGCAGAAAATACAATTTCATCATATAAGAATGACTTAACAAGATTAATAGAATTCACTTATGATAATGGTGTGTCATACTATCAAGAAATATCTCTAGAATTATTAGAAAATTTCTTTAATCAGTTATATGAATTAGGCTTAAATAATTCTTCGAGAGCTAGATATCTATCTGCAATTAGAGAATTATTCAAATATCTTAATTATAAAAAAATTATACCTGATAATAAAACAGAGAAACTTGATTTACCAAAATCAAGCCGCAAAATTCCTGAAGTTCTCTCATATCACGAAATTTCAATGATTTTAGATGTTATTGATATCCATACTCATCTTGGCATTAGAGATAGAGCTATGCTGGAAACACTCTACGCCTCTGGACTACGTGTCTCGGAGTTAACTGGAGTTAAGGAGCGTGATATACTGTTTGATGAGGGTATAATTAGAGTGTTTGGTAAAGGTTCGAAAGAGAGGATTGTTCCTATTGGTTCGAGTGCCTTGCAATTTATAAAACAATACTTATCAGAAGTTCGATTCCATATTAAGAACTCCAATAAACATGCTGAGGAATTATTTTTGAATTCTAGAGGAGGGAAATTAAGCCGAATGGGAATATGGAAGATAATTGACAAGTATGTAAAAATGACGAACATTGAGAAGAATGTACATCCACATACATTTAGACATTCTTTCGCAACGCATTTACTTGAAGGCGGTGCAGACCTTAGATCGGTTCAAGAAATGTTGGGGCATTCAGATATTTCAACTACTCAGATATACACACATATAGACAATCAATATCTAAAAGAAATTCACAACAGTTTCCATCCAAGAGCTTAATTATTCGATAATAATTTTTTTCGGATTATCATTAATCATCAGTATGTACATACCCATCATATAATTAGATACATCTAGTTCAAATTTATTAGTATTGAAACCTAAATCTAATAATATATTACCTTTTAAATCAAATAATTTTACTTCATTGAAAATATACTCAGATTCAATTATTAACTTATTTAAATTATTAACAGGGTTTGGATAAACTAAGTAATTTGATTTTGAATAATCGTTATATACAATCGAAAGACTATATTCACATGCAGTTAACAATTTGCTGGTATTAGATTTCTCAGCTTCTATTTTATTACTGCTTAAAATATTAGGCAACCCTATTGGAGGCCAATTACTATTACTATAATAATCTAACTTATCATTTAAGTAGAGACTTTTAAGTGTAACATCATCAGTATTATCAGGAGTTATTTTTCCTTTTATATTATTTCCATATTCGAAATGATCATTCCCACTTAAAAAATAGTTCCCCATCAAGAAAGTTGTATTTGTTACCTCATTTCCAATGAAGTTTTGACTATTAGTTGGAGTGCCAGGATTCATAAATAACCCGTACAAGTCTGCTCTATTTCTAAAGAAAGTATTGTATTTACCATTCTGTCCATGAGAATCGTCAATGACTATATGTTGAACTGTATTTCCCTCGAAAAGATTAGAATATGGGTAATTACCATGTAAAACCAGATCACCTGCTGAGTTTGCAGGCAATGAAACATCTGTCCAATATGGATCGGTTGAATAATTATAACTAAACACATTACCATTAGCTCCGGCTTGCAATATCATTGAGTGGCGTAAATGATTGAACTGATTGTTATATACTAAACACTCACTTGTTGCAAATTGTAGCATAATTCCATAAGCTTTTCCTCCCCCACCATAATCAAATCCATCTTGGAAATATGAACCAGTAACTTGGCAGTTTAGTGAGTTTGCAATCGTAATATGAGCGTAATTTGAGTTATAACTTCTTACACATGAGATAGATGCATCTTTTACATATTCTAAATATATATTACTAGTCTGCGATTCAGTTTGGTCCTTTCGTTTTATCGTAAAATTAGAAATACTTATATTTCTAATAAGATTTAAGGTGATTATTCTAGGGTTATCTTCTAAGTAATAATCGCGTCTTAGAAATGAATTTAAGTTAATATTTTTATTTGAAATAGATAACACTTCTATTATTTGACCTGTTGAATACTTAGCCCAGTCAGAAGTTATTTTATCACGATCCTCATCAAATAAATATATTATATCACCCTTTTTAGTATTATGCTCATTTGAAGATATATCGTAATCATTAGTTTTTAGTGGTTTGTTGAGGAAGAGTGTATCTCTATTCGAACTTCCAATCGCAGTTATGAGATGATTACTTTCTTTTAGGTCAAATTCTAGAATAGTACCTGTAGTAGATTCACCTTCCAAAGCAATATTATCAGATAATATTATTGATTTACTAAAATTATAAATGCCATTATTAAAATATATTCTCGTAAATACTGATTTCTTATTTTTAATTATAAATTCTATTGTTTCATTATCGGATAGAGAATTTTTTTGTTTGAGGTCCTGAAAGTTAATAAAATTTTCATCAGTAGAAACTTTCTTACTTGATCCAACATTCGACCAATCTGTCAATCTTTCCTTAGGGATGTCTTGAGCAAATGAACTATTTACAAATACAATTAATAGTAGAACAAATATTCTCATATTTACATCCTAAATACACCAAATTGATGGTCTTCTATATCTTTATTCAAAGAGATAGAAATATTCATTGCAATTATATTCCGTGTATCTATTGGGTCAATTATACCATCATCCCATAATCTAGCTGATGAATAATATGGTGTTGCTTGTGCTTCATATAAGTCAATTATTGGCTGCTTTATAGCATTTATTTCTTCTTCAGTTAACTTCTTACCTGACTTCTCTAGTTGTTTAATCTTAACATCAGTAAGTACACCAGCAGCTTGTTCACCACCCATGACAGATATTTTACCAGTTGGCCACATCCAAAGGAAATTTGGGTCATATCCACGACCACACATAGCGTAATTACCAGCACCATAGCTACCTGCTATAATCATAGTCACTTTAGGTACGTTGGCGTTTGCTACAGCGTGTACTAACTTAGCTCCGTCCCTTGCTATACCTCCATGCTCATACTTTTTGCCGACCATAAACCCAGTTATATTTTGCATAAATAGCAATGGTATCTTTCTTACACAGCATAACTCAATAAAGTGCGCTCCTTTTAAACTAGATTCTGAAAATAGAACTCCATTATTAGCCAAAATTCCAACAGGATAACCCATAATCCTTGCGAAGCCAGTAACTAACGATTTACCATAATTTTCTTTAAACTCTTGGAATCGACTACCATCAACTACTCTTGCTATTACTTCTCTAATGTCAAATGGAGTTCTGATATTTTTTGGAATAATTCCATATAGTTCATTCATATCATAATATGGCTCTTCTATTTTATCTCTTTTTATATGGAATTTCGTACGTTCATCAAAGTTTTCGACTATATTTCGTGCTATTTGGAGTGCATGGTCATCATTCTCAGCAAGATGGTCAGCAACACCAGATATTTTAGTGTGAACCTCTGCCCCACCCAATTCCTCAGCAGTAACTTCTTCACCAGTTGCGGCCTTAACTAAAGGAGGGCCACCAATGAATATAGTTGCTTGATTACGAACCATTATAGTCTCATCGCTCATTGCAGGAACATAAGCACCCCCAGCTGTACAAGATCCCATAACTACTGCAATCTGTGGTATCCTCATCTTTGACATTTGAGCTTGATTATAGAATATATTCCCAAAATGCTCTTTATCTGCAAAAGTCTCGGATTGAAATGGCAAGAATATTCCACCTGAATCTACAAGGTAAATACAAGGAAGATGATTTTTCATAGCGATTTGCTGTGCCCTTATATGCTTCTTTATTGTCATAGGGAAGTATGTTCCTCCCTTCACAGTTGCATCATTAGCAACTATCATACACTCGACACCTTTTATAATTCCGATACCGGCAACCATACCAGCAGAAGGAGCCATATTATCGTACAAATCATAAGCTGCAAATCCGCCGATTTCTAGGAAAGGAGTATTCTTATCACATAATTTCTTTATTCTATCTCTAACTAATAGCTTACCTCGATCTGTGTGTTTCTTTCTACTATGTTCAGGGCCACCTAACTTGATTTCAGAAAATCGAGATTTAAGTTGGTCAAGCAATTGAGTATTATACTCGTAATTCTCTTTGTAATCTGGTGAGCTAGTTGAAATTCTAGATTTGATTCTTTTCATATTATATTCTATTAAATTGGGTTTCTATTGAGATTATAAATATAAGAATAATATTGAATAATGAGTAATTCTATTTTTCTTTAGACAAAAAAAATGCCCTTATAGTAAAGGGCATTTTATATAAAGCAATTAATAATTAAGTTATATTATTTAGATATTTTAGCAAACTCATCTAAGAAGAGTGCAGATGCTTTTATACCACCAAAATAATGACTCAAATTAAATTTCTCGTTTGGTGAATGGATATTATCTCCATCTAAACCAAGTCCCATTAACACAGCCGGAGCTTTTAGTTCAGCTTGGAACATCTCTACAATTGGAATAGATCCACCTTCTCTCATATTAACTGATTTGAATCCGAAAGCTGTCTCTAATGCAATAGATGCAGCTTTTACACCTGGGCTATCAATAGCAGCAATTACAGGATTTCCACCATGGTGACCATGTATTTCAACATGCATATAATCTGGAACTAATGATTTGATATGACTAATTGATTTATCAGTGATTTCTTGCCAAGTTTGATCCGGTACTAATCTCATTGATATTTTTGCAGTAGCAGATGAAGGTATGATAGATTTATGACCTTCATCAGTATAACCACTAAACATTCCATTTATGTCTAGTGTTGGTCTAGACGAAGCTCTAAGGACAGTTGAATATCCTTTCTCACCCGTTAAACCATTCAGTCCAAGTTCTACAGTATAATCTTTCTCATTGAAAGGTAATGATTCTAATGCTTTTGTTTCTTCAGCTCCAAGTTCTACTACATTTGTGTAGAAATCCTTGATAGTTACTTTTCCATCTTCATCATGTAACTTTGCAATTAATTTGCATAACTCATTAGCAGGATTAGGAACGGCTCCACCATATTGACCAGAGTGAAGATCTCTATTTGGACCAGTCAAAGTCATTTCAATTACTGCAATTCCTCTCAAACTATAAACGATAGAAGGAATTTCGTCAGCGAACCAAGAAGTATCAGAGATTAGAATTGTATCGCATTTTAACTTATCTGCGTTCTTAGGCAAGAACTCCATCAAAGCAGTACTGCCAGACTCTTCTTCCCCTTCGATTAATAATTTAACATTAACTGGAAGTTTTCCATTTTTTTTAAAGTGAGCTTCGGCTCCTTTTACGTGAGCAAAAACCTGACCCTTGTCATCAGCTGTACCACGTCCATAAAGCTTGCCGTCTCTTACAGTTGGTTCGAATGGAGGCGATTTCCATAAGTTAATTGGGTCTTCAGGTTGTACGTCATAATGCCCGTAGATTAGAACTGTAGGAGCATCTGCTCCAGCGCCTAACCATTCTGCATATACTATTGGATGACCAGAAGTTTCAATAACTTCTACTGTCTCAAATCCAGAGTCAATTATATTATTTTTCAACCAATTAGCGCAATCTAATACATCTTTCTTATTTCTCTCTCTTGTCGAGACTGAAGGGAATTTCAAGAAGTCAACCAATTCATCTAAAAATTTATCATTATTATCATCTATGTATCCTAATACTTCTTTCATCTTACTAACCTTTTCGTGTTTTGATTTAAAATTATATACAAAAATACCAAAAATGTTAGACAATTGGATAAACGAACTTTCAATGATTTTTATTATATTTAGTTTTACTAGCTTTAAAAAACAAAAATAATAAATGTATAAAACAATACTATATTCGGAAGTTGCTAATATAGCTACAATTACGCTTAATCGTCCTAAGAAAAAGAATGCGATGAATGATGTTATGATTAATGAGTTGATTGATGTATTCGAGCAACTTGAATTAAATGATGACATAAGAGTTATAACAATTACTGGTGAAGGTGACACATTTTGCTCTGGTGCTGATTTGAATTGGCTCAGTGAAGTCAAGGATTTCAGTTATAAGCAAAATTACAATGAGTCATTGAAACTAGTGAAGTTACTGAAGTTAGTACATGAACATTACAAGCCGGTTATTTGTAAAGTCAACGGACCTGCAGTCGGTGGTGGAGTTGGGCTAATGCTAGCTAGTGATATAGTAATTGCCTCAGAGGATTCTTTTTTTGGACTTTCGGAAGTTGCAATTGGTATAATTCCTGCTGCTATTATTCCATTTTTAATGTCTAGAATGAGTGAATCAAAGGCGAGAGAGTATCTGATAACAGGACATAGATTAGATGCTAAAGAAGCAGAGCGGCTTAATCTAATCAACTATTATGTAAAAAATACTGAGATAGATGAATTTACAGATCAAATCGTTCAAAGAATTAAAAATAATGGAATGATTGCTGTATCTAAAGTTAAGGAAATGGTGAATACATTTAGTGCGACGAAACTAGATGATGACAATATGGAATATATTGCCAATATAATAGCGAAATTAAGAACTTCGGAAGAAGGACAAGAAGGCATTAGTGCATTTTTAGAAAAAAGAAAACCAAATTGGGTAGAATAGATAATATTATGATAAAAAAGATACTTATAGCTAATCGTTCAGAGATTGCTTGCAGAATTATTCGTGCAGCAAAAGAAATGGGAATAAAAACCGTAGCGGTTTATTCGGAAATAGATAAAGAAGCATTACATGTAAAACTTGCTGATGAATCGGCCTTAATCGGCCCAGCCCCAACTAATCAGTCTTATCTGAATCAAGAAATACTAATAGAAACTGCTCTAAAAATGGGAGCAGATGCTATTCATCCTGGATATGGTTTTCTTTCTGAAAACTACCAATTCAACCAGAAAGTGAGGGATGCTGGACTGACTTACATAGCACCAAATGTAGAGGCAATGAAGCTGTTAGGCTCCAAGACCTCATCACGTCAGACGATGATTGACGCTGGTGTTCCCGTTATAAACGGCTTCCAAAGTGATACTGCAAGTATAGATGAATTCAAATCTAAAGCAATTGAAATTGGATTTCCGGTGCTAGTAAAGGCATCTGCCGGTGGTGGTGGTAAAGGTATGCGAATAGTTCGCTCTGCCGATGAGTTCGAAGATGCCTTCAACGCCTCTTCTCGTGAAGCTAAGAGTGCTTTTGGTGATGCAACAGTATTTGTGGAAAAGTATGTGGAAAACCCTCGTCATATCGAATTCCAAGTTGCTGGTGATAGCCACGACAATTATATTCACCTATATGATCGTGAATGTTCAATACAAAGAAGACACCAGAAAGTTATTGAAGAAACCCCTTCTACTGCACTGACTGAAGAGCTAAGAAAAACAATGGGTGCTGCGGCTGTGGAAGCAATCAGAGCTGTGAATTATGATAGTGTGGGGACAGTTGAATTTCTCTTAGATGATGATGGTAAGTTCTATTTTCTAGAAGTAAATACAAGAATCCAAGTAGAACACCCAATCACTGAAATGACTACAGGAATTGACTTACTTAAACTTCAAATCGATATTGCAAATGGAAAAGAAATGACATACAAACAATCTGATATAACTCAGCGAGGACATTCTATAGAATGTCGAGTATATGCAGAAGATGCCGAAAAAGACTTTATCCCCACTGGTGGAAAAGTCCTGTATCACCGCCCCCCTACTGGTTTGGGTATGCGATATGATACTGGAATTACTACCGGCTCTGAAATATCTCCTTACTATGATCCTATAATGAGTAAGATAATCAGCTATGGTAGCACGAGAGAGGAAGCAATAGAAAGAATGAAACTAGCTTTAAAAGAAACTGTGATATTAGGTGTAAAAACATCGATGGACTTTATGTATCGAGTGCTATGCAATGAGAATTTCTTAGCTGGGAATACTTATACTAACTTCTTAGATAAGAACCCCGAAGTGTTTGAGATTAATAATGATAATTCTGAACTAGCTGCATTAGTAACTACTTTGATAAATCACTCACAAGAAACCGAAAACGAAGACACTCCCCTACCTTGGCAAATAATAGGTGAATGGGAAATAGGAGCAACAAAATGAAACTGAAAAGAAACAACGAAATAATAGACGTAGATTCTAAAATAGTTGATAGTAAGTTAATAGGTCAAGTTAACGATAATGAACTATCTATAACTATACTTTCTTCTGAAGAAAACATCGTAAAGATACTACATAACAATGAGATAAAGGAAGCTGTATATATAGAAGACAGAGATAAATATTATGTACAAATAGACGGGAAGCAATATATATTCGGTAAAGTAGAAGATGAAGAAGATGTCATAGCAGGAAGCGGCGAATCAGAAGATATAGAAAACATAGTGCCGCCAATGCCGGGTACAATCATAAAAGTTAACGTAGCAGTGGGTGACAAAGTAAAAGAGGGCGAAGCAGTAATAGTAGTGGAGGCAATGAAAATGGAGACTAACCTCTATACTCGTATAACTGGAAAAGTAACCAAAGTCAATGCAAAAGAAGGCGATAGAGTTGACTCTGACACCGTATTGGTAGTCATAGAAAAGGATGAAGTTGAAGAGAAGGATTAAAATATTTCTAAGTGTACTTTTATTTGCAGTTATTTCTTGTAGCAGTAGTAATATTATTGAACTAGTAAGAGATTAGAGTATAAGTACCTGAAAAGGGATTTAAACTACCTTAAACGGATAAAATTATGAAATACGAATATGACAAAGAAGCTGACGGACTATATATTTGGTTTGTTGATAATATTGAGGAAATTAAAGAAGATTATGAAGGTGAAATATGGCCAGAGGAATTGAAAAATGAAATAGGTTTGCTTTTTGATAAGAAAGGGAATTTGTTTGGATTAGAGATTATGCCTGCTTCAAAGTATTTTGAAAAAGTTAAATTGGATGCGATAAGCTTGGAAAACCTCTAAATGGGGAGCTGATTTACTTACCCTAGGCCCTCATAGCGATTATCAAATTCAATTCGGAGGAAATAGAATGAGAATATTATTTTTTTTACTAATTATCCTTGCTTCATGTAAATGCATAAATACTGAAGTTAATATTTTTAAAAAGAATATAATTTTACAAATCTAGAAATATATAGTGATCAACTAATTTCTATTATTAGCAATAAACCAATATTTTATCGTATTAAGCCTAATAAATTTATTACTATAAAAATGAATATTAATAATGAACTAATTGGTACAGACAAAAAGTTTTTAAACTATCATATTTGTTATATTGATGATATTAAATTATTAAATAATTTGACTGAATATCATTTAATTAATGCTGATAGTTTAATATTAAATTTTAACACAAATATTTTGCAAACTTCAATCTGTAATGATTCAATCAATTTAGAAGACTTGGAATTATTAGAGTCAAAAATCCATAAAAATTTCATCTCTTCAAAGCTATTTAAAAATTAAGATTGATGCTTTCTCAGGAATAAAAGATGCCACTTAAAGTTATTATCTCTATTACCCTATTGTTTTGTCTAACATCTTGTTTCGAATATAGCCATGATTTTAAGAAAAAAAGTTATGATTATGAAATTAGAATATTAAATAGCAGTTCAGAGGATGTTTATTTGTTTTTGAATAATTGGATACTCTTAGATACCACAAGTGTTAAAGCAAAATACAATGACAAATATTATGTGAAAAACTTTTTCTACAATCCAAGTGTTAAAGTAAATAAAATTATGGGATTAGATCAGCAAATGCTTGATACTTTGCCAAAAGTTATATCAAATAATTTTATAACTTCTTTTATTGGTAATGAACCTCCTTTATTTCTATTCTTAAAATCAAAAGAAGAATATAGAATAAGGATAGATTCATTGAATCATAGAATTAGTAATAATACCAGAGTCCAATTACTCTGCTTTACTAAAAGCCAGCTAGAAAGTATCGCTCCAAATTATATTTTATATTTTACTAAACGATTAGTTATTACTATCAATAATAATACTTCAATTGGTGTCGTAAATATAAAGCAAAATGAAATCAAGTTTAATAACATTGAACTATTTGATACTTTGGATCCAGTCGTTTTATATGGGAAACTTAATAACATAAAAATCAAAAAGAAATGATTATAAACAATGAGTCAAAGCTAGGAGACCACTGAGTGAGAAAATACGAATAAGAGACTGGTAGGCTTATTAGCATAGACCAACTTTGGGCTAAGTACTATGGTTGTACAACGTTTCAATAAAGTAGATAGGAAAAACACAGTCCACCCAGTAAAACCTAGGTGAACTTGGTTTAATTTAATCTCTAAGAACCATAACTACTATTAATCATAATCATTTTTTCGTCCATCATATCTTCAATTGAGTGCTTTACACCACCGAAGCCAAGACCAGAGTCAGCTGTACCACCGAATGGCATCCAGTCAACACGGAATGCAGTTCCTTCGTTTATCATAACTGCTTTAGTTGATATATTTCTAGCATAGTACATAGCTACATCTATATCTTGTGCAAATATTGAGTCTTGGAAGCAATATTCGTTGTTATTAATGGCATCAATTGGTTCTTGTAGGTCATTGTATTTTAGTACATTAACTGTCGGGCCAAAAACTTCGTCTTTGAATATTTTCATATTTGTATTGACATTTGTTATAATAGTAGGTGATAAGCATTGGTTACCAATGTTCTCAAATCCATATTCTACCTTCGCACCTTCTTCAACTGCTTCTTTTACCCAACTTTCCACTCTTTCGACCTCACTATTACGAATAAGTGGACCAACTTCAGTAGCACTATCTGTTGGATCACCAGTTTTCATTTTCTTAGTTTCAGCTATCAATCTTTCAAGGAAAGTATCATATATATCAGAATGTACGAAAACATTCTGAGTAGATACACATACTTGACCAGCGTGATAGAACGCATGTTTAGCTATTTTTGGTATTGCTTTATCTAGATTTGCCGATTTATCTACAGTACAAACTGCAGTTCCACCATGTTCAAATGCCATACGGACACCATTATGAGCTTTTCTTCTTATCCCCCACCCTACTTTACTACTCCCTATGAATGTAATGAACTTAAGACGTTTATCTGAGACTAATTTATCTGCTTGTTCATTAGATATTCCTAGAAAAGATATAACACCTGAATCTAGACCTGCATTCTCGAAAAACTCAACAATCCTATATGCAGAAATTGGAGTGCTAGACGATGGCTTTAGTATTACAGTATTTCCAGCCGCGAAAGCAGTTGCTAATTGGTGAGCAATCAAATTAACTGGGTGATTGAAAGCAGAAATAGCAAGTACTGTTCCAATAGATTGTTTTATAGTGAAAGCTGTATGGTTTTCTCCTTTGGCAGTTCTATCCATTCGGATTTCTTCACCGTGTATTGTTAGAGCAACATGCGCACAAGTTTCTATAGTATTTATTGCCCTTGTTACCTCAGCTCTTGCATCTGTTAGTGGCTTTCCACCCTCTAAGGCAATTGTCATAGATAAATCTTCGTGATTCTCTTGAATCTGCTTCGCTACATTATTTAGAATATCTGCTCTTTTATGAGCAGGCATATCTTTCATTATACTTTTATAATATTCAACACTGTTAACTAGAGCTTGTTCTATTGCTTTATCATCAGCAAGTTCTAACTTTGCTATTACTTCACCACTATAAGGTGATATTACTTCTTGAAATTGGTTTGTTGAAATAGCGTGTTTGATTTTAATATTTAGAGTTTTCATTGTAATTATTGTGGCTTTTAACTGTTTATAAATAATTGTAACTAACTTATCTGTTAATTTGTCTTATTAAAATGTAATTTATATATTTATAATATAAAAAAGAATAAAAATACAAATTGGTCTAAAAAAATGAAATTATTAAAACACTTATTATTCATAATAATTGCTACATCTACACTAACTTCACAAGTATGGTTAGATCCTTTTGTGAATCGAGATGATGTAAGATTAGCCGAAATACAAGCAGTTGCAGAAGCACATTTTGATACTGTTGATATTTCGCAAAAAGGAAGTGGATTCAAACAATACAAACGTTTTGAATACTTTTGGCAAGATAGATTGATGCCAGATGGTACTTTCCCAGATGCAGGAATACTACTAAAAGAGAAATTAAAATTTAACCAATCTGTTAACACAAAAAATAATAAAGTTCAAGCTAGTGACTCTTGGAGAGTTTTAGGGCCTTTTACATCTAATGGTGGCTATGGAGGATTAGCGAGGGTTAATTGTGTTCGGAAAAATCCGCATAACGGTAATATTTGGGCGGGTTTACCGGCTGGTGGTATTTGGGTAAGTACTAATGAAGGTAGTACTTGGAGTACTAATACTGACAATGAAGATGTAATTACTGCGTTGGGTATTACTTCTATTACCTTCCATCCCTCAAACTCAAATATAGTATATGCTGCATCTGGTGATGGTGATGGTACGAATACTTATAGCTTAGGTGTTCTAAAATCAACAGACGGTGGAAGTAATTGGAAAACTACAGGACTAAGTTGGAATGTTACTCAGTACAGAACTATTAATAAATTACTAATAAACCCTACAACTCCTGATATACTTTACACTGCTGGCTCAAACGGAATAAACAAATCAACAGACGCTGGTAATACCTGGAATCTGGTTAAATCTGGAAATTTTAAAGATATGGAGTTTAAACCTAATACTCCTAATACGTTATATGCAGCTGGGTCAGAATTATGGAGAAGTACAGATGCTGGAGTGAATTGGACAAAGTTAACTAATGGGATTCCTACTAGTAGTGTAACTAGAATAGCTTTGGCTGTTAGTATAAATAATTCGGCTGTATTATATGCATTGATTGGAGGGAGTTACTTAAAAGGCGTATATCTATCAACAGATAGTGGTGATTCATTTAGTGAAATAGCTGATAATAGCCCCAATATGATGGGATATGCCAAAGAAGGTGATGATACAAAAGGACAAATATGGTATGACCTATGTATAGAAGCGGATCAAGATGATTGGAAAAGAGTAATTGTAGGTGGTGTAAATCTTTGGAGAACAACAGACAAAGGTGCGAATTGGGAAATTTCGTCAATGTGGAGTGGTAATCATAATGATGTTACAACTGTACATGCTGACCAACACGATTTATGGTACGATAATACAAATAATATAATGTATGTAGGAAACGATGGTGGAGTTTATAAATCAAGTGATTTTGGAGATAATTGGGATTGGATAGGAAGCGGTATTGTGGGAACACAATTCTATAGATTCGGTATTTCGCAGTTGGATTCAACTGTTTATATTGGTGGTGCACAGGATAATGGAACAAAAGTACACAAGGCAGATGGAAGCTGGAAAGACGTTATTGGAGGTGATGGTTTCGAAAGCGTTGTGGATAATGAAGATAAAAATACGATGTATGGTAGTCTTTATTATGGTGCATTTTTCAAATCAACGAATGGTGGCAATAACTTCAAAAGACTAAATGATTTGAATAATAATAATGAATATGACGATATAACTGAAAGCGGCGCTTGGAGCACTCCATTTATCCAGAATCCAAGTAATAGCAACACTATACTATTAGGGATGAACAATGTTTGGATTTCAAAAGACAAAGGAGATTCTTTTACACAGATTTCAAATTTTGGATTTGGGAGTAATAAGTTAGTATCCTTAGCTATGTCTGCCTCAGACTCTAATTATATATATGCATCTTTCAATACTAAGTTATACAGGACAACAAATTACGGAGCTAGTTGGACAGAAATGACCCGTCCTGGAAGTTCAAATATAAGCTATCTATTTGTAGATGACAAAGATAGTGATAAACTATGGGCTACAAATAGTGGTTATTCTTCAAATAATAAAGTATTTGAATCAACTGATGGGGGTTCAACTTGGACTAATTTGACTAAAAATCTACCAAATGTACCTACATTAACCATAGTAAAACAAAAAGATTCAGATGATAAATTATGGGTAGGTAATGATATAGGAGTATATTATATAGACGATAATCTAACAGATTGGGTGGCTTATAATACAGATTTACCTAATGTTATAGTAACTGAACTTGAAATAAATTATACACATAACCAGATATATGCAGCGACCTATGGCCGAGGTGTTTGGAAAGCTGATATCCCCTCTGCCCTATCAGTTCCTACTATAATTGAACCACTGGTCAATTCTTTTGGAAATACTACAAGCAATTTATTGTTAGATTGGACTGACGTAGCTGAAGCTACTGAATATGAGTTGCAGGTTTCAACTGATATTAATTTCTCTACTTACTTTGCAATTGACACAGTAATTGTATCAAGATATTATTTGAACAACTTGAGTAATTATAAAGATTATTATGCTCGGATAAAAGCAAAAAGCAAGCATTCTCAAGGTGACTGGACATCAGCACATAAATTTACTACAATAGTTGGAAAGGTATCATTAGTCAGTCCAACAAATAATTCAATTGCAAAAGACACTGCTGATAATCTTAGTTGGACATTAGTACAGGGTAAAACTGATTATCAAGTACGGATTGCTAAAGATGAAAATTTTAGTGTAATGATAATTGATCAACATATAAATCCCGAACAATTGAATTATAATTCATTATCTTATTTTACAGAATATTGGTGGAAAGTACGAGCAAAAGACCCAAGTGGTAGTTATGGTGATTGGTCATTTGTAAGAAAATTCCAAACTAAAGTTAATAAACCAACTTTGATAACACCAGCTAATTTAAGTAACGAATTAGCTCTTTCACAAAACCTGGATTGGACTGACGTAATAGGAGCGGACAAATACACAATCCAAATATCTGACAAGTCTGATTTCAGTAATCTTATATTAAACAAATTGGTTACAGTTACTCAAGAAACAGTAAGTAGTTTATTACCTTATACCACATATTACTGGCGAGCTGCTGCTGAAAATAGTACAAAAAAAGGTAATTGGTCAGATGTCTTTTCATTTACTACAAAGATAGAAGTCGCTTCACTTATTACCCCCTCTAACAATGCAATAAACTTAGATACCTTTCAGGTGTTCAATTGGAATAATGCTGCTTACGCTGATAATTATGAAATTCAAATTGATATTAAAAATACTTTTGATACACCTAATTTAATCGTTTCTAATCCTACACAGAATACACAAGATGTTAATAATCTATTATTTGATACAGTTTATTCTTGGAAAGTCAGAATCAAAGCTGATGCAGTTATTGGTGCTTGGAGCGATATATGGAATTTTAGAACGAAGCTGAAAGAACCAACTCTACAAATACCAATTAATAACTCAGGTAATATCAACTTTGCAGATAAGTTAGAGTGGTCCAATTCAGCTACTTCTTCATCTTACATAATTCAACTATCACTATTTTCTAATTTCAACTCATTTGTAATTGATGAAACAGTAAACGATAATGAATATGAATTCACTGGCTTGGAAGATTATAAAGTTTACTATTGGCGTGCAAAAGCAATTAGAGGGCAATATCAAAGTGATTGGTCAGAGACAAATACATTCACAACAAAAATTGGCACTACAAGTCAGATTAGCCCAGCTGATAAATCAATAAATCACGATACAAGCTTAGCATTCACTTGGAACAAAAAAATATATGCTGACAAATATACAATTCAATTATCATTAGATAATTCGTTTACTAATCCTCAATTAATTACTTCAACAGTTAATAATAATATATATAATGGGATAGAGCTTTTATATGATACTACTTATTATTGGAGAACAAAAGTTCATTTATCCAATGATGAAGGTAATTGGTCTGATATTTTTAGTTTTAGAACAGAACTTGAAAAGCCACTGTTGATCAGTCCTAGTAAATCAAGTACAGAAATACCAATTAATGGACAATTAAAATGGAGTAAACTTGCTCAAAATTCACAAAGTAGAATTCAAATTAGTTTAACATCTGATTTTGCTAACCCAATTAAAGATGAATTGATTAGTAGTGATACTTATATTTATACTAATTTACAAAATGATAAAAAATACTATTGGCGAGTTAAATCTGAGAGAGGACAATACATAAGTGATTGGTCTAGTTCATTTGATTTCAATACTCCTTCAACTATAGATAGACCACAGTTGAACTACCCTTCTAATAATAAGAAGAATCTGGAAGTTGCTTCTCTCAATTTGAAATGGATTGCATTGAGTAATGTAACTAGCTATCGAATACAGATAGCTTTGACCAATAATTTTGACAATCCTATAATTGATAAATCAGATATAAGCTTAAACAACTTTGATTTTTCACAGCTAGTACATAACGAATTGTATTATTGGCATGTGAAGGGGCTTAGAACAGGTGGGAATGAGAGTGAATGGTCTGAGACATGGATATTTTCTACTATTCTACCTACGCCAAAGCTAGAGTTACCACTAAACTCATCTGATGATGTCAAATTAGCAAGTAAGTTAGTATGGGAATCTATTAATGGTACTACTAAGTATAATGTCGAATTGGCTACAGATGATCAATTCGTCAATAAAGTAGTAGAATCAAGTAAATCAGTAAATACTAACTCTTTGAATCTCTCAGGACTAGAAGAAAATAAGTATTATTTTTGGAGAGTAAATTCTGAGAGTGATATAGCATTGAGTAGATGGTCAGAAATTTGGAGTTTTACAACTTCAAAAACAGTGTCTTATGTAACTAGTTTTGATGAGATTGGAACTATTAAAATAACACCTAACCCAGTTACTGATAATGCGACAATTGATTTACAATTGATTAAACCAGGCGATGTTAATATTTATCTTTCTGATATGAATGGTAAATTCTTGAAGTCTATAACAAATAAATATTATTTAGAGAATCAAATTCATCAGATTTCATTCAACAAGGGAGTACTCTCATCAGGGGTGTATTTTATTAATTTTAATATTGATGGAACTACAAAATCAATTAAAATAATAATTAATTAAGTCTTTAAAATAATTTCTGTGATTTCTGGCTTTACTCCAATTCTTAGTGGAGGTCCTACTGTACCAATTCCACGGTTGACGTAAAGCTGGTTATTACCGTTCTTATATAAGCCTTCAGATTGTCTATATACAAATTTTGCGGGTTTAAATTCAAACCCATTGAACTCCCAAGCTACCTGTCCCCCATGCGTGTGACCTGAAAGAGTCAAATCTGCTGGGTACTTATTTCTAATATTCAAATCCCAATTTGTAGGATCATGACACAGAAGAATTGAAATTTCTTCTTCGTTAACATTTTCGAATGCCTTATCTAAGTCACCAAACTCTTGTCTCATGCCTAAGTTATCAATTCCAACTATATTTAAGGGACTATTATTTATGATTAATCTATCACTTCGATTAATCATCAAATTCGAACCTGCATCATTTAGTGCTTTAACCAGCGTCCTATGCTCATCATCTTTCATATAGTGATCATGATTACCTAAACACGAGAAAATACCAATATCAGCACTTAAAGTTTGCAAATCAGTATAGTTTGCCTTTAGTTCAGAGGGTTTACTATTAACAAAATCACCTGTTATAACAATAATGTCTGGTTTTAAGTCATTGGTTAACCTTCTAACTTCTTGGAAAGAAGTATAATCATAGAATGATCCTAAATGTAAATCAGAAAGCTGTACTATTTTCAATCCATCTAAACTTTTAGGGAGGTTAGGCAAATAAATATCTGCATTTCTAACTGTAAAGTCATTTGTTGTAGAAAATAAACCTTTTGAAACCATAAAAAAAGGAATAGATGCAAGAGTCCAAGCCGAAGTTTCAACTAACTTCCTTCTCTTAACATCTACAACATCAATTCTGTTAGTGGAAAGTCTTCTGACTAGTGCCAAGAATGTACGTGATATATCTTTTATTAATAGCACAGGTACAATTGCAATTTTGGGTAGTATCCATAAAGCTATAAGAAACATAGTAATATAGCGTAGCTTATTATTAACTCCCATAAATAAGCTACTAAACATTGAAAAAGTTGATGCACCTAACAAGATTATAGAAATATACTTGGGTACTATATACCATTTTCTTTGTAACTTGTGTTTTTTTACAAAATTACGCCAATTGAATAGAGTATAAACCTCCAAAGCAATAAAAATTGCGGAAAGAATAGAAAAGAAAATAATAAATCGTGTAATATCCATATAGTACTATATACGGATAGTATGATGTGATTGTTGTAGTAGGATTAGTCTTTAATTATAGTATCAAAAGTATAAGAGGAATAAATATTAATAATTACAGTTTCACCATTAGATGCTGAGTCCAATAAATAATGACCTTTCAAACATTCAAACTTATACTTACCAATAGGGATATTATTAAATAATTCTGAGTCAAGATTCAATACTGTTTCAAAATTGGCATAAAAAACATACTCTTTACTGTTGTTATATATTCTTATCCTAGCATTATCATATCCAATATCATTTGATAAGAGTTTTAGATTCAATCCTTTCGAAATTTTGTTAAGTGAATTAACGTTCTCAATAATCAAAGATGAATCTAATAATCTAATAGATTGATTATACGAAGGAAATTCTTGACCAGTTGTTTGAATTGATATACTGTCTTTGAATAGATGGTTATCTAATTCAAGATAATAAGCATTACCAAAGTCAATAAAGTTCTCAATAAATTGGACAATATTAAAAATATCATCTGCTTTTGACTTAATAATTTTTATTTCATCAAAATAAAATACTCCAGCGTCTCGGAATTTTCTTTTATCATAGAACGTAGCCCTAATATAAGATGAATCACCTATTTGATCATGTTGCTTGATAATTCCATAATCAATTCTGTTGACAATATTGTTATAACTAACATAAGGTTCGATTTTAAAGAAGGGTTGCTCTTTACTGTAAGTAAGTGGATTCTGTATAGTACTAGTTGTACTTTCACATGAATAAAATCCAAATGAAATCGTTAGTGTTATTAGATAAAGAATTATTTTCATTTTGTAAATTAACCAAAGGAACTTATAATGGCAAGAACTGAATCGAAAATGGTAGAATTAGGATCAAAAGCTGTTTATTTTACACTCTATTCTCCAACTGAAGACAAAGAATTAACTTTAACATCACTGCAATCAGATAGAGCTACACTAATTATATTTATGAGTAATCACTGTCCATTTGTTAAACATCTGAATAGTGCTCTATCTTCATTTGGTAAAGAATATATACCCAAAGGTTTGAGTGTTATTGCTATTAACTCTAATGATATAATCAATTATCCAGATGATTCACCTGAGAATATGATAAGGCAAGCTGAAGAATTTGATTTCCAATTCCCATATCTATTTGATGAAACGCAAGAAATAGCAAGAGAGTATGGGGCAATGTGTACTCCAGACTTTTTCTTATACGATGGAGATATGAAGCTAAGATATAGAGGGCAATTTGATGATTCTAGACCGGGTAACAGTGTTCCTGTGACAGGTAATGACTTACGCCAAGCAGTAGATGCCTTATTAAACAAACAATTACCCTCAACCGAGCAAAAGCCAAGTGTAGGTTGTGGAATAAAGTGGAAGTAAGATAAATATCACATTTTTCTAGGAGCTGAAATACCCAGTATAGCTAATCCATTTTTTAGAACTGTTTTAGCAATATTAGCAAGATGAAGTCTAGACTTTAGTATTTCGGCCTCTTCACCTTTAATTCTACAATTGTGGTAGAATGAACTGAAGTTAGAAGCAAATTCACGTAAAAATTCCACAATTATTTGTGGTTCGTATTTCTCTGCTGCTAAACGAATATAGTTAGGAAACTCAATAATAGATTTAGTCAGATTTATTTCATCTTCTGATTGTAATAAGTCAAAATTAGGTTTTTCTTTTAATATCTCTTCTGAATTTTCAACGTTTTCTAGTATTGAACAAATTCTTGCATGTGCATATTTTAAGTAGAATACAGGGTTCTTATCAGAATTCTCTGTAGCTAATGATAAATCAAATTCTAAATGAGTAGTATTACCTCTCATTATTAGAAAGAATCTTACTACCTCATCACCAACTTCGTCAAGTAGATCATCTAAAGTATAGCTCTTCCCCGTTCTTTTAGACATTTTAACTTGTTGACCATCTTTAGTAAGTGTTACAAACTGATGTATAACAACTTTGATATTATCGACATTATATCCTAAATGTTTCACTGCTGCCATTACATCAGGGATTGTAGCTATATGGTCAGCACCAAATACATCTATTATTTTATCGAAACCACGTTTGAATTTCTCTTTATGGTATGCTATATCTGGTAATCTATAAGTTGGTTCACCTGAAGATTTTACAATGACTCTGTCATCATCTAAACCCATTTCAGATAGTTTAAGCCATGTAGCCCCATCTTTTTCATAAACAAGATTAACTTCTTTTAAATCGTTAATAACATCGTTTATTTTACCTTCTTTATAGAGTGAATCTTCATTATAAAAAACATCCTGCTCAATATTCATTTTTGAGAGTGTCTTCTTTATTTTATCAAAACACCAAGTCTCACCGAATTTCTTTATTGCTATTCTATCTTGGAAATTACCTTCTTTTAGTTCATCTCCATAATCTTTAATGAGTTCTTTTGCTATTTCTATTACATATTCGCCATGATAGCCATCTTCAGGAAACTCTAAGTCTGTATCACCTAATTCATGCATATATCTAACGTATATCGAATTAACCAAATTGTTCATCTGGTTACCGGCATTATTGAAGTAATACTCTCGTGTTACATCATATCCTAACCACATATATATATTAGCAATTGTATCACCAATAGCAGCATTTCTGCCATGTCCTAAGTGTAATAAACCTGTTGGGTTTGCACTAACATATTCTACATTTACTTTTATGCCATTACCAATACTTTGTTTTCCATAAGATTCATTTTCTAATAGAATATCACTAAGTTGTCTTGTGAAATAATTGTTGTTGAATTTGAAGTTAATAAACCCTGGACCAGCAATATCTATTCTTTCAATAATAGATTGATCAAAGTTCAGGTTTTCAACTATATTTTCGGCTATTTTTCTTGGAGAGTTATTAAGAGCAGACGCTAACTGTAATGCTATATTAGTAGATATATCACCATGCTCAGGATTATTTGGTTTCTCAAATGCTATTTCTACTTCTTGTTCTAACCCTATAGTAGCTAAAGCATTTGCTATTGCTTTTTCTATTATATCAATCTTCATCTATATTATTCTCTATCTCTATTTTTAAATCCGCATAACTAGATTCAACTAGCTCAGCATCATCATTTACAATATAAAAATCTGAATCAGCCCAGAGTTTTTCCAATTTATAGTAGCTTCTTAGTTCACTAATAAATATATGGACTACTACATCGAAAAAATCTAATATAACCCACTCAGCCGTTTCCAGACCCTCTATTTTAGGTTTTGGGAGGTCATGATTAACTATATTATTTAATATATTATCTGCTACGGATTTTACTTGTACTGTAGATTTACAATCACAAACTACTATGAAGTTGCTCGAGGCAATATCAATTTTATGTAAATCTAATATGACAGCATTTTCTGCTAATCTATCTTGTGCTGCTTGTGCGCAAAGAATTGCTAATTTTTGTGAGTCGGAGTATTTTTTCTTCTTAGTCAATATAATCTATTATTTATTTTTACATACCAATATTGGAGTAACAAGTTAATGACAATTAAAGTTATTACAAAACGGAAACTTAAAGTTTAACTCTAAGATTGGAGAAATCCTTTCCTAAAACAAGAGTTGCACGTAAATATAGTGAAGAATCAATAACAGTTTCTATTTTACCTTCATCTAATCCGATAGCTTTACTCAGTTTGTAAGAAGATATTCTATCACCTAATCTATCTATTATAATAGTAGAATCCATCATCATTTCATAATTTCCAATCTCAACTACATCAAAACCTAATTGACGTAGATGATTCCTAGTTTTAGATGCAATCCCAGGTTCTCCACTTGCGTTCAGTACATTAAGTTGAATCTTCTTATTGAATCCTCTTTTCTCAATTTTCTCGGAAAGATTTGTATCCATTGGAGATGAATTCAATCTTAATAAGAATGATAATAACATAAATACAGAAAGAATACTGCAAAATATAATACTAGTTTTTAATAATAATCTATTCATTTGAGTTTATATATTGGAAAGTTATAAAATAAATATAATAATTTAACAGCAAATTTTATGCCTGTTATTACTGTATATTATTCAATAAGTTATATTTGTCTTTTAACTCTTCATATAATAATTTCCGTGCGCGAAATAGATGTGCCTTGACTGTACCTAAAGGCAAGTCAAGTTGTTCCGCTATGGCTTTATAGTCAAGTTCTTCTTCGTGTCGAAGAATAATAATTTCTCGATAATTGTCTGGAAGTGTATTAATAGCGGCTGTTATTATATCAGCTTTCTGTTCACTTATAAGATCTGCATCAGGACTATATGAATTATCTTCAATCTCAAAATAGTTTTCATCTTCAGCATTCCCTATTGGTTTATCTATGGAAAATGTATCAAATCTTCTTTTTCTCAAAAAGTCGATAGTATTATTTGATGCAATTCTATATATCCAAGCTGAGAAGGAATAATTGAATTTGAATTTATCTAAAGCCTTATAGGCCTTAATAAATGTCTCTTGTACTAAATCTTCTACATCACTGTCATTTTTTATCATCTTTTTGACAAGTGAATAGATTAGATTTTTGTATTTCTTTTGCAGAAATTCATAAGCAGTATTATCTCCTTCGAGTACTCTTCTTATAGCATCGAAATCTTCTTGCTTTGAATCTGATTTATTTTTTCTGTTTTGCATACTTCCCATAGTATGAAATTAAAAAGATTTCTTTACAATTCCTTATTGAATTACACTCTGTGTAAAAGGAATTGAAATAATAAACCTAGTTCCTTTATTTAATTCGCTTTCTATTTCTATTTTTCCTTTGTGTAATAAGACTATATGTTTGACAATGGAAAGCCCTAGTCCAGTTCCACCTACTCTTCTTGATCTAGATTTATCAACGGTATAGAATCTTTCGAATATCCGATTTAAATCACCCTTCGGTATGCCTAGACCAGTATCTTCAATTATAAATACTTGTTTATTATCTATTTCTTTTGAAATAATTTTAATTTTACCTTTATCAGTGTATTTGAAAGCATTATCAATTAAGTTAACCAATAATTGTTCAATTCTAAAATTATCAATTTCTAATATACGCTCTTTATTCTCAATTGATACTATTAGTTCAATTCCTTTTTCTATACTTTTTTGAAGAAATAAACTGTAAACATTTTCAAGTATATCATTGACATTAATTTTATCTAAGAATAAATTTGTTTTAGTTTGTTCTAACTCTGACAAATGCAGTAAATCATTGACTATTCTTATCAATCTATTTGTATGACGGCTTATAATTTCAGCGTACCTTTTTTGTTCAGGATCGACTAATTCATCTATCAAAGTTTCTGAAAATCCTTTTATAGCTGTTAATGGGGTGCGTAATTCATGAGATACATTGATTACAAAATCCTTCTTTATTAACTCTAACTTATTTAATTCTGAAATATCATGAAGTAATATAATCACTTCATTTTTCATTTTTATCCAACTAGTTGAACACAAAAACTGTCTATCACCTACTTGTATTTCTTTTGTAATGCTTTTATCATTCGATACTACTTCTTCTAGTAGATTTGTTAAAAAATTATTTTCAATAAGACTAGTCAATTTTTTTCCTATTAGGTTTTTTTTACCTATCAATTCAGAAAAAGATTCATTATATAGTTTGATTCTACCTTTAGAATCAAGTACAACTAACCCTTCCTGAATTTCAGAAATTAAAGTATCTAGTTGTTCTTTTTGAGAATTTACTTTGTAGAATAATTTTTTTAAACGCTTGGTCATATTATTAAAATTAACAGAAAGGTCACCTAATTCGTCATTAGATTTTATCTTAACTTTAACATCAAAGTCTCCTTCAGCTACTTTTTTAGAGGCCTCAGAAAGTTGCTTTATTGGATTTGAAATGTTTTTTATGAAAAGTATTAGTCCGAGTATAGAAATAAGATATACAAATATTGATATTTCAATTATTTCTGTTCTAACTTCATATAAAAGTTTATTCATTTTATGAACAAAATAGCTAGTTCTCAAATAATACTGTTTACCATCAACATTTATTACTCTAGCTACATACAACATATCTTCTTGTACGGTATTTGAATGCCTAATACTATGACCTATTTGTGATTTTGATAATTCCAATATTTCCGGTCTGTTTTTATGGTTTTCCATAGCGGAAGGCAATTCATCAGAATCATAAAGGACAACTCCTGACAAATCAATAATTGTAATTCTAACATTTGATTTAGATGAAAACTCTTTTAAGGAACTATTTATTATGGAATCGTCTTGAATTAAATCATAATTGATTAATTCTGATTCTATTAATTTAGAATAGACTTCTAAATCTTTCGTTAAATCATCAATATAATGTGAGCGAATAGTGCTATAAGAGATATAGACTATGAGTGAAGTTAGAAGTGTTACAACAACTAAATATCCAAATGAAAATTTCGAAACAATTCTTTTCATTTTACTAAGACTCTTCTAATTTGTAACCGACACCCCTAATGTTTTTGATAAAGAGACCATACTGACCTAACTTTTCACGGAGATTCTTTATGTGAACATCTACAGTTCTATCTAAAACTCCTTTATCACTTACACCTAAATAGTCAAGAATTTGTTCTCTAGAATAAACCCATCCTTTTTTGTTTGAAAGTAAATTTAGAATTTTATACTCAGATGAAGTCAATTCTATTTTTTCATCATCAATTTTAACTTCATATTTATTCAAATCTATTTCTAAATTATCTCCAATAAATATTTTGTTTATATCAGGAGTCTTTTTCTCATTTCTTCTAAGTACAGCCTTCACTCTAGCAACTAATTCTCTGGGAGAAAATGGCTTTGTAACATAATCATCGGCACCTATTTCAAGTCCTAATATCTTTTCTGTTTCATCTCCCCTAGCAGTGAGCATTATAACAGGGATATTCGAATAATCAGGTTCATTTTTAAGATACTTACATATTTCAAATCCATCGGAGTCAGGTAACATAAGATCAAGTATTACTAAATCTACTTTATTAGACTTTATATGTTTAAAGAACCCTTCTCCACTTTCAAATTCAGCAGTTTTATAACCACTTTTCTTCAAGTGTATAGAAACTAATTCTACAATATCCGGCTCATCATCTACTATTGCAATAGTTTTCAGGGCTTTAATACTAAATGGGGCCTGTTTTGATGATATTTTATCTTCCATTATTTCTCCGATTTATAAATCTATTATCCATTTATTTATCTCAACAAATACAATTGGAGCTATTGGAGTGTATTTTTGATAATCTGCAGGCACAGCCATTTTTTCAATTTCACCAAAAATATGATTCACATTTTCTATAAATTTCAATTTTATAGTTTTTTTGGATTCTAAATTTGATTTCCAAATATCAAAGTCAACTTTTGTGACTTGGTAATCATGGCTTCCACCTAGAATTAAGGTAGGTTTCCCCGATTGGCTTAGGTTATTAACTGGATCAAATATATCCAAATGTTTCAAGTATTCATAATTAAGTCCCATTGGTAATGAGTCGGCTTTTACCTCACCTTTTCTAAAATTCTTAAAATAATTAACTTTGTCTTTGTGTTCTTGTATTATTGTTCTTTCAGAAGGTCTAACTATTCCATCTACATTAAATATATATTCTAATTGTTCTGTATATAAATCGTAAAGTTTTCTAGGGGTTCCAGCTAACAATATCATTCCAGCTACATCTTTATTATTATAAAAAGAAGTAATTGCAGAAGCACCTTGACTATGACCAATTAATACAATTTTAGAATTACTTAGTTGAGGATTTTGTTTAATGAAGTCAATAGCCCCAAATATAGAATTATTATACTCATCATCTTGGGTCATACCGGGATTCGATGCAACTAACTCACTACCATATCTTTTAGTTATTTTCTCATATCTAACTACTGAGTAGCCAAAAGAAGATAGTCCCCAAGCGAGATTCTTCAAGAACTTGTTCTCACCAATTGTTCCGTCCATATCACTTGGCCCACTTCCATGAACTAATACAAAAGTAATATTTTTATCGAAATTGTTGGGTAATGTCAGCTTGCCATTCAATTCAAATTTATCTTTGATAATAATGTCTGATTCAATAAATTTAGACGTATCAATATAGGAAGGAGTTGGTTTTGCTATTTCTGGTTTAATATTCTTCTTTTCTTGTTCAGAAAAGTAAATTCCAGTAATCTTATTGGTTTTAGTATTTACAGCTATCATGAAGTTCATGACAGCTTTTTCGTAATCCAAATCAGTATTTACTATAAAATTGTCACCATTGGTAGTAGAATCTTGTAATCCAAAGCCAATAAATTCACCATAATTTGCTAACAATTGACTCCAGATAGGTGCCATACGATGTGGTGGTAATAATTTGGCCATAGCTGAATCATATTGAGAATAAATATCCTCAACTGTTCCATTTTGAAAATGTCTAATTATTTCCTTTGGCCTTTCAATATTAACCACTTCAGCCGTATTTGCTACGATTGAAGTGGTTAATAATAATGTGATTATTATTAATAATCTAGATATCAAGGTTCTTAACATATTTAGCATTTCTCTCTATAAATTCTCTACGTGGTTCAACTTTATCACCCATCAGTGTTTGGAATACCTTAGCTGATTGTGCAGCGTCTTCCATTGATACTTGAAGTAATGTTCTTGTTTCAGGATTCATGGTTGTATCCCATAATTGATCAGGATTCATCTCACCAAGACCTTTAAATCGTGATAATGCAATTCCGTGAAACTTTTGAGTACCATCATCAGCTACTTTCATCTCTTCTTTTGAAACTTTGACATTACTTTCTTTCAATATCTGTGCGATTATTTCATCTCTTTCTTCTTCACTATGAGCATAATATTCTTTCTTACCTTTTTTCAACTTAAATAGTGGTGGTTGTGCTATATATAAATTACCATTTATAATAAGTTCTCTCATATACCTAAAGAATAGTGTTAGTAACAAAGTTCTAATATGCGAACCATCAATATCAGCATCGGCCATTAGTATTATCTTACCATATCTTGATTTAGTTGGGTCAAAGTCCTCCCCAAATCCGGCACCAATAGCAGTAAGGATAGTTTTTACTTCCTCATTATCTAATACCTTACTCACTTTTGCCTTATGTACGTTTAGAATCTTACCTTTCAAAGGTAAAATAGCTTGGAAACGTCTGTCACGACCTTGTTTTGCAGAGCCTCCAGCCGAATCTCCCTCGACAAGATATAGTTCGCAATCTTCAGGGGTGCTCATACTACAATCTGCTAACTTTCCAGGCAATGAATTACTCTCTAAAATACCTTTTCTACGAACTAATTCTCTTGATTTACGAGCTGCTAATCTTGCTTCAGCAGCTTGTACTGCTTTAGCAACAATTGTTTTAGCAGCAGGAGGATTATCATCTAAAAATATACCTAATTTCTCATAAACAACTGTTCTTACAATACCATCTATTTCGCCATTACCGAGTTTAGTCTTAGTCTGTCCCTCGAATTGTGGCTCAGGTACTTTAACAGATATAATTGCAGTCAATCCTTCACGGAAATCATCACCTGTTATAGCTATTTTTACATTTTTCTTATAAGTATTATTAATATAATTGTTTAATGTTCTTGTTAATGCAGAACGGAAGCCTGATACGTGAGTACCACCTTCTATTGTGTTAATATTGTTAACATAAGAAAGGAGATTTTCAGAATATCCATCATTGTATGCAAAACAAACTTCTACTTCAACAGTACCACCAGTTTCATCATCTCCACTTCCAATAAATAATGCTGGTTTCATAAGTTGTGTATTATCTTCATCAATATACTCAACAAAATCTAGTAGTCCATTTGGGTAATGATAAACACCTTTTTCGCCATCCTCTCTCTCATCTTCATAAGAAATCGATATTTGAGGGTTCAAAAACGCTAACTCTCTTAATCTGTCAACTGCTTTCATTAATTTGAATTCAACTGACTTGAATATAGTAGGGTCTGGATAAAACTGAATATAAGTTCCAGTTTCTTTTGTTTCACCTATTACTTCAATTGGTGCTACTGGAGCCCCTTCATGAAACTCTTGACGATGAATTTTACCATCTCTTTTTATTATAGCTATAGTTTTCTCAGAAAGTGCATTCACACATGATACACCCACACCATGTAATCCACCTGATACTTTGTACGAATCTTTATCGAATTTACCACCTGCATGTAGTGTACAAAGTACTACTTCTAGAGTTGGTATTTTTTTTGTTGGGTGCATTCCAACTGGAATACCACGACCATTATCTTCTACAGAACAAGAACCATCTGCATGGAACTTAACTTTTACTGTATCGCAGAATCCAGCTAATGCCTCATCTATCGAGTTATCTACTACTTCATTTATCAAATGGTGAAGACCTCTTTCGCCAATATCTCCGATGTACATGGCAGGTCTTTTTCTTACAGCTTCTAATCCTTCTAATATCTTTATACTGTCTTCTGTATAATTATCAACTGGTTTTATTTTTGATGTCATTTATAAGTCTCGTTGGTTTTAAATTTCTCTTTTATGCTAGGTACAAATATAACTATTTATTCAATGTAAGACAATGTTTTTAATGATATTAGCACCCAAATAAACATTGAATTTTTCAACAATTTGGTCTTTCCTAAGTTGAATTTCAGTTTTCCACACTGGATTACTCACCTTTAATATCAATTTTCCATTCTTTAAGTCATATATAACTACTGACTTGGAAAAATTTTCTGAAATAATTTCTTTGACATTGTTTCTTAAATCAACAATTATTCTCTTTTCTGCTAAATTGAATTTATTAGGCATTGAATCGAATAAACTGTTAATATCTTGTGGTTCTCTATCTAATGCCATTTTAAAATTCCTCGTCTATTCTCTCAACTTTTCCATTACTTACATGGAAATAATAACATTCTTCAGAAGGTTTCATTATTTTTTTAATTTTGTCATCTTCAGTAATTGTTATAAATGCTTGTGCAAGGTTCTTCAAAACTGAATTTAAAACTAATTCAGTTCTTTTAGCATCTAATTCTGAAAATATATCATCCAGTAGAACTATAGGTGTTTCATTTAGAATTTCTTTCATATAATCGAATTCTGCAAGTTTTAAGCTAATCAGTACAGTCTTATGTTGTCCTTGGGATGCAGCTTCCTTTACAGGTGCATTATTTATGAATAATTCTAATTCATCTTTCTGTGGTCCGAACAAAGTAGTGTACCTAGTAAGTTCTCCGATTTTTTTTTCATCTTTCAATTCTATAAGACGATTAACAACCTTACTTTCATCTAAATCTTTATAGTTAAAATTATCAAATCCATACGGAGAATATTTTATACGTACTTCTTCTTTGCTATCTGATACTTTCATATAGTTCTTCAGATAATAAGGTTCAAATTCACTAAGAAATTTTGCACGTCTAAGTATTATTTTTGACCCAAATTCTATTAATTTATCTGTCCAAATATTTAACTCATTTTTATCAATGCTTCTATCTTTTTTCATTTTAGATAGTAAGTTATTCCGTTGTTTTAGAACCCTTCTATATGAATATAAATCATTCAAATAATTATTACTTATTTGAGAAATCGTAGTATTTATAAATCTTCTTCTGTTCTCTGGTGAACCAGCCGTTATTTCTTTATAATCAGGAGAAAGTATAATAATAGGTATTGATCCAATCAAGTCCTTTGGACGCATACTCTCCATAAATGAAGATGATATTTTCTTTCTTGATCCGGTTTCTTTTTTCACTTCTATTGTGAAATCAGTTCCTCTATCCCTCATTGTATGAACTCTTGATAAGAATACATTATCATCAAAATTAATGAGTGAATTCTCAGGAGTTCTTTGAAAGCTCTTTGATATTGCTGCAATTGATATAGCTTCTAATATTGAGGTTTTTCCTGCCCCATTTAATCCAAAAAAGACATTGATATGCTTGCTGAAAAAAAGTTCAGTTTGTTTGTGATTTCGGATATTTAAAAAATATATTGAATCTAATCGCATAAATATAAAAAAAGGGTAAGCTATAAATTAATTATGCCTACCCTTTGGAATTATTTGGGGTTTCTTAATTATTTAGTCTAACAGGCATTATTAGCATCAATAACTCTTTAGAATCTTTCTCAGGCATCAAAAGAGCCGGTTTATTTGATTCTGATAAAGAAAATACTATCTCTCCATCTGAAGAACTATTAATATGACTTATTGCTTCATCTAGAAATTTATAATTGAATCCAATTTCCACGGGTTCGCCTTCTAATAAACAAGGAATTTTTTCATCAGCTTTTGTTCCAGAGTCTATATCTTGTGCTGTTAGTATCATCTCTGTAGCATCAATCTTTACTCTAATCTGCTTTGTAATATCATTCGCAAAGATTGCAACCCTCTTTATAGCAGACTGCAGTTGATTCTTATTAACCGTTAAAAATATATTATTCCCAGCAGGTATTACCGATTCATAAGGAGGAAATTTCTCATCTATAATTCTAGATATATATATTGTTGAACCAACCTTGAATTTGATGTGTGTTACTTTATCATTATTCTTAATAAAAGAAAAATGTACTTCATCATCAGCTTTCTTTAGTATATCCATAGTCCTAGAAGGAATGATTATATCTAAATCATCAGGTAATTGTCCAGCTTCAGTATTAAAAGTTGATTTTACTAATCTATAACTATCTGTAGATACTGCATTCAAATACTGCCCTCTGAATTGGAATAATACACCAGTCATAGCAGGTCTAAAATCGTCATTGGACACAGCAAATGCAGTTTTATCAGCTAATCTAATAATATCTTCTTTAGGTAACAACGCTTTATCAACTACTGAGCTATCAGATACATCTACATTAGATTCGAATAACTCAGGTAATTCGATATACTCATCGTTGTTTAGACCCTTCATTTTGTAAGCTCCGAAATCAGTAATCAAATCAATTTCAAAGTTTTCAGTATTCGAATTGAAAGTAATTTTTTCAGTCTTACCTAATGCTTTTAGTATGTCATTTAACTTCCTACCTGGAACTAAAACTTTCCCAGGAGTTGCATTTTCTACATTAAGTTGCGTTTTTATTGTTATTTCTTGGTCGGTTGATATTATTTCTAATAAATTATCATTAAGTTCAAACTTTAAATGCTCTAATACAGGTAAAGTTGATTTTGGTGGAATCGCAGGAAGAGTTTTATTTACTGCTTCTTGGAATTCATTTAAGTTCACGGTAAAATTCATTTTTTGCCCAATCAATTAATAAGTCTAAATTATTTTCTATTTTTGAACTTTGACAGTTACAAAACATCAAAGACTTACAAATATATAATTTTAAATTAATAAAAAGTAAATAAGTTGCTAACAAGATACGGTACAGATAACATCCTCATAATGCTTGGTATTGCGGCAGTATTGCTAGTATCAGGATACTTTGTGGAAAATAAATTTCTAACTTACTCTTTTGTGGGATTGGGATTAATTTTCGCATTATTCACTCTTTGGTTTTTCAGAGACCCTGATAGAACTATTCCACCTGAGGCAATTACAGATGCATCTATAGTAATTTCACCTGCAGACGGAAAAATAGTTCAAATGGAAGTGGAAAACGAAAGATACTATCTAAAAGGTGAATCAAAAAGAGTCAGCATATTCCTTTCTCCAATTGATGTTCACGTTAATAGAACTCCTGTTAGTGGTGTTGTCGAGTTCTATGAATACGTACCAGGAGATTACTTAGTGGCTTATCACCCCAAAGCATCTGAAAAAAATGAGCATAGCCGAATAGGTGTTAAGACTGAATATGGAAAAGTTTTTTACAAGCAGATAGTTGGACTTGTTGCTCGTAGGATAGTATGTGAGTTGAAAATAGGTGATACTATACAAGTAGGAGATAAAATTGGGATGATGAAATTCGGATCACGTATGGATATAGCGATGGAACCTGATGCAGAAATACTAGTGAAAATCGGTGATAGAGTAGTTGCTGGTGAAACAATAATAGCAAAACTTAATAAAGCAAATTAATGGCAATAAGACTAACTAGATCAATAGTACCAAACCTACTAACATTAGCAAACCTATTCTGTGGGTTTGTATCGATAATCTATTCTTCAAATGGAGAATTTACCCAGGCGGCTATGTTTATACTGCTTGGTGCATTCTTCGATATGTTTGATGGTATCACTGCAAGGTTAGTAAATGCAGCTAGTGAGTTTGGTGTAGAGCTAGATTCATTGTGCGATACCGTGACCTTTGGACTAGCACCATCTTATATGTTGTATCAAGCAGCTTTTTCTACAAGTGGAGAACTAGGCATTCTATTCGCATCTTTCCCAGCACTGGCAGGAGCCGTAAGATTAGCTAGGTTCAATGTAACTCTTACAAGTTTGGAAGATAAAGCATATTTTATTGGACTGCCTATCCCCTCTTCTGCCCTCGTGATAGTATCATATATAGTTTTCATTCAACAGTCAGGGAAATATGACCCCACAGCTGTACTTTATTTGAATTACATAGTTCCAGCAATCGTTTCTTTGGTGATGGTATCAAATATAAAATTTGATAATATGCCAAGGCCAACAAAAAAATACATTAAAGAGAAGCCATTTTTCCTCATAATATTCGTAATATCTATAATATTAGTAATTTTGAGTAAAGGTGAGTACCTATTTCCAGTAATGTTCTTCTGGATTATATTTAGTACCATCAAACATTTTTTACATTGGGTACTTAGCAAAAGAAACCCTGAAGAAGATCTTAGCGATGAAGGCGATGATTCTTTTTCACAACAATACGACATTGATTAAACTAATTTATTAAAAAGTGGGTCATATAATAAATGAATACCTATAAAGCAAAAATTAAAATTACACTTAGAAAAGGCATCTTGGATGTACAAGGTAAAGCTGTTGAGCAAGCTCTACACTCTATGGATTACGATATAATGGAAAACGTAAGAATAGGAAAGTATGTAGAGTTAGATATAACAGCTCAAAATGATGGTCAAGCTGAAGAATTCGTTCGTGAAGCTTGTGAAAAAATCATTGCTAATCCGATTGTAGAAGATTATGAAATTGAAATATTAGAGCAGGCATAAAATGAAATTTGGCGTTGTAATATTTCCAGGTTCTAACTGTGATCACGATGCACTATATGCGACAGCAAATAACGTAGATGCAGAGTCAGTAGAAATATGGCACAAAGATACACAAATACCTTCTGATGTTTCGTGTATTATTTTACCTGGCGGTTTTTCTTTTGGTGATTATTTGAGATGTGGCTCTATTGCTAGTTTCTCCCCTATTATGAAAGAAGTTATTAAATTTGCTAATAATGGTGGATATGTAATTGGTATATGTAATGGCTTTCAGATACTCACAGAAAGTGGTCTTTTACCAGGAACATTATTAAAGAACGAAAGTCTGAACTTTGTTTGTAAAGACGTACACTTGAAAGTAGAAAATTCAAATAACATATTTACAAAAGATTTAGAAGTCGGAACAGTGCTTAGAATTCCTGTTGCTCATGGCGATGGTAATTATTATGCAGATGAGGAAACTATAAATAGACTGGAAACTAATAATCAAATTATATTTAGATATTCAGATATAGATGGCTATATTACCAAGGATTCAAACCCAAATGGTGCTATAAATAATATTGCTGGTATATGTAATGAGAATGGCAATGTATTAGGTATGATGCCACATCCAGAAAGATATAGTGATGAGATATTGGGCTGTAATGATGGGGTTGAAATTTTCAATTCTATTTTAAAATATATAAAAAATTAATTCCTTGGAGGGATTATGTTTGGTTTAGGAACACCAGAATTACTTTTAATAGTTTTCGGTATTGCCTTATTATTTGGTGGTAAAAAAATACCCGAGCTAATGAAAGGATTTGGCAAAGGAATAAAAGAATTTAAGGATGCATCGAATTCAACTGATGTTGATAAAAAAGACTAAATAATGTTTGACATTGGTTTACCAGAGCTTTTATTAATCGGAGTTGTCGTTTTACTAATGTTCGGCCCCGACAAGTTACCTGAGATTGCTCGTAGCTTAGGTAAAGGTATGCAAAAAGTCAAACAAGCACAAATGCAATTCCAGAATGAATTGAACAATGTGAAAGAAGAAATGAAAGTACAAGAGGATGATTTAGTAGATGATCCAATTAATGAAATGAAGAAGAATGTCGTCAAGAATGTAGACGAAATAAGAAAAAATTTACGTAACCTGAATAATAACTGAGAGAGCCGTCTTGTTAATACCATATTTTGAGTTGAGAAAACAATTTGAAAATAAACAGAGTTCTGTTTTAGAAACTGTTAATAATTTATTAGTTGATATTGAAAACAAGAAGAATTTGAATGCTTTTATCACCATTACGGGTGATTCGGCTATCGAACAAGCTAAAATCTCACAAGAAAGATTCGACTCTGGTAATCCGAGAGATTTAGAAGGAATGATATTAGCTATAAAAGATAATATCTCTACTAAAGACATTCGTACTACTTGTGCATCTAAAATGTTAGAAAATTATGTACCGATTTACAACGCAACTACAGTACAGAGATTATTAGATGCTGGAGTTATTATAATTGGAAAGACGAATATGGATGAATTCGCAATGGGTTCATCTAACGAAAATTCTTACTTTGGAAACGTTCTAAACCCTTTGAATAATGATTACGTACCAGGTGGCTCATCTGGTGGTTCAGCTGCAGCCGCTACTGCTGGTTTCTGCCATGTATCATTAGGATCGGAGACTGGTGGGTCAGTTAGACAACCTGCTTCATTCACAGGCATTTATGGCTACAAACCTTCTTATGGAAGAATTTCAAGATATGGCCTAGTAGCATTTGCCTCATCACTTGACCAAATTGGAATTTTTAGTCAAAGTTTAGTTGATTTATCATCTGTATGTGATATTATAACAGGTGTGGATGAGAATGATTCAACATCTGCTAACTTAAAACCAACTGAGAGTAAGTCACATTTTAATTCTGAATATACAAGATTGAAAATTGGTTATGTATCTGAAGAGGTATTAAAGAATTGCACAGAATATGTGATAAAGAAATACCGATCTGATTTGGATAAAATGAAAGAGCAAGGACACGAATTAATTGAAATTCCAATTCACTATGCAGAAGCATGGATTCCAACATATTATATTATAGCTACTGCTGAGGCATCTTCAAATCTTGCTAGATTTGATGGAGTTCGATTTGGCTTTAGACCTGAGTTGAACGAAAATGATGATATATATGTTAAAACTAGGTCTGAAGGATTTGGTATGGAAGTAAAACGTAGGATTATGCTCGGCACCTATGTACTGTCAAGTGGATTCTATGACGCATATTACAGAAAAGCACAACAGGTAAGAAGAAAGATAGCGGATAGCTACAAATCTACTTTTGAAAAAGTAGATTTCATTTATATGCCAACTACCCCCGGTTCTGCATTCAAATTTGGAAGTAGCACCGACAATCCAATAAAGATGTACAAAGCAGATTACTATACGGCTTCTGCTAACTTAGCTGGTGTACCAGCTATTAATATTCCATCTGGGTTTGATGATGAAGGTATGCCGTTTGGTATGCAAGTACAATGTAATAACTTTGATGACGAGAATATGATTGGTTATGCTAACTATATATCTAAACTAATCAAAAGTTAATTGCGGAAAGGGAGGGATTCGAACCCTCGGTACCCTTGCGAGCACACACGCTTTCCAAGCGTGCCAGTTAAACCACTCCTGCACCTTTCCGTTCAATCAAGGTTACAAAACTAACATTATTGATTTTATAAAACAATTTTAAATTCAACGGCATAAGATTTGCTAAATGATATTCTATGAATAGAAGAAATTTACTTAAAATATTAGCAACTGCCTCACCCCTATTATTTGGCTCATCTTACAATAAATTGGATGAGTATTTCTATAATGAATTACCTGACCAAGAGAACCAACTCAAAAAACTTAAGATACTCCCAAGAGGGTTAGCACCAGGTAAATCTAAGGTTGCAATTACTGCTACATCTAGTCCATTGTCTGCTTATGAGATGAAAGATGCACTAAATTTCCTTAAACAAGAGAATATAGCTTATGAGATTGGTGATACTGTTAAAAATAATAATTCAAGTTACAGGTATCTATCTGCTTCTGACGATGATAGGGCTGCAGAGTTTATGAAATATATAGTAGATGATACAATTGACTGTATATTATGTGGCAGAGGCGGATATGGAGTACTTAGAATACTCGAAAAGCTTGACTTCGCTACAATTAGAAAAAACCCTAAAATTATAATTGGTTTTTCAGATGTTACAGCTCTAATTTCCCCTATTTTTGAACATACAGGTTTAGTTACTTTCCATGGGCCAGTAGCTGTTTCGTCTTTTAATTCATTTACTCAGAACCATTTCAAAGAAGTTCTCTTCTCAAAGGATAAATTTGAACCGATAGTATCAATTGAACCCAATGCTATTGTAATAAATGAAGGCAAAGCACGTGGAGTTTTAAAAGGTGGAAACCTAAGAATGTTAGTCAGTACACTTGGTACGCCTTATGAACCCAACTTAGATAACAGCATTTTATTTCTAGAAGATGTGTCTGAGCCAGCATATAAAGTAGATAGAATGTTAAGCCAATTGCTTCTATCAGGTAAATTAGATAATTGTAAAGGCATTATTTTCGGACAATTTGATAGCCTTAACTCCAGACAAGCATTTCACCCCGGTTATTCTTACACTATTAAAGAAGTAATAGAGCAACTTTATAGTAAGCTGAATATTCCAATTATGGTTGGTATGCCTTTTGGTCATGTGAAAGACAAATTAACCCTCCCCATCGGCATTCTATCGGAAATAAATACTAACAATCGTTCTATAACTATCCTTGAGCGTTCTGTTATTTAAATTTATTTTCTTAAATTATGTAACTATTTTCAAACTAATTGGTTTTTTCAGTATTAAAAGAAACTAAAAAGGAATTATTATGTCTAAACTATTTACAGCAATAGCTATTTTTTTAATAACCATTGGGTCTTTAAACGCACAATTTTTTAATATTTCAAGTATTGAAACGGATAAATTCCCTTGGGTTAGTACTATATTCGTGGCAAAAGATGGAAATAATGAATTCATTAAAAATGCAAGCAAAAATCAATTTTCAATTGAAGAAGATGGTTTTTTTGTTCCAATCTCAAAAATTGAAATTGAATGTTTTGAAAGTCAAGATGTTCCAGAACTTTCTATAGTAATTGTTGTTGATAAATCTGGTTCTATGGAAGAGCCATTTGATGAGAAAAAGCCAAACGAAACTCCTTGGTTAAAAGTTAGAGAAGGTGTGGATGCTTTCTTAAATACAATTAAATTTGTTGGAAGAACAGAAGCTGCATTAGTTGCATTTTCAAATGATTCTTTTCTTGGATGTCCTTTTACAAATAATCCACAACAAATACTCGATTCATTAGATGAAATAAATCCTAATGGTGCTACTAGATATGACCCACCTTTTATCAAACCAGAATACTTTTTCAATGGGGAACTAAGAAAAGAAAGTGCAACAGCATTACTAAGAGAAAGACCAGCAAATATGAAAAGAATTGTGGTCTTTTTAACTGATGGTGCTCCAACAAGTCCACCAAGTACTCAAAAAATTATTGATTCTTTAAATTATTATAATATAACTGCATACAATATCTCTTTTTTGACTAAAATGGATGCTTCTCTAAATGAGATTGCTGCTCAAACAAATGGAAGAGCATATCTAGTTGAGAAAAAAGAAGATTTAGTACATATTTATACTGAGATTGCGATAGAAGCTCAAAAGGCATATTTCTGTAAATTGAGTTGGTTAACAGATTATCCTTGTTATGAATCTCAAAGAGAAAGAACTGCTGCAGTAACTTTCAAAGGAATTAGTCCTTATGGTAGAGGAACAAGAAGTTATGTTATTCCTGAAAAGTTTATTCCAAATCGTAAATGGGATAAGAAGACATATTCTTTTGGTAATCCTGAAGTTGGTCCTGACAATTCTGTATCACAAACCCTTCAACTTGTAATAGGAACCGTTGATTTTGAATTAGATAATTTAGAAATGATACCTGACAATCAAGGATTTAAAATTAAAAGTGTTAAAAATAGTGCTGGTATAGTTGTTAATAATAATTCAACTATTTCTGAAGGTGATACATTATTTATAGAAGTTGAGTTTGAGCAATTTGGATCAAAAATTCTTAGAACTGCTACTCTTGCTGCAAATGGTACTCCGTGTCTTACTGCTTCTCAATTGGTTGGTGGAACTACAGATATTATCTTAGAATCACCTAAAGGTGGTAATGTATTCACTGTTTGTGATAATATAAACATAAACTGGAATGGAGTCGAATTAGGTACTGATGTACATATATCATATTCAACAGATAGCTTTGCTAAAGATTCAAACTTCATTGTAACATCTACTAACTCTTCTTACAACTGGACAAATACTCCTGGTCCAGGTAATTATAAAGTAAAATTAAGAGTTGACCCTGAAGCAAGATATATCTTTGCGCTGAATGAACAAAGCGCTGGAAAATCACATGGTAGTTCAATTGCTTTGTCTAGAGATGAGCTTTTTGTTTATAGTACGGGGCATTATAATGATATTATTAAGTTCGATAATACAGAAAAAACAAATCTAGGTAATACCGATATTTTCTTAGCAAAACATAATTCAGCGGGTAAGTTAATCTGGCTAAACTCCTTAGGTGGAGATGGTTTAGATTCTGCATCAGGTGTTTGTGTTGATGATCAAGAGCAAGTTTATATTACAGGTGCAACTTCCGATAAAGCCAAATTTGGGGCATCAAGTGTTTCAGCTCCTGTAGGTGGTAGTGTTTTCTTTGTTGCAAAAACAACGCCTAATGGAGGAACTTATACTGTTAGAACAATTGCTGCTAGAAGCCCATATACTACATTTGAAGCATGGGGAACAAAAATACAATATGACCCAGTAAGTGATAGGATTATAGCTCAATTCGGTACTAAGAATGATATGGAAAATCTGAATCCAGCTTTTTCTTTTAAAGCAAATAGAAATAGATTTACGGCAGTCTTTGATAAGAGTTTAAATCCGATTAGTATTTCGGATGGATGGGCGGCCGGTGATTTTTCTTCTAATACTGATGTTACAGAAGACCTTAAATCAACCTATAAAATTGGAACTATGAGTTCAGATAAATCTTTTGGCCCTTTTAATTTGAAGCATAGTGGAAATAGTGATGTATATATTACTAGGTTCGGAGAAAATGAACCAAGTGAAGATATAAGTGAAACTTCGTTTACTATCGAAAAGCCTATCCTTTCTTATTCTGAAACTGGACCGATAGAATTTAATGATACACCTATAAACGATGTAGATGCAAATAATCTTACTCAATTTGTGATTAATCAGAGTATTCTTCCTATTGAAATTGACACTGTATATATAAGTGGTACTAATGAAACTGAGTTTTATTTAGATAAAACTTTTGATGGTTTGGTTCAATCAGGAGCTGCAAATGCCAGAGATATGTTTATAAACTTTAATCCACAAACTCCAGGAGCTAAAACAGCAACATTAAACGTAAAAGGAAATTGTGCAGATGTTATAAGTATAGAACTTCGTGGAAATGGGATTTGTGATTTAATAACAACAAGTGAGATTGATTTTGGTGCTACTAACTTAAGTATAACTACAAATAGAATAGACACCAAAGTATTCTACAACAATAATAATGTTCCCGTTAGAATTACACCTCAAATAACAAATGATATTGACAATGAATTTAAAATAATATCGATTAATGATGATACAGGTTTAGTTGGCACTTCTATTAATGTAAATGCAAAAGATTCAGTTAAAGTTGAACTTAGTTTTACTCCTGTAATAGAAGGTAATAAGACAGCTACATTATCTTTCAATTCAGAAACTGATGGTTGTTCAGACGTAGCAACTAAATTATTTGGTACAGGTGCAAATACTGACTTATCTTATGCAATAGTTGATTTCGGAAGAAAGAGAATTAGAACTGTTTCTAAATTGGATTTAGTGATTGTTAATAGTGGAGAACTAGATGTTACGTTAGCGAGTCTAAGTATTCAAAATTCAGGTGCATTTACTATCGAAATATCAGATGGTCTAATGATACCTAGTAAAGGATCTAAAACTTTCCCTGTAACCTTCAATCCTCAAACAGATGGTAATTACTCTGAACCTATTAATATTGTAATTAACCCAGGTGATAGTCCTATTTCATTAAATAAAGTCATAGGTATAGGTGAGAATCCAACTGCGATTGGTTCTATAGACTGTGGAAATAACAACATTCAAAATATCACTACTCCTGTTGATTTGATCCTAACAAACATTTCAACTGTAGCAACAACAAAAGTAGTAAGTTTGACTATCTCCCCTACATCTAATTATACATTTGTTGGTGGTGTTAAAACATTATCTACAATTCCTGATATAGCTATTAATAGTAATATACCTATACCTCTAGAGTTTACACCTCTAACTGCAGGAGTTAATAAATTAGTTTATACTATTGTTTCAAATACTGCGATAGGAAATAATGTAGATGATAATGTAAATGATCCATTAACTAGACTAGATACTTTAGAATGTAACGCAATTCAAAGTAGTGTTGCAACACCAGTAGATTTTGTTGGAGTTCTAGTTTGTGATGAACATAGAATAGATTTAACAATTCCGAATAATGACCCGAATAGTCCTGTCACTATAGATAAGGTAGAACTAACACCAAATGGTACTGATTTCTTCTTAAGAGATTTACCTACTGGAAGTTTCCCTATAAATGCGGGTGTTAGTTATCCTTTCAAAGTTGCATTCCAACCTGATACAGAAGGATTACAAACGGCTAAGATAATTGTTTATTATGCAACAGGAACTACAAAAGAATTCACTTTAAGTGGCACAGGAAAGAGAATCAGATATTTCACAAATTCAAGTGATATAGATGTGCTTCCTGGTAGTGAAGTTAAGCTGACTGTGATGGCAGATATTCCTACATTGAGTTATGATATATCTGGACTTGATGTTATACTAAAACACAATCCTGATATTACGGCATTCAATTCAGATAATGGGGGTTTTATTTTAACTCCTGTTAGTAATAATATAAATTGGACATGGTCTAATAATTCTAATACAAATGCTCAGCAGCTTATTAATTTTGATGGGTTACCCAATACTCCTACGGATATATTAAGCAATGGTAAAACACACGAACTGTTTGACATTGAATATAAAATGTATTTAGGGTCAGAAGAAAGTGATAATATCGGAGTAGCCGATTTCCCTAAATGTCTGAATCAATCATTTAGCCAAGTTCAAAAAGTAAACTTGAGTGGTGTTTGTGTTTTGGATAAGAGATTAATTGTTATTGGAATAGTTCCTGAGGGAAGTGTCTCGCAATTTGACGCAAGTTTAAATATCATTAAAACTAACTTTACTGTTATGTATGATGATTTGGATGTTAATATTCAAGTTATAGATATGAATGGTAATATGATAACAAATCAATTAACACGCAGTTTGAAACAAGGTCAATACGAAAGTGCTATAAATGCTAATTCTATTTCTTCTGGTTTATATTTTGTAAGAATAAACTCAGGTGCTTATAGTACTGTAAATAAATTGATGATTATTAAATAGTCTGATTAGAATAATATTAATTCAAGTCCCAACTAGTGAAAACTTTTTGGGACTTTTTTTATTAATGTATGCACTCTGCTTTTGCTATCCCAATGGAATTTGGTAAATTTGGAGATATCAAAATTGAAAATAAATATAATAACTAATATTCAGAGTAAATTGTATGAATGTACATGAGTATCAGGCAAAAGAGCTTCTAAAACAATACGGTGTACCTGTATTGGAAAATAGAGTTATCTTCAAGCCAGAAGACGCTGAACAAGCAGCAAAGGAATTTGTTGAAAAGGGAAGCAAAGTAGTAGTATTAAAATCGCAAGTGCATGCAGGCGGAAGAGGAAAAGGAAAAGTACGTAACATAAATACTGATGAAATCATCCAAATTGATGGTAAAGATGTTCACGGTGTAAATGTTCTATTTGGTGATAATTTGCCAGCTAAAGCAAAAGCATTTGCTGAAGCTACTCTAGGAAACAAACTAGTAACTATTCAAACTGGTGAAGCTGGTTCTATCGTAAATAGAATGATGCTAGAAGATGGCGCTTCTATCGACAAGGAATTCTACATTAGTATTCTTTTAGATAGAGCTACTAGCAAGAACATCATAATGGCATCCACTGAAGGTGGCGTTGAGATTGAAGAAGTTGCTGAGCACACTCCTGAAAAAATATTAAAAGAAATAATTGATCCTACTATCGGATTCCAAGGTTACCAAGCTCGTAGATTAGCTTTTGGTCTAGGACTAAGTGGTACGGCATTCAAAAACTTCGTGAAGTTCATATCTAATCTAATCAAAGCTTATGATGCTTTAGATTGCTCTATGTTAGAGATTAACCCATTAGTGGTTACTACTGACGAGCTAATCATAGCATTGGACGCGAAGGTAGATTTCGATGACAACGCTCTTTACAGACACCCTAGCATCGCTGCATTGCGTGATGAGTCTGAAGAAGCTCCGTTAGAAGTTGAAGCATCTAAATATGACCTTAATTACATCAAATTAGACGGTAACGTAGGCTGTATGGTTAACGGTGCAGGTCTTGCGATGGCAACTATGGACATGATTAAGCTATCTGGTGGCGAGCCTGCCAACTTCCTTGATGTGGGTGGTGGAGCAAACGTTGAAAGAATCGCTAACGCATTCCGTATCATGATGAGTGATGAGAATGTTGAAGCTGTTCTTATCAATATCTTCGGTGGTATTGTTCGTTGCGATAGAGTAGCGAATGGTATTATCCAAGCTTTGGAGACTGTTGAGGTTAATTTGCCGCTTATCGTGAGACTAGATGGTACTAATGCCGAGCTAGCTGCTGATATTCTTGACAAATCTGACCTAAAATTCATCGTAGCTAAGACTTTCAATGATGCTGCGGAGAAGGTTGCTGCTGTAGTTCAGACTTTAAAAGTATAAAATTACAAATACAACAAGTATTTTACGAAGCCACTCCCACAAGGAGTGGTTTTTTGTTTTCTGGTCTTCCCTATTCGCTCCATCGCCGATCATTTCCGCCAACTAGAACGGAGTGCTCGCCCCCTCGCCGAACATTTTCGCTGTCATTGCGAGAAATATCAGCTTGCTGATATTGCGTGGCAATCTCTAAAAATCAATTTCATACTTTGTTCCTAAATCTTCCCATTTAGGATTATCCTTTTCAACTAATTCAATTTTCTTTTTCCTAGACCAAGATTTTATTTTCTTTTCATAATTAAGAGCTGCTTCTATAGAGTCAGTACTTTCTACATACACTAACTTACAAATATTATACTTTCTAGTAAATGCAGTTGTATTTTTTCCTTCTTTGTGGTCTCTCAATCTTTGTACTATATTCCCTGTTACCCCTGTGTATAACACGGTATTAATTTTGTTTGTCATTATATAAACATAGTATGTCTTCATATTAATTTTCTTTCTCAAATATTATTGTCATAACGAGAGTAGTGTTTAAGTCTCTCTAATAGTGCTTCATTCAGTGAGATTGCCGCGTCACTTCGTTCCTCGCAATGACAATTAGGCTTACTCGCCGACTATTTCCGCTTCCTTAAATGCCTGTCATTCCGAGCGTAGCGTGGGAATCTCTTTAATTCTGTTTCGTTTCGTGAGATTGCCACGTCACTTCGTTCCTCGCAATGACATGAAAATTCCCTCGAAGACTATTTCTGCTAACAAGAATACTTATATCGGTGGCGAGGAGGACTGGGAAAGTGGCGAGGAGGGGTAAGAAGATGGCGTAGAGGGCTGGGAAGATGGCGTAGAACCCATTCGAAAGGGCGTAAAGACCATTCGAAAGGGCGAGGAGTCCTCACTAGACGGCGAGGAGACCATTAAGAATGGCGAGCTGCCCTGTGAGAATAGATTTAATCGGTGTTTTGGGATTTGGGGTTATTTTCTAGTTTATGGAAATGTTGTTCGTGAATGCGGGCATTTCGACTCCGCTCAATGTCCGCGATTACGTGGTGGCGGTTTGGCTTATCTATATGGCATTATTGGGTTTCTAGTTGCCGATAATGGTATTCTAGGGACTTTAGTAGGATTTATTTATGAACTTCACACTATATTAACCGACAACTTATAATAAGCTAACATCGAAAGTGAAATTTTGTATATATGAAAATATCAAAAAGTGTAAAATGAAGGATGTTACGATAAAGAGTTTGGTTGATAGTGTTTCGATTGATAACAAATTGACTCGATTTGTGCTTAGATATAGGTTGTTAGAGCGTATTGTTGATAACTTTCTTAGTTTCAAGGATGTGAATAAGTTCTTGCGAAGGACGGAGAATTGGTCTGGGATTGAGTTTATCGAGGAATTGTTCGATTATATCGATTTTTCGTTTACGACTACTCATAAAGATAAGCAGAAAATTCCTTCCGAGGGTCGGTTAATTGTTGTGGCGAATCATCCTTTGGGTGGCTTGGATGCGTTGTCACTTATTTGCGGTATCTATGAGGTTCGTCAGGACATAAAGATACTTGCGAATGAGATGTTGACTAATATTGAGCAGCTGAATGAGTTTATAATTCCTGTGGATGTTTTCTCCAAGAGCCAGAAAAAGAGTACGATGGTTGCGATACATAAGGCGATGATTGAGGAAAAGGTTCTGATTATCTTCCCTGCGGGTGAAGTGTCGAGATTAAGGTCTGGGAAGGTGATGGATGGGGATTGGTCGAAGAGTACGATAAGTATCGCGAAGAAGTATGGGGCTCCTATACTTCCGGTTTTCATCAAAGCGCAGAACTCGGTCTTCTTTTATATGGTTTCAAAGCTAAATAAGAGGCTTTCAACGGCTTTGTTGCCGAGGGAAATCTTCAAAAAGGCGGGCGAAAGGATTAGTATCAAGATTGGAGACATTATCCCGAGTGTTGCAATCAGTAACTATATGAAGGATAAGTTGCTTATAAAGCTGCTGAAAAAGCACGTGTATAGGATAGCTAAGGATAAGAAGGAGATATTCATGACCGAGAAGAACGTGATTCATCCGCAGTCACAGAAAACGATTAAGGTAGAGCTGAATATGTCTCGCTTGTTAGTGAATATTGATGAGAAGACGAAGCTATACACTACTAAGTATCAGATAAGTAAAAACGTTATAAACGAAATCTCTAGATTGAGGGAGCTAACTTATAGGAAAGTGGGCGAAGGAACTGGGAATAAGTCGGATAAGGATAACTATGATAAGATATGCGATCACTTGATACTTTGGAACAATGATAATATAGAGATAATCGGATCTTATAGGTTGGGAGACCTCTCCGAGATAATAGCAAATCATGGCTATGAGAGCATTTATAATCATCAGCTATACGAATTCAGCCTCGAGTTTGAGAAAGTCTTAGAAAATACATTGGAATTGGGCAGAAGTTTTATACAACAGAAGTACTGGCGAACGAATGCCTTGGATTATCTATGGCAAGGAATAGGCGCTTATGTGATAGAGAGACCCCATATAAAGTATATGTTCGGCGCGGTAAGTCTGAGCGATTCCTACTCGGAGCTAGCGAAGAACTTGATAGTATTTTACTATCAAAAGTGGTATTCAGAGGGTGTCAATAGCTACTTGAAAGCTAAATACCCGTACGAAATACCAAAGTTATCATATAGAACCGTATTATCAACATTGAATGGAGCCGACTACAAAGAGGATTTCATCAATCTGAAAAAGTCATTGAGTGAATTGGGTTACTCAGTTCCAGTATTACTACGAAAATACACAGATTTATGTGAGTACGGCGGAGTCAAGTTCCTGGGCTTTGGTATAGATGAATCATTTAACAATTCAATAGACTGTGTAGTACTATTAGATTTGGATAAAATCAAACCTGAGTTTAAGGAGAGGTACTTCAATAATAAGAAACTGAATAAAATAATTGAACTTGTATAGAAATGAAAATAACCCATAAACTAATATTATTCATAGCCTTTAGTCTAGTAAGTATCATTTCAATAATTCTAATATCACTTAAGAATACTAGTAACTTAAAAAAGAAAGATAATTATAAACAAATAGAAAGCTTAGTTTCTAAAGCCAGTAAAGATTATAGTATTTTTTTAAAATTTAAAAACATAGGTCTGATAGAAAGATATAATTCCAATTTAGAAAATGCTCAAATAGTAAATAAAGAAATTGAAACAGATGAAAAGTATAAATTAATAAAGTCTAAAATAGAAATTCTAAGAGATTATACAAATGAAACATTTGAATATTGGAAACTTAGAGGTTTAGACGAGGATAGTGGTTATGAAGGGGATTTTAGAAGAAATGTTCATCATCTAGAAGACTTATTAGAGAAGGAGCATCTCGATCAATTAACAATATCCATGTTACAAGTACGAAGAAGCGAAAAGGATTTTATTCTAAGACGTAAAGAATATTATGTTGACAAAGTTTTAAAAATGATAAACAAACTAAAAAAACAGACTGAAGAGATAAATAATGAAATAATAAATAAAGATTCGATAATTCTTCTTTCCAATGACTATAAATCTACTTTCTTAAAACTTGTCAAAATATTAGAGACTATAGATAACAGAAATATTAGTATGAATAAAATAGAGTCAGACTTGAATTCGATATTAACACATAAAATAGAAGGATTAAATTCTGAGATTCATGAATTTTCAAAAATTATGTATGTTTCATATCTATTGTTTATAGTTTCTTTAGCTTTCATTTCATTTGTCATGTATAAGAGAATATTAAATCCAATTTCAACTCTAAAAATGAAAACTGCAACTATATCTAATGGCAATTATAATGATATTGTTATATACAGAAATAAAGATGAAATAGGTGAATTCACGAACTCATTTAATACGATGGTAAGAAAATTTTTAGTTTCTCAAAAAGAGTTAGAAGATTTAAATTGTATGCTAGATTATAAAGTTAAAGAAAGAACACATCTACTTCAAAATGAAATAGAAATGAGGAAAAAATCTGAGAAAAAATTAGAGTTGTATAATAACGAAGTTAAATCACTTTTAGAAAAAGAACAACAATTAAGTAGATTAAAAACAAAATTCGTTGCCACCGTTTCACATGAATATAGAACACCATTAACGGTTATATTAAATTCCACTTATTTAATTCATCAATATGCTTTAAAAAACGATTTAGAATCACTTAATAATTACTTAAATAAAATACAATTTTCAGTAAATCAGATGAAGGATTTGTTAGAAGATACTTTAAACTATGGAGAAATAGAAAATGGTAATTATAAATTAAATAAGACTAATTTCGATATAGACAAACTAATTAAAAACTTAATCCAGGATTTTAAAACAATTAATAAGTATCGAGAGATAGAATACAGAAATAGTATAAATTTAAAATACATATATTCTGATAAGAAGGCATTGAATCATTGCCTAAATAACTTAATTGCAAATGCAATTAAATTTTCGAATAATGAGATAATTATTAAAGTTGAAAAAATGGAATTTGATATCTCAATTTCAGTTATGGATTTTGGGATTGGAATTCCAGAAGAGGATCAGGATAATATATTTTCTGCTTTTTTTAGAACTAATCTAGCTAAAAATATTACAGGTACAGGGTTAGGATTATCTATAACTAAAAAATATATTGATTCGTTAGGAGGTAGTATTAAACTAACTTCAGAAGTAGATAAAGGTTCTATATTCACATTAAATATACCATATCAAAAAGAATCATTAGTATCTAATCCACATTCAATGAATTAGATACTATTAGACTGAATTCCATTAACTTCTTACTTTTAAAATAAATCTATTCTTGCTCGGCAAGCCATCTTTCAGCATCGATAGCGGCCATACAACCAGTACCAGCAGCAGTAACGGCTTGACGGTAAACGTGATCTTGGGCATCGCCACAAGCGAAAACACCTTCGATATTAGTGTAAGTTGATTTACCTTTCGTTTCTATGTATCCGACTTCGTTCATATCTATAATATTTTCAAATATATCTGTATTCGGAGTGTGTCCTATCGCGATGAAAGCCCCACCACCTTCGTGGAAAGTAACTTCACCAGAATTAATATCTTTCAGATTAAGCCCAGTAAGCTTTTTAATACCGTTAGTTGTCTCACCGATGTACTCATCAACGACTACGTTTTCTATGAATTCAATTTTTGGATGATTCTTAGCTCTTTCTAGCATTATCTTAGAAGCTCTGTAATTTTCACTTCTATTAACAACAGTGACTTTCTGCCCATATTTAGTAAGGAAAAGAGCTTCTTCCATAGCCGTATCTCCCCCACCAATTATGAAAAGGTTTTTTTCACCATTGAAAAAGAAGCCGTCGCACGTCGCACAAGCAGAAATTCCAGATCCCCAGTAAGTTTGTTCACTAGGTATGTTTAATAATTTCGCTGTTGCTCCTGTCGAGATAATAACTGCATCAGCAGTATAATCGCCCTTTTCCGTTGTCATTTTGAATGGTCTTTCTGAAAAATCTACTTTTCTGACTGTTTCAAAAATTGATTTAGCTTCAAATCGCTGTGCCTGTTTTCTAAGTATATCCATCATTTCTGGGCCTTGTATCCCATTCACAAATCCGGGATAGTTTTCTACTTCAGTTGTGATTGTTAATTGACCACCGGGCTGCATACCTTCGAATACAACTACCTCTAGATTAGCTCTAGATGCATAAAGTGCAGCAGTTAGACCAGCTGGTCCTGAACCTATTATTATTACTTGATGATGTGTTGACAAATCTTATTTCTCCTATTCTTAAATTTTTATTTTCTGATTGACGATTTTAAATACTTTTTATTAATGTCTTATTTTCTACTCTTTTCTATCTCTAGTATGTTACGTTTTATACCATGGTGTTTGGGTCTTTTCAAGGGACTTTTGATGTATCTTTCTTTGAACTCATCTTCTGTGTAACTAAAGATAGTCTCTTTATCAAGCACTGTTTCTCCATATCTTGGATTTACGAACTCTTCTATTTGAACTGGAACCCTATGATTATTCCAAGGACAGACCTCCTGACAGATATCACAACCAAATGCCCAGCCTTCAAGATTATCTGAAATCTCACTAGGGAATTTCTCAGATTTAGATTCTATAGTCCAATATGATATACACTTAGTTGAATCTATTATCTTATCTGCTATTATGGCATCTGTTGGGCAAGCATCTATACACTTAGTGCATTTACCACAGTAATCTTTTACCAATTCATCACTTTCTATTTCCAAAGTTGAGAAAATAATTGATATAAAAAAGTAAGAACCCAACTTTTTATTTAATAGAAGACTATTTTTTCCTTGCCAACCAAGTCCTGATTTAACACCCCATTGCTTTTCGAGTATCGCACCAGTATCAATATAGTATTTGAATTCCTCATTAGGATAAGTAGTTGATAATTCATTACATATTCTCTTTAACTTTTTTGGAATATAATTGTGGTAATCATCTCCCCAAGCATATCTAGAAATTTTATTAATACCAAACTCGTGCTTTGTCGTTTGGTTATAATTATATGCAAGAACAATAATGGACTTTGTGTTTTCTTGGATTAACCTGACATCTTGTCTTTTGTCAAGATAGTATTTCATCCAATCCATATCTGCATTGTACCCTTTTGCTAGCCATTCATTATACTTTTCGATTTCAGATGTAAGTATTTCGTACTTTGCTATTTTAATTTGTGAGAAGTTTTCACCTTCACATAGCTTAATAATATCTTCTTTTTCAATTTGTGAAATCAATTTACTGTCGCCATTTAGGAATTTCTAATTTAGGTTTTTCAATGTAGATATCACCATCTTTCTCAAATATCTCATATTTTTTCAATTGTTTTATCCCTTGATGCTTATTAGTATTCTCTCCTGTTTTCAAATCATAAGTCCATCCATGAGCAGGACATGTTACCGTGCAATCTTTCACTATACCTTTATATATAACGGGTTGGTGCTTGTGTGGGCAAATATTAGAAACACAAAAATACTCATTATCTATTTTAAATATAGAGACTTCCATATCTATATCATCGTCAAATTTAATCTTTTTTCCTTTTTCAGGAATTAATGAATCAGTACTACAAACTGAAACAAAGTGTTTTCCGTCAACGGTCAATGATTTCATACTTATCCCAATTTTTAGATTATTTTACTATTATTATATAGTTTTGCAAGTTATTCAAAAAAAATATTACATAAAAAATATGTTCAAAGAATTGCCAAACAATATCTCTTATCCTGAATTAGAAGAAAGCGTTCTTAAGTTTTGGGAAGAGAAACAAATATTTGAAAAATCCTTAGATTTAAGAGCAGAAAGTAAGAGCTTTACTTTTTACGAAGGTCCACCTACTGTAAATGGAAAGCCAGGTATTCACCATATGATGGCTAGAACTATCAAAGATACTGTGTGCAGATACAAAACAATGCAAGGGTATTTTGTTAGAAGACAGGCTGGTTGGGATACACATGGATTGCCAGTTGAAATACAAGCAGAAAAAGAATTGGGTATTACCAATAAATCTGAAGTGGAAACTATTGGTATAGGAAAATTCAACGCAGCTTGTAAAGATTTAGTTTATAAAAATATAGAAATGGATGAAGGTTGGAGAACTCTAACCAGAAGAATGGGTTATTGGGTTGATTTAGATACTGCATATATTACTTGTACTAATAATTACATAGAATCTGTTTGGTGGGCTTTGAAGCAATTATTTGATAAAGAGCTTATCTTTAAAGGATTCAAAGTAGTACCTCAATCCCCTACTATCGAGACTCCTCTTAGCTCGCATGAGTTATCACTTGGATATAAAGAAGTTAAAGATTTCAACTGTTATATCAAATTAAAAGTTACAAATGCTAAGATAAAAGGTACAGAAGGAGCAGAACTTTTAGTTTGGACAACTACTCCTTGGACTTTATTCTCTAATGTTGCTTTAGCCGTAGGAGTTAATATTGACTATGTATTAGTTAAAAATACTAGGAAAATAAAAGAGGAAGTTTTAGTAGATAACATCATCTTAGCAAAAGACCGATTAGAAACATTAGATGGTGAATATGAAATTATAGATAGTTTCAAAGGTCATGAATTATTAGGAACTAAATACGAACAAATATTCCCTTATTTAGATTTGAAAGAAAATGAACATTCAAATGCATTATCTATAATTGAAGGAGATTTTGTTTCCACTGAAGACGGATCTGGTATTGTCCATCTAGCACCTGCATTTGGTGAAGATGACTATAGACTATCATTAGAGTACAATTTACCATTTGTTCAACCAGTTACTCCAAGTGGCCATCTTACAGAAGAGTTAGGTCCATTTGCAGGTAGAGCAATCAAAGATTTCGAATATGAAGATAGAAAAGAAGTTGGTGTAGAAACTGATGTAGTAATTGCCCTCAAAATTGCTGGAAAAATTTATCGTTCACAGAAAGATTATCTGCATAATTACCCACATTGCTGGCGAACTGGTAATCCTATTATGTATTATGCTCGTGAGAGTTGGTTTATCAAATCTCCAGCATACAAGGAACGAATGATAGCCTTAAATAAAGAAATCAACTGGCAACCCAAAGAAATAGGTGAAGGACGATTTGGTAATTGGTTAGAAGAAGTCAAAGATTGGTCTCTATCTAGAGATAGATTTTGGGGTACTCCACTTCCACTTTGGATTAACGAAAATGATGAAACAGATATAATTGCTGTAGGCTCAATAGAAGACTTAAAGAAAGGGAAATTTGAAAAGGAAGACGGAACTCTAATTTCAATAGATGATTGTGGTCAAGAGATTGACTTACATAGACCTTTTGTTGATAGTGTAGTATTTGAAAAGAATGGAAATAAATACCGAAGAACTCATGAAGTAATTGATGCATGGTTTGATTCTGGTTCTATGCCTTTTGCTCAAATGCACTATCCATTTGAAAATAAGGAACTTTTTGATAAATCATTCCCTGCAGATTTCATTGAAGAAGGAATTGACCAAACAAGGGGTTGGTTTTATACATTACATAATATAGCAACTGCTATATTTGATAAACCAGCTTATAAGAATATAGTAGTAAATGAACTGATTCTAGACAAGAATGGTGTGAAGATGTCTAAGAGATTAGGCAATACAATAGATCCATTTGAGATAATGAATAGTTTAGGAGCTGATGCTGTCAGATGGTATTTATTTGTAAACAATCCACCATGGAATACTACTAAATTTGATTCTGAAGGGATTTCAAGAGTAGTCATTGCAGATTTTTTCAGATCATTAACACAGACTTATAATTTCTTTTCTCTATATGCAAATATCGATAAATTTGATGTTAATAGAGAAGAAGTTCCAATGAATGAACGTCCTGAAATTGATAAATGGATTATTTCTAGAGCAAATACAATTGCAAAGGAATATATTAGATTAATGGATGAATATGAACTAACTAAAGCACATAGATTAATCCAAGAATTTACAATTAACGAGCTTTCTAATTGGTATATCCGTCGTAATAGAAGAAGATTCTGGAAAGGCGAGAATGATAATGATAAGCTTTCAGCTTACCAAACTCTACGTAGAGTTTTTGTAAGAATACTACAGCTTACTGCTTCTGCAGCACCATTCTTGAGTGAAGATTTATATCAAAGATTGAAAAAAGACAGTGAGCCATTATCTATTCATTTAACTGATTTTATGGATGTAAATGAAGACGCAATCGACACAGTACTTGAAGAAAGAATGGATGTAGCTCAAAGAATTGTGTATTTGGCTAGATCGTTACGTGAAAAATCTCAGATTAAAACACGTCAACCTCTTCAAAAAATATTGATACCTGTCTTAACACCTCAATTTAGAAGAAATATAGAGCAGATGGCTAGTATCATTAAAGAGGAACTAAATATAAAAGAAATTGAGTATATGACAGATAGCGATTCAGATATTATTAAGAGAAACGTACGCCCTGATTTCAGAAATATAGGTGCAAAATACGGTAAGCAGACAAATATGGTAGCTCAGGAAGTTAAGAAATTCGGTGATAAGGAAATCGCTCAATTACTCAATGAAGGTAGTATAACATTAAACATTGACGAAAATGAATTTATACTAGATGATAATGACGTCGAAATTTATAATGAAGATATAGAAGGCTGGCTAGTAGCAAATGAAAAGAATATAACTGTTGCATTGGATACTACTATTACACCCGAATTAAAGAATGAAGGTATTGCAAGAGAATTTGTAAGTAGAATACAAAACATTCGAAAAGACTCAGGTTTCGAAGTTACAGATAGAATCAAAATTACTACGATTATCAATTCTGAATTTGATAATGCTATCTCTAATATGCTTGATTATATTAAAACAGAAACTTTAGCCGATGAAATCACTTCCAATGAAGTAATTACGGAATGTGTAGAAATCGAAATAGATGATTTAAAACTAAAGATAATAATAGAAAAAATATAAATGTGAGTAAATTATTTTGCATTTTAAGTAGTAAAGGTTTATAATTGCCTTTTATTATTTGGTAAGAATGATTTTGCTCATTGGAGAATATAAATATGGCAAAGAAAACAGAAACAAAAGCAAAAGTTAGTAAAGATTACGATTATGCAAATTATAACGAATCTAATCCTGCACCAAGAGACCCAAGTGTTCGCTATTCTGATGAAGATTTAGAAGAATTCAAAGCAGTAATAGTAGATGCTAGAGAAGAAGCTCTCGATGAATTGTCTATGTTAAAAGATAGAATTGATGATTTGAATGAATCGGATAGTGCTGAAGAAAGTATGATTTACTCTATGCACATGGGAGATCAAGGAAATGAGGCACAAGAGAAAGAGAAAACTTATGCTCAGATTCATAGGATAAATGAATACATTAAAAAACTGGAAGATGCTTTAAGTAGAATTAATGAGAAAACTTATGGCGTTTGTAGAGTGTGTGGAATTTTAATAGCGAAACAAAGATTACTTGCTGTACCTATCACAACACTCTCTGCTTCCTTTAAAATTAGAAAAGAATGTCCTATCGATGGTATAGATAAAATAGAGGCAAGGAACATCTAGTTCTAACTTATCTATTATAATGAAAAAACAAACTACTTTACTATTTATAGCCTCATTCTTGTTAATCACATTAGATCAAGTAACTAAATTCCTAATAAAGGGGTTTAGTTTTCTTGGTTTTAGCGTCGAAGGTTTTGGTTATGGAGAAAAAGTGGAAGTTGTTGGTAGAGCAATCCAACTTACTTTTGTAGAAAATCCTGGTATGGCGTTCAGTATAGAATTTGGAGCTGGTAAGATTTTCTTAAGCTTGTTTTCTATAATTGCTTCTATTCTATTGATACTTTACATTCGAAAAATTGGTGATAAGCCATTAGGATATAAAATATCAATAATGTTGATATTTGCAGGGGCTACTGGTAACATGATAGATAGAGTCTTTTATGGAGTCCTATATGACTATGCCCCATTGTTCTACGGTAGAGTAGTGGATTTTATATTAATCGATATTCCTGATATTAATATATTCGGTAAATATTATGATTATTTTCCAGTTTTCAATATTGCCGATTCATGTGTATCTGTTGGTATTGTACTCCTATTGTTTTATAATAGTCATATTCCTACTTTTAGTGAGTTAAGAGGAAAGAAAAATGATGAAGAATTGAATCGAATAGATGAGTAAAAAAGAAGAAAATAAAAATTATTTTAATCATTACCCCGATTATGAAGAAGATATTATTGTTCTTAATGTACCATCTGGAAAAGTACCAGAGAGAATAGATACATACCTTTCAACCTTGATAAAAAATGCTAGTCGTACCAGAGTAAGAAAATCACTTGACGAAGGAATGGTAAAGGTCAACGGAAATATTATAAAGAAAGCTAGTTATAAAATTACTGGTGATGATATTATAGAATGTATTATGTTAAGAAGACCTCCCGTCAAATTAGTACCTCAAGAAATTCCATTAGATATTGTTTTTGAAGATAATTATCTCCTTGTTGTTAATAAACCAGCTGGTATGGTTGTTCACCCGGGTGTAGGTAATAGATACGATACTTTAGTTAATGCTGTCTTGTTTCATTTAGGTATAACTGATAAAATTGAAATTGATTTTAATGATGAAAATGCAGACGATGAAGTAATAAACGACCCAGGTAAAGTGTTTGCCTCAGACGAAGTTAGACCTGGAATTGTTCATAGATTAGATAAAAATACAAGTGGTCTTCTTGTTGTTGCTAAGACAACAGAAGTTTTAAGCTTGCTACAAGCTCAATTTGCTGATAGAACAGTATCTAGAACATATAATGCAATTGCTTGGGGTACAAGACTCGAAGATGAAGGGTCTATAATAGGCAATATAGATCGCTCCCCTATCGACAGGAAAAAATTTGCAGTTTCCACGAAGTCTGGGAAATATGCAAAAACAAATTTCAAGGTATTAAAAAGATATTCAATAGCCACTCTAATTGAATTGAAATTAGAAACGGGGAGAACTCACCAAATAAGGGTTCATTTGACACATCATAAACACCCAATAATTGGAGATGAAGATTACGGTGGGAATATTAATAATTACAAAGGTGTAAATGGAGAACTAAATAATCTCGCCAAATTTATAATCTCTCGTTCACATAGACAACTTCTCCATGCTAAAAATCTACAGTTTATTCATCCGATTACTAATGAAAAGATGCAATTCACTTCCAAACTTCCAGAAGATATGGTAAATGTTATTAATATACTAGATTCGTCACATATTTAATGTAATTATTTTATCAATAAATGTATCCTTTTTCAAATAATTTTGTTAATTTGTTTATTATTCTTAATTAACAAAAGACAATTAATATGAAAAAAATGTATCTTTTACTAGTGTTGTTCATAGTATCAATTTATTCATACAGCTCGTTATTATCTGTTGAAATGAAATTTGTAGAAAACAAGGGACAATGGAGTGAGGACATTAGATTTACTTCTGAGAGAAATGGACTTATAACTAGTGTTACTAATTCAGGCATTTACTTTGATTTTTTCCAAAAAAAAGATAACAGAATTAAAGGTGATGTTCTAAAACTAAATCTAATTAACTCAAAATCATTTCATTTCTTACCAAAAGAAGAATTAGATGAAAAATATAATTATTTCTTAGGTAATGACCATTCTAAATGGGTTTCTAACCTTAAAACTTATAAAAAGTTAATAGCTTCAGATGTTTACGAGGGGATTGATTTTGTGTATTATATTGATAATAATAATCCAAGATATGATTTCATAATAGAACCTCATGCGAGCACTGACCAAATAGAATTGCAGTTCGATGGAATTTCTAATATAGAATTGAATAATGAAACAATAGAATTAATAACCCCTAGTGTAGTAGTTGAAAATTCAAATCTTTTTGCTTATCAAATGATAAATGGAAACCAAAAACAAGTTGAATGTAAATTTGTTCTTAAAGACAGTAAAATTACTTTCCAAGTTGGTGATTATGATAAATCGAAAGAATTAGTAATCGACCCAATTATTTACTCATCTTATTTCGGGTCATCAGGAGATGATAGGCCCAATAAAGTGAAGTATATAGATGAAAATAATATTTTGTTAGTTGGTAGTACAACATCAATTGACTTTAGGACAACTACTGGCTCTTATGATGAAGAATACGGTGATAGAACTGATGCATTTGTAACAAAATTAAAAGTTGTGAACGCAGAGTATATACCTGAATTCACTACTTATTTAGGTTCTTTAGAATTTGATGAAGCAATTGATGTGGAATTCACAAATGAATTTATACTAGTAACAGGTGTTACTGAATCTCCTGACTTTCCAATCTTGAAACCTATCATGTCAAATCATGGCGGTGGGAAAGATATATTTATCACATCGCTTAGCTTAGACGGTAGTCAATTATTAAAATCTTCTTTTTATGGTGGTAATGGTGATGACGTTGTAGTAGAAATAAGTAAAGATAGAAATAACTATTTCTTATTTGCAGCTCACACTACCTCAAACAATATTCAAACAATTGCTGGTCCTCCAAACAACTCACAAAAAGGTGGAATAGACATATTATTGTTTACTATATTAGCAAGTAGAGAAGCAGTTATTATGTCTTCATATTTAGGTGGTTTTCTTGATGACGTTCCTACTGATATCTATATTGACCCTTCAAATGAAGACATTTACATGACTGGTTGGACAACTTCATCTAAAGGTACAGCAACCAATGATTTCCCTATATATCCTCTAAAGAAACGAGTTGGATGGAATTATTATGGTGGCCCCTATGATGAAACATCAAATGGTGGCAAGGATGCATTTGAAATGGTTCTGTCAAAGAATGCACAAAGTTTCATAATATCAGGTTTTTTAGGTGGTGATGGAGATGACATAGGTAGAGGTATCTACAAAGATACAGGTGGGAATATTTATTTAATTGGAGAAACATACAATAATGCAAAAGGAGTTCCCTTTCCAGTATCTACTGGAAGTTCTACTGTACAGGGCAATTCAGATATATTTGTTGTTAAATACAATGACCTATCAGAAACTAATGGAGCTAAAGTTCAAACTCAGGACTATTCAAAACTAATATCATCTCAAGGTAACGAAGTTATGGCAGATATGAAAAAGCATCCTACATTGAATGCTTTTACGGCGGTTTTAGCTTCTGATGGTCGTTTCCCAAAAATAATATTATCTGAGCTAAAAGCAAAATACAATATCATTTATACTGAAATTGACCTTAGTAATGGTGAAGTAAATAATGCGACCGTTTTTGGTGGAAATAATGACGATTTCCCAGTTTCATTCGATTTCGATAAATATAATAGTTTTTTAATTGCAGGTTATTCTAATTCTGATGATTTTTATACATCATTAAATGCATATCAATCTAAAAATTCTAAAGATTTTGATATAGTTTTAGTAAGAAACTCAATTGGAACATTAAGTCTTCTATCACCTAAAAACAATCAGAGTCTTTGTGTAGGAACCGATGTGCTTATTAGTTGGGTAGGAGAAAACATAGTGACTGATGATGGTTACGATATAGGCTATTCTTTTGATGATGATCATAAGATATTTACAACGTTGGCTACTGACATAAAAAGTGAATCTTTTGTTTGGAACGTACCTTCTGATTTATCAGGAAAGAAGAATGTACTTATTAGAGTTACACATAATTCTGGAATTTTTGCACAGAATTTAAAGGATTATGATGTAAATGAAAAAGCTACTCTGACAGATTTTCAATTAACAACACCAGATACGATTTGCATAGGTGATGATATTACTCTAAAAGCTATTGCAAATGGAGTAAACGTAGAGTACACTTGGTTTAAGGACAATAAAGAAATTGGGAAGACTACAACAAATGAATTTACTATAAGCAATGCGACTATTGATAACTCAGGCAAATATAAAGTTTCAATAAAGAATGATTGTCCACCAGCAGAAGAGTCTAAAACTACTTTAGGTGTATATGTATCACCGGATACTAAAGCAGGTACAATAACTAACAAACTAACGAAAAATAAGGGTGAGACGCTTGAATTGACTACCATTTCTGAAGGTGTAGAATTGATATATATTTGGCAAAAAGATGGAAAGAATTTGCCATCTCAAAACAAGAAGACTCTTACATTAAGTAACCTCTCTCTTAATGATGCAGGTGTATATAGATGTATGATTCAAGGTAAATGTGGTGTTGATTCTACAAATGAGTCAACTGTTGTAATCAATGATGTTATTGGGTCTGTTTCTATTAACTTATCTGAAATTGCAAGTATCTACGAGTCTAGTACTAATATTTATAGTATCGAATTTAAAAACATTTCAAATTATATTTATGAAGTCTATGATAACATTGGAAATATCTTGGAAGTATCAAATGAAAATTCTAATACCAAAATAGATTTGAATAGTTATAGTAATGGAGTTTATTGGATTGTTATCTCAAAAGGAGACAAGACATATCGCGAAAAGTTGATTAAGATTAATTAACAGTATAAAATAACATAGAATTATATAAGTCAAAGGGAAGTATTAACACTTCCCTTTTTTAATAAACTAATAAAATCAGTTGAACAATAAAAAGTACTATAAAATCAATTCATTGATTGCAAAAAGATGGAGTCCAAGAATATTCGATCCAAATAAGCAAGTGACTAATCAGCAAATCCTTAGTATTTGTGAAGCAGCAAGATGGGCACCATCATGTTCAAATCAACAGCCGTACAAATATATTATTTGGAATAAAAATACAAATTCTGTTGATTTCAATAGGGCTTTTGATACTCTAGATAGAGGTAATCAAAACTGGGTGAAAAACTGCCCCATTTTGTTAGTAGCAATAGCCGATACAAAGTTCAATAATGGAAGCTTTAATAATTGGGCAGAATATGATACTGGTTCAGCAAGTGAGAATATATGTTTGCAAGCAACATCATTAGGTTTGTTTGCTCATCAAATGGCGGGATTTGACGTAATTAGATTAAAAAAGAGTTTCGATATTCCACCTTCATACAACCCAATGGCAATGATTGCCATTGGGTATAAATCTGATGACTTATCATTAGTTGATGAGAGGTATCAAAAGATGGAGTTGACTGAAAGAAAAAGAAAACCACTTCAAGATAACTTTTTCGATTCTAAATGGAAGAACCCAATTTATAAATAAGATGAGAATAATAATGAATAAGAAAGTTATAATAATAACAGGTGGATCAAGCGGCATAGGTGAAGCTACAGCAAAAAGATTAGCAAAAGAAGGACATAGCTTAGTTTTAGCGGCTCGTAGAGAAGATAAACTTGTTGAAATTAAGAGAAGTTTATATCCAGAGAACAATAATGTAATTATACATACAACTGACGTCACTAACAGAAATGATGTTGCCTCATTAGTAAAAAAGACAATGGAAGAGTTTGGAAGAGTTGATGTATTGATAAACAATGCTGGAATAATGCCCCTATCATTCATTGAAGAAGGTAGAGTCGAGGATTGGGATAGGATGATAGATGTTAACTTGAAAGGACTTCTATATGGAATCAATGAAGTTGTACCTATTATGAAAAAGCAAAATGCTGGACATATAATCAATGTATCATCAGTTGCCGGAAGAAGAGTCTTCCCCACTGCCGCAGTTTATTGTGCTACAAAATTTGGTGTGAATGCTATTACCGAAGGACTCAGACAAGAGTTGAGTGCTAAATATAATATCAAAGTAACAGCAATAGAACCAGGAGCAACAAAGACGGAGCTACAGAGTCATATTCCTAACAAAGATATAAGAGAGAACTTTGCTAAAAGAATGGAAACTATAACATTTCTTGAAGCTTCGGATATTGCTGAAGCAATTCATTATGCTATTTCGCAGCCCAAACATGTAAATGTAACAGAAATCCTAATCCACCCCACTGAAGGTCCCTAGTTTATGATAAATGCAGCAATAATTGCAATTGGCGATGAGTTATTAATTGGTGAAACTATTAATACTAATTCTGCTTGGTTAGGGAAAGAGCTGACAGCATTAGGTATAAGTGTTAATTCATCAATTATTATTTCAGATAATCAAGATTCTATTATCAACTCTATTTCACAACTGTCTGAAGTCAATGATATTATCATAACTACTGGAGGTTTAGGCCCGACCAAAGATGATATTACTAAGAAAGCGATTTCTACTTTTTTCGGTGTTGAATTAAGAGAAGATGATTCCACCCGCCTACATTTAATTGATTATTTAACTAGTAGAGGTAGAGAAATAACAGATATTCATTTTGAACAAGCTCTTCTCCCCTCTTGTTCTTCGGCTTTGAGTAATTCTGTGGGTACAGCTCCAGGTATCTATACAATTAAAAATAATAAGCTTTATTTTAATTTGCCTGGTGTTCCTCGTGAAATGAAATCTATTTTCGAAGAAAACATAGTAGCTATTATAAATGACTATAAAAGCAATATAAAAGATGATTACTTTGTTTATAAGACTATTTATACTACGGGAATTGTTGAATCTGAAATTGCAAAAAGAATATCATATTTAGATGACAAAAATGAGACTATAAAGTTTGCCTATCTACCCTCTTATTCCGGTGTTAGATTAAGACTTGGTGTTCTAAATTCTGAACTAAAAGCAAACAACAACCTAATAAAAGATTTAGAGAAAACAATCTATAATCACCTAGATTCACACATTATAAAGGAAGAAAAACCAATATTAGAAGCATTCCAAGAATACTTTCTAAAAAATAATTGGACTATTTCGGTGGCCGAATCTTGTACTGGAGGTGGATTAGGAAGCTTATTAACTGAATTATCTGGAAGTTCGAAAATCCTAGAAGGTGGTTTTATCGTATATAGTAATAAAGCAAAGAAAGAGTTATTAAATGTAAAGGAATCAACTTTGGCTGAGTTTGGTGCAGTAAGCGAGGAAACGGCAATCGAACTTGCTTATAATTGTAGATTAAAAATGAAAACTGATTTTGCAATATCTATTACAGGAATAGCAGGCCCTAATGGTGGAACAGATGAAAAACCAGTTGGTACTGTTTGGATAGGAATTTCAGATATGAAAGAAACAAAAGCAACAAAATTCGTATTTTTGAAAAATAGAGAAGCAAATAGAGAATTAAGTAAGTACACAGCTCTATCAATGCTTTATAGAAAATTAAAATATAACATATAATATTAGAATGAATATATTGGCGATAGAAAGCTCCTGCGATGATACATCAATAGCAGTTATTAATGAAAATAATGTTTTGAGTAATGTTATTTCATCACAACCTATCCATACCGATTTTGGTGGGATAGTACCTGAGTTGGCATCTAGGGCTCATATTAATAATATTTCTAGGCTTACGGCATCTAGTTTAAAGATTGCAGATATAGATATAGATAATGTTGATGCGATTGCAGTTACGTCGGAACCTGGACTAATGGGTTCTTTAATTGTTGGATCTTCATTCGCCAAAGGTTTATGCTTGAAATATAACCTACCCTTGATCCCTGTTAATCATATTGAAGGACATATCTACTCAGGATGCTTGGAAGATGAGACACTTGAATTCCCATTCATTTCATTAGTAGTAAGTGGCGGCCATACTTCTTTATTCTTAGTAAGGTCTTATACAGAATATGATATTATCGGTATGACTAAAGATGATGCTGCTGGTGAAGCTTTCGATAAGATTGCAAAACTAATGGGGCTTGGATATCCAGGTGGCCCAGTTATAGATAAACTGGCAAAAGAAGGAAATCCGACTGAATATGATTTTCCAAGATCGATGATTAATACAGATGACTTTGATTTTAGTTTTAGTGGATTGAAAACTTCTGTAAGATATTTTATCCAAAAGAATTTTGAATTTCCATTAGAAGAAAAAGATAAACAGAACCTTGCTGCATCAGTTCAATCAGCAATAGTTGATGTTCTAAAATATAAAACACATAAAGCTGCTAAAAAGCATAAGATTAAGAACATTGTCATAGGTGGTGGAGTTTCAGCAAACTCTTTACTAAGAAAATCCTTCTTGCAATTGGAAGAGAAAGGATATAAAATAGTATTGCCAAAAATGGAATATTGCATAGATAATGCGGCAATGATCGGATTTTTAGCAAATAAGAAAATCGAAGATAAGGATAATAAATTTAATGATTTAACATTTAAAGTCAGCTCTAGACCAATGAGATCAAAATAATTAAAAGGAATAATATGACAAAGACTATAGATAAACTAGAACCAAAAATAGTATGGGAAATCTTCCACGAGATAACTAAGCATCCTAGACCTTCAAAGAAAGAAGAAAAAATAGTAAAGTACATTGAAGACTTTGCAAAAGGTTTAAATCTCCCTGTTACAAAAGACAAATTAGGCAATCTGGTAATAATAAAACCGGCTACAAAAGGTTATGAAGACAAACCAACATTTTGTATTCAAGCCCATGTCGATATGGTAACTGAAAAAAATAGAGGTGTCGAATTTGATTTTGATAATGACGCTATACAAACATATATAGAAGACGGCTGGGTAAAAGCAAAAGGTACTACTTTAGGTGCTGACAATGGTCTTGGTTTAGCTATGGGAATGGCTGTACTTGCTTCGAAGGATTTAGAACATCCTAGGTTTGAGTTACTTTGTACTCTTGATGAAGAAACAGGACTTACTGGTGCTGCTGAACTTGGTACTGATTTATTAGAATCAGAAATATTAATCAATCTAGACACAGAGGAATTTGGGCACTTTACGATAGGTTGTGCTGGTGGATTAAATACACTTGGTACTTTAGATTTAGTATTAGAAGATACTCCTAAGCAATATAGAACTTATGAATTGTCACTGAAAGGTTTATTAGGTGGTCACTCAGGAATAGAAATCGGTGATGAGCGCGGAAATGCAGCCAAAATCTTGGTTCGTTTTGTATTACACCTAAAGGATAGATTCAATATTCGAATTCATTCATTTGATAGCGGTGATAAGCACAATGCTATACCTAGGGAAGCTTATATGACCTTTTCACTACCAATGGATCAAATTCTTAAATTAGAAGCAATGGTGCTCTCATATAAAGATATTCTAAAAAATGAATGGCTGTATAAAGAACCAAATATTGAGTTGTATTTAAATAGTATTGAGTTCAAAAATAAAGTGATGTCTGTTGGTACTCAAGATGATTTACTAAATACTATAAATGCATTACCTCATGGTGCACAAAAATATACTCCTGAATTACCAACTCTTGTTCAGACATCAACTAATTTGGCAAGTGTGAAAACTAAAGAAAATAAGATAGAAATACTTACTAGTCAACGCAGTATAGTAGAATCTGAAAAGTTTTGGATATCTGGTATTGTCAATTCTGTATTCGAATTAGGTGGATTCAATATATCAAGAACTTCTGGTTACCCTGCTTGGGAACCGAAAAAGAATTCTGAATTAGTTGACAAAGCTGTCCAAATTTATAAAGAAACATTCAACGATGAACCAGTTATAGAACTGATTCATGCTGGTTTAGAGTGTGGACTAATAGGTGAGAAATACCCAAATATGGAAATGCTTTCATTCGGTCCTACATTAAAAGATGTACATACACCATCTGAAAAAATAGAAATTGATTCAGTTGACAAAAGCTGGTTATTATTAAAAAATATTATTAAAGAATTATAACTTATTTAATAATAACCATTTGCTTAGTTTGTTTTAGATCTTCAATTTCTAAAGTGTAATAATAAATACCTGGTATTAAGTCATTTGAATAGATTAGAATATTATAATCACCTACTTCAAATGACTTTCTCCCATCTAAAAGTAACCTTACAAGTTTACCAGTAGCATCATATAATTTTAAAACAGGACTTGACTTTGTTTCTAGTTTCAATGGAATTATTGATTCATTCGACCATGGATTCGGGAAGTTCTGCTTTAACCCACTTGATTCCCTTCTCACAATATGCGATATTCTACAAGACTTGCCTGTATTAAATAGATTACTCTGGATAGAATTGTATAAATCTAAGAAATAGATGTATTCAGACCCAAAATTTTCAATAGTTATATCTAATAGTGTTGTAGTATCCAGTGGAATTGTAACCAGCATTTTCATTTCTGCTATCTGTGATGCTCTCAAAGTATCTACATTTGTATATTCTATTCTCAAATTACCATGACTTATTAAATTAGCAATAGCAGATGTATTCGGGATAATCGAATAAGCATCTAAATACTTCATTGAATAAGGGTCATAAGTAATATTCAAATCGAAGCTCATATCAATCATCCAATGATCTATACCTTTATATTTAGCCATTACATCTTTGTCTATAAACAGTGGTATTAACACAGTATCTCCTATACTTCCATAAACTGTATCCTTTACAGAGAAGTTAGAGCTAACATCAGCCAGCAATTCATAAGGTGGCGCAAATCCATATCCAGTAATGAGATTACTATCTACCATATAACATGGATCAAATATCTCTGAATTCGACATAGAGCTATAGTCACCTATTTGTCTAGGACAAAACTCTAGTATAACTTCCGCAATAGCTTTTGGGAATAGAGTATCAGTTAGAGGTGGATTGATACTAACTATACTAACGTCAGGTGGAAGTTTTACAACCTGCGATAATAGGAAAGGCACATCGCCTGTATTTTGAACCATAAAAGTATCTACTTTACAATCAAGAACATAAACTGTATCATAAGCAATATCATTTAATACTTTTACTTCTGATTTCAATATTATAACATCTATCTTAGGTCCATTTGGTATTAATCTATAGGGGATTATTCCTTTAGAATCAAAACTAAAGCTATCTAATACAAATGTTGTGGTATCAGTTTGATTCATCTTAGGCGTGAATTTTGCAATAAATAATGGTGTCAATGAATCTATTGAGCAAAAATTATCCAAGCTGACGAATACTGAGGAACTATCAGTTTGATTCATACTAAGCTTAGCACCATAAGTAGCACAAATTGAAGTATCCGGATAAGTATTTCCTAAGTAAGAACTTTCATTACCTATATATTCGAAAAGTGTAGTATCATAAAATATCTGACAATCAATATCAATAATATCAAAATTCATTAGTTGGAAAGCATAAACAGGAAGCAATAAAGTATCGCAACTTATAACCTCGTAACTCTGAATCAAATCATTAGGTGTAAACTCAAACGGCATAGGTGCAGGGAACGCTAATCCAGTTCCTGCAACAACAACAGTAGTATCTATTCCATTACATGGTTGGGCAAAATGTATTTTCATCTTACCTACATAATCTCTTGAAACTCTAGGCTTGAAATCAACTTGAATTATTAGAGTATCTTGTGTAGCAGAATAAACTATATTCTTATCGGTTTGACTAGTAAATTCCTTTGCAAAAAACACATTGTCATTTGGTTCAAAAGAAATAGAATCTATCACAATTGTCTCTCTATCAGGATTATAATCTATTTCTGGAATCGTAATCCGTATAAATTGTGGTACAGGGGAAGTAGTCGCAACTAAAGTTGGAGGAAATTGCGAAAATAATGGTTCTGGTTCATATATTAATGTTTGACGACCAGCTAAAAATCTATCATAAGGTTTTTGTAATCTCCATATTTCTGTTTGACCATCAGAACTCATACCATGAGCATCAATATGCATCAACGCAGAATGATTCAAACTATCTCTAATCGAAGGTGAACTAGGGCAATAGGTAACTCGCAGAGTATCTTTGGTCAACGGAGGAATACTAAATGGCATATCTTTTCCATTTACTGCTATATCAGATGTCCAAGTAAAATACTCGGGATAAGCTGGTCCAACTATTCCTACACCATCTATCCATATATTATCAATAACTGCTTCATTTACTCTAGAATTATTAGCTAGTGTAATCTCTGATGTTTCACAATCACAAGACTTTACGAAACCAAATGTAACAAGTGTTGATACGATTTCAATTGGAATTATTTTACCTTTCCCGGTAAAAGAAACCTCATTTTGTACTATACACGGTTTGCTACTATATGAAATCAACTTAGTAGAATAATTTACATCGGAAGTAGGTACGAACTCAACTGTAATTTGAATCGTATCTCTTGGTTCTAAAGTTCTATTCACTATACTTGGGGGATACAAAATATTGAAATTAGCACCAATACTCAGACTATCCAAATGGACAGGAATAGAAGATATATTTTCTAAAATGATTTTTTGGGTTGGTGTTTCTCCCACTTCGACAGTTCCAAAAGTATTATTATCTTCCATAAATATTTTTGGTAGAGTGGAGCTAGCTTGTAAAAATGCAAACCAATCTTGATTATCTTGATCAGAGAATTCAAGAAATGCTTTATCAGCTCTATCATTTATCAAATCATTTGGGGTGTATCTAAATTTGAATTTCAAACTGTCACCAGCTGCTAGATTTGTACTATATGACTTCAAACTGTTAGTATCACCAACAGGTTCAATAATATCAAATCTGGTAGAAGGGTCGTTCAGATAAAAATCTCTTAGATTCAAGGTAACAGGTGATTCATTCACTATATAAACTTCATTTGTTGAATCTTGACATGCTATCACGTTCTCTATCTTCATTACTTCTGGATTGAATCTAAACTTGTCAATAATCCCTCTTCCCTTAAGAGTCATACAACCAGAAGCATAGCAACCTGTTGTTGGTGTTTCTTGAAAACAAAGTTTATCATAATATAATGAATCTGTTATTGGTCTAAATCTGACTCTTACGTCTCTTTCTTCATTAGGTGGTATTGTAGCAAATCTACCTCCAGGAAAATAGAATGCTTCTCCCCTACTAATACTAAAACTAACTGTAAACTCATCAATCCCATTATTTCTAATTTTGATTTTTCTTTCTAGTTCTTGTCCTACAAATACATTTCCATAATCTACTGTATCCATTGTAAAAGTTAAATCTGGATGAATTGATTTACCTTTTACTATAATTGGTTTTCTAAGTGTACAGCCACCAGCTTTGACTATAATAAAAACAGTATCAATAAAATTACCTGCAACAGTTGGTAAGAAACGAATTAATTTTATTTGATAGCTTTTTTTAGGTTCAAGCGTTTCTGGTTGAGATTTATTAAACCTTACAAATTGAAAATGTTTGGGTACTTCAACATCAATAATTTTTATATTCTGACTAGATAAATTTTCCCAATAGAATAAGGCCTCATCTGATGGGAAATCTTTACAAATTGTTCCAAAATCTATGGAGTCAAGTTGCTCTCCTTTTGTTCCAAATTTTGTTAAGCTTATAATATTTTCTACAGCTCCAGTAATTGGAATTATTCCTGCGCCAGCACATTGATCAGTTGATTGTATCCTCAAAGTATCATAGAATATATTTGCTATGCTACCCGATCTAAACCGTACAACCAAATTAATGCTATCACCAGGTGATAAAGTAACTGGGAATGTTGGAGAAACAATAGAATAATACTGAGGCAAATTAAAATTACCTCCACTAATAGTTACCGGCTTCTGAGTACCAAAAGTAGCGGTATTATTTGTTACTTTTAAATTAATGTCTTTAAATGGCTCCTCAATACAAAAAGCTTTTAGTATTCCAAAACCAAGAGTATCTGCATTGTATTTCAACTCTGTTTCTCTTGTTATAGACCATTGTCTTTTATTACCAGCTAAGAAATCATAGCCACAAACATCGTCTCTTATTAATCTAATCTGAGGTTTAATAGTTCCAATAAAGTCACTATCTACATAAAACTCGAAGACAATAGGCGTATTCGGCGGTAAAGTTAGATAACTACCAGAGTAATCAAAATATTGTCTAAATTCAGGGGTTATCCATATATATGCTCTAGAACCACAAAGTGAAGTATCAGTAATAGTAATTGAATACTTTTTTCTAGTGGAGCATTTTATGGTATCAATTTGAACTGGATCAGTGACTATAAAAGGTCTGTATTCTGGTCTATCATTTTTAGTAAGGGTAGTAGTTAAACCAGAAAGTAGATTCGCATTATTATTCGTTGTTACATCACAAGGAGAATAATTTCCTGGGTCTTCATTACATCTAAAATATGCAATTAATCCCGGTTCATTCCCATTTCTTCTTTTGTCTTTTTCACAAATAATTTCTGACATTGGAAGAGCTCTATTCCAAATCTTAATTTCATCCATTATACCACGAAAAGTTCGGTAGCTATTATTATTTGTTAGCTCATTAGCTCTACCGAACTGAGTATCATTACTGTTTATTTTTAATGTAGTTAACGGATAACTATTATTAGTTGCTTCAGCTATCAATTCACCATCTAAATATATCAAAGCTTTATTTTGTGAGCCATCAAAAACTGCTGCTAAATGATGCCATTCTCCATTAATAGTTATGGGGTTTGACTGTGCAATAGTGTTGTCAACATCTTTAAGTTCAATCGTAGGATGACTTATTTCAAATACTATCCTATTACTTGGGTCATAGTAAAGTTGCCATACATCCGATTTGTCAACAGTTGGTCCCCACTTACCCGCAAAGTAATTCCTTTTGCCTATTTCGAGATTCGGTTTTATCCACATTTCCACTGTCATTGCGCCTGATAGACTATTAAGTGTGGCATTATTTTTCAAATTCATGAAGTGTGCGGATTGTCCTTTATTATTTATGAAATCAAGGCCATTACCAATACATCTTGTTAAAGGCCACTGATTACAAGCCTGTGCATTAAGCAAGTAAGGCAATACAAATAATACAATTACAGCGAATATGTGAGTCTTTTTTATCATTTTAATATATTTAGTGGTGCACTATATCTTTTATTTTCAATAGTTAAAGTAACCATATAATGTCCAGTTCTTAGACCGCTAAATTCAAATTTATTAGGTCCATTGTAAAGCATTCCATTATAAATATGTTTTACTAGTCTACCATCTGTAGCATAAACTTTTATATCACCTTGAACAGATTGTTTCAAATCAAATCTAATGTTGCATACACTTGACTGATATACAGGATTAGGATAAAGTTCTATACCTGGTCGTCCATTAGAATATACATAATCTTGAATTCCTGTTTTTACTCTTGGTTTTAAAATACCCATAGGTAAAATTGGTTCACCAAATATATCTTCTGTATCTGATTCAGAAGCACCAAACCAAGTTTCTAAGAAATCGGTGTAAAGTCTTCTGAAATCATATTGAAATCTAGGATTACCATTATTATCTAAATCAGATAGTACGGGTGGATTCCCTGCTCGTCCAAAGTTAATATTATCATCATGAGCAAACATAAACATTACATTACTAGCACCATGATCTGAGCCCCTACTTCCATTATCATAAGCTCTTCTACCAAACTCAGATGTTGTTAGTCCTGCAACTCTGTTTGAAAATCCTTGAATAGTAGCATCTTTCATGAATAATGAGATAGCAGTAGCGAGTTGATTTAATAAGATAGGATGTTGACCAGATAGAGGTTCATTCATTTGTTGAACATGTGAATCAAAACTGCTCAATCTCAAATGATAGACTTTAGTTTTTAAACCACCAGAAATTAATTTAGAAATTAAACCCATTTTAGAAGCCAATCCAGTAGTTGGATATTTAACAGCATTAATTCCTTTATCATAAGCTAATTTCACTTCTTGCGAATAAATCTCAGATTGCTCAGCAATCGTATGAATAAAATTAAATTCATTCTCAAAATTAGTATCGCCTTGGAATTTATTCTCAAATGGAGTCATTCCTTTTCCAAGATTATAGAAACTATTTGGGTCAGTGAGAGCTATACCCATGTGGCCTTTCTCACTTCTAAACTCAAGTGGTACTTCCCCACCAATTGCTATACCTAGAGGATGTTCTGGTATTTCAAATGGATAGTTATCTAGTTTAGATGCAAAATATCTTCCTAGCCAACCATTTAATAGTTTAATACTAGGATCTGTATTAACTATCCCACTAGACCAAATATCAGATGATCTAAAATGTGACATAGTATAGTTTTCATAACCGACATTTTCTATTATAGCAAGATTTCTAGTACTTAATAAACCAAGAAAGCCATCATTTTCTACATTGGTGACTAGTGCTGGGTGCAGATATAGATCTGAACTTTGGAATCTAATAGCATCTTCTTCCTTTAATGCTATATTAGGCCTTAGATTATAGTATTCATCTTGTTGCAAAGGGATTACAGTATTCAAGCCATCATTACCTCCAAATAGATCTATAATAATCATAATGCTATCATCTTCCAAAAAATCATCAGCAGACTGAACTTTTGAATTTCTTACAGGACTTGCCTTTGATATATAAGGATGTAAACTAAGAGCAGAACCAGTTGCTAACGTTGTAGCTATAAAATCTCTTCTTTTCATTTCATCACCTTATGATAAATGTATATCAGGAACTCTTATAAGTTCTTGAAAAAACGTGTTTAAAAATATACCTATATCTTCACTACCACTATTATAAGCTTGAGTCCAATTATTGGTATTTACTTTTGATATGCTTTCTATTCTATTTTTTAGGACAATTATTCTTTCTGGCGTAACCGTTTTAGGTAATGTAAATTCTATTAATTCTTTGAATACTATATCAAAATTTGAAGGACTAGGGAATTCTGATAAAAAATCCATCCAAGCTATATTTGTTTTATTACCTATTAGATTTTTCAAATGATTTACTCTACGAGGATAGGTTTTAGTAGATATCCAACTTCTATATCCTGTCCATCCACTTACGTTAGGAGGATCATATAAATGCTGTTCCAAATCATCTAAAGCAGCTGATGAGTTGGCATAATTGACTTTTAGAAGCTTTTCTAAATTTGTAATTAATTCTACTGGTTGTTTTATTTGAACACCTTCAAGCGCTTTTTCATAGAAGTGTTTACTTTTAAAAAGCTTTCTAAATACAGGTAGTAATTCAAAATCGTTTGCTATAAATTCAGTTGCTAATTCATTGATGAATAACTGATCGTATTGACTTGGATTGCTATAAACGAAATGACTATATATTTTTGTGCAAATAAATCTTGCGATAGCTTCGGGTCTTCTTCTAAATAATATATCGATTAGACCTTTTACCTCTCCTTCTCGTACTTTCTCCATTGTATTGTCTTCTTCAGCACGAGCAGGAATAGTTTCACCCATTATCTGTTTAGATCCAAGGTCATGATCTTTAGCAGAAAAATATGTGTCGAAAAATTCAAATGGTTTAGGGTCTTGTCTGTGTGCAGATACTCTCCACCCAGTTAATACTTTAGCTGCTTCTCTGATATCACCTTCACTATAGTTTCCAATTCCCATAGTAAAAAGTTCCATCATTTCTCGAGCATAGTTCTCATTAGGATTCTTGCCAGAACTAAGGTTAAGACTTTGATAAAGAAGGTATGCACCATCTAAAGTCATTTCTTCAACAAATTTTTTAAAGTTTCCTAATCTGTGTTTTCTAATTGATTGATTACTTCTGTAAATAATTGGCGGAGGAATGTAACCTTCCGTATCATAAGTGAACTCTATGCACCAGTGAGTATGCCAAAAGAAAGTTATTCTTTCAGTTAGTACTTTATTATTTGCAGTAATAATATCAGATGACATTAGATTAAGCCACCAATTCACAAATTGTGCATATCTTGCTTGGTGAGTAGCTTCGATTGTTCCCCTGATAGTAATATAGACTTTGGCAGGGTCTTCCTCAACAGTATTTATCCAATTAAGTGTTTTAGAACCATCAGGAAGTCTATTTGAGTTTTCAGGCAAATAGTCTAAACCATCACCTAATAGCTCATCTACAACTTCTGAAATAGGTCTATCCTTAATCAGATTAACTTCATTCGGAGTAGGGCCAAAGGTAATACGCCTCAATAAATGCTTAGCTTTATCCTCAGTTAAGTTCCCTTCTTCTTCATCTAGTGTTAAAGTAACTTGTGATAATTGATTATTTCTTTCCATTTCTTGGTTGATAATCAACGTTTCATCTAACTCATTTAAAATAATCTTTTTCATAACTGTCTCTTAAGTATCAGTTCTATAAAATTGCTGTTAATACTAACCCAATTGTAAGTAGTAATCCGAACTGCATGTGTAATTGTGCTGTTCTAATGTCCATCATTGCAACTGCCTCTGGGTTATTAACCTCAGCAATTGATATGTCTTTAATATTTTTTAATGCAACGGGTAATGAAATTATTATAAGTAAAGTCCAGAAATGAAGTAGTCCTGTTAACACCATAATAATAACACTTAAGTATGCACCAAAAACTAAAAAATAATATTCCTTTTTGGCTGCATTAATTCCTAATATTGTTGCAAATGTTTTTACTTTTGCTTCTGTATCGTGTTTTATATCTCTTATATTATTAGCATTCAAGATAGCCGTAACTAAAAAACCGATTGGTAATGATACAATTGCTACATTCCAATCGAAAACTCCTGTTAATGAAAAGAAAGTACCAACAACCATAAATGGTCCCATCAGAAAGAATACTAGTATATCACCCATTGCTATGTATTTATATCCAATTGGTTTTCCAGTATAAAATATACCTCCCGCTATTCCTATTAGTCCTAAATATAAAATTGGCAAACCATGCACATAAACCAAAATCATACCCAAAAGAAATCCTAAAGCAAATGAAATATAACCTGCTCTTAATACAGTTTTAGGCGAAAGTAATTCTTCTACCAAAACCTTACTGGAACCAAATGTATCTATTTTATCGACGCCTTTCTTGAGGTCAAAATACTCACTTACTAAATTTGTTCCCGAATGAAGTAAAATACTTGCTATCAGTATTACAGGGAAAAGATACCAAAGTATTTCTCCTTCGAAATAAGCTAATGCAAACATTGCACCTACTAATACAGGAACTACAGAGGCAGAAAAGGAAAAAGGTCTTACAGCTTGCATCATTAATGAAGCTTTCGATCTAATTTGAACTGTTGTCATATTAACTCTCCTTAATTTATTTTAATTGGTGTTTTAACTTCTATTAATACTGTTCTACAATAGAATCTACCTTCTGGTGTAGAATTATCAAATTTTGGATTCTCAGAACCTATACCCATCACTTTATTGAACTTCACATCAGGTAATAAAGTATTGATATACAATGCAACATTATCTGCTCTTTTTTGGGAAAGATCTTTATTATATAATCTTTCACCGAGAAAATCAGTAGAGCCAATTATGTCAATCTGTGAATCATTAGAAATATTATTTATTATAAACTTATCGATCATGTTTCTGTTTGCATCACTTATAACAGATTTATCAAAATCAAAAACTATTAAATTTAATCTACCTAACTCAAAATCATTATTCTCTTTCTCAACATTAAAAGGAATGTTTTTGGTTTCAATTCTTCCATCGTTTTTAGTAACTAGTAATTCTAATTGAAGATTATCAATATCTGACTCTGCTATTTTACTTGTTAATTTATTATCAAGATTAATTGTGTAATTATTTGGGATAGCAGATTGTTTAGACTCTGTATATAACTGATTATCATTATCTTCTATAATTATTGTGTAATCTTTAATTACATCAGATTTTGTATCTAAATCTACATTCAATTTATTCTTGTCAGTAGCATATTCCATAAACTGAGAATGAACTATAGGCTTGAGAAGGCTAATATCATCAGGTAACAGCTCTACCCTTCTATTCTCAGCCAATCCTTCTAAATAGCTAGAACTAGTAGGTTGGTCAGGAATGTCTTCTGTAATTATCTTAAATTTTTGTGGACTGATTCCCCATTTACTTATTAGATATTCTTTTACTGTATTTGCCCTATTATATGCTAGAGTTTTTCTATCATCAATTGAATTCAATTCTTTACCATCTGTGAAACCCTTAATAGTTAAACCACCATCAGATTCTTTCAGTCTATGCCCTATTATATCTATTAATCTTTCATATATCCTCAATGAATTTTTCTCTAATAGCTGCTCTGAAAAATACTTTGTATCACCCTTATAATAATACTTATTAGACAATTGATTAGATGTACTATCGAAGAAAATATATGGTAATATTGGATAAGTCTGTGTAACTACAGTTTGAGTTATTTTTAAATTATCTATACCTATATTATTTATAGAATTTATTTCAACTGGTTCTTCAATTTTTTCAGTTATCAAAGGAGCTTCAATTTGTTTGATAGTGTCTTGTTGAATTTCTTTTACTAATTCTTTAGTTGGAGAATTTAATCTAACTGAAATAGTAGCTCCTGCTCTGAATAAAGTTGTAAACCAATCAATATCTTTCATTGATGAATTAATTGGATATCTATAACTTAACTCAGGTGATAGTATAATAGACTCAGTCAAGTCAATATCACCAATCAAAGAACCTGACAACCCTTGAGAAACACTCAAATTTTGAAAATCATCTTCAGACACTGTTTCTATAGATTTTCCATTTATTTGTACACCAGAGGGATCTATTATATGTCTAGTTTGAGTATATTTCTTTGTAATTGAAGCATCAGAAAAATCATATCCAACTCTCAACGCAATTGGTATATTAGAAACAGGTCTAATTTTGAATCCTAAATCAAAAACGAAGTAATTTAAAGTTGCTTCTAAATCGTTTTGTACTGTAGCTTTTTCATAATCTTGTGTTAACGAATTAAATACTTCAAAATCGTTAGTGTTAACAGTCAAATTAGCAGGTCTTGAATCGAAAAGGAATCTAATATCTGCAGATATAAACTTAGGTAAAAACTCATAATTAAGTGACAGTCCAGTGTAAAAACTAGCTGCATTACCATCATTAAATTCTCCACAGCAAGTGTCACCATTTACTATAGGGAGCATTGTTTCATTTTGAATATAATTACCACCTAATAAGACTCCTAACCTCAATGGTTTGTCAGTCTCAGATGATATTAATATTAATGGTGTTAATAGAATTAGTAAAAGTTTATACAAATAATCCTCTTTTTATATTGTATATAAACGATGAAACTAAAAATCGTTACATTTTTGTTTAACTTTTTTTAGTGTTATTTTTGTTTCAAAATATAAATTAATTATCAAATACAAAAGGAATTCTAAATGAAAAGACTATTATTTTCCATTTTTTTATTAACATTTGTAAATTTACATCTCATTTTGGTTTCAGCAGAAGAAGATAAGGTTGAAGATATTAATAATTCATCAACTTATTCTGGATTGAAATTTAGATCGATAGGACCAGCAATAGCATCTGGTAGGGTTATAGATTTAGCGGTTAATCAAAACAATTATGATGAATTTTACGTCGCAGTTGCGTCGGGCGGTGTTTGGAAAACTACAAATCATGGAACTACTTTCATACCAATATTCGATAATGAAAATTCTTATTCAATAGGATGTATCTCAATAGACCCTAATAATTCAAATGTAATATGGGTTGGTTCAGGTGAGAAAAATTCACAAAGAAGTGTTTCCTATGGCGATGGTGTATATAAGTCTGAAGATGGTGGTCAAAGTTGGAAAAATGTTGGTTTAAAAAACTCTGAACACATTGGTAAAATAATAATAGACCCTAATAATTCAAATATAGTTTGGGTTGCAGCTCAAGGGCCACTGTGGAAAGAAGGTGGTGATCGAGGTTTATACAAAACAACAGATGGCGGAAAAACTTGGGGAAAGTCGTTAGAAATTTCTGAAAATACTGGTGTTTCAGATATAGTAATGGATCCAAGAGATTCAAAAGTACTCTATGCTTCAGCATATCAAAGAAGAAGACATGTTTGGACTTTAATAAATGGTGGTCCCGAAGGTGCCATATATAAAACAGTTGATAGTGGTAAAACTTGGGATAAATTAACAAAAGGTTTACCAACAGGAGATATTGGTAGAATAGGTTTAGCTATATCAAATGTTGACCCTGATTATGTCTATGCAATAATAGAAGCAACAGAGAGCAATGGAGGTTTCTTCAAATCTACAGATAGAGGGGCTTCATGGTCTAAACAAAGTGACCACGTTTCAGGTAGCCCTCAGTATTATCAAGTAATAGTGACTCATCCACATAATAAAGACATTGTTTACTCACTTAGCACTTATACTCAGGTTACTTACGATGGAGGTAAAACATTTAGTACTTTACCTTTGAGTGAGAAACACGTAGATGACCATGCAATATGGATAAACCCTGATAATCCAGATAATATGTTTATTGGATGTGATGGAGGTTTATACGAGACTTATGATGGAGCTAATAATTGGAGATTCTTTGAAAACTTACCAATAACTCAATTCTACAGAGTTTCTGTTGATAATGACTACCCTTTTTATAATGTATATGGAGGAACTCAGGATAATAATACTCTTGGTGGCCCTTCGAGGACTATTTCTGATAATGGAATAAAGAATGAAGATTGGATATTTACTATTGGTGGAGATGGTTTTAAAACAGTTATTGACCCCAAAGACCCTAATATTGTATATTCTCAACCACAATACGGTTTTTTAGTCCGTTATGATAAGAAAAGTGGTGAATTCACAGGTATTCAACCAGAACCTGAAAAAGATGAAATACTTAAATGGAATTGGAATTCTCCCGTTATAATTAGTCCACATGACCATAAAACACTATACTTTGCAGCTAACAAACTATTTAAATCTACGGACAGAGGTGATTCTTGGACAAAGATTAGTGAAGATATGACTAGAAAAATAGATAGAAATACTCTGAAAGTAATGGGTAAGATTTGGCCACCTGAAGCAGTTGCTAAGAATCAATCTACTTCTGTTTATGGTAATATTGTTTCACTTGATGAATCACCATTAGAAAAAGGTCTGCTTTACGTAGGTACAGATGATGGATTAATCCAAGTTTCTAAAGATGATGGTAAAAACTGGAACAAAGTAGCAACTTTTACATCAATTCCAGAGACCACTTATGTATCAGATATAACTGCTTCGCTTCATAATGAAAATGTAGTTTATGCTACTTTCGATAATAGAAAAAATGGAGATTTCAAACCTTATATAATAATGAGTAAAGATATGGGAAGTAGCTGGACTAGTATAACTGGTAATCTACCAGAAAACTTACCTGTACACTCTATAGTTCAAGATCATATAGACAAGGATTTACTGTTCATAGGAACAGAATTCGGAGTTTATTTTACAAAAGATAACGGAAAAAACTGGGTCAAATTCTCTAATGGATTACCAACTATAAGTATAAGAGAAATTGACGTACAAAGAAGAGAAAATGATTTAGCAATAGCGAGTTTTGGTAGAGGGTTTTATATTCTTGATAACTATTCACCTATTCGTGAAGTTAATAAAGATATACTAGAGAAAGAAGCTCATATATTCAAAGTTAAAGATGCATTAATGTTTATTGAAGACCGTTCAAAAGGTAGAAACAGCTTAGGCAAGACCTATTATAGAGCTGAAAATCCAGAATTTGGAGTTAATATTACATATTATTTGAAAGAAGGATATGAGACTTTAAAATCTAAAAGATTAAAAGATGATAAGGATAAAAAGGAAAATTATAATTATCCTAGTTTTGATCAACTTGAGAAAGAAGATATTGAAGAATCACCATATTTACTCTTCACATTCAAAGATATGAGTGGCAATGTAGTAAGAAGATTAAAAAAATCAATGACTAAAGGAATTAACAGATTAACATGGAATCTTAGATATGCTGATACAGCACCTCTTGCTACTAACAGTACTTCAGAAAAATATTCAGGAATGCCTGTACTACCTGGAGACTATACAGTAGAACTACAAAAAGTTCATAATGGATTAATAACAGAATTAGTTAGTCCGGTTAAATTCACAGCAAAAACCATTGATAACAGATCACTACCTGCAGAGAATAATAATGATTTGGTAGAAATGCAAAAGAACGCATTTGAAATTAGAAGAGTACTAATTGGAGCAGATAAATATCTTGAAGAAGCATCTTCACAGCTTAACTTGCTACATAATACAATAATAAATTACGTTAATTCAGATTTAAGAAACTTAGAAAAAATCAAAAATACTGAAGATAAAATATACGAAATCAAGAAAGTTCTTAACGGGAACAATTCATTACAGAAAAGGGCTAGTGCATTTGTACCTGGTCTAAATGATAGGTTAGGTAATTTACTTTATAGTTTTTGGTACTCTAGTTCGTCTCCTACTAAAACTCAATTAAAGACTATCGCAATTATTAGGGATGAATTTAAGAATATTGAAACAGAAATGAATAATGTAGATAATACGATTCAAATGATAACTAAAGATTTGGAAAGTAAGAACTCTCCATGGTTACCAGGGAGAGTTCCTAAATTGAAATAAGTTTCAGTTTTTTTATAATGACCAAACATCAAAAGATGTGGCTATTGCAAGCATAACAAAAGCGAATAAGAATAAAATTACCATTAGCGGAAGTATCCATTTTAACCAAGTGTTATAAGGTACTTTCGCTATTTCTAATATACCCATAGTTACGCCAGAAGTTGGTATTATAAAATTAGTAATACCATCACCGAATTGATAAGCTAATACAGATGTCTGTCTAGAAATACCCAATACATCAGACAAAGGTGCCATTATCGGCATTGTTAAAGCTGCTTGACCAGAACCTGACGGAACAATAAAATTCAATGCACTTTGCACTAAGAACATAATTTCTACACTTATTACTTTAGGTAAGCCTTCTGCTACATTAGCAATACTGAAAAGCATAGTATCGATTATCATACCATTTTCTGCTATAATTAGAGCCCCTTTAGCTAGACCAATAAGTATCGCTGGGACAATCATGTCTTTAGCACCATCTAAAAATGAAGCTATTATTTCATCAGGGTTTAATCTATAGATTATAGCCGAAAATAGTCCTAATGCAATAAACAAACCACTTATTTCAGCAATATACCAACTGTAATTAGTGACACCATATACAAGTACGCCCAAAGAAAAGACTAACCCAATTATTATTATCTTTCTTTTCAAATTGAATACCATTTCATCTTGAGTCAAACCTTTTAACTTATCACCGTATTCTATTTTACCTACTACCGATTTACTTGGGTCTTTTCTCACTTTTTCAGCGTAACGATATACGAAAATTATAGCAAGTAATGTCATGGTAAACCATACTATAAGTCTATAAACCATACCACTAAATAAAGGATCTATGCCAGCAATACCTTGTGCAATCCCAACTGTAAAAGGATTCATAAATGCTCCTGCAAAGCCAACACCTGCACCTATAAATGGTATTGCAATACCTACTATTGGGTCATAGCCTAGAGCTATAGCTAATGGTATTGTAACCATCAAAAATACGAGTACTTCCTCTGCCATTCCAAATGTGGCTCCACCAATAGAAAATAATAACATCAATAATGGTATTACCAAATGCCTAAGTGCTTCTTTCTTTTTAGTCATTTCTATTACTTGATATAAACCTGCATTAATGGCACCAGTTCGATTAATTATTGAAAAAGCTCCACCAACTAAGAAAACAAATGCAATAATATCAGATGCAGAAACAAATCCTTCTAAAGGAGCTAGAAACAACTCTAACCCTTGATAGTTGGGTTCTACTTCTCTGTATGAGTCAGGAATTACTACACTTTTAGTCATTCCACTAACTTCTATTGTCTTTGTGTCATATTTGCCAGCTGGAATTATCCATGTCATAATAACTAACGATACAAGTACAATTGAAACTAATAATAATGAGTGCGGAAACTTTTTTACTTTCACTAATTCAATCCTTTTAATGTCTGTTGTATTTCTTCTTTACTTACGAACTTAGCATTTCTATTCATAGGAACTGTGAATTTGAAAGTAGCTCCATGACCATATATACTTTCTGCCCATATATCTCCCCTGTTTATATTAACAAACTCTTTACAAAGTAATAAACCCAAACCAGTTCCAGATTCCTTCATAGTTCCAGGTGTTGATATCTGTTCTTCAATCTTAAATAACTTTTCTAAAGATTTTTCTGGAATACCAACTCCATTATCTTTTATTTCTATAATTGCATATTCATTAACTATATAAAATGAGAGCTCTATTGTCCCATTTTCATTACTGAATTTGATTGAATTGGATAATAGATTTCTTACGACAGTTTCTATCATGTTCCTATCGGCATATACTTTATATGGTGAATTAATATGATTAATGATACTAACATTTTTATTATCAGCTGAACCAAAACTTAAATCAACAACGTCTCTTATAATTTCACCTACATTTACATCATCAGGATCATAATTCATAGATTTACTTTGAGCCATAGCCCAATGAAGTAAATTCTCTAGTAAATCATAAGCATGATTTGAAGTCTTATAGATTCCTTTAAGATGATCTTTCTTTTTATCATCATTTAGATTATCGAAATAATTAAGCATCAAATCAGCACTAAAGCCAATCGAATGCATAGGGTTCTTCAAATCATGTGCTATAATTGAAATAAATTTATCTTTTGTGGTATTTGAGTGTCTTAGTGTAGATTCACTCTTACGCAAGTTTTCATTTAATTCAAGCAACCTAGCATTTTGCCCCTCTATTGTGATATTGCTCACAACTAATACATTGGTTGCTCTCTTTCTGAAATAGAACAATACCATTAGAACAATAATTACTAATAAAGAGAATAATGATGTTAATATGAACGATTGTCTTTCTAATTCTGCTCTCTCTTTTTGTAGTCTATTAACTGTTTTAAGAGCTTCGTTCTCCTGATTTCTTTTCTCCATCTCATATACTGTTTGGAACTCTACCAGTTTGTCAGTCATTTCCAAATTGATTAGGGAATCAGACATATTCTTAAAGTTTTGATATGTGTTTAATGCAGATTCGAACCTATTGAATTTTTTATATAGTTCGTATAATAGATATATAGAGTTCTTCTCATCGTTTGAGTTCTCCTCATTTCTAGCAATTTCAATTGCTTTTAGTAAGTATTTCTCGGCTTCTTCAAACTTGTTTAATTTGGAGTATATCTCAGAAAACGAAGTAAGTGTATAGAACTCATAATTATCAAGACCGATTTTATTGATAATTGCTTCACTTTTTTTAATAATATCTAAAGATTTCTCAACTGATCCTAATGACTTATAGTTTAAAGCCATATTATTATATATTATTGACTTTCCCTTTAAGCTAGCTTCATCATTTGCATTTCCTATCAAATCCAACGCTTGGTTATAAAAATCAAGAGATTTATTATAATCATTTTTCATATAGTAAACTAAACCAATTTTCAAATAATATTGAGCGATTATAGACTTTTTAGCTTTCTTATCTAAATTCTTTTGATTCTCAAAAATGCTTAAAGCCCGACGGTGATATTCAAGAGCTTTATCAAATTGCCCCATCGCTGTATAAACTTTCGCTAATTGATCTAGGAAATCATCATTCAATGGGTTAATATTATACTTTCTTCTGAGTTCTAGCTCTTGAAAATAGTAATTAAGTGCTTTTTCATACTTACCCATTTGAAAATATGAATTACCGATATAATTGAGATATGATATTTTTTCTTTTTCCATATCTAAATGTGTATATATTTCAATAACTTTTAAACTATGTAAAATTACTTTTTGATATCTATTTAGTTTCAAATTAAGAAATGCAATTCTCTGGGAAAGAAATAGTAAATAATCGTAATCATAATTAATCTCCTCAGCTATTTTGAGAGCTTTCTCATAATAAACTTGAGATGTTTGCGGATTTACATCTCTGTACAAATCACCTAGTTGAAGATACGTTTTGAATCTGTAATCAAGATTTTCTTTAATATCCAATAAAATTAATGCATTAAAATAATGAGTCCTTGCACTATCAATAGACTTTTTAAAAGTAGATAAATTCAACTGAAATATAAATCCAATCCTGTATTCAGATTTTATAATACTTATTGTATCTTTTTTTTCAATTGAGTAATTCAATACCTGATATAAAAAGTCAATAGATTTTTTGGTATCAATTTTGCTATAGTATTGCGATAAGTCTGTGAGAATATCTATTTTCACATTTGTTGGAAATCTATTTATGTTTTTTTCATAATAATCAATAGAATCAGAGGGAATTGAAGAAGATAATTTTCCATTTAATAATATTATAAAAAAAGGAATTAACAGAAAATAAATTTTTGTTAATTTTTTGTGGTTAATATTGTCCATTCCAGACATCTATTTATTACTTTTGTTTAATCTTTGAATCATAAATAAATTTTTTTAAATTTTCCATATTGCCTTTCTCATTTCTTTAATATATATAAAGTTACTTGTTATTTCAATAAATAATTATTTTTTTTGGCATAAATATCGTTGTTATTAAACTAAAGTTAACAAGAAAAATATTAATAATTATAATTTATAGGTGATTTAGATGGAAATTTTATTAGCAATCGTTTGGTATCTTGCATTAATTATGCCTGGCAACTATTATACAATGGAAAATATTTATGACATTGGACTGGATAATCGTACATCAGTCGAATACATAGCAAACAATCATTTATCTGAAGCAGTTGACTTTTATGACACTTTCAATCCTGAAGATAATGGTGTGCTATTACCTGCTTATTGGGATAAAGAGCCTGTTGACCATACGGATGAATCTTTAATTGATCCTTGGGATGATGATATTAGAAGAGACCCGAATGATACAACTAAAAAATTAAAAAATAGAAAGTAGAAAGTAAGTCTGAAACTATAGAAAAGCTGTCCTAATTTGGACAGCTTTTTTTTTATTTAAAATACTTCGAATTAACAATTAACATTCCAAATGACTCACCATCTTCTTTCCCCAAATGCTTGTGATGTGAATAATGAGCTTTTCTAAGAACTGATAGATAACGGCTTTTGGTTCGCTTAAACCACTTCAATCTTTTGTGAATAAAGACTTCGTGAACTAAAAAATAAGCAATGCCATAGACAAGAATCCCCAATCCGATTGAGAAAAATACATAGGAAGTGTATTCCGCTCCTAAAGCAAATAAAGTAATGCTTGGAATAGCGAATATAATAAAGAAAGCGTCATTTTTCTCAAAAAAGCCAGGTTCCTTTTGGTGATGATCTTTATGTAAAACCCATAAGAATCCATGCATAATATATTTATGGGTTAACCATGCTACAAATTCCATGAAAAGGAATGTTGCAACTACTAGAGATAAAGAAATAAATATTTCCATATTATAATCTATTTATTGATATGTTAAATTTTGCTTTCGGCAACAAAAGCAATTTATGTAAATTTGATACACGTAACCTTTTCGCCATTAGTTTTTCTATTTTTGAAGTTTTTATTTTTCTCAATAGAACTAAATAATATAAATAAGCAGTATAAACACCATACTTAGAATTTTTAGGTAGTTTTGAGATTCCTATCAAGGCATGATCAAAATCGGCCTGTATATCTGCTTCGATAATCTTTTTCGAATCATCGTTTAGATTATTAAGTTCTACATTTGGGAAGTATGAGCGACCTAAATCATTCATGTCATCTTTCAAATCTCGAATAAAATTTACTTTTTGAAAAGCGGAACCCAGACTAATAGCATGTGATAGAAGTGAATCATAAAGTTTTTTATTTCCTTCTACATATACTTGTAAACACATTAACCCTACAACCTGAGCAGAACCATATATGTATTTTTCAAAGTTATCTTTATCATAATTAATTTTTTTCAAGTCCATTCTCATACTTTCTAAAAAAGCATCGATGTGATTTCTATCTAAATTATATTCATGTACAGTACGTTGGAAACTATGCAAAACAGGATTCATACTAATTCTATGCTCTATAGCTTCATAAGTATCTGCTTCAAACTTATTCAATAAGTATTCTTGTTCATGCTCATGAAAAGTATCTACAATTTCATCTGCCAAACGAACAAAACCATATATTGAATAAATATGGTCTCTTATTTTCTTATCCAAAAGCATAATTCCAATTGAAAATGAAGTAGAATACTTTGTAGTAACTATTTTACTTGCTTTTAGACAAACCTCTGTATAAATATCTGTCATCGATCCTCTTTATGTAATAATTTAGCTGCTATTTTCCCTGACAAAATTGAAGGTGGTAAACCAGGTCCTGGAACAGTTAGTTGACCAGCATAGAATAGATTTCGTATTTTGTCATTTTTCATTTTAGGTTTTAGAAAGCCAGTTTGAAGTAAAGTATTAGCCAATCCGTAAGCGTTCCCCTTATATGAATTATAATCACTTATGAAATCCTTTCTTGAAAATACTTTTTTATAAATAATATTCTCTTTTATACTTTGTCGAATCCTTTTTTCAATTCTATCTATAACCATTTCATAATAATTTTCTATAATTACTTCAGTTTCTTCTATCTCTGTTGAAAGAGGAATTAAAATAAATAAATTTTCATAACCATCTGGTGCTGTCTCGTCTGTTTTAGAAGTTGCTGAGAGATAAAACAATGGCTCCTTTGGCCATTTGTGAGTATCATAAATATCTTCCGAATGCTTATCGAAATCAGTATCAAAGAATAAATTATGATGTTTTATCCCTTCAATCTTTTTATTAACACCTAAGTAAAATAGTAAACATGTTGGAGCAAACACTCTACTATCCCAATACTTTTCATTATACTTACTGTAGTTTTCACCTAATAATACTTGCTCAAAATGATGATAATCAGCTGTATTAATTACTGCATCAACTTCGTACTTATTTATATTTGTTATGACCTCTGATATTTCTCCATTCCTTATTATAACCTTTTCAACAGGTTGATTCAGTACTATTTTAACTCCTTGCTTTTCTGCAATACTTGTAAATGCCTTAGCAATCTCATACATTCCACCCATTGGATACCAAGTACCTAATTTTATATCAGCATAATTCATCATACTATACAATGCAGGAGTTTTAGTGGGTTTTGCCCCTAAGAATAACACTGGAAATTCGAGTAATTGTCTTAATTTCTGATTTTTAAACTTTTTACCTATTGATGAAGATATGGAGCTAAGTAAATCCAATTTAAAGCTATTAACTATTAATTTTGGATCAAGATATTCAGTAATACTAAGTGAAGGTCTTTCTACAAATTCACCCATACCTACTTCATATTTTATTTTTGCATCATCTAGATATTTTTCAAGTTTATCACCACTCCCCTTTTCGATTGATTCGAATAATGACTTTAATTCATTATAATTTGCTGGGACATTGGTACTTGTATTATCATCCCAATATATCTTGTATGATGGATCAATTCTTTTCAACTTATAGAAATCTGTAGTTGTATGGCCAAAATCATTATAAAATTTTTCAAATATATCAGGCATCCAATACCAACTTGGACCCATATCAAAAGTAAATCCATCTTCTTTGTGAATTCTTATTCTTCCACCAGAGTAGTTGTTTTTTTCTAATAGAGTTACTTCATATCCCATTTGAGCAAGATATGATGCTGCTGATAAGCCTGATATACCAGCTCCAATTACTATTATTTTCTTTTTAATAATTTTCTTTAAATTATATTAAATTTCTTACCTATAAACTACAAAATGGTCTATAAATTGTGTCAACTTCTGAATTAGTTTAAGTTTTCTGTATAGTTAACACATAATTCATTTTTAATTCGTAATATAGTAAACATTAAACAAATTCAAAACAAATCATTACAATGACAAAACCACAAAAGATAAAAGATATAACTAATACTAAGTATTATTTCAATAGAGAACTTAGTCTGATTGAATTCAATAGAAGAGTTTTAAACGAAGCTAGATTAGAGTCTCATCCACTTTTGGAACGAATTAAATTCTGTACAATATTTAGCTCTAACCTAGATGAATTTTTTATGATTCGAGTAGCAGGTTTGAAAAGTCAGTTATCAGCTGGTATAAATGATAGACTTTCCTATGATGGTAAAACACCTTTGGAGCAGTTAAAAGCAATAAGGAAAGCACTTGTTCCACTATACAAAGAACAAGAAGATGTTTTACTAAATGATTTACTTCCAAAACTCCGAGAATATAATTTCAAATTATTTGAAACAAATGAATTAACTTCAGAAGATGATCAATTTATAGAAAAATATTTTATTGAAAGAATATTACCAATATTGACACCATTAACAATCGATTCAGCTCATCCTTTTCCTAGATTGATTAATAGAACTTTGAATATTGCCTTTGTACTAAAAGAAAAGGTTAAAGATAAAAAGCATAGTCGATTGGCTTTCTTACAGATTCCTAATGTTCTACCAAGATTTATAAAACTCTCACACAAAGAGGGTAACCAATTTATATTAATAGAGAATATAATAATAAAGTATGCTCATGTTTTATTCCCTGGAATGAGAATATCAACTGCTAATTGTTTCCGAGTCACTAGAGATGCAGATATAGAAATAGCAGAAGATGAAGCAGAAGATTTATTAATTGAGATAGAAGAATTAGTGAAGTCAAGACGTTGGGGACGTGCCGCAGTTAGACTAGAAGCTAGTGGTAATATGCCTAGCTACTTAGTGGAAATGCTTCGTAAAACGCTTGATTTACATAAAGATGATGTTTATATATCTAATAGACCTCTGAATTTACCGGATTTCTTTTTCTTGGATAAACTTGCTTTATACCAGATTAAAGATCCTACTTTCATTGGTAATACACCGGTGGATTTGCAGACCGAATCTTCTTTTTTCGATATTCTTAAAAAGAAAGATATATTTGTTCATCACCCTTTTGATTCCTTTACTAATACAACTTCACGATTTATCGCTGAAGCGGCTACTGATCCAGACGTAGTTGCAATCAAAATCACTCTCTATAGGACTGGTGGGAATTCAAATATAGTACAATCACTTAAAAAAGCAGCTGAGAACGGTAAAGAAGTAACTGCTTTCGTCGAATTAAAGGCAAGGTTCGATGAAGCTAATAATATTATCTGGGCTAGAGAGCTCGAGCAAGCCGGAGTTCATTGTGTTTACGGCATTATTGGCCTAAAAACTCATTGTAAAGTCGCGATGATTATCAGAAATGAGTCCGATAAACTTAATACTTACCTCCATTTCTCATCCGGAAATTACAATCAGAACACCGCCAAGGTCTATACCGACGTAGCTATGTTCACATCGAGAGACCAATACAAAAGCGACGCCGTTAATTTGTTTAATTACTTGACCGGATATAGCAATTACGATAAATGGGAGAGCTTACTGGTTGCTCCAAACTCTTTAGAAAATGATTTATTGGAAAAGATAGAACGAGAAATGAACCTCTCATCTCCCGAAAAGCCGGGTCTGATTTTCGCAAAGATGAATCAGATTGCTCATCGCAAAATCATCCAAGCTTTATACAAAGCATCGCAAGCCGGTGTCCAAATCAAACTGCTAGTACGTGGCGTTTGCTGTTTAATGCCAGGAGTTCCGGGTCTCAGCGAGAACATTGAAGTCCGAAGTATCATCGGTCGGTTCCTAGAACATAGCCGAATCTTCTATTTCCAAAATGGCGATAATCCAGAGTACTATTTTGGTAGTGCCGATTGGATGACCCGCAACTTGAACAAAAGAGTCGAGACTGTCATCCCTGTTTATCAATCCAATATCAAGGAAAAGCTTCAAGAAATATTGGACATTTACTGGGCAGACAATACAAAATCTTGGAAACTCAAGAGAGATGGTAGCTATGAAGCACTTTCTCCTAGTGACAGCAATCCCCCATTCTCAGCTCAAGAATATTACTTTAATCAAATTGTTAGTGAGAAGAAGTAGTAAAGCTCCATTCGCCCTCTCAAAATGTAAATTTATTATCAAGCAACCCTAACTAAACTACTATAAAGGGATTAGATGGGAATGTTACTGTAAATACAGTTACTTCTTGAAAAATGTATTTTAGTTATAACGTATTCTACTTCCACATTTGATTATTTAGGTGATCATTTTGTGACGGTTCTCTAATCAGTGCTAGATTTATACCCTCAGCGAGCCACGAAAACCTCTTGCTCCATAGTAAGAGTCTGCCCCATTGTGATATACAAATACAGTCCCGAATCGAAAGTCAGCGAATATAGCACCACCTAATTTTCTTATACTTTCAGGTGTTTTAATCCAACTTGAAGTTTTACAATCAAAGTTGCCTAACTGTTGAAGTTCTCTGTACTGTCCTTCATCAAGAATTTCGATTCCCATTTGTGATGCCATGTTAATCGCACTATCTTCGGGTGGGAATTTTTTTCGTGCCTCAAGTGCTTTGTGATCATAACATACACTTCTACGAACTTTTGGACTTTCAGCAGTACAATCGAAGAATATAAATTCATTTGTTTTATTATCATAACCTACTACATCTGGTTCACCGCCGGATAATTCCATTTCGTTGAGAGACCATAGCTTTTCTGGATAAGATTCTAGTTTTGATTGTACTGACTGCCAATTTAATCCTTCATGACGATTCATATTATTCTCAAATCGTTTTTTTAACATGTTAAGCAGTTCTGCCTGGATTTCTTTAGATAGTTTATTTTTCATATTATTCTTGGTTTTTATATTTTCAATATCAATCAAATATAAGATTTATTTGTTTAAAGTTTAAATTCATAAAAATAATACAAATTAAAATAACCAGCATTTTCCCATTCTCAAATTACTTTATTATATTATGGACTTTGGATACCCAATAATCGGAAATAATTAATGAAGCTTAATAAACAACTTATAATAACACTTTTATTGCTAACTGTAAGTATCTCTTATGCTAAAAAGGCAATCACTTTTGAAGATATACTAAAATTCAAGAATCTGACTTCTCCAAACTTAACTGACAACGGCAGTTGGTTGACTTATAGGTTAGATAAACAAAGAGGAAACAATGTCTATGTTTTACAATCACTTGAGTCAGACAAGAAAATTGAAGTTGAAAAAGGAAGCTACTCTCAGTATTCACAAAATACTATTTGGTTTGTAGTAAAAACTGAGATTGATGTATTAAAACAATTAAATCCTGAAAAATATAAAGATGAGAAACCTGATTTAGAACTAATCAATACCTCATCTGATTATCGTAAATCAATTGATGATGTATCCAGCTTTAAATTAGCTAAAAATGGAAAATGGCTTGCCTACACAAAAGACTATGACAAAAAAGATAAGTTAAAAGGCAAGAAGTTATTATTGAGACACTTACAAAGTGAAACGGAGATCCCCATTGAGAATGTTGTTGAATACACATTAGATTCTTTAGGAAATAATATCTTCTATTCGACTATTGTTGACAAAGGAATAAACGGAATTTATACAAGAAATTTGAACGAAGAATTTATTCCAGAATCGAAGATTGAAATAGATTCTAATACTAAATATACAAACCTAACTTGGGATGAAACATCATCTAAACTTGTTTACTTAAAGGGTAAATTGATAAAATATGAGAAAATAAAAGATAACGCTATAAATATATATGATTATAAATCTAAGTCAATATATAATATAGCTGATACATCTTCAAGGGTGGGATATTATATTCCTGAGAAAAATGATATAAAATTTACAGATGATGACAATAGGATTTGGTTCGGATATAAGCCACTAGGTGAGTGGTATGGCGACGAGAAAGATACAACTGAGATTACAGAAGCTAATCTATATAATACTGACCTAATACTCGATGAGACTCAACTCTATTTGTGGCATCCAAAAGATCCTGAGATTATCCCATTCCAACAGACAAATTGGGATAAAACAAAAGATGACATATATTATTCTGTCTATAATTTAAACAAAAACAAATTATTATATTTATCTGATAGCTCTACTTCTGGAGTAAGGTTTAATGATAATCCCAATTTCACAATCCAACTTGATAACGAACCATATAAGAAGCTAATGACTTATAGTGGTTGGTATTATGATTTATATTCTATCAATATTGAGAATGGGAAAAAACAATTAATAGATAAGAATCTGGAAGAATATCCGAACTTATCACCTGATGGACTTTTTACGGTTTACTTCAAAGAAAAGAAATGGTATTCGTATAATAATGAGACTAATAAGACTTTAGTATTGAATGAAAATCTATCTATTCCATTCTATGATGTATTAGATGATCATCCAAAAGAGCCAGGTTCTTACGGTGTAAAAGGGTGGATTGGGAAAGACCAGAAGGTAATGATTGGTGATCAGTATGATATTTGGGAATTTGATTTATCTAATGGAACAAGCCGTTTATTAACTAAAGGAATTGGTCGGAAAAATGAGAATAAGATAAGCATTATTAACACTGATAAAGACAAAAAATGGTTTGAAGGTTCTGATAGAGTTTTAGTATCTATATATGGAAATAGAACAAAACAACAACATATCGGAGTTCTTGATTTAATCACAGGAGAGTTAGATACTCGTACCTATGGTGATTATTTACATTCTTATAGAGCGAAATCCGAAAATTCAGACAAGATTATAATTACTAAAGAAGGATTCAACACATATCCTGACATTTGGTTAACTGATACCAAGATAAGTAAATTAGAAAGATTAACAAATGAGCAACAACAAGTCGATGAATTTCTGTGGGGAACATCTCATTTAGTTGATTTTGTAACTGAGTTTGGAGATACACTTCAAGGTTATTATGCACTTCCAGACAACTATAAAAAAGGTAAAAAGTATCCGGTATTTGTTTATTTTTATGAGAGATTTTCAGATAGAAAGAATGAATTTAATATGCCTAAAATAAATCATAGACCGCCTTATTCATTATATCTAGGTTCAGAATATGTAATGTTCTTCCCAGATGTAAAATTCTATGATGGAAACCCTGGGAAATCTGCAGAAGTTGCACTAATAGCTGGATGTGATAAACTAGTAGAAATGGGTATAGCTGACCCTGAGAAAATCGTAATGCATGGTCACAGCTGGTCAGGATATGAAAGTGCTTGGATAGTCACTCAGACTGATTACTTTGCAGCTTGTGTATCTGGTGCTCCAGTTTCTAATATGACATCGGCATACTCAGGAATTAGGTTAGGTTCAGGATTAGCTAGACAATTCCAATATGAGAAAGAACAAAGCCGTATTGGTGGGAATATAATAGATTCATTGGATTCATATATTCGCAACTCCCCTATTTTCTTTGCTGATAAAATGAATACACCACTACTAGTGATGTTTGGTGATATAGATGACGCTGTCCCCTTCCAACAAGGAGTTGAATTATATTTGGCAATGCGTAGATTCGATAAGAATTGTATATTTTTACAATATGAAGGTGAACCACATCACCCAAGAAAAATCCAAAACCAACTCGATTATTCAATTAGGATGAAGCAGTTCATGGATTATTATGTTTTTGGGGGTGACATGCCCAAATGGATGATGGACGGTTTCCGTTATAAAGGCAAATATAATATAGGTAGATAATTAGTTTAATTAATTTTTTAAAGGAGATCTTATGAAAAAGATTTTATTTTTAACTATACTCTTTCTTTGGTCTTGTAGTGATGACACAACTACTTCACCAACAGACGATGTTGATAAGAAAATTTCATTTAATATTGAGATAGATCAGTATAATTCATCTAATTCTGAATTACTAAGTGATGATATAAATAATGTTAAATTAGCTTATAATGGTGAGTTGCTTATAGGAACAGATAAAGGTATCAATATAGTTGACCCAAACTATAATTGGAAAAGTCTAAGCCGAGAAAAAGGCACATTATCATTAATAAAAGTCAAATCACTAGATTTAGATAGAAATGGTAATTATTGGTACACAGATGGGTATGAAGGTCTATGTAATACTAATTTAAAACTTGATACATTTTACTACTATCCTAAATTGGGGTTAGATGAGATGTACCCCAAAGATATTTTAATTGATAATGATAGTAAAGTCTATTTAGCTACTAATGAGAATGGCGTAATCAAGATAAACAATAATGACCGTTTGATTGATACAAGTAAAATTGATATAGTTAGCAGAAAAACTAATTCACAATTTCCATGGAATAGGCTTAAAGGATTTGTTTATAATAGAAAAACTGGAGAGATTTGGATTGCAGCACAAGAGATAGGTTTAGGTTCTAATAAAATAGTAAGAGTAAAAGATGATATATTCACAGAAGTATATGGTGCTACTACTGGGATTAATTTTGACTTTATAAATACAATGTTTGTAGATAATAATGGAATGTTATGGATATCTACTTATGAAGGAATTGCTATTTATGATGGTAATTATTGGGAAGTAATTAAAAAAATTGAAAAAGCTAATGGTAATTATATACAAGCAAGTTTAAAAGATAAACATGACAATATATGGTCTTATGTAAAAGATCATGGGTTCATTATATTCTTAGATAAAGAACAGAAATGGGTTGATTTGAGTGAATTAACTAATAAAATGCCTTCATTTCAATTCAAAGGTCTTTTATTAGATAACAATAATGATATTATTATTGTAACTCAAAAATCAGGAATATTCAGAGTTAAAGTTTAGAGTTTTAAGATTATAAATCGAAAGGGGCAAAATTTCTAAGCCCCTTTTTTTTTAATTAGCTATTTCTGTTTTCAATTATATCTAATATCTCTTGCATTTTCTCTTTTGCTCTTAAAGATAGTGATTTTGCTTCTTGCTTTGTTTTTTCAACATAATTTGTATCACTTATACCAGACAAATTAATTGTAACATTTCTATAAGCACCCCATATACCTACTTCTAGAGCCCTAGCACCAACTTCCAAATCAGAGCGACTACTGAAATTACCTATTTTAGCAACTTCTATTAAATCATCCCATATTCTATCAGCAGTTTTGATAGTTTTCAAAGGGACTTCTATTGCCACTTTCATTCCTTCTTCCATAGCAATACTTCTGGCTATTTTTTCATCTTCAGTGCTCTGAGGCAATCTCATTGCTTCCATATAATCGCTAAATGCATTAGTATCAGCATCTATAAGTGGTATCAAATCTTCAGTTGTCTTAACTAAATTAGGAATTATTTTTCTTAATGGACCATCATACTCTTCATATTTCTTGTACCCGAATGTCAGCCAAGCAACCATTGCACCTAAACCTGCACCTAATGATGCCACAGCTGCAGAGACACTACCTCCACCAGGAGCTGAGGTACGTGCCGCGACTGAACCAATAAAATCTCTCACAGAAAGCGAAGCCAATGGCTCATTTTTATCTTGCTTGATTATATATTCTATTATTCTTTTTTGAGGGTCGAAGTATTGGATAGAGCTTAGCCCAAGTCTATCAATAGCTAATTTTATCTTCTGGTCTTCAGCAATTACGAATAGATTCTCTTTTTCTATGTAATAATCTGCTGCCATAATCATTGCTTCTAACGGAACAAGTCCAACTATCTCAGAACCAGCGAGACCTAAATTCATCTCAATTGCGTCTTTCTTTGCTTCTTCAAAGGCAATATGCATAGGTGTAACGTGATAATCATTTAGATTCATCGAGATTTGAGCCATATTGTACTCATCTACATGCCAACCAAGTCCCTTTGTCTCTTTCAATCGACCCGAATCACCCTCTTCCCTACCAGCTTCTCTTAGATTTAGGGCAATTCTATGTGCCTGATTCCAAGTTCCTAATACATTAATGTTGTAAGCAATTAAGAATTTTCTTGCTCCAGTCGCTGTGACTCCCCATTTAGGATTATAGCTACCCGACCAATAATCTGGTTCCCATCCTTCTTTTTTAACTTTTTCAGACATCGCCTCATACTCACCTTTCCTAATATCTGGCAACTTTTTACGATAATCTTTTTTTGAAGCTTCTTCGTAAAGATAAAAAGCAATTCCTAGTTCTTTTGATGCTCTTTTAGCAAATTTTTTTGAAATTTCAACACATTCTTCCATAGTTACATTAGCAACAGGAACGAAAGGACATACGTCCATTGCACCCATTCTAGGATGTTCACCTTTTTGAGTTCGCATATCTATTAAATCTTTTGCAACTTTTGCAGATGCAATTGCACCTTCGATAATTGAGTTTTCATCACCTACAAATGTATAAACAGTTCTGTTAGTTGATGCACCTGGATCTACATCTAACAAAGTACACCCTTCTGTTTTTCGTATTGATTCTGCAATTGCTTCAATAATTTCTTTATCCCTTCCTTCTGAAAAATTAGGGACGCATTCTATTATTTTTTTCATTATCTTATCTTTTTAATTTAAAAAACAATTTCACTTTCGAAATTTAAAAAACTTTATAGTTTATGTAGAATTTAACAGTTGTTAATAAATTAAATGTTCAAAAGTTTACTCTTATTGTTAAATTAGCTAATCAGAAAAAGGTAGTTTTAGGTATATGCCAAGAAAAGTAAAATTAGACGATATTGAAGAAGGTCAGATTCTAGCAGAAACACTTTCTAATAAATATGATCAAATACTTATTAAAAAAGGTACTTTGTTAAATCTTGATTCACACATTAGAGTACTAAAGATGTGGGGTATTAATGAAATTTCAATTTTTGATGATTTAATCGATGCATCGAGTGGATCGGTTAATAGTGAGGAAATTGCTAATATTGAAACTAAACTTTTGAATGAAATTGGATGGAAAATTAAGAATGAAAATGACAAATTATTATTTGATGTTGCAGTACTAAGTAGAATAGGAAAGTTTAATAATGAATAAACTACTTGATAAAATTGAGAATTTTGATGATTTCCCAACATTACCAACTATATATTATAAACTAGTTGACGCATTATCAAATACCTCAACTACTATTAAAGACCTTTCTAATTTAGTTTCTACCGATATTGCACTAACATTTAAACTTTTAAAAATTGTAAACTCAAGTATTTACGGGCTAAGCACTAAAGTAAACTCTATTGATAAAGCTATATTCCACCTTGGTTTCCGTGAGTTGAAAAACATTATTCTTTCTACAAAAATAATCGAAATATTTTCGGACATAAATTCAAATTCTAAATTTGATTTAGTTGAATTTTGGAAGCATTCTATAGCAGTTGGAGCTATTTCGAGAATAATTGCTCAAGAATTGGGGCAAAAGAATCTAGATGAATATTTACTTTCTGGGATTACACATGACATTGGTAAATTGGTATTAATCAAAATCTTGGGTCCAGAATATAATGTTGTATTTATAATAATGGAAAAGGAAGGCATTTCTTTGATCGAAGCAGAGCAAAAAGTTTTAGGCATTACTCATCAAGAGATCGGATTAAAAGTAGCTGAATCATGGAATCTAGACCCCAATATTTTAAATGTGATAAGGTATCATAATGACGGATTGGTTGGATCAAATTATGATCAACTAGTTGGAGTAGTCCATATTTCAAATATTCTTGCTAAGCTATTAGGTTTAGGTCATTCGGGATGTGACAGAATAACTCAACCTAACCAATTGCTTTGGCGGAGATTAGATATTACAAAATTTGATAAAGAGTCATTCTACGAAAGAATAAAGACCGATTACGAACAAGCAAATGAAATATTAATTATTAACTAGAGAATTATGGAAGTAAATTTAGAAGTTTTTGAAAGCTTTAATATAGCACTTGTAAATAACCCTACAATTGAATCAGTTATTGAAAGTGCAAATAATGTATATTTCAATTTATTAGAACCAAATTTCTCTGCAATTTTTCTATTTAACACTGAAACTTTTGAACCAGTATTGAAAAGTTGCTATCCTAATGATGAAAAAGAAAATTGCCTAACCATATTTGAGAAGTCAATAGAACTTGGTTTGATTGGTGAAGTAATGAATTCAAATGATTTAATACTTAAAGAAATTGACGATTCTATTTCTATACTACTAGCTCCATTAATTAGTTCAAAAGGAGCATTGGGGTTTGGTCTTATTGAATATGATAAGACTTTAATAGTGTTAAATTCAGAAACTAAGTTTTTATTGAAGAATTTCACAGGTTATTTAGCTTCTAGCATTAATGGATTAAAGTTAGAAAATGAGAGTAAACTTTTTAAAAATAAAATAGACCAATTAGTAGCTGTGCAAACTAGAGACCTAATGGAAAAGAAGAAGGAAATCAGTGAGAAAGTAGAACAACTGAAATCTAGTTTGCTAATGACCTTACCACACGAAGTAAGAACACCACTCAATCAGATTCTTGGTTTAACTGACTATCTGAAACAAAGTCTAGACGAAGTTGACAAAGAAGAAACATTAGAAATATTAGAAGATGTACACTCTTCTGCAGTTAGGTTACGTAGGTTATTTGAGAATTATTTATATTTATCTGCACTTACAATCAACTCATATAATATAGAAGAGTTAGAAAAATTACAAGAAGCAACAATCTATTCAGCTGAATCATTAATCTATGAAACAGCAACTAATATTTCTTATAGATTCGAGAAGACTGACAGTATAGAAATGGAACTTGAGGATTCACCACTTCAAATATCCGAAGAACATTTCAATAAATTAATTTATGAGCTAGTTGATAACGCTTTCAAATTTGGGAATGATGAAACCAAAGTAGTGATTACCTCTAAAATTATTGATAATAAGTATAGTATAACTATACATGATGATGGGATAGGGATGCCACTTGAAAAAATCTATATGTTGGATGCCTATATTCAATTTGATAGATTAGAAAATGAACAACAAGGTTCAGGACTAGGCTTAGCAATAGTAAAAAAAATAATGGATATTTACAATGGTAAAATTAAATTTAAAAGTGAAGTTGGTAAATTCACTGAAGTAACTTTAACTTTACCAATTGCAGATATTGATATAGATGATATATAAATTATCTTTTAAAAATTCTTATTCTTCTAATATCAGTTATCCATCTAGTAGTATTATTGTCAAATGGAAACACTAAAGAATTAGATTTGAAATACTTATTTTTGCGATCGTTTGTCCAATTCTTTGAATTTAATCCATAACTAGCATTAGTCATAGAACCTAATTCTACATTTAGTAATTTATTTCCTGCTAATTTACTTAAATCATCTTCTCCAATTACTAATGTATCACCTAAGCTAGAAAATTCTTCATCAAAAAGTAGGAGTGCTTGTTGATTATTTATTTGTTTGTTCAGATCACTATTACTTAAATAATGAAACTTGCCATTTATATCTTCAAATTCTGCAAAGCAGTTATCACATATTTGAATTATCTCATTTATATCTATTGCTTTACTTTTGGAGACTACCTTTTTTCCAGATTTAAAATCTATTGTCATTCTATTCATATTCGAAGAATTAAGATTGCTCAAATCAATTTCCTTTACCAAAGTAAAATTATCTTTGGAATATGAATGGTTAGTAAATAAAACTAATGTCAAAACTATAATGATATTTTTCATCTCAATTTCCCACTTATCTTTGAGTTCAATTTTTAAAACTGTATTTTACTAAACTTATTATCTCAAAAATAGAAAATATTCTTATAATGAAACTAACCGTAGCAATATTAGCAGCAGGAAAAGGTACAAGAATGAATGTACCTGATTTACCAAAAGTATTAGTCCCAATGAATAGTAAACCCCTTTTAGGCTATGTGCTAGAGACGATTGAGAGCTTAAACTCTTCTAAGACTGTTGTTATTTTAGGTCACGAAAAAGAGAAAGTTGAATTATTTTTATCGCAAAATAATTTTTCTAATATTGAAACGGTTATCCAAGAACCTCAATTAGGAACTGGTCACGCCGTTGATCAAACAAGAGATGCACTAATAAAATCAGATTCGGTTGTTATGATCCTTTGTGGTGATGTACCTTTACTTACATTAGATACTTTGAATTCATTTATAAAATACCATAATGATAATGAAAGTTCGCTAACAGTTTTATCTGCTATTGCTCCTAACCCTACTGGTTATGGTAGAATAATAAGAAATGAGTCAAATGATTTTGCTAGAATTGTTGAGCAAAAAGATGCTAGTGAAGAAGAAAAATCAGTCAATGAAATTAATAGTGGTACTTATTTAGTAAAATCTGATTTACTATTCTCAGCTTTAGAAAGAGTTAATAATACCAATGTACAAGGTGAATACTATCTAACAGATATAGTTGAGATAATCAAGAATGACGGTTATAAAGTGATGGCATATCCTACTTCAAATATTGATGAGATACAAGGTATCAACTCAATTGAAGATTTGAAGTTAGCCGAAGAGAAAATATATAGTTCTAAAAGAGGTTTTAATATATTGGGACTACAACAAATAGCTATAGGTTCTGAATATAAATCTAAACATAATGAATTATGGCAAAATCTATTTGGCTTACCTAAGATTGGTGAATACAAGAGTGAATTCGAGAATGTTGATGAGGATATTTTGAAGTTAGGTAAAGGCATTGCAGAAATCGAAATAGATATAATGCAACCAATTGATATAAATAAAAAACCAGCCGTTCATACTCCAACTTTAAATCATATTGGGCTATGGGTAGATAATATAGAATCAGCTTATAAGAATCTAGAAGCTAGTGGAGTTAGATTTACACCAGGTGGTATTAGAAAAGGTGCATCTGGATATGATGTATGTTTCATACATCCGAAAGGGAATGAAAATTCTCAAATTTCTGGTGAAGGTGTTCTTATTGAGTTAGTACAAGCACCAACAGAATTAATAAATAAATTGAAATAAAAAAAGAAAGGTATTAAGAATGTCAAAGTTAGTTTGTGTTAGACATGGTCAATCGCAATGGAATAAAGAGAATCGATTCACTGGTTGGATTGATATTGAGTTATCTGAACTCGGTATAGAAGAAGCACAAGAAGCTGGTGAACTTCTTAAAGGGTTTAAATTCGATAAAATATTCACATCAGGATTGAAAAGAGCCATAAAAACAGCTGAGATTATATCTGATATTGCTGGATTTAATGATATTGAAATGATATCTGACATTGCTTTGAATGAGCGAAATTATGGTGATTTGCAAGGTCTAAATAAAGCTGAAATTGGGGAGAAAGTCGGAGCTGAACAATTGCATATATGGAGAAGGAGCTTCGATGTGGCTCCACCCAAAGGAGAATCATTGAAAGATACTCTTGACCGTGTACTACCATATTATGAAAGTCAAATAGCTCCTTTGCTTAAGGCAGGTAAGGATATTTTAATCTCCGCTCATGGCAATTCATTAAGAGCATTGACTATGCATATAGAAGGTGTTAGTAAAGAAGACATATCAGATATTAACATTCCGACAGGAAAACCGTATGTATATGAGTTCGATGAATCATTAAAATTAATATCAAAGAAATATCTTGGTGAAAATGTATAAAATAGCAATCGCATTAATATTCATTTCGTTTTCTGTAAGTAAATCAGAATCTGTTCTGGATATTGCAAGTAAGGAATTAACACGAAACTTCAATGAACTCCAGAAGGAAAGTACTCCGCCCTATTATATATCATATAATATTACAGATATAGAGAGAATTTCTATAAATTCATCATTTGGTAATCTGATGAGTAATGATAGTACAAGTCAGAGAATATTAGATATTGATCTAAGAGTTGGAGATTATAAATTTGATAATACACATATTATTAGAGGTAGTTCATTTAACTTTGGTGGAGGTTCTGGATTTGAATTTCTTCCATTAGATAACAATGCTAAGGCAATAAAGAATAAAATTTGGTATTCTACTGACAAAGTCTACAAAGAAGCAATTGAGACTTTTGAAAAAGCAAAATCTAATGCTGCAGTTAAAGTTGAACAAGAAGATAAATCTGCTGATTTTTCAAAAGAGAAACCAGTCAAATTTAGTGAGTCAATTGAAAAATTAAAAATAGATAGAGATAAATGGGTTGGATATGTAAAACAACTATCTAATCTATTTAATTCAGATCCATTAATATATGATGGTTCGGTTTCTTTTCAATTAGAGAATAAGACAAAGTATTTTGTAAATACCGAGGGAAGTCAGCTTAAATTTGATGAGTCTTCAATTAGAATATTTGTATATGCTAAAACAAAAGCAACTGACGGAATGAGTTTGCCTTTATACGAGTCATACTTTGCTTTCACACCTGAAACCTTACCTCCCTTAGGAAAAATAGAAGCTGATATTTTAAAAATAATAGCATTGTTAAAAGAACTTAGAGAAGCCCCTCTTATGGATACTTACTCTGGCCCTGCAATATTATCCGGTGAGGCCTCTGGTGTCTTTTTCCATGAGATATTCGGTCATAGAGTAGAAGGCCATAGAGAAAAAGATCCATCATCTAGCCAGACTTTCAAAAAGTCTGTCGGAGAGTCTATACTTCCTGATTTCATAGATGTTGTTTTCGATCCTACTATAAAAGAAAGAAATGGTACTGAGCTTTCTGGTTACTTTTTATTTGATGATCAGGGCGTAAAGTCTGAAAAAGTAGTCTCGGTAAATGATGGTATATTTAGGAGCTTTTTGATGGCTAGATCACCAATTGAAGGATTTGATCATTCAAATGGACATGGTCGAAAACAAGCTGGTTACAATGCAGTATCGAGACAGTCAAATCTAATAGTGGAGAGTAGTAATAAGGTTGACGATGATGAATTAGTAGAACTACTAAGAGAAGAATGTAAAAAACAAGAAAAAGAGTTTGGTCTGTATTTTAAAACTGTACAAGGTGGGTTCACTTTCACTGGTAGAACGGTACCAAATGCATTTAATGTACTTCCTCTAGAGGTATATAAGATTTATGCAGATGGAAGGGCTAATGAGTTAGTAAGAGGAGTAGATTTGATTGGGACTCCCCTATCTACTTTTAGCAATATATTAGCTACTTCTGAAAGAGTTGGTGTATTCAACGGAATATGTGGTGCAGAGTCAGGTGGAGTCCCAGTTTCTGCATCTTCACCAGATATATTAGTTTCTAAAATTGAAGTACAAAAGAAGAAAAAGTCTCAAGCAAAACCGCCAATATTGGAAGCTCCTAAAAAAGTAACAACGGATTAGTATTATGTCAAAATTACTATTTGAAGAAACGCAAGTATTCAGACAAAAGGCACTTTGGATATTACTCACACTAATTACTGGTGGATCCATTGTACTATTTGGTATTGCTTTATTCAATCAAGTAATTACAAATGAACAATTTGGTGATAAACCAATGAGTGATGGAGCTTTATTTGTAGGTTTTATTCTAGTAATTGGATTTGCAATCTTCCTTTCTTGGTTTTTCTACTCAATAAAATTAGAAACTAAGATAGAAGACACAAATATTAAATATAAGTTTTGGCCTTTCATCAGAGATTATAAGACTATTCCTGTTCAATCTATTTATAGCATTGAAGTAGAAAAATATAGACCTATAATGGAATATGGTGGATGGGGATATAGATTTTCGATGAAAGGTCGTGGATTATGTCTCAATGTTAGTAAGAACAAGGGTCTTAGAATAAAAATGAAGGACGGATTCGAACTACTATTGGGAACACAAAAATCTGAAGAATTAGCTGTTGTTGTTGAAAGCTTAAAAAAGAATATGATTTAACTTGAATTAACGTAAATTAAAAAAAGAAAATAAATGAAATTGATCATCACATTATTGTTATTGGTTTTAATAAACTCAGTTGGCTATAGCTTTGATAAGCCAAACGAAGATATAATCTTTGCTATGAAAAACGAACTTAACCGTTCGATGAATGAATTAAAGATTAATGACTTAGAAAGTCCATATTTTATAGAGTATAAATATGTAGAATATGACGCATCTAGTATGCGAGGATCTATGGGATCTATAGAAGCTGCTAACAACTCAAAATCAGCATATATAAGTGTTAGTGTGAGAGTTGGTGATTATAGCTTTGATAATACAAACTTCTTCGATGTTGGATTAGGATTCTTTGGTAGTAGTGATGACGAAGAAGGATTTAAAAAACGAGCTGTGAGCTATGAGCCAAGTATTAACTACTTAAGAAAGGAATTTTGGTTAGCAACGGATGCAGCATATAAACAAACCGCTGAGTTATACTCAAAGAAACTGGCAATATTGAAAAACAGAATGCGTAAAGATACAATTCCAGATTTTAATAAATTGGAATCAGTAAAAAAACTACGCGATATAAAAGAAATACCAGAGTTCAATCTAGCAAAGTATAAAGCCATTATCGAGTCTGTTTCGTCTGTATTCAAGATTTATCCTGCCATTTACACTTCTGGTGTTAGCGTTGAGTTTATACCCCAAAGAATATACTATATGAATTCAGAAGGTGTAGAGTATATTAAAGACTCTTATTATACAGGGTTTGAAATAGTTGCTGCTAGTCAAAATAAGGAAGGAATGCCAGTATTTGATCACTACACTGCTTATTCAATTAAACCAAGTGATATGCCTATAAAAGACTCACTGATAAAAGCTGCTAAGCTAGTAGCTGAAAATATCTCAGATAGATTAAGAATTCCACAACTTGATGATTTTTATGTAGGACCAATTATTTTCTCAGGACAAGCAGCAGGTCAAATATTTGCTCAATCATTCTTGCCCAAATTAATATCCCAAAGAGAGCCATTAACTGATGGTGGATTCTCTTCCGAAAATGAAGATGCTGTATTCCAAAGAAAAGTAGGTGGCAGAGTATTACCAGAATTTTTAAATATAACAGACAAACCTAATGAAAGCAAATTGAACGGAGTCGATCTTATTGGTACTTATAAAATCGATGATGATGGATTAGAATCTCAGAATGTGGAATTAGTAAAGGGCGGATATTTAGAGACCTTATTGTCTGATAGAGTCCCTACTAAGAGAATAAAAGAATCAAATGCTCATAAAAGAGGTGGTTCTGCTATGTTTAGTAATATTATCGTTGAAAATAATAATTCTGATAATAAACTTAGTAGTAAAGAACTTGAATCAAAGTTATTAGAATTTGTAAAAAAACGTGAATTAGATTTTGGAATTGTTGTCACTAAAATCTTAGATGCAAATATAAGATATACTTCACTTTATAGAATTTTAAACGGAAATATAGAGATTCCATTTGGTAAAAAGAATTATGTGATGGACGGTTATAAAGTATATACTGACGGTAGAAAAGAGAAATTCAGCGGTATGGTAATTCCAACTATGAATGTATTATTATTCAAAGACATTGTAAGTACAAGTGACAAATCTTATACTTTGAATTACTTAGCTCCTGCTGTTATTTCACCTTATTTGACGGGTGGTGATAGTTATTTACCATCAAGCATAACATTGCCAGATTTACTATTCGAAGATGCGGAATTGCATTTAATGGAAGAGGATTTCAAACGACCTCCTTATGTAAATAATAACTAACAGATTTTTTTAAATTTACACTTAACATACTTATAATATGATAATAAGAGAAAATGAGAGCATTGAAGTATTAGCAACATTACTCAAACACAAATGGGTTATTATAATCTTCACATTAGTACTAACTATAGGTTCTGTATTCTATGCAATGAATATGGATGTACAATACAAATCTACAGTAAATGTAGTGCCTCCTAGCAATGCTGCTGACGGACTTTTAGGCGGGGCACTAAGTGGGATATCTTCCAAACTAAAAGATTTCGGTATAACTAAAGTTGCTGGTGGTGGTAGTGGAGGTCAGAGTTATGATTTATCAGTACTTATGGAAAGTAGAACTGTGCTTGATTCGATGGTAAATAAATTTGATCTAATCAAAGCTTATAAGGTTAAGAATGAAAGCAAGGAACTAGCTAGAATAATTTTACGAAGTAATGTAGAAATTGTAAATTACAAAGAAGGTAATATTGAGTTCTCGGTATGGGATGCAAAACCTGATAAAGCGGCTGAAATGGCAAATGAGTATGTGAGAATAGTTAATGCTAAAGCAGTAGTTATGAATAAGAAAGAAGCTACTGCAAATATCACATATTTAGAACAGAGATTAGTCCACACAGACCAAATCATTACTGCACTAGGGGATTCACTTTCTATTTATTCTAAGAAGTATCAGATATACTCACCTGTAGACCAGGCATCAGTTTATAGTGAAGCACTTTCCGAATTAACTGCAACAGTCATGAAAGCTGAGACTGAGTACGAAATAACTAAGAATAAGCTTGGTGAAAATGATCCTTACACAGTAATGCTCAAAGATTATGTAGGGGAAGCTAGAAAGAAATTACAAGAATCTAAGACTCAACCTGGTCTTATTGGAAACTTCTCACTTAATGATGTTAGTAAAGTTGGAATGGAATACATGAGGTTATACACTGAGTATGAAGCCCATTCTAAAATGAAAATCTATCTTATGCCAACATTAGAAAAGACAAAATTGGACTTAGTAACAAATAATAATTATCTTTTTGTTGTTGATGAAGCTATTCCTGCTGAGAATAAAGATAGACCTAAACGTTCATATATTGTAATGGGAACTTTCGCAGGTTCTTTCATTTTATCAATTGTCTTAGTTTTATTCTTAAATATGTATAATAATTTAAAACTTAGATTAAGAAATTTCAAAGAAAATCAATAGAAAACGAAATGTCAAAAATTGATAGTCTTGAACTAAATAAATATAATCCGACTAAGTTTTCTATTCCTCAGCTACTATTAATTTTATTTGCTGGGTTGGTCTCTATATTTATACTCAATATATCTATTGGGCAGACTGGTACACCTATTATATATATAGTATTAGGAGTATCTATACTTTTTTTAACCCTTTTAGTTTATAACCCCAAACTGTGGATTCACTCTGTGATATTAGTGTCTGGAGTATTTTCGTCTACCACTGGTGGCGGTGTGAGTGCCATTGATGTAGTATTCTCTATTTATCTTAATATATTTCTATATCTATGGATAATATGGCAAGTAATGGTTAAGAAAGAAAAGTTAATTCAGTCTAAAACGGAATGGTTTTTCTTGGCTTTTTTTATACTCACGACACTGACACTTATCAATGTATTTCATGACAAAACTGTCTTTTTTGAATGGATAAGGGAGTTTTCTTTACTCTCATTAATGCTTTTGTATTTCCCGATGAAAAAGTATTTTACAAATCACAGAGATGTAGTAATATTACTTATTATCTTCACTATAACATTATTGTTTTCGGATTTATTACAATTCTATATATATAAGCAAATACTATCAAACATTACTTATGCTTATGAAGCCGGATCGACTATAAGAAATAACACTTATATGTATGTTATTGGGACTACTTTCAGTTGTATTTTTATATTCTATCAAAAAGAAACTAAATATAGAGTCCTATTAACTATTATAATGATTCTAACCCTAGGAGCACTAACATCTACTTTTGCTAGAATTTTTTGGGCAGCTGCATTTGTAAATATAATTACTATATTTCTACTTTTAAACGTAAAAGAGAAAGTTAGGTTTCTTTCATATTTTGTAATTTCAGTTGTTCTTGCATATTTAATTGCTTCCATATTTTTTGGTGATATTTTTAAATTTGTGATTTTTGCATTGGAATCTAGATTTGAATCTACATCACAAGGAACAGAAGATATCTCTGCCATATCTAGATTTGAGGAGTGGAAAGTAGTTATTGAAAAGATAAAGGAATCACCTTTCATAGGAAATGGATTTGGAGCTGTATTTACTTTCCGAAATCCAATTACAGGTAAAATGGGATACTCATCAGTTATTCATAATAGCTTTTTACATTTCTTTTTTAGGATCGGAATTCCTCTAACTTTGACATTCTTCGGGTTATTCGGAGTTATCTTCATAAAATCTATTTTTTATAGTATAAAATTAAAGATTGACACCTTTTACAGATTACTAATGATTGGAGTTTTTTTATCTATCATTTCTCTTATAATTACTGGTATGTTTACAATGACTTTTATATTCAGAGATACACTTATTATAAACGCAATACTTTTCTTTTTGGTAAATTATGTAGAAGTCAATTACAAAAACAAAGTTTTAAATTAGTACTATAAATGGATAATAATTACGCAGAAAAATTCATTTCAACACCTAGAATTAGAGTATTCAAGGTAATTGTTATTTTGGTATGTGCTTTATATACACTTAAATTAGCCCATTTACAGATTGTAAAAGGATTACTTTACAAAGAAGCCAGTGAAGCTCAAGCAATAAAGCAGATAATTCAAGAGCCATTCAGAGGTAATATCTACGATGCTGATGGTAATCTTATCGTACACAACAAATCTTCATTCGCACTTAGCTTCACTCCAAATTTATGGAGAGAAGAAGCATTTCCATTATTAGTTTCATTGATAGATATTGACAGTACTGAGCTTAGTACATCTATTAAAAAATACAGTGCCTTCTCCCCTTTTCTTCCCATCAAATTCCAAAGAGATGTTGATCTTGAAACCATTTCTGGGATAGAAGAATATTCCGAATATCTTCGCGGTATTGATGTAATAATTGAATCTAAACGATTGTATCAATCTGATGCTTATATGGCTCATTTACTTGGTTATACGAAAGAAATTTCTCCTAAAGAATTAGAAACTTATCAATACTATAGACCTGGTGATGCTATTGGTAAACAAGGGATTGAAAAAGAATATGAGGGTTTATTGAAAGGAAACGAAGGAGTTAAATTTGTTGCTGTAAATAAGTTTGGGCAACAAGTTTTTCAATATGAAAAAGGTAAAAAGGATAAAATCTCTAAGAACGGTTTTGATTTATATTTAGGCATTAAGTCTGGGTTACAAGCTAAAGCTGAGAAATTATTAGAAGGAAAACGAGGAGCTATAGTAGCCATCGATCCATCAACAGGCGAAATCCTTGCTATGGCTAGTTCCCCTACCTTCGATTTAACCGAGTTTAGTGGGAAAATATCATCTAGCTATTATAATTCATTAATGACGGACCCAGATAAACCTTTCTTGGATAGAACAGTTAATAGTGAATATCCACCTGGTTCTTCATGGAAAATGCTAATAGCACTAGCTGGTTTAGAAGAAGGTGTAATTACGGAAACCTCACATTTTACATGTAATGGTGGATATCAATATGGAAATAGATTCTTCAAGTGCTTAGGCCATCATGGTAGTATAGATGTGAAAACAGCAATCAAAAAATCTTGTAACGCTTTCTTTTACCAATTATCCTTAAAATTAGGTGCAGAGAACGTTGTTAATTATGGAAGATTATTAAACTTTGGTCAATTAACTGGAATAGATTTACCTAGTGAGAAAAGAGGAAATTTTCAAGATTTAGAAACATTAAATAAAAGATTCAATAATAACATCCCAGGTTGGATGCTTATGAACTTTGGTATTGGACAAGGAGAAATACTTGTTACCCCAGTTCAAATGGCATCATATATTGCTGCAATTGCTAATGGTGGAATATGGGTTCAACCTCACGTAGTTAAAAAAATATATAATAATGTTACAAGAACTTTTCAAAATATAGAATATGATAAGAAAGACTTGAAACTCTCCCCTAAAACAATTGAAATTGTGAAAGAAGGAATGTGGCAAGTAGTTAATGCTGGAGGTGGTACTGCAGGTAATGCACGTATCGATGGACTCAATGTCTGTGGAAAAACATCAACAGCACAAAACCCACATGGTAAAGATCATGGTTGGTTTACTTGCTTTGCTCCAAAAGAGAATCCCAAAATTGCTATGGCTGTGATGGTTGAAAATGCAGGTTGGGGTGGTCGCGTATGTGCGCCTATTGCTAAAGAACTATTATTAGAATTCTTTTATCCTGAAAGAAATATTATTCAAAAACCTAAATTTGATTCGCTTGGCATCGAACCAATAATTCCTATACTTGATACAAATATCATTTCTTTTAACTAAAAATGTGACAAAAATCGATTTCAACTGTTATTCAGTATATTTGTAAACATATTTAATAAATTAATTTGAGGGTTGTTATGAAATCAATGATACGTATTTTAACTATATCATTAGTATCAGTACTTTTATTTATGTCTTGTAAGGAAGAGCAACCTAATAAGCCTTCTGATATGGACATAAGTTATTCAGCTAGTATAATCGATAGCAAAGATAATCCTGTTATTAACGCAATAGTTAAAATCCACGAAACTGATAAAAGTGACGTAATAGCAACTGACACATCTGATGAAGATGGTTTTATTTCTTTCGATAATATTTCAGTCCCAACTGAAAACATAACATTTTCAATTTCACATCCGCTTTATAACTCACTGAACCTAAACTATTCTGATATAGATAATAAAAAGAATGGTTCTGTTACATTAGAGGATAAAAAAGATTGTTGTGGCTCAATTGAACTTACAATAAAAGATAAAGATGGAAATGTACTTAAGAATGTAGAGGTGAAAGTTAGACAAGATATGAAAGTATTGAAGAAAGGAAAATCTGATGAATATGGGAAAGTAAAATTTGAAGGGCTCTGCCTCGAAGAATATGAATTACGCTTGGCTTTAGATGGTTTCAAAGTTATGGAAGAAAAGGTAACCATTGAAAACTGTGATAATACTAAAGCTATTGAGTTCAAAATGATAAGTACTCAATCAGATGAAGATACATGTTGCGATGGTGTTTTTATATTTAAGCCAAAAGATAAAGACGGGAATATATTAAATGGAACTAAAGTTTACATATATAAAGATGGAAAAGTAATCGAAGACCCTGTAGTCGAAAATGGTTCAGCCGTTCAAGACAGTTTATGTGAAGGAAAATATACAATTGTGTACAAACTAGATGGTTACGAAAATAAAGAAGTTCAAGTTGAAATAGGATGTGATGAAGAAAAAACATTAGAACACACCCTAGAAAAAAAGAGTGATTGTTGTGACGGTAAAGTAAAAATCATAGTTAAGGATGATAAAGGAAATGTACTTAAAAATGCTGCTGTCAGACTTTGGAAAGGTAAAAATAAACTAACTGAACTTAAGACAGATGCAAATGGATATATTGAATTCAAAGAACTTTGTGAAAGTAATGAATATAGTATTTCTATATTTGCAGATGGTTTTGAAGAGTTTGAATTTGGATTTGATTTGGATTGCAATAAAGAGTTGAGTTTTGAGAAAAAGCTAACAGCTAAAGAAGATTGTTGTGACGCCATATTAAAATTCATAGTGAAAGATAACAAAACTAAATCTTCATTAGAAGGAGCTAAGATTACTTTAAAACTTAATGGTAAAGTAGTTTTTGAGAAAAAGGCAACAGACAAAGAAGGTGAGTTCTTAGCAAAAGAACTTTGCAAAGGTAAATATACTGTTATAATAGAAAGGGATGGATATAAGAGAATTGAAACAGTATGGAATGTAGAGAAATGTGATACTTTCCAAGAGACTTTCTCTATGGAACCTGAGATGGATTGCTGTGAAGGCAAAGTAAAAATAACTGTAAAGGATGAAAATGGAAACGTTTTAAAAGGTGTTACAGTTAGACTTTGGAAGGGATCTAATAAACTTACTGAACTAACAACTGATGCGAATGGATATATTGAATTCAAAGAACTTTGTGAAAGTAATGAGTATAGTATCTCTATATTATCAGAAGAGTATGAAGGGCAAGAGTTTAAATTTGAAATAGGTTGTGATAAAGAATTAACTTTTGAGAAAAAGTTAAAAGCAAAATCTGATTGTTGTGATGCAATTCTTAAATTTATAGTAAAAGATAGTAAAACAAAGTCTGGACTTGAAGGAGCTAAGATTACTTTAAAACTTAATGGTAAAGTAATTTTTGAGAAAAAGGCAACTGACAAAGAGGGTGAATTATTAGCCAAAGAACTATGTAAGGGTAAATATACTGTTATAATTGAAAAAGATGGATACAATAGAATTGAAACTTCTTGGAATATTGAAAAATGTGATACTTTCCAAGAAACATTTTCAATGGAACCTATTAACAATTGCTGTGATGGTTTCGTGAGAGTAAAAGTTACGGATGAAAATGGCAATCTACTTAGAAACAAAACTGTAAATATTTGGAAAGGTTCAACAAAACTTAAAGATGCTAAAACTAATGATAATGGAATTGTTGAGTTTGGTGACCTATGTGAAGGAAATGATTATAGTATTTCTATTGTTTCTGAAGAACACGAAGGTGTTGAGTTCAAATTTGAACTTGGATGTAATAAAGAGTTGAACTTTGAGAAGGCAATGAAAACTAAAAAAGATTGTTGTGATGCTATATTAAAATTCATAGTAAAAGATAGCAAAACAAAGTCTGTACTTGAAGGAGCAAAAATTACATTAAAATTAGATGGTAAAGTAGTTTTTGAAAAGAAGGCAACTGACAAAGAGGGTGAATTCTTAGCAAAAGAACTTTGTAAAGGTAAATATACTGTTATCATTGAAAAAGATGGATACAATAGAATTGAAACTTCTTGGAATATTGAAAAATGTGATACTTTCCAAGAAACCTTTTCGATGGAGCCTATTAGTGATTGCTGTGATGCCGTATTAAAATTCATTGTTATGGATAATGAAACGAAGTCTGCTATTGAAGGTGCTAAAATTACTTTAAAATTAAATGGTAAAGTAATATATGAGAAAAAAGCTACTGACAAAGAAGGTGAATACTTAGCAAAAGAATTATGCAAAGGTAAATATACTGTTATCATTGAGAAAGATGGTTATAACACTATTGAAACAACTTGGAACGTAGAGAAGTGTGATACTTTCCAAGAACATTTCTGGATGAAGAAATAAATATAAATTAGATTTAGAATTAAAAAAAGCCGGTTTAACCGGCTTTTTTTATAATAGTTTATCTGTAGCTTTATTAATCGTATCCCAATCAAACCCTCGCCTAGATAGAAAATCTATAACTAGTTTTCTCTGTTTTTCTTTGGGTTTATATGATATTTTCTTCAAATGCTTTTTAGCAGCTAATAAAGCCAATTCTAGAGCATTATCCTCGGGGTAGTACTCTATTATTGATTTATTAATCAAAGACTCGTCAATCCCTCGTTTGCTCAATTCATGTATAAGCTTATACTTACCTGATGGCTTATTTCTTAAATTTACTTCGATAAAACTTTGGGCGAATTGTTCATCATCTAAGAGTTTGAATTCATATAAGAATAAAATAGCCAAGTCTATATTCTCTTGGCTATAATCTTTGGTTCTTAGTTTCTCTCTAACTTCGTATTCACTTCTCGGCTTGTATGATACATAATTAAAAGCCGCAAGTTTTGTATCTTTTATTGATTGTTCAGATATTGCTTCATGTAATATATCATCATCAATTTCCGTGTCTTTAGTTATACTGAATTTCATTATAACGTCTAGACCCAGTTCTAAAGAATCATGAGTGAAATCTACAAAGTTTACAAAATACTTTTTAGAGTATCTCTTTTTCTTAATTGAGTAAACTTTGTGCATTGCTTATTTTTTAACTTCTACTTTTTCAGACTTATCATCTTTTTCAACTTTTTCGTCTTTCTTCCTTTTTGGACTTATAACTTCCAAAACACTAGTTTTTAATGATTCGAAAAGATTATCATCTTCACTGATTAGTTTTTTAAGGGCGTCTCTCCCCTGTACTCGTTCTTCTTGGAAAGTGTACCACGAACCAGACTTATTTACAATACCATGTTCAGTAGCTACATCTACCAAATCACCAACTTTCGATATACCTTCATTGTACATAATATCAAATTCAGTTTCTTTAAATGGAGGAGCAACTTTATTTTTAACAACTTTCACTCTTACTCTATTACCAATTATCTCTGAACCATCTTTTAGTACTTCCTTTCTTCTAATATCAAGTCTAACAGAAGCATAGAACTTCAGTGCATTACCACCAGTTGTTGTCTCTGGATTACCATAGATTACACCAATCTTACTTCTAAGCTGGTTAGTGAATATAACAGTTGTTTTAGATTTACCGATAGCAGCGTTTAGCTTTCTCATAGCTTGTGACATTAAACGAGCTTGTGAACCCATTTGAGCATCACCCATATCACCTTCTATCTCAACTCTAGGGGTAAGTGCCGCAACAGAGTCAATAACAACCACATCTATTCCACCACTTCTTACAAGTGTTTCAACTATTTCTAAAGCTTGTTCACCAAATTCTGGTTGTGAAAGTAATAGATTATTCAAATCTATTCCTAATCTTTGAGCATAATTAATATCTAATGCATGCTCAGTATCAACGAATGCAGCTAAACCACCTTTCTTTTGTGCTTCAGCTATTACATGAAGACATACCGTTGTCTTACCTGAAGATTCAGGACCAAAGATTTCAATTATTCTACCACGTGGAATACCACCAACACCAATTGCTGCATCTAAAGATATACAACCAGTTGGAATTACTTCTACATCAACTACTTGCTGATCACTCAATCTCATAATTGAACCTTTACCATGTTGACGTTCTATCTGATCCATAGCAAGGTTAACTGCTTTCATTTTATCGGGATTTATATCCACACCAATTTTCGACACTTTATCGTTTTTAGCCATTTTTTACCATTCCTTTTTGCAAATTATTCTATACTAACTTAATAAATAATAATCAGTAACTCTAAGTTAATAGGCACTATAATAGAATATACTTTTCAACAGGAACTAAATACAATTATTCAAGGAAACTTCTCAAATTATTTATTCAATGTGATATAAAATTTATAATTTCAATTCTAATAAAATACAAAACTAGAATAAGAAAATATGAACATATTATTAATAGGAAATGGTGGGAGAGAACATACTCTAGCGCTTAAACTGCACGAATCTGATAATAAGAATAACATATATTGCAACCCAGGTAACCCTGGAACTACACAAGTTGCTGAAAATGTAAATTTTGATATAAATAACAAAACAACACTAGTAAATTTTTGTATAGATAAAAGGATCAATTTGGTAGTTGTGGGTCCTGAACAACCTCTAGCTGACGGTATTACAGATACGCTCAGACATAATAATATCAATTGCTTTGGACCAAGTAAGTATGCCTCACAATTAGAATCCTCGAAATCATTCGCTAAAGAGTTTATGGATGAGTTTAACATTCCAACGGCTGCATACAAAACTTTCGAAGCCAAAGACTTAAGCGATTGTGGTAGATATATTGATAAGAGTGATATGCCTATCGTTATAAAAGCAGATGGTTTAGCTGGTGGAAAGGGAGTATATATAACTGATAACAAAGAAGAAGCGAAAAATATCGTAGAAGATTTTTTCGACGGTAAATTTGGTGAAGCTAGCAAAAAAATAGTAATAGAGCAGTTTTTAGATGGTGTAGAGGCCTCTATTTTTGCTATCTGTGATGGTACTGATTTCATACTTCTTCCTGCTTCACAAGATTATAAGAGAGCTAAAGATGGTGATTTGGGGCTTAACACTGGCGGTATGGGATCATTTAGTCCAACACCATTTGTGGATGATGTAATAATCAAGAAAGTACGTAATCGAATAGTTAAACAAGTCCTACTGGGAATGAAGACTCGCAAGAATAGCTTTATTGGTTGTCTTTTCGTTGGTATTATGATAGTCAATGGTGAGCCATTAGTTATTGAGTTTAATGTCAGATTTGGAGACCCTGAGACGCAGTCGGTACTATCGCTTGTAGAAGGAAATTTGGCAAATCTTTTCTATTCAGCATCAAAAGGAGCAATTGAAAAGAACAGCATAAGTATTAAAAAAGATAAATATGCTTGTACAGTGATCCTCGCTTCTGATGGATATCCAGAAAATTTCAATAAAGGATTTGAAATAAAAGGATTACAGAACAATTCTTCATTGAAAGATAGATTTATATTCCACGCTGGAACAAAAGAAGATAATAATAAAATAGTTAATAGTGGTGGTAGAGTCTTAGGAATAACAGCTGTTGCAAGTACCCTAAAAGAGGCAAAAGAGAACGCATATAATTTGGCCGAAGGTATTCATTTTGAAAATAAATATTATAGAAAAGACATTGCGGATAGTGCAATTAAATGAGTGACTTACTAATATTTGATGGTGATTGTGGGATATGTACTTACTCATCTGAGTTTGTTCAGAAGCATACGACTAAAGACAAATTTGAAGTCAAACCTTTTCAAATATTAAATTTATCCGAATTACATCCTTTGTTATCTGAAGATAAAACTTCTAAATCACTGTATTTATTAACTGAAGAAGGTAAGCTATATAATCGTTCTAAGGGTGTATTCGAAACTATGAAGAGAATGGATAGTTTCTATAAACCATTTGGATATCTTCTTAGCAATCCATTTTTTGTAATACTTTGCAATCCCTTATACGATTGGGTAGCAAGGAATAGAACTAAGTTATCAATTCGATTCGGACTAAATGCTTGTAATATTAGCAAATACCGTTAGTTTCTTATATCAATACCACCGAATACACATGTACAGTCAAGTATCACTTTCTTTGTTGAAATAGGGTTTGCTCTTGTTCTATCATCAATACTTCCAAAGATAGGTGTACCTTTAAGTTCGATTCTACAGTCCTCAGGTAATCGAATATCTATAGAACCAAAAATGGAAGTCATTTCTAGTTTGAAATTATTATCAGAAATGATAGAATTAGACATATCAACAGTAGCACTACCGAATAGCGAAATTACTTCTCCCCTTTCTAAAGAAGCAGAATTTACATTTCTTTCATCACTACTAAATACATTATTTATCTCGAAATTCTTATCTACGTTATAGTCATTAAGTGTTCTAGAGCTGTGTTTATTCTTCTTAATTATCATATTTACCCCAATACCAACTAAGGCAAAAGGAAACACTAATTGCCAAACGCTAATGTCGATGATTCTCAATTGTTCAAGTTGTAACAAAATACCGAACAATGATACTGTTGTCCCAAAAACAAATTTCTTATTAGATATTAGATGAACCCCAAAAAGTATAATCAGAATTGGATACCAATTATGAAAGAATTGGCCAATACTGAAATCCAATACATCAAATGCATTCAATAAATACCCTATCCCAAATAGGATAAATAAAACACCTATTACATTCTTAACTGACATTTTAATCCTTGTGATTTGCTTCTATATGTTCTAATAATATTTCAGAGATATCTTTTACTTTTACGTTTTCTGCACCAGTACTCGCAACACCATCCGTTATCATTGTCATACAGAATGGGCAATTAAGTGCTATTGTTTTTGCACCAGTTTCTAATAACTCTTCAGTACGTTCTATATTAATGTGCTTACCTTCTGTCTCTTCCATAAACATTCTTGCACCTCCAGCTCCACAGCAGAATCCTTTATCTTTGTTTCGTTGTGGTTCTAATACTGTAAGTCCTGGGATACTCTTTATCGTATTTCTTGGTGAATCATAGTTTTGGTTCAATCTACCCAAATAACAAGAATCGTGCATTACAACACTCAATTCCTTCTTAATGTCATGATTAAATGGTAGTTTACCTTCAGCTATTAATTGATCCAAAAACTCTGAATGATGAATTACTTCATAATTCCCACCTTGATCAGGATATTCATTTTTCAATGTATTGAAACAGTGTGGACAAGTTGTAACTATCTTTTTAACATTATAGTTTCCCATTGTTTCAATATTCATTTTTACAAATGTATCGGCTAAATATTCATTTCCACCACGTCTAGCAGGGTCACCGTTACAAGATTCTTCTTTACCCAATATAGCAAAATTTATGTCTGCAATATTCATCAAAGTTGCGAACGATTGAGTAATTTTCTTAGATCTATCATCGAAACTACCTGAGCAACCTACCCAGAATAGTATGTCGAAATCTGGTTTATCAGCGGCTTCTTGTACATCCATTCCTTCTGCCCAATTAGCTCTTTCTTCTTGAGGAAAAGCCCATGGAGCTGCATTATTTTCAATATTATTAAATGCACCAGCAAGTTCTTGGGGGAAGTCAGCTTCCATCATTACTAATGAACGTCGCATACCTACTATTACGGGTACATGTTCGATGTTAACAGGACATTCTTCCATACAAGCTGAACAAGTTGTACATTGCCATAGTGCTTCTGGCTTTACATAATCCCCTACTAACTTCTTGTCTAGAATTACTTGCTCTTCTTCACTTGGCTGATATTCAGTACCTGCAGCTTTCGCTTCTTTTTGCTTTATCATAATAGGTGCAACATCTTCTGTTCTGTTTCTAACCTGAATTATAATCTCTCTAGGGTCTAATATTTTCCCAGTTTGATTTGCTGGACAAACACTTGTACAACGGCCACAATGTGTACACGTATAGCCATCCATTATAGATTTCCACGAAAGGTCATCAATATCGACTATACCGAATTTCTCTGCTGTTTCATCTTCAAAATCTATAGGCTCCAATTTGTTAGTTGGCCCTAGATTCGAGAAAAACACATTAAGTACAGATGTAAGTACATGCAAGTGTTTAGAATACGGTAGAAAGTTCATAAATGCTAATATCAGAATTATATGCAACCACCAACCTATATTATAGATAATCGGAGCAGCAGAAGTACTGATAATAGTTGAAAGTGCACTTGCCAAAGGATTAACAGCCCAAGAAGGATGAGTACCCATCACAATCATCGCTGCATTTTCAAATAATAATGAAGTTACAATAAAGAAGATAGTTAATAATATTGCGAATGCTTCTATTTTCTCTTCTTTGTCTTTCGGTAATCTTTCTATTTTAAGTACATAACGTCTATAAATTGCACCAGAGACCGCGAGCATGATTAAAGCAATAAATACATCTGTTAATATCGTTATTACACTATAAATAGGGCCTAAATAGTTGAATATGTTGATAATACCAAACCCAGTAAGTACTGAATTCGCAGCTGAGAATAATAATATTAAAAATCCCCAGAATATACCAGCATGGATTGGTCCTGCTTTTTTATCGCGTAATATCTTCTTTTGTGCTATTGCAACTATTAACGTCTGCTTGATTCTCGCACCGATATTATCAAAACGATTATCAGCTTTACCCAGCTTAAGCCAGCTAATTAAACGACTAACATTCTTCACGAAGAAGATTGCTGCTGCCGTAAATACTATAAGAAATGCTATGTTTTTTATTCCAAATTCGAACATATAATTATCAATCTTAATTTAACTTCATTTTAATATTTTAAAATAAATCTATTTTTCATTAATCTCAATGATTTGTTGAAAAACTGATTTAATTCCTTCCTACATATTCCGTCTGTACTGTCCGCCAACTTGGTAAAGTGCGGCAGAGATTTGACCTAATGAACATACTTTTGTAGCATCAATTAGTTCTTCGAAAGTATTTCTATTCTCAATCGCAGCTTTTTTCAACTTTCTAATTGCTTCGTCTGCAACTGATTTATTTCTTTCTTTGAAGAGATTTAAAGTTGTGATCGCATACTCTTTTTCTTCGGTAGTTGAGCGTATTACTTCTTTGGGTATTATTGTCGGAGAGCCATTCGGGTCCAGGTATGTATTTACACCTATTAGCGGCAACTCACCGCTGTGTTTCTTATGTTCGTAATACATTGACTCTTCTTGGATTTTCGAACGCTGATACATCCTCTCCATAGCTCCAAGTACACCGCCTCTTTCCGAAATACTTTGAAATTCAGTTAGTACAGCTTGCTCTACCAAATCAGTTAGCTCTTCAATTATGAACGAACCTTGTATGGGATTTTCGTTTTTAGCAAGTCCTAATTCTTTGTTTATAATCATCTGTATTGCTATTGCTCTTCTTACGCTTTCCTCTGTTGGAGTAGTAATTGCTTCATCATAAGCATTTGTATGCAATGAATTACAATTATCAAATATGGCGTAAAGTGCTTGCAATGTAGTTCTAATGTCATTGAATGCTATTTCTTGTGCGTGCAACGAGCGACCAGAAGTTTGAATATGGTATTTCAATTTCTGAGAGCGCGAGTCTCCCCCATATTTGTACTTCATTGCTTTCGCCCAGATTCTTCTTGCTACACGGCCAATTACAGAGTATTCTGCATCAACTCCGTTTGAGAAAAAGAAAGATAGATTTGGTGCAAAGTCATCGATGTGCATACCACGACTCAAATAATATTCAACGTAAGTGAATCCATTTGAAAGCGTTAATGCTAATTGAGTAATTGGATTAGCACCAGCTTCGGCTATATGATAACCAGAAATAGATACTGAATAGAAATTCCTTACAGATTCATCAATGAAATATTGCTGAATATCACCCATCATTCTAAGTGCAAATTCAGTCGAAAAAATACAAGTATTTTGTGCTTGATCTTCTTTCAGGATATCAGCTTGGACAGTTCCACGTACTTTATTTAAAGTGGCTGATTTGATTTTATCATAGATTTCTTTGTCTAATACTTCATCGCCAGTTACACCCAAAAGCATAAGCCCTAAACCATTATTTGTCTTAGGTAGTTCACCATTATAAGTAGGTCTAGCTATTCCTTTATCTTTGTAAATAGCATTGATTTTATTCTCAACTTCCGCTTCTAACCCATTAGCTTTTATATACATCTCACATTGCTGGTCAATTGCAGCATTCATAAAGAAGCCGAGTAACATTGGAGCCGGGCCATTGATTGTCATAGATACAGATGTCATAGGACTAGATAAATCAAATCCAGAATATAGTTTCTTAGCATCATCTAGAGTTGCAATACTAACACCTGAATTCCCAATTTTTCCATATATGTCTGGTCTGTGGTCAGGGTCTTCTCCATATAATGTAACTGAGTCGAATGCTGTAGATAATCTCTTAGCATCCATATCCGATGATACGTAGTGGAAACGTCTATTAGTTCTTTCCGGACCACCTTCACCAGCAAACATACGAGTTGGATCTTCATTAACCCTTTTCAGTGGGAAAACTCCCGCTGAATAAGGGAAGAATCCAGGAGCATTCTCAGTCAATACCCAACGTAATATATCTCCCCAATCTTTGTATTTAGGTAAAGATATCTTTGGAATCTTAGTTCCAGCCAATGACACAGTATATAAGTCCTGTTCAATTATCTTATCTCTAACCTTGAATTGGTATTTATCAGCCTTGTATCTAGCGACTGTTTTTTCCCAATCGTCTATAGTCTTCTTGCATTCAGGGTCTAACTGAGCACTTAGCTTTTTGAACTCATTTATCAGCTCATTCAGATAACCGGGTGCTTCTTTCTTTGTCTCAATTGCGGTTACTACACCGTCTTCTTCTTCGACTTTTATTTTCTTTTCACCGATAGACTCATTAATAATCTCAATAGTTCCACTCAACTGATACATCTTTCTAGCTATTGTGCTTTGCTTTTCAATAAATTCATCATACTGTGCACTACTTTCTTTTATTTCAGATAAATAGCGAACTCTATCAGGAGGAATAATGAATATCTTTTTCGACATTTCTTCTGAAATTTCAAAAGTACTTGATAGATGTTCAACTCCAGTTTTAGCAACTAAAGTATCTATCAAATTCTTGTAAAGAACGTTAGTACCTGGGTCATTGAATTGCGATGCAATCGTTCCGAATACTGGAATCTGTTCATCAGGAGTATCAAAAAGTAAATGATTTCTCTTGAATTGCTTTTTAACATCTCTAAGAGCATCTTGCGAGCCTCTTTTATCAAACTTGTTTATAGCAATTACATCAGCGAAATCAAGCATATCAATTTTCTCTAACTGAGTTGCTGCTCCGTACTCCGCAGTCATCACATACATTGAAGCATCTGAATGTTCAACTATCTCTGTATCTGATTGACCAATACCAGATGTCTCAACTATAATCATATCAAAATCTGCGGCTTTACAAATATCTATAGCGTGTTGTACGTGTTTGCTCATCGCTAGATTAGATTGTCTAGTAGCTAATGAACGCATATAAACTCTATCATTATCGATAGAATTCATTCTGATTCTATCGCCGAGCAATGCTCCACCAGTCTTTCTCTTCGATGGGTCAATCGATATAACAGCTATTGTCTTATCTTCGAAGTCCATTAAAAAGCGTCTGACTAACTCATCAATCAATGACGACTTTCCTGCACCACCTGTCCCAGTTATACCAAGGATAGGGATAGTTCGGCTAATCTTAGCGAGTACTTTATCTTGTATTTTATCGTAATCTGATTCGTAATTCTCAGCTGCCGTGATTAACTTACCGATTGCTTTAGAATTAGCTGGGCTTAGTTGCTCTAATGACTCATTGATAATCTGTTCAGTATTTTCATTATTTACTTTTAGAGTAGAAAAATCACATCCTCTGATAACATCATTTATCATTCCTTGCAATCCCATAGAACGACCGTCATCTGGCGAATAAACTCTGTCTATTCCATAAGCCTGTAGCTCGTCTATTTCCTCGGGAAGGATAGTACCACCACCACCAGCATATATTTTTATGTTCGCTCCGCGCTCTTTTATAAGGTCATACATATACTTAAGGTACTCAGTATGTCCCCCTTGATAAGAAGTTAGGGCGATTCCCTGAGCATCTTCTTGTATAGCACAATCTACGATTTCTGCAACGCTACGGTTGTGTCCTAGATGGATAACTTCGGCACCTGTCGATTGCAAAATTCTTCGCATAATGTTAATCGCGACGTCGTGTCCATCGAATAGCGAAGCTGCTGTAACAATACGGATGTGATGTTGAGGCTTGTAAACTTGTATTTCTTGCATTTGAGTCATCTTTTCTTGCTTTTTTTATTTTCTAATCCCTACTAAAATAGGGATTTTCTTATTCAATTTCTAATCACAAGAAGCATCTATTTTGACAATATTAACAACTTCTTGAAGTCTTCTCCAAATAATCTTAACTTTGCAATCAACTTTCACTGAAATACTGAATAATTATGAAAAAAATCATCATTCTAACCCTAGCGAACCTTTTACTCCTTCTAGTGAGCTCTCATCGCCTACTAGCCGACGATTACGATCCTTATCCTGACAATAATCGAACACTAGAATTCGCCGTCAATGGTGGTTATAGCATAATAACTCACGAAAAATCTATTTTCTGGGATAACGGATTCAATTTCGGGCTTGGTTTTAACTATAATCTTAGTGAAGATTACCTAATTGGTCTTTCCGCAAACTACTTAGCTTATTATCCGAGGCCAGAAATCTCACAAATTGACAGAGAATACCGTTACGACATCTACCCTCTTATACTAAATTTCCAAAATAAGCTTGGAGAAATGAACGAACTGGAAATATATGCTGGTATCGGACTCGCATACATCTACGGTGAGTACTTAGTCGATGATATTCAGTACACCACAAGCCAACTTCGCTACCGTCTTAGAAACAAATACGCCACAAACGGCTTCGGCATTATCCCAAATATCAAGGCTCGCTCACCTTTTGGTCAAAGCCTTGCCGTAGATATCTCCCTCGATTATAATATTATATTCATGGAGTCCCGAAACGGTGCCGAACTATCGCTTGACCACATAAACGCCAAGCTAGCATTGGTTTATATCTTTTAAGAAGAGGACATTCGCTCCCTCAAATGCATGTCATTCCGAGCGTAGCGTGGGAATCTCTATAACTCTGCTTCATTCCGTGAGATTACCATACTTCGACTTCGCTATTAGATTAGCATTCTAACAATAATTAAATTTGTAGATTATTAATCAGGTTAAATATCTGAACAACCAAGAGGAGTTTAGGTGAACTATTTCGACGTCTAAACTGTAGGGTTTATGCTG
>JBAYUQ010000002.1:0-255270 GCA_041675005.1 Kapaibacterium sp. (SeqCode)
AACTCACTGTACTCAACGCTGTAGCTAATAAGTTAGTACTTCGTGTTTTTGCTGTTGCTAAAAGAGAGGGACAATATGTGAAATTATTTAATTAAATATTTGGTTTTATCTTAGAATGCTCAGAAAAAAGATATTTGAGGGAGCGAGAATGTTTCGCTAGGGAGTGAACTTTCTATTTGAAAGTGCAGAAGAGCTCCACGAGGGAGTGATTGGAATGTCCGATAGTCCATATTTCTTTTTCTTTCATGATGAGATGCAAATTATGATTACGATTTAAGTAATTACGAAGTAATAAGCTACATCTTGTAAGATGTGAATAATAATAAGGAGAAGGGAAATGAGTGATAATAAAACGAAAAAAGCCGACTACACTTTAATGTAATCGGCTTTATCGTTAATTGCTCCTGAACAGGGACTTGAACCCCGGACCCTCTGATTAACAGTCAGATGCTCTAACCAGCTGAGCTATTCAGGAATAATTTCAGTTACAAACTTAAGGACTTTTCGTTAACTTGCAAAACAATTTTTAAATTATTTTTATATTTTCTTGATGAATGTTTCCACAAATGCTATTATCCTACGCACTATTAATTACTTAGAGTCTAGTAAAATTATTTACGCATATAGCAAAGAATACGGCAAACAAACATTAGTAGCTAAAGGTGCTTTGAGAGCAAAAAGCAAATTTGGGTCATCGTTAGAACTATGCTCTGAAGTTGAACTAAAGTATTATAAAAAGTCCAACAGAGAGATGCACAATTTAACCAGCGCAGAGCTAATAAGGAAGAGTTTTATAGACAAATTGCCTTTTGTTGATAAAATTCTTTGTTTGATGATGAGTGAATCAATATTCAAATTGGAAAAAGATGATAATCCCGATGAACAGTTTTATTCGACCATAGAGCGCTTAATAGATATAAGCTGCTCAGAGAACATTTTCAACCCTTCTATGTTCATTTACTCACAAATTGAATTAGCCAGTTCTATCGGCCACGCAATACACCTCAGATGGGATAATAGTGGTATAATAGACTACTCAGATGATAATGAAGTATTTCTTGATATTAGTAATTGTAAAATCTATTTGGACAATAATATTAGAGCTGAAAGAAGGTTAAAGTTTAGAATAGAAGAATTAAAGATAATAAAAGATATAGCAAATGGAAACTTAGAATCGGATATTAACATTAATACTTTAAAGAAAATAGTGTATTTCTTTGAGAATTATTTTTCTTTTCACAACGAGAGTAGATTTTCTTATAATTCTTTTAGTTTGATTAATGTCTGAGAGATTTTTCCATACCATAAAATGAAGTATCACTTACATCGAATAGTATCTCTCCTTTAACCTCGTACCCTCGTTTTTTATAAAATCCTACTACCTCACTGTATCCTTTGAACGCACCTAGACGAATAGAGTCTATTCCGTCATTCTTTGCATTAATCTCAGAGAATTCCATTAATTTATTAGCGATTCCAAGACCTTGAAACTTTGGGTCAACAGCAAGTCTATGGACAAAATAGGCGGATTTATTTTTAGAGTTCCAATCAATAGTATCAAAATATTCATGATGTTGGATATCATAAGATACAATACCTCTCACAATATCGTCAATTAGATATACATATTGTGAATCACGTATAATATCTCTTCTATAAATAGCTTCTGTTGGATAACGTTCACTCCAATGTGAGAATCCTCGGGAAGTCATATACTCAATTATCTTAGAATTCAAATCAAGTATTTGAGGTAAATGATGCTTATTAGCTTTGATAATCATTTATTTTTCAGGATTGTTCCCATTCTTTGCTTTGTGAAGCTCTTCTCTGAGTGTGATCAATTGCTTTCGCATATCATCAATCTCTTGTTTTCTGAGCCTTTCTTCGATAGCATTACGCATCTGAATTTTTATTCTTGACGCAAGCTCATTTGGTTTCACTGGCTTTTTGATAAAGTCATTTGCACCAGCTTTATAAGCTCTATCAATTGTGTCAGACTTAGTTTGAGCAGTCATAAATATAATAGGAATGTCGCTATATTGTTGGTTGCTCTTAACTGTTTCGCAGAAAGAGAAACCATTGATTTCTGGCATTACTATATCAAGTAATATTAATTCAGGCTTGATAGTTCTGACAATTTCCAGTCCTTCAGATGCCGATTCGGCAGTAATAGAATGAAAGCCATGAATATCCAGCATATCTTTGATTTGCTGAGTATTCATGACGTTATCATCTACAATTAAAATTAAACCATTTGATTCAGTATTTTTCATTTTATCAATTTAATAAATGCTTTTGCATTTACCAAGTACGATTTAAAATAGGTCCAAAAATAGTTATTTGATTTTTTTGTAACCAATCCATACCATCAACTGCTGCCTTAGCTGCAGGGATAGTTGTAATACATAGTATTTTCTTCTGAAGAGCTGCTTCTCTAATAGATAAATCATCTTGATAAGCTTTACGACCCAAAGGAGTATTGATAATTAAGTTTATATCACCACTTTGTATTTTCTCTATTACATTCGGGTTACCAGCACCAATTTTTGGAATTAGATTTGATTTTATTCCAGCAACTTGTAAAGCTGAATGAGTCCCCAAAGTAGCCCATAGCTCATAATCTAATTCTATTAACCTTCTAGCTACTGGTAATACTTCTTGCTTGTCAAAATCATTAACTGATATAAATACATTTCCCGATTTAGGTAAATGATTCCCTGCAGCTAATTGAGATTTGACATAAGCTTCACCAAAGAATTCGCTTATTCCCATAACTTCACCGGTTGAACGCATTTCTGGTCCAAGGACAGTATCTACACCGGGGAATTTACTGAATGAGAATACAGGACATTTTACAGTATAGTGTCCCATAAATCCAGGGTTTGGCATCTTTATGTCACTTATTTTCTCACCAAGCATTAATTTAACAGCAACTTTAGTAAGTGCTATGCCATTTGATTTTGATACGAATGGAACTGTTCTAGATGCTCTAGGATTTACCTCGATAACGAATACATTATCTCTATAAACTGCAAATTGGATATTAATGAATCCAATTATTTCTAATTTTTCAATGATTTTATATGTTGCGAATCTTATCTTATCAACAATATGTGGTTCAACTAAGTAAGTAGGTAAAACAGAAGAACTATCGCCAGAGTGTACTCCAGCTTCTTCTATATGTTGCATAATACCTGCAATCACACCCGATTTACCATCACCTAATGCATCGACATCCACTTCGAAAGCATGTTCTAAGAATTTATCTATTAAAACTGGGTGATCTTCGTTGACTTTTGCAGCTTCTATTATGAAATGTTGTAAATCAACCTCATCATATACAACTGCCATACCTCTTCCACCGAGAACATACGATGGTCTAACAATTACAGGGAAGCCGATATTAAGAGCAATTTTTGTAGCTTCCTCTATTGAGTTAGCTGTTCCACCAGCCGGATATGCTATTTGTAGTTCGTCTAACATTTCAATAAAACGGCCTCTATCCTCTGCCCTATCAATGTTACTTTGGCTTGTACCAAGTATCTTGACTCCTGCATCCTCAAGTGCCTTAGAAAGTTTTAATGGGGTTTGCCCACCTAACTGTAGTATCACTCCATCTGGCTTTTCTAGATCGATTATATTCATCACATCTTCTAAAAAGACTGGCTCAAAATATAATTTATCAGAAGTATCATAATCGGTAGAAACCGTTTCAGGATTACAATTAATCATAATAGTTTCTATGCCCATATCCTTCAATATCATAGATGCTTGAGAAGCACAATAATCAAATTCAATTCCCTGACCAATTCTGAATGGACCTCCACCTAATACTATGATTTTCTTTCTATCTGCTGAAAAACTCTCATTTTCTTTCATGTATGTTGAGTAATAATAAGGTGTATGTGCTTCAAATTCGGCTGCACAAGTATCTACTTTTTTATATGTAGGTAATACTTTTAATTCTTTACGTTTAGCTCTAATTACTTCAGTATCTTTATTTAATAGTCTTCCGATTTGAGAATCTGAAAAACCATGTAGTTTATAGCTTTTCAAAGTATCAGAATCTAATTCATCGAAATTATTTTCTGATATTTCTTTCTCAACTTCAACAATCTCAAGTATATTATCTAAAAACCAAGGGTCAATATTTGTATGCTTATGTATTTCTTCCAATGACATTCCTCTCTTGTAAGCCTCCTTTATAAAGAAAGGTCTCATTGGGGTTGGTACTACTAATTTATTTATTAGATACTCATCATCATATTTCTCTAATTCTTTATAATCTAAACCATCAGCACCTATTTCTAAAGAACGGAATGCTTTTTGGAAAGCCTCTCTAAAGTTAGAACCAATTGACATTACTTCACCTACAGATTTCATCTGTGTTGTCAAATTAGAAGGAACTTTAAACTTTTCGAAATCCCATCTTGGTATTTTTACAATTATATAATCTAATGATGGCTCAAATGATACAGGAGTAGTTTTTGTAATCTCGTTATCAATCTCATCTAATGTAAGTCCTACAGCTAACTGAGCTGCTATTTTAGCTATAGGGTATCCAGTAGCTTTAGAAACTAAAGCTGAGCTCCTAGAAACTCTAGGATTCATTTCTATTACTCTTACTTCACCATTAGCAGGATTAACACCGAATTGTATATTAGAACCACCTGTTGCAACTCCAACTTTTCTGATAATTGCTATCGAATAGTCTCTTAAGGTTTGATATTCTTCATCTGTCAAAGTCTGTGCAGGAGCAACTGTTATACTATCTCCTGTATGTACACCCATAGGGTCAAAATTCTCAACAGATGCTACGATTACAACATTATCAGCTATATCACGCATAACCTCAAATTCGTATTCTTTCCAACCTATTAATGAACGCTCTACTAGGATTTCACTAATTGGTGATAAATCTAGTCCTTGTCTTGCTATTCTTTTGAACTCATCCATATTTTCTGCAACACCACCACCTGTTCCACCAAGGGTGTATGATGGTCTTACAATGATTGGGAAATCTAACTTTTCTGCGAAAGCAATAGCATCTTCGTAAGTGTTTATAATTTCACCTTCAGGTGAAAGCAAACCTATCTCATCCATAGCTTGTTTAAACTCTCTTCTTCCCTCGGCTATATTTATAGATTTTATATTTACGCCTAATAGCTCAATATTATATTTCTTTAATATACCCTCTTTCTCTAAGTCAAGAGCTGCATTGAGTGCTGTCTGACCACCAACTGTAGGTAATATAGCATCAATTTTATCCCTTTGAATTATCTGTTCTATTATTCCATTCGTAATAGGTTCTATATAAGTTTTATTTGCTATTTCTGGGTCAGTCATCACTGTAGCAGGATTACTATTGATAACAACTACATAATAGCCCAATTTTTTCAAAGCTTTTACAGCTTGCGAACCTGAATAATCAAATTCTCCCGCTTGACCAATAACAATAGGTCCTGCACCTATTACTAATATCCTTTTGATGTCTTCTCTTATCGGCATTATTTATCCTGTTTTGCTACTGTTTTATAAAAATCTTTAAATACTTTTTCGTTCGCTTCTCTCGGTCCTGGTGATGCTTCCGGGTGGAACTGTATACAGTTAATAGGTAGATGCTTGTGCTTCATCCCTTCTACGGTATGATCGTATAGATTCACCCAAGTCATTTCCCAATTCTCATCTGCCTCTAAACTTTCATTTGATATCGCATAATTATGATTTTGAGCAGTTATATATACTCTGCCATTGTCAAAATACTTAACAGGGTGATTACCACCATGATGACCAAAAGGTAACTTTATAGTTTTCAACCCGAAAGCTTGACCAATTAATTGATGACCAAAGCAAATTGCAATTAATGGAATATTATTTTCAGCAAATTGTTTAATAAATTTATCTATACCCTTTACTATTCTTGGATCACCTGGCCCATTTGATAGAAAAACACCATCATAGTCTAAATCAGCAATATTTGCTTCAAAATTATCATCAAATGGTACAAGATATATTTTATTAAATTTAGATTGTAAGTCTTTTATTATATTGTTTTTGATTCCAAAGTCAATTGCTATTATTTTTTCTTTAACTGAAGGATTTCCTTCAAATACTTCGACTTTATCAGAAATAACTAGTTTGTATAAATCAACATCTGAAATAGAATGAGAAGCTTTTACTTGTTTTAGAAATTCTTCTGGGTCAAGTACTTCTGTAGTTATCCCACCTTTCATTGCTCCAAATTGTCTGATTACTTTAGTAAATGCTCTTGTATCTATTCTATCTATACCAAAAGTATTAGTTTTTTCGAGATAGGAAGCCAAGTCTATTTTTGATCTATGATTACTAGCTATTCTTGAGTACTCACGTATTAAAATTCCCTCAGCTTGAATTTTTTCAGATTGGAAATCTTCATTAGTTATTCCGTAGTTACCAATCAAAGGGTTTGTAAAAAGTACAGTCTGACCTTTATAAGATGGGTCAGTTAATATTTCTTCGTAGCCAGTCATAGAAGTATTGAAAACAAACTCCGAGAAATTTGTACCTTCACTAGCAAATGCTCTACCATATTCGTAGTAGCCATTTTCTAACATTATCAATGCTTTTTTATTGTTTTTCATCTAGTTACGCTTTTAGTTTTTAAAAAAAAACCCGAAAGGCATCCACTTATTAGGTTGGATATCATTCGGGTAATAGGAAATATTTCCTTGGTGCATTCATTAAAATCAAAACTACAGAAAATTTATTTAAAAATAGCATTGAATTTTACACATTCTTTAAACTAATTTTAAATAAACTATATCAATATGTATATTATGATTATTATAATTATATTTGTGCTATCGGTTTAAAACAAACTTTACAGGTCACCAATGAAAAAGCTATTAATTTTTATAATAATATCTATTTCGACATTCACTGCTACTTATTCTCAATCTTGGGAATTTTTTAATACTGATAATTCAGGTATTTTATCTAATAGTATTAACTCATTAGATGTTAATACTGATGGACATATTTACTTGAGCACTAATGAAGGAATTTCGATTTTGAAAAATGGAGAGTGGTTTTATCTTGATAATGAAGCTTTTAAACAAGGTGTTGAATTGCCATATATTAGTGTATTAGATTCAATATTTTATTTTTCAAACGGAAAAATAAACCGTATTTACAAAGGTACTACTTCTAATTGGGAACTTTATATAGAAAATAAAAATGCAATGACTTTAGAAGTTATTAATCATAATTATCTCTTATTTTCAGATAGAAATAATTTATATAGTTTTCAAAATAATAGCTTGACTAAATTAGATAATGTTCAATTTATAAACGATATTCTTTATAGAAATAATGGCGAGATTTGGTTTGGTGCAATACACGACGGGTATGGCTTATATAAGCAGGGTGTTGGAAAAATAGATTTAGGTGAAAAATATGAGTATAGTGAAGTCCCTTCGTTAGTTGAAGATAAAGATAACTTCATTTGGTTTAGTGATTACTCCAGAAGTTTGTTTAAACTAAATGCTGAAAATAACAATTATGAAGTTTTTGATAATACAAATACTGCTGTTTTCGAATTTGTAAAAAGCATTTATGATATCCAAATTGATAGTAGTAATAATATTTGGGCTTTAGTACGTAATCCACTTCCAAAAGGCAGTACATTGCTTAAATATAATCATAAAGAATGGAAAGAGTATAATATACAAGAACAACTACCTGAATATGAATTTTTTATTTTAAACTCATTTGTTATAGATAAATATAATAATATTTGGATTGCCACGATTGGAAATGACATTGGTTTAATCAAATTCAACGAAACAACAACGAGTGTAGAAACGAACGAAAATGACCTAGTTAGTATATATCCTAATCCGGCAAGCAATCAACTTACTATTGACCTACAAGGCAAGCAAGCTATCGGCTATGCTATCAGTGATATAAAAGGCAATATAGTAGAGAATAAGCACGGTAACTATTCGGGTCAAATGAATATAAATCTCAAATCTTATCCAACAGGCACCTATATAATAGAGCTAACTCTTACCAACAATCAGAAAATAACCAATAAATTAATGAAAGAATAACTCATCAAAGTCCAACTACAATCACATAAATTTTCAACTAATTATAGAAATGGTCATTAGCTTTACTAATTTTGTAATCTAAAGTTATATAATTAATTTAATATAGTTGAAAATGAAAATAGCAGTAGTTATGGGGGGCATCTCTCCCGAAAGAAACATCTCCCTATTTGGTGGGAAAGCAATATATAATGCATTAATCAGAAAAGGTCATGAAGTACTTGCCGTTGATCCTGCCCAAGGAGTTAAAGGTGTATTCGATATTAATTCTTTAGAAATCAGTAACTCCCCTATTGGCATAGAAGAGCTAAGCAAATACGACAGACGTGAATTAATTAATTGTATCAATTCCGATATATTTGATGGTGTTGATTGTGTATTTTTATTACTCCATGGTGAAAATGGCGAAGATGGACTTGTACAATCACTTCTTGAATTGAGAGGCATACCATATACTGGCTCTGGAGTCAAATCCTCTTCCCTATCTATGGATAAAATGACTAGTAAAATGCTATTTGCACAAGCTGGTGTTCCTACCCCACCTTGGTCTGTTGTAGATAAGGATAGTATAGGTGATTTGGATTTGCTCGAGTCTATTAGACGTGAACTAGGAAGAGCAATCGTAGTAAAACCAATCAATCAAGGTTCGGCTGTAGGTGTTACTGTTATACAAGATGGTAATTTAGATGATTTGTCAGAAGCAATCAAACTAGCTTCTGAATTTTCACATGAGATACTTCTAGAGACTTATATACCTGGTAAAGAGATTACTGTTGCAATATTAGACCACGAAGCACTTCCAGTGATTGAAATTAAGCCCGATGAAGGATATTATGATTTTATACATAAATATACAAAAGGTAAAACAGAGTATATTTGCCCAGCAGAACTAGAAGATCATGTATTTGCATTTTCACAAAGTATTTCATTGGATGCAGCCGCTGCTTGTGGTATAAGTGACTATTGCCGTGTAGATTTGAGAGTGACACCTGAAGGTCAGATATTTTGTCTAGAAGTTAATACGATACCCGGATTCACAGAATTATCGCTCTTCCCTATGGCTGCAAAAAGTTATGGTATAGAATTCGACAATTTATGTGAAAAATTAATTGAATTAGGAATAGAAAGCTATAAAAGAGGAAAATAAAATGATGAACAAAGATATAAAACTATGTGGAATAGGTAATGCACTTGTTGACATGCAATTCGAAGTTACCGAAAAAGAGATAAGCGATTTAGGATTAGAAAAAGGTACAATGACTTTAGTAGTCGATGATGTACAAGAGACTGTTCTAAAAATGATGGGTAATAGAACTAAGTACGTTTCGAGTGGAGGTTCTGCAGCGAACACGATAATTGCTTTTTCTAGTTTCGGTGGTAAGGCAGCTTATAAGACAATGATTGGTGAAGATGAAGATGGTGTTTTCTATGTGGATGAATTTCAAGATTTGGGTATTATATTAGACGCTCCTATTGACGATGATGATCATACTGGTAGATGTCTAGTCCTCATTACACCTGATTCAGAACGCACAATGTTAACTTCATTAGGTGCAACTCAGAATTACAAAAAGGATTTCGTATCTGATGATCTTATTAAAAGATCAGAATGGTTATATATAGAAGGTTACAAATTAACTGATGATATTGGATACGAAGCAGTATTACATGCTTGCCATGTAGCAAAAAAGTATGATACCAAAATAGCTTTAACTTTTTCAGATAAATTCATAATTGATTTATTCAAAGACAGACTGAATGAAATAGCATTATTATCTGATTTGATTTTCTGTAATGAAACTGAAGGTATGGCATTTACTGGAGCTAATAATCCAGAGAAAGCTTTAAGCTCACTTGAAAAATCTTTCAAAAACATTGCATTTACTAAAAGTGCTAATGGTTCGATTATATCTTGGGAAGGGGAACAATACGAGATACCATCTTACAAAGCGAAACCTGTAGATAGTACTGGGGCTGGAGATATGTATGCTGGTGGTTTCTTCTATGGCTTAGTATATGGCGGTTCGATTGAGAAAGCTGGTAATTTAGCTTCTCTTGCTGCGAGTAAAGTAGTCAGTCAGCACGGTGCAAGATTAAAATCAAGCCACACAAAATTATATTCAAAAATTTATTCATAAAATAAATCTATCTCAAAAAAACAGCATGAAAAGAATCATTTTAGTATTAATTTTCCTTTCGCCTATTCTTACTTATAGTCAAGGAATGACATTTGACCAATTCGCAAATAAAATTCAAAAATATTTTGACAATAAACTAATTGCCGATTTGGAAAGTGCATTACCACCTGAAGGTGGATATCAAATTTGGGGTTGGGATGTAGGAGATTTCACTGGCGATGGTTATTATGATGTAGCTTTTTCTGTTCGTTACAAAAGTGACAAAGGAAAAATCATAAGAGCATTTATGTATGCTGATATAGAGGGATATTTGAAGGAAGTCGCGAGTTTCAAATATGAATTCTTTGAAATACCGCTTGAAATAGGGGTAGTAGTCAGAGATAATATATGTTATATCACTCAAAAGCATAAGCAATTCAATTGGACCATTTGGGGATATTCTTTTCAAAATGGAAATCTAATTAAAGTAGATGAGTTTAATACTGAAAAAGACGGTAAATTTACCAAGGAAAGCTATAGAAATTATGTCACTTTGAGGAATAATGAAAAATATATGAAAACTTCATCTAGTGATATAGACTATAAAATTGATTTTGTAACTCTACCCTCTTACCCTCGGGGAAAAATTATATATGACGGTTATTCAAATAAGATATATAATAATGAAGTAAAATATGTTAGTAAAGGTGCTTTTGATTGGAAGGGAGCAGAAGATGCTTCATTTAAAATTAGTTCCTCATATGACAGTGAGTTTGTTTACTTTTCTATTGATATAGTAGATGATAAAGTTGTAAGCCCAGATTGCGACGACTGCGTTGGTGACTATGTTGATATCTGGATTGACAGTAAACCTTTAGAAACAGATAAAGTGTATTATTTTCTAAATAGAAAAATTGAATTATCTGAAGATAAATTAGATGGCTACTTCAATATTGCTATATATCCAGGTGATTTCTTTGAAAAGATGCCTTATGTACAGTTAAGAACTTCAGACAAAGATAAAGCAGAAGTCAAAGAAGCTAGCCAAACTATCAATGCATCGTCAACATTAACTGAAAATGGATATAATATAAGAGTTAAATTACCAATATCTCTAATTGGTTTGACAACAATAGATGAAAAAAAGTATTATGAAGTACCTTGCACATTCATAGTCCATGACATTGACAATTCTTATAGACCTGAAGAAGAATCACAAATAGCAACAACTAATACTGATGCTATTGATGCACCTTCTTACGGTACTTTGATGATAGTACCTCCAGATAAGTGGTATGGAGCAGTTAAGAATATATATACAGACAAGATATTGAATTATCTTAATAAATACGGCTTATAAAGTAGTAGTATATGTTTATAATTTATTTAGCTATTTATTTTGAACTTGAGATAAAAGTAGCTAATTTTGAAGCTATTTAAAATGCATTTATAAGTTCTTATTATGAATAAAGATAAGCAAAATAGAGCAAATATAATTAAAGAGCTGTCACCTTATATGACTTTAGGTCTTGATTTCGCAATCACAATAGGATTATTTGCTTTATTAGGCTATTGGTTAGATGGCAAGTATGATACTAAACCAATGTGGATGCTAATCTTATCTTTATTTGGTATAGTAGTAGCATTTTATAAGTTCTTTAAAGTAGTTTTAAAGAAGAAGAAAGTAACTCCGAAGGAATAGATGTTAATCTCTATAACTATAGGAATAGCATTAAGTCTATTTGGATTTCTTTTTTCAATATTTTCTACAAAGCTTAGTCTAAGAAAAGAAGAATGGTCAGATTTTAGTATGTTCTATTGGACATCAGTAATGATAAAATTTGGACTTCTTTTATTAGGACTAATAGTTTTTATGTTTGTAATAGAGATGGACAAAGTTCCACTATTACTTAGTTTTATGATTTCATATTTATTTTTTTTGATAATTGAGGTTATTTATCTCAACAAAACAAAAAAGATTTAGTAATTTTGCAACTGAAAATAACAACAAGGCAGAATAAATGTCAGCTACTGAGAATACAGAACACTTAGAAAAAGAATTAATTACCGAAGTTGATACATCAGCTCATGGAACAGAAGAAACTGCTCATAAGGAAGAAAGCCCTGTAACTCAGATTCTTAATGACCTTGGTGATCACGAAGAATTTAGTTTTGGTCCTCTTCACGCAGATATTTTACCAGTGATACTTTATGATGAAGGTCAATTCCATTTTTATGGAAACAGATCTAGTATGGAAGCTTCTGGTGATTATGTAATGGAACATCATCACGTAGTTAGAGCTACTGATCATCAAGCCCCCGATATGAATTTATCTATTACTAATATGGTAGCTTTCCAATGGATGGCAATGATATTATTAGTAATTCTATTTTTTACAGTCTCTAAAAAAGCAAAAAAATCTGGTGAAAAAGCCCCTAGTGGTGTTCATAATTTCTTTGAATCAATAATAGTCTTTGTTAGAGATGATATAGTTCAGCCTAATATTGCTGGAAATGCAGGCGTAAGGTTACTACCTTATTTCTTGGCATTGTTCATGTTTATACTTGTATTAAATTTAATAGGTTTACTACCAGGTGGACACACGGCAACTGGTACTATTGGTGTAACAGCTGCATTGGCTATTACAGCTTTTTTAGTAATAAATTATACAGCTATTAGAGAATCAGGGATTGGTGCATGGTTTCATCACTTATTAGGTGGAGCTCCTGTTTGGTTAGCGCCTTTGATGATACCTATAGAAATAGCTTCAATGTTTATAAAGCCTTTCTCTCTTACTATAAGACTATTTGCAAATATGGTAGCAGGACATACAGTACTATTCTCATTAATGGGTTTACTATTTGTATTTCAATCTTTCTTCGTAGCACCAGCAATAGTTGGGTTTGCTACATTTATTAATTTACTAGAATTGCTTGTTGCTTTCTTACAAGCATATATTTTCACTATGCTAACAGCTATATTTGTTGGATTAGCAATTGGTGAACATAGTCATGATCAAGAACACGCTCATTAAGATTATTAAATTAGAAACAAATTTTTATTTTTCATTCAAATATATTTTAGAGGTCATTAAATGGAAGGATTAGGATTATTCGGTGCAGGAATCGGTGCAGGTATATCTGTACTTGGTGCAGGCTTAGGTATTGGTCGTTTAGCAGCATCAGCTTTAGAAGCTGCTGGTCGTCAACCTGAAGCAGCTGGCGATCTTAGAACAACTATGATCATTGCAGCGGCACTTATTGAGGGTGTTGCATTCTTTGCTTTGGTTATCTGTTTGTTGATGGCAATTGCTTAATAATGATATTGGAACTCCCTACTATTGGGAGTTCTATTTTTTAATGAAAAAGAATTTAAAACTAGGTGTTTAGATGCAAGATATAATGAATGTCAATCCGGGATTAATTTTCTGGTCACTAATTAACTTTAGTATTTTGCTATTTATTCTTTCTAAGTTTGCTTTCCCTGCAATGAAAAAATCACTTCAAAGCAGAGAAGAAGGTATCAAGAATGCAATAGATGAAGCAAATGCTTTGAATGAAAAAGCACAAAAATTATTAGCTGAAAGTCAAGAAAAATTAGACAATGCTCAAAAAGAAGTTTCTGAGATATTATCAACTGCTAAAAACTTAGCTGAACAAAATATCCAGAAAGCAAACGAAGAAGCTGAAAAGAGCAAAAATCAAAAAATCGAAGAGGCTAAAAGAGAAATTGAAAGAAGCAAAAATGACGCTATAAGTGAACTTAGAAATGAAGTTGCTGATTTAGTTGTTACAGCTACTGAAAAAATCTTGGAAGTAAAACTAGATAAAGACAGCCATCTAAAGTTGGCTAAGGAACAAATAGAAAAATTACCTAAGAACTAATAAAGTATAAAACAATGCATGAGAAAAAAGTATCTTCCAGATATGCAAAAGCAATATATGGTTTAGCCAAAGAAAGTAACTTACAGGATACTGTTCTTTCAGATTTCACTTTGATTTTGAAAACAATAGCAGATTCGAAAGAACTAGGCAATCTAGTAGAAAGCCCTGTTGTTTCTAGCAAAAAGAAGTATGATATTTTCAAGGAAGTATTTGAAGATAGTATATCAGATACAACTTATAGATTTATAAAGTTATTAACTGAAAAATCTAGAGAGAACTTATTAGATGATATAGCTTATCAATACGAACTAATATATAACGAAGCTAATAACAGACTTCCTGTTATCATCTATTCGGCAGTAGAATTGGACGAAGATGCTAAATCACAAATAATATCAAAGTTAACGGAATGGACTAAAAAGACTATTCTTTCAGAATTTAAAGTTGACCCATCTATTAAAGGTGGCTTAAAAATTAAGATTAGTGATTGGGTATTTGATGCAAGTGTCCAAAACCAACTAGATAAGCTAAGAATAGCTCTAGCTGGATAATAAAGAAATTCAAAAAATAAATATTAAGGTTAATTAAATGGCAAACGTAAAACCAGAAGAAATATCAGCGATATTACGCCGCCAATTATCAGGATTCGAAAATGAAGCGGATCTATACGAAACAGGAACAGTGTTACAAGTAGGTGACGGTGTTGCTCGTGTGTATGGTCTTAATCACGTTATGGCATCGGAGCTTGTAGAGTTCCCGAATGGCGTAATGGGTATGGTATTAAACCTAGAAGAAGATAATGTCGGAGTAGTACTATTCGGTGATGATAGATTAGTAAAAGAAGGTGATACTGTTAAGAGAACTAAGAAAATCGCTTCAGTTCCTGTCGGTAATGAATTACTTGGAAGAGTAGTGAACCCTCTTGGTTTAGCAATCGATGGTAAAGGAGATATCAAAACTCCTCAAAACTTCCCAATTGAAAGAAAAGCACCTGGTGTTATGAAAAGACAACCAGTAACTGAACCATTACAAACTGGTGTCAAAGCAATTGATGCATTGATTCCAATTGGTAGAGGTCAAAGAGAGCTTATAATCGGTGATAGACAAACTGGTAAGACAGCTCTTGCCATTGATACTATTATTAATCAAAAATACACACATTCAGAAGAAGCCAAAGCACTTGGAATAGATCCTGTTTTCTGTATTTATGTTGCTATTGGTCAAAAAGGCTCAACTGTTGCAAACGTAGTTGCAATTTTAGAGAAAAATGGTGCAATGGAATATACTATTATTGTTGCTGCGAATGCTTCTGACCCTGCTCCCCTACAATTTATTGCGCCTTATTGCGGTGCATCTATGGGTGAGTTTTTCAGAGATAATGGTAAACATGCATTAATTATTTATGATGATTTGTCTAAACAAGCTGCGGCTTATAGACAAGTATCATTGCTACTAAGAAGACCTCCGGGACGTGAAGCATATCCTGGTGATGTATTCTACCTTCACTCGAGATTATTAGAAAGAGCTGCAAAGCTATCTGACGCTGAAGGCGGCGGATCACTAACAGCGCTTCCAGTAATCGAAACTCAAGCTGGTGACGTATCTGCTTATATCCCGACAAACGTAATTTCTATTACAGATGGTCAGATATACTTAGAGCCAAATTTATTTAATGCTGGTGTTAGACCTGCTTTGAATATTGGTATTTCTGTATCGCGTGTAGGTGGTGCTGCTCAAATTAAAGCCATGAAAAAAGTATCAGGTCCATTAAAACTTGAATTAGCTCAATTTAGAGCTCTAGAAGCTTTTGCTAAATTTGGTTCCGATTTAGATAAATCTACTCAACAACAATTGAGAAGAGGTGCTGTACTAACTGAGATAATGAAACAAGGTCAGTATAAGCCTTTACCAATTGACAAACAAATTGCACTGATTTATTCAGCTACATCTGGTATGTTAGATGATATTCCATTAGAATTTTTGAAAAGATATGAAAATGAATTTTTAGAATTATTAGAAACTCAGCATTCAGACTTCTTACTCAAAATAAGAAAAGAAAAAGCTCTAACTGATGATATTAAATCTGAATTAGATAGCTTAATCGCTAAGTTTATTGAATCTTTCAAAAGAACAATAAACTAAAAATGATAGTTATTACAGGTGGTGCAGGATTCATTGGATCCTGCCTACTTAAATACTTGAACGACCGTGGTAGAGATGATATTCTAATTGTTGACAATTTGGATACATCTGATAAATGGAAGAACTTAGTTGGAAAAAACTTTATAGATTATATTCCTAAGTATGATTTTATTAATTTCATTAATGAAATTGAAGAATCAAATTTAATAGAAGCAATATTTCATCTTGGCGCTTGTAGTTCTACTACTGAAGAAGATATGGATTATCTTTATGATAATAATTATAACTTTAGTAAAGATTTAGCTAGTTTTGCTATTGAGAACGATGTTAAGTTTATCTACGCTAGTAGTGCAGCTACTTATGGAATGGGAGAAAATGGATTTGATGATAACGAATTCAATGCCCTCTCCCCTCTTAACGGATACGGATTTTCTAAATATCTTTTTGATAGATGGCTTGTTAGAATGGGACTTGATTCAGTATTCACTGGTTTTAAATTTTTCAATGTTTTTGGGCCGAATGAATATCATAAAGAGAGTATGACAAGTATGGTTTACAAATCATACCAACAAATTCGAAGTTCAGGCAAAGTTAAATTATTTGAATCTAATGATAAGAATATAAAAGATGGTGATCAGAAACGTGATTTCATTTATGTAAAAGATATATGTGAAGTTATGTTGGAAGCATTCGATAAGGAGTTAACCGGTATTTATAATTTGGGTACAGGTGAGGCAAATAGTTGGAATAAACTAGTTACAAATGTATTCAAAGCAATGGAAAAAGATACTCATATAGAGTATATTGAAATGCCTTCTCAATTGTCTAAACAATACCAAAACTTCACTCAAGCAAATATGAGTAAGTTCAGAGAGGCTGGATTTGTAACTCCTTTCACATCTTTAGAAGATTCAGTAAAAGATTATGTTCAGAATTATTTAAAAAAGAAAAATAAATATTTATAATTTGAAATTACTATGGCAAATTTAAGAGAGTTAAAAAGAAGAATAGGTGGTGTAAAAAATACTGCTAAGATAACTCAAGCAATGAAAATGGTTTCTGCTGCTAAGTTAAAAAGGGGACAGAGAGCTATTGAATCGGCTAGACCTTATGTTCTTAAAATGCAAGAGATACTAGGTAATGTAATTGCTGGTATTGGTGATGATTACCAAAATCCATTATTAACTGAAAGAGAAGTTAAAAATATTGCACTAGTTATAGTTGGTTCTGATAAAGGACTTTGCGGTAGTTTCAATGCAAATATCTTCAAAATGGTAAATACTTTTATCAAAGAAGATATTAAAATTAATTATCCTTCAGCAAACATTCAGTTAATATCTGTAGGTTATAAAACGGTATCTAAGTTTAGTAAAACAAATCTGGACGTTACCGATAATTTTAAAGATATATTTGGAACTTTAGAGTTCTCTAGTGCACAGAGAATTATTAAAACTTTCGAAAGTAAGTTTGTTAAGGGTGAAGTTGATAAAGTATATGTAATTTATAATGAATTCATCAACGTTATCAGACAAGAAGTTAGAGTGGAACAATTACTTCCTATAAACCCTAAAAAGAGCTTAGTAAAAGAAAATTCAAATAATAAAAGAGTTTCATATATATTTGAACCAAATGAAAAAGAAATAATGGATGAATTACTTCCAAAATTATTGAATATTTCACTTTGGAGAACTTTGTTAGAATCAAATGCAGCTGAAAATGCATCAAGAATGATGGCGATGGATAATGCTACTACTAACGCAAATGATTTAGTAAGTGAGCTAAATTTGAAATATAATAAAGAAAGACAAGCTGCAATTACAACTGAGATGTTAGAGATTGTAGGTGGAGCTGAAGCCCTCAATAAGTAGTAATTCTTATTAAATTCTAGAAATGTAATAAAAAGTAGTCCGTTTGGGCTACTTTTTTTTATTTTATATGAAACTAAATGTCAGAAATCAAATAATTTTATGAAAAATCTAATAATTATTTTTATATTCTTCACAACTATGTTATTTGGAAGTGAATTCAGTGAACGTCAGAATAGAGGTACGATTGAATATACAAAACTTGACGAAAACTCTGGTATGGTAGTGGGCATTGAAAACCCCGACATAATTTGGGCAATTAATGATGGGAGTGCAAATGAAATATATGGTTTTGGCAAAAACGGTAAAAGTAAATCTATCCTTAATTTCAAAAAAAGTTTATTACAAGACAACTCTGATGTAGAGGATATTGGTATTATAGTATTGAATAATACGGTTTACATTATACTTTCAGATACTGGCGACAATGATGCAAACAGAAAAAGTTGTTTTCTTTATTTTATTCCTGAACCCAAGAAAGCAGCTTTGTCAAGTGAGATAGAAATCAAATCAAGTGATATATTCACTTTGGAATTTAGCTATGAAGATGGTCCACGTGATGCTGAATGTTTTTTTGTGGATCCAGATGGTAACAATTTATTTGTAGTTACTAAAAGAGAGAAGAATGCTCGCCTTTATAATGTACCTTTGAATTTCAATGGTCAGAGTATGATTGCTGAATTTATATTAGATTTTCCATTTGGAAATAACTCTGATGAAGGTTACACAGGAGTTACAGCAGGTGATATTTCAAAAGATGGAAATAAAATTTTGATAAAAGATTATAATAATCTCTGGTATTTCGAAAGATTAGATAGAGAACATTTAACAAATACTTTCTCTAGGGATCCTGTTAGAATAGATACATATATTTATTCTTTAAACGATGAACCACAAGGTGAAGCAATTTGTTGGGATAATGATAATCACGGTTTTTTCACTGCAAGTGAAGAAAAAATAATTTCTGGTTTTGATGCATCGTTATTTTATTTTGAAGAAGTAAAGTCATCAGTTAAAAAAAAAGTAACTGATATTAGCTTGATTGGTAATCTTTTGTATAATAATTCGCTTGTAAGCATACAGTTAGAGTTCTATAATTATATGGGTCAAAAGATATATTCTACTTTATTAGAGCCATTTAATTGTTTTGATATTAGCCCTTATTCAAATCAGGCACATTATTTGTTAATCGATAAATATAAATCAATAATAAAGTTGAGATAGTTTGCTTAAAAATCGACATATTTCGGAAAGAGTTGCAGTATTATTTATGGTAATTGGGGTGCTAGTTATCCTAGTATCTTTAGGAATTTCATTTGCTAATAGTGAGCATTACTTTAATGTAGAGCTCTCATTAGGAGAGTTTGGAGAATTTATTGGTGGTTTTGTGGGATCTCTTTGGTCTTTAGCTGGTATTCTTCTATTTTATAGTGCGTTAGTATATCAAAGAAAAGAACTAACGGAACAAAAGGATATCTTAGTTACTCAAACTGATGCTATGATTTTCCAAAGTAAAGAATTAGAAAGACAAAATGATACGCTTCAGAAACAGAAACAAGAAGAGACCTTTTTCCATTTATTAAGATTTCATATTGATTTAGTTGAAACTTTGACGTTTGAATCAAATGACATAGATATGCAAACTGGTAAAATGCAAAAACAACAAGTGAGGGGAAGAAATACATTTGGTGAGTTTTATAATGTTTTTAAAAGATTCTATTCAAAATACTTAGAACATTTAAGTGATGCTGGAGTTGATGAAGATAGCTTAAAAGGGGTTATAGAAACATCTTATACTAGCTTTTTTACAGAATTTAAATACGAACTTGGTCACTATTTTAGAAATATAACTAATTTACTTTTATTCATAGATAGAGCGAATGAAGAAGATAAGCACTTTTTCCTTAGTATTCTTTTTTCGCAAATTAGTGTTTATGAAATGTCTCTGATATTTTTTCATGGATTAACATTAGAAAATAGAGATTTGAAGGTATTTATTGAAAAATATGCATTAATGCAAGATTTATATCAAGATGATTTGATTAAATTGAACATTAATCTATACAATGATAGTGCTTATAAAAATGAAAATTATGATTTTACTTACGATATTGATTAGTTGGAGCTAATATGACAATATTTGATAAATTTATGCAGAAAGATAATTTTATATCATTACCTGATATTGCATCTCGACTTTTAGAGATACTACAGGAAGATGATGTAGATGTTAATGAGATTGTTCGATTAGTTGAATCTGATCCAGTTATTTCGATGAAAGTTTTAAAAATGGCTAACTCCCCTATCTTCCAAGCAAGAACACAAATTGTTGACCTTAATCAAGCAACACAAATTTTAGGGACGAAGAGAGTTAGTGATATCGTATTTAGCGTATCGCTACACTCTAAGCTATTTATCGGTAGAAATCTGAACATCTACCCACTATTAGAAAAATACTTCTACAACTCGTTTCTTGTAGGTAATCTGTCAAAGGTATTCCTTGATTTTTATGATAGCCGTACTAGAAATGGCTTATTTGTATCTGGCTTACTCCATGACATTGGACGAATGATAATGATACAAATGGAGCCATTAGATTATGTAAGGGCAATTGAGTTGATGAATTTAGAGGAAATTTCTGAAATAGAAGCTGAGAATCATATATTCAAAGAAAATCATACAATTGTTGGAACAAATTTGGCAGAAGTTTGGTCATTACCTGAGATGGTTAGAAGTGTGATAACTAACTATACAGAACCAAGTAAAGCTACTAACTTCCAAACACTTAGCTATGGTGTTAATGTAAGTAAGGAATATGTAAATAGAATATCAGCGAAAGACTTTGAAAATCTTGAAAACATTTCACTATCAAACTTCAAGAACTATAATACGTTAGATAGTATGATTCATATCAGTGATAAGAAGAGACAGATTGACGAAAAGATGAAAGAGCTGATAGTTAACCTACCAGACTCTTACGTACTTTTCAAATAATTAGGTGGTGAAAATTAAGAATTACTTTTTATGACTTCTTTTATACTTTCTTCATCAGTAAGTCCAAGATAATTCCATACTTCTTTACCATTTTTATACATTTTAAGTGTGGGTAATCCTTCTATTCTTAATTGCTTAGCAATTATTGGATTATGATCTACATCTATCTTGACCAATTCTATTTTACTACTATATTCTTTTGCCAATTTGTCTAGTATTGGAGATAATTTTTTACATGGGCCACACCATTCTGCATTAAAATCTACTAATACTAATTTTTCATTGTTTGATATTAATTGTAGGTATTTATCACCATCCATTCCTGTTAAGCCCTCTTCTGTAGAAGAACCACTTTGACCATCAGAATCTTTTTGTTTCGAGGAGCCACTAAAAGATAATTTAAGGCCATTAGCATTCCAAGCTGTTATTCCACCTTGCAAATCATATATTTCAGTGAATCCCATATCAACAAGTTTAGATGCTGCACTAGAACTTCTTCCACCTGAACGGCAATAAAGGAATACCGGTTTACTTTTATCCAATTTTGATATTTCCTTATCAAAATTAGAATCATATACATTCAGATTCAATGAAGATTCAATATGACCTGAATTATACTCTTCTGGAGTTCGAACATCTACAAGTTGAGCATTTGGTGTTTCAGAAAGTTTTCCATGGAAAGACTTAGCGTCTAATCTTTCTGATATTACTTGGCCATTAGTTGTTTCAGTTTTATCATTGCTTGTACATGCTACTAACATGAAAGGCAATAAAGCTACAAGTAGCAATAATTTTCTATAATTATACATTTTAATTCCGAATTTATATTCTTGATTTGGTTAAAGCTTACTGTCGTCTATAGAGCAATTTTGTTTTAAACACCCCATATTGAAATAAGAAAATACAAAATATCCAATTGAAATAACAATCATTGGGATATTTTCGTTAACAATTCCTGATACTAGGAAAAAAATTCCTATAGTATAAGCCACTATTTTAGTTAATTTTCGCATTATCTTAACTGTTGAAGTTCAATATTTTTCCAGCTACCACCATTATAGACGTTTTGTACTCCCGCCTTAGATAAATACTCAGTAGCCATTCCACTTCTTGCACCTGAAGCACAGCAAAGAATGATAGGTTTAGGCATATTGTTGAATTCTTCTATAAACAGTGGTACTTGGTCCACAGGTATGTTACGAGAATTGTTGACATGTCCATCACTAAACTCGTTTTCAGTTCTTACATCAATTATTTGAACTGATTCATTTTTTAATAACTCAAATAAATCCATTTATTCCTGATTAGATATTATTATAAAAAATACTTGACGAAATATATTTATTTCAATTGTGTGTATAAAAAAAGCAGTAGCTAGACTATAACTACTGCTTAGAATAATCGCAATGTATTTCTAGCTATTTACAATAAAGTGTCTTGAGATAACAAGTCTTTGTATTTCACTTGTACCTTCATATAATTCAGTGATTTTTGCATCACGATAATATCGCTCAACATTGAAATCCTCTGTATATCCATATCCACCGTGTACTTGTATTGCCTTATTAGCACAGAACATAGCCGTTTCAGAGGCATCTAATTTAGCCATAGCTGCATAAGTTGAGTAAACTTCTCCTGCGTCTTTCATTTTAGAAGCTCTCCATGTCAATAACCAAGAAGCTTCATATCTAACTCTCATGTCAGCAATCATCCATTGTATTGCTTGGAAACTATTGATTGGTTTACCGAATTGTTCTCTTTCTTTAGAGTATTTAAGTGCATCTTCGAAAGAAGCACGTGCGATACCTAATGCTTGAGCAGCAATCCCTAAACGACCACCATCAAGAGTAATCATCGCCAATTTAAAACCCTCATTCAGATTACCTAACATAGCTTCTTTTGGAAGTTCAACGTTATCTAATATTATTTCTGTAGTTGATGAAGAGCGAATACCTAATTTTTTCTCTACTTTACCAATACTATAGCCTGGAGTATCTGCTTCTACTATAAAGGCAGTAACACCACGGGTTTTACTTTCTGGCTCTGTAGAAGCTAATAAAACGAAAACGTCTGCCTCTGCCCCGTTCGTTGCAAATATCTTAGAACCATTCAGTATCCATTTATCACCTACTAGTTTAGCAGTTGTCTTAGTGGCACCAGCGTCAGAACCAGCCCCAGATTCAGTTAATGAAAAAGCACCTATCTTTTTACCTAATAGCATATCAGGAAGATACTTTTGCTTTTGCTCTTCTGTACCAAACCTATAAATTGGATCACAAGTCAATGATGAATGTGCTGATATAATAACACCAGTTGATGCGCAGTATCTAGATATTTCTTCTATTGCAAGCATATATGATACATAGTCCATTCCAGAACCACCATATTCAACTGGATATGCTATACCCATTAATCCTAATTCACCAGCTTTTTCTATAATTTCTTTTGGAAACCTATGATTTCTTTCGTTTTCTGATGCTACTGGCTCTATTTCATTGACTGCGAAGTCATGTACCATTTGTTGTAACATTTTTTGTTCGTCTGTTAGAAGTAAATCAAACATTATAAACCCACTTATTCTTTATTAATAATATATTTATATTCTTTTTTAATTGTTGATTCTAATTTACGCAAAGGTATCTCTACTAAAATTTGACCTTCTGAATAAGAAGTTATCTCATAAGTATTATATAAGAAAGTAACGTTCTTAGAATCTATTGAAAAGTTGTCATTCAAATGAAATTTGTTGTCATTAAACCAATATCCTTCTTTATCTATTTCTACTTGGTTTTTAGATAGACCTCTTTCTATTAGAAAAAAATCGTAAGCAATTTCTGTTAACTTATTAATTTCAAATATATCGGATGCCTTTAAGAGTTTCTTATTTTCTAAATCAAACACAGAATAATTAGTAGAATAAGTACCGTGTGCACCACCAGTGTATGATTCTTGGTTCTCAACGACAACTATTAAATTGTCTTTTGTATACATAGTATCAATATCTAGTTTCTTATACAATTCTAAATGTTCAACATCAGTGTCATAACTATCTAATCCCACCTGGTCTATATGATATTTAATAAATGATTTTATTGTTTCTGTATTAAGGATAGATTTATTTCCTTCTAATTTCTCTATATCTAGATACTTGGCAACAGACTCTATTACATATTGATTTAAAAAATCTTTGTTGTCGCCTACAAAGGTAGGTACTTTGATTTGATACTCATACGTACCATTATCATTAACCCTTTTAGTCTCAGTAAGTTCTATATATTGAATACTATAGGAACCATCAGACTGACTTTCATTGCTATTGCGGATACATGATGTAAATAGAAATAATAAAATAATTGTTAGGTAATAACGGGATTGAATCATCGAATTTATTTTTTAATAATTAAAATTCTTATATTGTAAAATTACATAATGTTTTTCAGTAAAAAAATAATTAACTAGAATATGCCTTTAAATCGTAATCTAACAGAAGATCAAATTTTAATACGCGATACAATTCGCAGTTTTGCAGAAGATAATATCAGGAAGCAATCTAAGATATTAGACGAAAATGAAGAGTTTTCGTATGAAATTACTGCACAAATGTCTGAACTTGGACTACTTGGGGCATTTTTACCCTCGGAATACGGTGGTGCAGAATTAGATTACGTTTCATATATAATTGCCGTAGAAGAGTTAGCAAGAGTAGATAGCTCTCAGGCAGCAACAATTGCTGCTCATAATTCACTTGGTACCGGACCTATTTACTATTTTGGAAATGAGGAGCAAAAGGAAAAGTATTTACCACAATTAGCTAGCGGTAAACTATGGGGGTTTGGTTTAACAGAACCCGAAGCTGGATCAGATGCAGGTAATACGCAGACAACTGCTGTACAAGATGGAGATTATTGGATACTAAATGGTACAAAAATATTCATTACTAATTCAGCTACAAATATTACGGTTGGCTCTACAATTCTTGCCATAACAGGCGAAAGAGATGGTGGCGGTAAAGAACTATCTTGTTTCTTAGTAGAAAATCATACTGAAGGTTTTTCACAGTTAGTCATGAAAGATAAGATGATGTGGCGAGGTTCAAATACTGGCGAGTTAGTTTTAGAAAATGTTAGAGTTCATAAATCATCAATGCTTGGTAAACAAGGAGAAGGATTCAAACAAATGTTATCAACTTTGGACCGTGGCAGACTTTCTATTGCTGCTATGGGATTAGGTTTAGCTCAAGGAGCTTATGAGTTAGCACTAAAATATTCCAAAGAAAGAATTACATTTGGTAAACCAATCTCACGTTATCAGGCAACTGCTTTCAAATTAGCTGATGTTGAAATGGGACTGGAATTGGCTCGTAACTACCTCTATGATGTATGTAGAATGCAAGAAGAAGGGCTAAATATCACAAAAGAAGGGGCAATAGCAAAGCTTTATTGCTCAGAGTTAGCACACACTTCGGCAAATCACTGTGTCCAAATACATGGTGGATATGGACTGATGAAAGAGTATGATGCAGAGAAGTATTATCGTGATCAGAAGTTATTAGAAATTGGTGAAGGTACAAGTGAAATACAAAGACTTGTAATAGCACGATCTATAGGTTGTTTTGATTGATGAATGTAACTTAATGTTCAATTAAAGCGTCTTTAAAAATAAAAAAAGTAAATTCCTTATGAAAGTATTAGTATTAGTTTTATTATTCCCCATTTATTTAATTTCTCAGAGTTCAAGTAACTCCAAACAACAAGTTAATTCTTTAAAAATATTAGAAATCGATTTAGATAATAAACTGTCATTGATAGATACTGCTGTTGTTTTCGATAGAACATTCAGTGATAAATATAAATTTGATTTTAATCAGATAATGGAAGAATTAATAGAAGTTTCATACCCGAACATAGAATTATTTCACTATTTGATGGCTTCTAAATATCAAAATTTAGATTCGTCTGAAAGTAATGGTATCCGTACTTACAAATTCTCTAGTTGGTGTCATAGAGATACTGTAGATTGGGAGACTGGTAGAGACGGTAAAATTGAATATGAAATCGAGTATAGTAATTGTAAAATAGTTGATATTGTAAAGTTAGATAAGAACAACAGAGTAACTCACTATACCTTCAGTAGTTTAGGGAATATTAGTTCCGAAGATTTTAGATTTGATGAGAAAGATAGATTAGTGGAGATAACATCTCCTAAAGGACATTTTATGCTATACTATGATGAAATTAACAGAGTGGATAGAATTGTTGAAGATTATGAAAATATTGGTAATATAGTTCAAACTATGGGTGGATCACTAAAAAGAGAGATTACATATAAATTCGTTTACAAATGATTATTTTACAATTGTTCTAAACATAACTTGACCAATTTCAGAATTTTGAATGAAATAACCTCTGAGTGAATCTATTTCATCAGCATAATCATCAAATAGTTCTGAACCTACCCCTTTTGCATAAAGTGGTATCAGCACATTCGTATGCTTTAAACTGTTCCACTTCATATTCGGTATTTTGCCCTTACCATTCGTACTAACTCTGCTATTGAACCCATCTTGACCTGTTAAATACCCAGTCTCATGATCAGCAGTTACTATAAGCAAAGTTTCATCCCAACTTGAATTAGTTTCTATCCATTTTACAACACTTTCAACAGCTTTATTAAACGATATTTGTTCTTCAATCATTCTACCAGAATAATTAGAATGAGCTGCCCAATCTACTGCTCCTCCTTCGATCATTAAAAAGAATCCTTTTGGATTTTGATTTAATGAATTTAGTGCCGTTTTACTTAATAATTTTAAACTTGGTATTGACTTTATATATGGTACTTGATTAGGATTTGCATTAACATCTCCTCCCCTTCCTACTTGTAATGTAGAATGTACTAATGGCAAACCCAGTAGTTTTTCCTCAGTTGGATTCATTAATAACTTTTCAAAATCACTTTGTTTAGTTATTAATCTTCTACCATAATTCTTACCTGAAGCATATTTATTCCAAAACTCCTTGCCACCAACATATTGGTAATCAGGTGTTTCTGTTCTATCACCATCATCATCATAGTCAGGGTGACCACATCCAAAGATAATATCCATATTACTCTTGATCATCTCTCGAGCTATCTCTTCATAGTTATCTCTGTGCACATTATGCGCAGCAAATGAAGCAGGTGTAGCGTGTGCAAAAGGTACTGTAGTCACTAACCCTGCTGATTTGCCAAGTTCTTTAGCTTTTTCTGCTATGGATTTTAAAGGTTGGAAATATATATCCATCCCAATGGAAGAATTATACGTTTTTCTTCCTGAAGCTATGGCTGTAGCAGCAGCACCTGAACCAGTAGGGCTGATATTTCTCCAATTAGAATCAGAGTATGTTAGTCCGGAGTTGTATCCGTTTTGCCAACTAAGTCCATTTTCTGATTTAAACTTACCCGAAATAGCAGGTGATGTACTTACAGGAAAAATAACGGGGAATGATTCATAAACTTGGGAGTTCAGTTCCCCGTTAGTGTAATAGTTTGTTGCATCTATATGATTATAACCACATCCATCCGCAATCATTATTATTATATTCTTCGCTCGTCTTTCCTTCTTTTTGACGTTAAGAGACAATTTCGGATTTTCTATTTCGCAACCAAAAAATAAAATGGATATTAATAAAACCGAAATAGATCTAATCATTATCTACCACCACCAGCTGTAGGTAGTTTTTGTTCAGTGTAACCCTCTGGAATAATAAAGTCATTTTCAGTTGCAGTATAATCTTTAACGCTAACTAATTCACTAACTGAATTATCAGTTGCATTAATTGTTTTTACTGGTATTCCTTTTAATTCATCATATACTGCAGAAAATGGGTCTTTCTGTGCCATTGGTACTGATTTCAACATATCATTCATAAATGCACTAAATGATTTCATAACTCCCATATCAGCTTCATTTATACCTACAGTGCTATAAGGTGCAGCCCATATTTCACTTTTCAGCTCATCATTAGCTTTTAAGTTATATTTGGTAGTGTTCCATTGATTTACTTTCTTCTTTTCTCCGGTATTACTAATAGTATATGTAACATCTACACCTCCCATCTGAGAACTCATCATCTTTTCCATTTGCTTTCTTTGTGCATCAGGCAAATTTGCAAGTTGTTGTTTCATTTGTGCCATCATACCTGACATTTGTTTATTTAAATTTGAAATCAACTCTTTATTCATTACCATATATGACTCTTCATTATACATAATAATTACAATTTTCTCTTTTGCCGCATTATAAATAATAGTTACCTTACCATTTTTATTCTTACTGTCTATCTTTAGTATATTAGGTGTGAATATAGCGGTATTTAATTCACTTTCAGCTTCATTACCTATATCGTAATTCTTAAATTCAAGTTTAACATCTGCTAAAGAGAAGTTAAATGCAATGATAATCATTGCTAAAGTAGTTATAATATTTTTCATTTTATCCCTTTTAGTTTAATTTGACTTTATTCTACAACACTAATTTAAAAAAAATATGACTAAGACTGCATTAAATAAATTATTGAGCTACGATTTATTCTCTATTTCAAATGTAAATATTGAAGTAAAAGATGTTGCTGTATTATTTATTTTTTTAATAGTTCTTAAAGTATTATCAAAATTACTTAATCGTATTGTTTTTAAATATTCTAAAAGAGATAGAGGCTCTACAATAGCTGTCTATAAATTAATTAGCTATTTCATGTGGATAATAGGATTTTCATTTTATCTAAATGTAATTGGGTTTGATGTTACTTTCTTATTAGCTAGTAGTGCTGCTTTATTAGTTGGTATTGGTATAGGCTTACAACAAACATTTAATGATTTAATATCTGGAATAATTCTACTATTCGAAGGCTCAATTAAGATTGGAGATATTGTTGTTGTTGATGGTGAGTTTAAAAAAATTCAAAATATTGGACTTCGAACTTCAAGTGCAGTTAGTTTTGATAACTCTGTCGTAATTATACCAAACTCTAAAATAGTTACAGAGAAAGTTATTAACTATGATAATGGTATTCATCCAGTTCGATTTAATATTAAAATTGATGTTGCTTATGGTTCTGATACAAATAAAGTTAAAGAACTACTTATCGAGATTGCTAGAACTGAAGAGCTAGTTTTAGAAACACCTGAACCATTTGTTATGTTTGATAATATTGGTGAAAGTGCTTATAATTTTAGACTTTGTATATTCATTCAATTCCCACTTGATGGTTTTTCGGTACAATCAAATATAAGATATAAGATAATAGAAGAATTCAATAAGAATAATATTTCTATACCTTTTCCACAAAGAGATATTAATATCAATAAACAATCATTAAAAGAGTTTTTATCTGACGATAATTAGTTTTCTGTAAATTGTTATAGATGGAGTTATTACTTCTATCATATAAACGCCATTAGATATATTACTAATATTTCTACTTAAATTATTGTATCCTAATGGTATTTCATCGCTTAATAAATTCATAACATTTCTTCCATTGAAATCTAATATTTTTATTTCAGTTAATCCTTTTTCTATTAGATTTAATTCAATATTTAATTCATTAGAATTATTATCAATAATCTTTACAGTTGCACTTAATTCGACTGAAAGATCTATTAATCTAACTCCCCCTTCATAACAAAGGTCACTAACACAAAACAAACCTATTTCTTGGTCTATTTCAATGTCAGTTGTGTTACCGTTGGCAGATAAGCTATCCATTGCTACAACTGCACAGGAATCATCACCCCATAAGGCTTCCATTTCAATGTTTAATATAGCTCCTTTATCGAGATTAGAGATTTCAAATGGAATAATTCTAACCCCATTATCTATTCTACTTTTCAATTTAGTTGGGCGCATTAATGAATGATTAAAGAATAGTTGACCAGAAATAGTTGTTACTCCTGCTTCATCTAATTTATTTGAATTTGATAAAGTAATTGGATAATTGAATACCTCCCCTATTTTTCTGCTCTCTCTCTGAGGTAAACTTAATACTGCAATCCCGTTACCTGCAGAAACTACATTGAATATTATACTATCTTGATTCATACAAGAGTCATTTACAATAAGTATATTTTCACTTGAGATATCATTTGGCCCGCTGTAATTTACTGTGATAACTGAGGATTGTCCCGGCTGAGCAACAAGAGGATCTATTGAGACTAAATTAAATCCAGGTAGCGGTTGAATGTTCCATCTAATTGAAACCGAACCAGTATTTTTAATATTAAATGTCTTATTACCAGGATTATTGAGTCCATTGAACACGAATTGTACATCATCTTCAATGATTTCAAAGTTAGAAATATCTTTTTTGATTTTGATGGGCTTGGAAAGCTTCCCATTAGTAGATTTGGAATCATTTGATATAAAGACTAAATCTGTATTATATATACCAACATTATTTGTTGCGAAAATTATGGTTAAAGTGTCAGATTCAGAACCTTGAAGGGTTATTATTTTTTTATCAACTGTAAATAATATTGAATTATCATTCTCGAATCTAATGTTAGTAATACTAAGCTCTTCTTCCCCGATATTAGTTACAAGGATTTTGATTTTAAGAGTGTCTTCGCAAACTATGTGGAATTCAGACTCAAAAGCGGTGAATAGTGTCGCTTGAGTGTTTTTGATATTAACGCTAATGTCAATGCTATCCGAGCAATAGGGCTGGGGCGCAAATTTGAAGTTGAAGCTCTCCCCTTTGTCGCCGCCGTTGAATCTGTAGTTGACAATGGCTGTATCGCCTTGTAAAGTTGGATCCGGGCTAACGGAAAGCACCTCAATTTTACCGTCTTTAGATATATAGGGCAAGTTATTATTCCATATCAAGTCGGTTTTCCCGTTATTTATAACCCTGAAAGTCTCATTTATAACGACGTTATTGTCTGCCCCGACTAAGTTATTGTTCCCCGAGACAACGAAAGAAGTATTTAGTTTCCTTGCATTGAGATAAATTTTCCTGATATTGCTTTCCAACTCATTGGTAAAGATTAAAATGGAGTCTTTTATAACTCCATTGTCAATGGGTTTGAACTCCACGTCGAAGGAAAGGGAATCCCCGCCTTGCAATTTGATATTAAAGTTGAAGTTATTAAGAATAGTGAAGTTGGAACTATTAATCTTGATATCGGAAATGGTAATATTGCCTCTGCCCTTGTTGTAAACGGTGATAGTTTCGGTTTTCGTCTCATCGCAGATCACATTACCAAAGTTGATGCTATTACTAAATTCAAGATTGGGGTTAATCCCCTCACCGTATAGGTTAATATGTGTGGTAGTAACTGCATTTGAAACGTCAACATACTCGATTCTTAACCTTGCGTTCTCAATTTCAGGAATAAGTGGCAAGAACTGAATAGAAACTTCAAACTCCTCTTTGGGGTCGATTTCTAGATTTGTTATTTCATTGATTGTATTTCCAGATGCATCTAGTAATTTAAAGTATTTATCGGATGGACCAACTAAGTAAATCTTATTAATAATTAGTATAGAAGAACCATTGTTAATAATTGATTTCTTTTTTATAGTGGAATCCTTAGTAATAAGAACTTCACCAAAATTATAGTTCTCAACTTGAACTAACGGCTTTACACCTTTAGCCAAAAGCTTACTTGTTTTCAATCCAAATTGGGAATAAATGTTGAGTGTAGCTGTAAAATTCGCTTCTCTGTTTGGAGTAAAGCCGAACTCGAAATTAGGTTGGTTTACACTATTCGCGACATTAGGTAATGTAGGACTATTTGAAATTGAAAACATTGCCTTGTCAATTCCAGATATATTAACGGAATCAATCTGAAAAGGATATTCGAAGTTGTATTTCAACAAGTTGGTAATCGTAGAGTCTTTTGTTTGACCTACCAGCTCAGTACCTAAATCTATATCATTTACTTCAAATACAGTCTTTCTTATTGAGAAGACACTATCAGAAATATCTTCATATTCTGGATAAGCTTTGACTGAATATACAGCTAACAAATTATCAGAAGGTAATCCGTTAGTTCCCACCACAAATCTTGTATAATCAGGGCTCCATTCTATTGTATTATCTATTAGACTATTAGAAATGAAACTATATTTCTCTTGAAATTCTTTTTTGCCGTCCTTTTCAACGACTTCCAATACAATCACATTTGAACCATGGTCAACAGTCACTAGTAAGTTCTCAATTGATGAAGCTTCTATATCAGATATTCGAGTGTCTGGCCTAAATAATCTCACTTCTTTTTTCTTAGTGCTTAGATCCCAAAGTTCAATAAAACGAATGGTACCAACGGCTGAGCTAGTAAAAATAAATTTATCATCATAGTTCCAATCTATATTTTGATATGAGTATTTTTCTGAAGTATCCGTCATAGTATATCTTGAGGTTACTTTCCAAGTGGTACTATTTTCATATACATAAATTGAATCTGATATACCTTTAGTCTCCAAACAAAATGCAATTTTGCGAGAATCATTTGATATAGCAGAACCTGATATCTTACCGTTAATTATTGGTCTATGGAATACATTGAGTATCTCTCTAGTTTGGATATCCATAATCGCAATACTATCAGAATTTGTAACCGTTATTATTTTCTCATCTTTACTCAGTTCTAACTCCCCAGATAGGTTATTAATTAAGTCGAACTTTTTATTTAATACATTAAATATATATAATCCGTTAGGATTTGTGACGAATAAACGTGCACCATCTGGGAAAAACTGAACATCAATAAAGGATGAAGTATCTGTTTCCATGAAGAACTCATTTATCTTTTCACCAGTAATACTATTGAATAATTTAATTGAGTTAGTATCAGATAATATAGCGAATACATTACCTCGCTTATTCCAGCTAATTTTATTTACATCACTACTATCAATGCTTGCATCATATATTTTTCTACCCGCTATATCACTTATTTTTTTAACTCTTACCAAGCAATTATCACTTTCAACGTTTGGTATATTCCAAACAGATGTATTGTACATTTTCCCAAGATTAACTAAACTCCAATTTTTACCCGAATCAAGTGAATAGTCAATCATTATTTCACTATTCTGAGGTGTTCCATTCCAAAATATTTTTTCTACAGTATTTGCTTTAAATACTTCGCCTCCGTTTGGCCTTCTAATATTAATAGGCACTTCCGAAGGAGGTGAGTTCAAGCAATTACTAACAGCAATAATTTTATTGTTCTGGCAAGAACTTGCATCTATTTCAAATTCACAAAATTTATGTTTACTATCTGTCGGATTGTATGTTATTGCAATTTCGACAATTGAGTCTTTTTCTAAAGTAAAAGGTACTTTTCTATTTATAAATTTTGCTGTGAAATCTGAACAAATGGCAACACTATTGTTTTTATTTATTCCATATATATTTATTTTGTCGGTTACTGCCTTTAGCCTTATAATATTTGTAAATTGCTTTTGACATTCAAAAAGAGCAAAGTCGCCATTCAAATATTCAAATTCAGGGAACTTTTCTCCAGGAGAATTATAAGAAACTTTTTTATCTAAATTTAATGGTCTATATTTAATGTCCGCAATCCTACCTTGTAAACACCCTTCTGTAAACCATGAAATATTACAAGGGCTAGTACTTATTGCAATTTTGCGAATTGTATTATAAACATTTATTAGCTTTTCTTGAGAATCAATATTTTCGAAGTATTGACCTCCCGTAGCATCAGAAACAGCTTTCATTTCAAGTGGTAATGAAATATCAATCGAAATAGAATACACAATTGCTCCTAATTCTTCTGCCCTTTTAACAATGTCAGATGGATTGAAATCTGATAGGCCAACTCCGTCAGTTAAAAATATTATAATAGGCTTGAATTGAGCTCTACGAGCAACGTCTAATGCACCTGCATAAGGATCAAGAAATGCATTTTTATAATTTGTTCCGTTTCTTATTTCAAGGGTTGCAATTGACTGTAGTAATAAGGACTTATTAATCTTAAAATCAGAATAAAGCAAGGCTTCATCATCGAAAGTAGTAATAGCTGTTTCTTCGTTTAAAGTGTCCATTTGCCCTATCCATTGGCTAGCTGCCAACTTAACCCAATCTAATCTCTGCCCTTTCATTGAGCCAGATACATCGATAGTTAGAACTGTAGATATTCTATTAAATACCGGCTTAGAACTACATTCTATTTCCCTGACTGTTCGATTAATCATATTCTCTACTATCTGAAATTCTTCAGGAACAAATTGTGTTATTTGTTTATTATTAGAATCAGTAACATAGAATTTTGCATTTATAATTGGATATTCATCTGAATTTACATCATAGACATGAAAATTCTGTCCATTTAGCAGATTACTCGCCAATATTAAGATCAAAAATGTGTATATAGTTTTCATTATTTTTTGTGTTTTTGTAAAGTCATATACTTTAATAATAATAATATACTAAAAATGTTACATAATCTGTTATATTTATATTTTACTGATTATCAAATAGTGCAAATTTATGAAATACTTTATGCTGCTTTTACCTATTCTACTGTTCTCTTGTACGGATTCACCTAAACCTGTAAATACTAATCAGAATTTAGAATTCAATAAATGGTTAGATTCTGTATGGTTAGCAAAAGTCAATAGATATCCAGCACTACAAACAGAATACGGATATAGAACTAACGATGATAAATGGGATAATATTTCAGATAGTATGCAATTAGCAGAACTAGATATACTGACAAATAACATTGTAGAATTATCAAAATTCTTTAAAGTTAGTAATTTGACTGATCAATCTTTATTAAGTTATAAAATCTATCTCTATAATGTTGAGACTGAGCTAGCAGGTGCAGAGTACATATATCATGAGTATCCTGTTAGTCAGATGGATGGATGGCATACTAAGATTCCATCAACTCTTATCAATCAACATACTATAGCCAATGAGAAAGATGCAGAGAATTATTTGAGCAGAGTGAACAAAGTCCCAGAAGTTATATCTCAACTTATTGACAATCTTAAAAGAAGGGAGAGTAAGGGCATCATAGCACCAGCTATTAATCTAGACTATGTTATTCAAAGTTCTGAAAATCTGATTTTAAATTCGAAAAATAGTATCGAGAATCATCCTATATATAAAGACTTCAAAACTAAGACTTCTAAAATAAATATTAAATTAGATAGAGAAATCCGAAAAGCAATTAATGAAAATTTTTCTACAGCTTACCAGGATTTAGTTATTTATCTGAAAGAATTAAGAAAAGTATCAAATAAAGACATCGGTGTTTGGTCATTAAAAAATGGTGATGATTATTACAATTATCAATTAAAGTTGAATAATACAATTGATATAACTTCTGATGAAATATATGAATATGGACTTTATGAAGTCGATAGAATCCATAGTGAAATGATTAAAATAAAAGACAATGTTGGATTTAAGGGTGATTTGCAATCTTTTTTCAAATTTATGAGAGAAGATAAACAATTCTATTTTCCAAACAATGCTGAGGGCAAACAACAATATCTAGATAGTGCTAAATCAATTATCAATTCTATGAAACAAGAATTACCTAAATTATTTAATGTATTACCTAAGACAGAACTTATAGTAAAAGCCGTTGAGCCATATAGAGAAGAATCAGCTGGAACTGCATTCTATGAGTTACCTTCTATTGATGGTAAACGACCAGGTATCTACTATGCAAACCTCTATAATATGGCAGATATGCCTATATATCAGATGGAAGCACTAGCTTACCATGAAGGAATACCCGGTCATCACATGCAAATAGCAATATCACAAGAACTAGAAGGAATTCCAAAGTTTAGGAGTGTAGGCAATCTATATGTAAGCTATGTAGAGGGGTGGGGTCTTTATTCTGAATTATTGCCAAAGGAAATTGGATATTATTCGAATCCTTACTCTGATTTTGGCCGTTTAGCAATGGAGCTTTGGAGAGCTTGCAGATTAGTTGTCGATGTAGGGATACATGCTAAAAAATGGGATAGACAAAAAGCGATTGATTATTACAATACTAACACCCCCGCAACTAACTCGGAATCAATAGGGATGGTTGATAGACATATAGTAATGCCAGGGCAAGCAACAGGATATAAAATAGGTATGAGACATATATTAGATTTAAGGGAAAGAGCTAAAGAAGCACTTAAAAATAAATTTGACATTAAGAAATTTCATGATTTAGTTCTAGAAGATGGTCCAGTGCCTCTTTTTGTATTGACAGAAATAATAAATAATTGGATAGATAAAAATAAATCAAATAATGATGAACAAGGAGAATTGAATGAAACAGACGTTCTTATTCTTACTAACCCTACTTTGGGTCAGTAATTTAATTTCAGAAGAAGAAAAAGAGAAGTGGGATGTTAGCAATCCACCAGGTACTAACAAAACAGTAGAATTTACTGTTACTGACGGAACCTGGATGAATTTAGATGTAAGTCCTGATGGAAAAACTATAGTATTCGATATGTTAGGTGACATATATACTATACCTGTTACTGGTGGTAAAGCTAAAGTCCTTAGACAAGGTTTAGCTTGGGAAGTACAACCCCGATATTCACCAAATGGTAAGTATATCTCATTCACAAGTGATGCAGATGGAGCTGACAATATTTGGATAATGAATATCGATGGGAGTAACCCTAAACAAATTACTAAGGAAGATTTTAGATTATTGAATAATGCTGATTGGACTACAGATAGCGAATTCCTAATAGCTAGAAAGCACTTTACATCTACTCGTTCAGCTGGTGCTGGAGAAATGTGGATGTACCATATTACTGGTGGTAGTGGTATTGAACTGACTAAAAAGAAAAATGACCAACAGGATGTTAATGAACCAAATATGTCAGCAGATGGTAAATATATGTACTATTCTGAGGATATGTATCCGGGTGGTACATTTCAATATAATAAGGATCCCAATAATCAGATATATGCTATAAAACGATATGAATTTGAGAATGGGGAAACAAAACCTTATGCAGGTGGACCTGGAGGTGCGTTCAGACCACAATCATCACCTGATGGAAAGTTTCTGGCCTTCGTTTCTAGAGTTAGGACTAAAACAATCCTATTTATTAAGGATATAGAGACAGGGGAAGAATGGCCTTTATTTGATGGATTAATAAAAGACCAACAAGAAGCTTGGGCTATATTTGGTGTTTATCCAAATTTCGATTGGACACCAGATAGTAGGAATATTATTATATATGGGAATGGTAAGATATGGAATGTGAATGTTTCGAATAAATCATTCACAGAAATCCCTTTTGAAGTAAATGCAAAACATAGACTACAAGAGACAGTTAGATTTAAAAATAAAGTTTTTACTGATGAAATTGATTCTAAAGTCCTGAGAGGTGTGGTTACTTCTCCGAAAGGAGATAAAATAGCTTACAATGCAGCTGGATACTTATATGTGTACAATTTGAAAACTAAAACTGCTACAAGATTAACAGACGAGAGTAATCTTGAATTTGAACCCTCATTTAGTAGTGATGGGAGTAAATTAGTTTATGTTACTTGGACGGATGCAGATAAAGGAAAAATTAAAATATATAACTTGACTACCAATAGTATAAACACTGTAGATTTACATAAAGGTATATATAGAACACCCAGCTTCTCAAAAGATGGGAATAAGCTCTTATATCTGAAAGAAAGTGGTAACGAACATCAGGGATACTCATTTACAAATGAAGCTGGAATTTATATTCTAGATTTGAATAAGAATTCTAAACCTATACTAGTAACTGAAGAAGGTGAGTATCCACAATTCAATGAAGATGAAACAAGAATATACTATCAAACTGGTGGCTATTACTTTGGTGAACTAGATAAAGGATATCATTCAGTTGATCTACTGGGAAATGATAAGAAAACTCATTTCACATCTACTTATGCAAATAGATTTGTTCCATCTCCAGATGGTCAGTTTATTGCATTCAATGAGCTACACAAAGTCTATATAGCCAGATTTCCTAAAACAGGACAACCAATAGTTTTATCAGCTGATATAAAATCAATCCCTATAGTTAATGTTGCTGATGATGCTGGTATAAATATGCATTGGTCAAATGACAGCAAGAACTTACATTGGACTTTGGGTGATCAGTATCATACAATAAGTTTAAAAGAATCATTTGATTATCTAAAGGAGAAGAAGAAAGAATCTGAAAAACAAAAGTCAACCTCTATTGATATTGGTCCAAAAATAAAGTCCGATAAACCATCTGGGAAAATTGCTTTAACTAATACTCGAATTATCACAATGGATAAGGACAGAAAAGTAATTGATAATGGTACTATCATAATCAATGAGAATAAAATTGAAGCAATTGGGATTCAAGGAAAAATAACTATCCCAGTTGATGCAAAAATCATAGATTTGCAAGGTAAAACAACAATGCCAGGTCTTATTGATGTCCATGCTCATCAAGGTACATTCAGATATGGTGTTAGTCCTGAAAAGCACTGGCCATACTGGGCAAATTTAGCTTATGGAGTTACAACTACTCATGATCCATCATCAAATACAGAAATGGTGTTTAGTCAATCAGAAATGATTAAGACAGGTAGAATGGTTGGGCCAAGAACGTATTCAACGGGAATTATACTATATGGGGCCGATGGTGATTTCAAAGCTATTGTAAACAATTTAGAAGATGCAAAGACTCATTTAAAAAGAACTAAAGCTTTTGGTGCATTTTCAGTCAAATCATATAACCAACCACGAAGAAGCCAAAGACAGCAGATAATAGAAGCTGCTCGAGAACTAGAAATGTTAGTTGTACCAGAAGGTGGCTCTAATTTTTTCCATAATTTGACTATGGTAGCTGACGGTCATACAGGAATTGAACACAATATTCCAGTAGCACCATTATATAATGATGTTTTGAAATTTTGGTCGAACACAGAAACTCATAATACACCTACTCTAATTGTAAACTATGGTTCTGTTACAGGCGAGTATTATTGGTATCAAAACACAAATGTTTGGGAAAAAGAACGATTATTAAGATTCACTCCTAGAGAGATTATAGATTCTAGGTCTAGACATAGAACAATGATACCCGAAGAGGAATATGAGAATGGACACATCTTAACATCGAAATCATTAAAAAAATTAACTGATTTTGGTGTAAAGATAAACATGGGTGCTCATGGGCAAATACAAGGCATTGGGGCTCATTGGGAGATGTGGATGTTACACCAAGGTGGTATGACTGAAATGGAGGTCTTAGCTGCTTCTACTATTAACGGAGCTGAGTATCTAGGCATGGATAGTGAGATTGGTTCATTAGAATCTGGAAAATTGGCAGATATTATTGTAATTGATGGCAACCCTCTTGAGGATTTATACAAAACTGAGAATGTTGTTTATACAATATTAAATGGAAGAGTATATAACTCTGAAACTATGGATGAAATTGGAAATTATGATGTTAAGAAACCATCATTTTGGTGGGAATCAGAAAAGTATAATGGATTTGATTTTCATGAAAGAATAAAGAGTTTCGAAATTCCAAAATGTCAATGTGGTTACTCCAATCACACACATTAAAATATTAACTTTAGATTCAAGCCCTTTAAAAGAAGGGCTTTTTTATTTTATAATACTTACTTTTTCGACAATTACTTTATTTGCATATCTAAGAGTTAGGTAGTAAATACCACTCGCAAGAGAACTTATATTAACATTTTCATAACGCACACCCCTACTTTGACTTCCATCTAAAATTGTCATTATTGTTTGTCCTGTATTATCTATCAATTCCATAGTATAAATATCGTCAGTCGGCTGTTCAAAACTAATACTCAAGTTATTATTCTCTACTTTGTATGATAGATTTAAAAGATTTACAAAAGCGAAATCAGTATTATTAACACAATTCTCTGAAATTGCTACTATTACACTATCATCTGTAGTTACTGTCATATTTGGGAAAGATTGCACTTTTCCGCTTTTTAGTTGCAACTTGTAATTGTTAGGTACTACGTCTAGCACATAGAATTCTAAGTTTATTAATTTATCAGAATTAAAGCTAAATATGCTATTGTCTATCTTACTTAATTCTAAACTAAGAGAACCTCTTATATCAGTTTTAGTTACTTGTAAGTCATTTTGTAGGGCTCTAACATCGCCTAAAACTAGAGCACTAAAAGGATAAATTAAATTTATAGTTATTGATTCAACATCAACAGAATCAAAACTATAAATATTCTCTTTAATATTAATAGGTATGTTTATTACTTCTTTAGGTGGAGTATTATAATTTCCAACACCAAAATTAGCTATGAAATTACCAGGTGGTATAGTTGTGTCTAAAACAGTTCCCTCTATATAAGCAACATAACTGTAATTACATGGTTTAGTTGTAACTATATTAAGTGAATCTTTAAATTCACCAATCTTAAGAGACTTAAATTCAAGTTCTAGTTTTAATACACTATCTTTTGCTAAAATAATCGGGAAATTGACTACATTTTTAAATGAAACATTCTGAGGTAGATTTATACTTTCAATTATCAATTCATCTTCATTTATATTAGTTATTATTAAGGATTTGGAGGAGCTATTCCCTTGATTATATGAGGCAAATTGTATAATTTCTGTATAATCTAGTTTTTGTTCTATGACCTCAGCTATCAGTGTAATTTTTCTTTGTATTCCACATGGCTCAAATGAAAATTTTACTTTTGAGTTATATTTTTTTGGTATTTTTTTATTAAAAGTAATAGGAATCTTAGTATTCTCTTCTATTTTTTGAGGTGATATTGCAATATCGAAATTTCCATCTTGCTCTTCGATGTTAATTAAGCTTATTTCTTCCGTAATCTCTTTTTCAAATATATTAATATCTACTACTATAGTTTTATCTATTTCCTCACAAGTATAGAATTTGCCGAAATCTATTGTGTCTTTAATATCAAGATTATACCCACCTTCTTGCCGTTCAGCTATTAGATAAAAAGAAGGAACCGTAATTGAGCATGGCGCCCTAAACTTAAATCGATTACGTTCATTTATTTTTTTAGGACTTGACTTAGAGTATTTTAATATTACAACAACTGTATCTCCAGGATGTATAATTATAGGTCCATTTACAATCTCAATACCAGTGGTGATATCGTCTTGACTAATCTCAACTTCAATTTTCCCATCATTATAAGCATGAACAGAGTCAATTATGAACTCTTCACAACCCGATAGAATTCCAAAGTCTAGAGTATCTTCAACTATTCTGGAGCTGGGAATCGTAACGTACGCCTTTAAAATTAAATCTACTGTTCCTTCAACCCCACTTTCAGATATCCATTCAAAATAAGTAGCATTATACTTTGAACCAATATTCATGTCAGTAGTATTTATTATAAATGTCTTGGAAGAGTTAGGGAATAAGGTATCATTTGGTATAAAATTTTGAATTCCAAAACTCCCAAAATTATTTATACCTTTTAATATTACCCACTCATTTCCTTCATTTTTAATAGTGTAGTTTGTATCTATAACAAAAGTACAGCTTAGGAGTATTCCAAAGTCAATGGAGTCCTTATCGGCTGTAATTAATATATTCGATTTAACTTTTTCACCCATTAGACTAACCTTCAAATCATCGCAAGTATTATTGATTTTTAGAGTATCATAGTATTTACCATTAGTCACAGGTTTGAAATCAATTAACAATGTTTCAGAACTATTGGCTTTTAAAGTAATAGGAAATGAATTTAATAGTGTAAATGGTGATTTAATTTTAAAATCAGATTTTTGATAGATAATATCCTTATCGGACTTATTAGTGATAATAACTGAATCAATTTTAGAATTTTTAGTTAAAGGAATTTTATAGTCTAAGTTAGTTAAATTTGACTCTACTACCGATATGGATTTCTCAAATGTTACTGAAAAAGAAGTGTCTTTACAGTCGCCATTTATAAATATATAATAGTATTTTCCCTCTACTTTTATATCGAATAATTCACTAAAATTACTAACTTTTAATCCATCTTTATATAAGTATATAAGCTCTTTGGGGTCTTTGGGCCTTGTATCGGCTCTTAATTTGTAATCTATATTCTCACAATAATAGATAACTGTATCTTTAGTAATTATATTACCACTTTCATTTGCTATATATGAATCTGGTTGCTCTATTATCTCTATGTAAATAGTATTTGACTCCGTTATACAACCATCTTTCCCTTTTATTTCCAATCGATAGTAACCAGGTCTATAAATAGAAACGGAATCAGATATCCCTGGTTCTTTGAAATCTATAAGTATGGTTTCCGAACCACTAATCTCTCTTCTAAAATACCAAGCGTAGCTATAGTCACCCTTTTTATCTTCTGCAATATCAGTAAATAGTGTTGTTGTGTCTATGGAGCAAAATTTAGTGCCTAGCCGAGAATCAATTATCACATCAATAGGGTTATCTAATGTTATTGTTTCAGTATTAGACTCATTTATCACGTCAGAATAAGCAATTCCTCTACCATCTTCTATTTTCCATGACGTTCTATTACCATCATAGAAATTGTAAGCGAATACTGTGTATTTGGTAGTTGCTCCGCATATTGGATTCTCATCAATAAACTCTGTTATATCTGATCCTTGAATGAAGGCGAGCACTTCTGAAGTAAAACAAATCTTCTGCCCTCCAGTATATATTTTACCGTCTATTGGTTTACAAAAAGAACCTAAATCAGTTGTTTTGAGGATTATATATCCACCATAATCATTTGAACCGCTAGGTAAATTGACCTTATTCCATTTTAACTTAATAGTAGAATCTTGTTTTGAAGTTTTTAGAAAAGCTGCATTATAAACTGGCTCTCTAAGCAATTGCCAAAATCTATAATTAATAGGAGAACCTTTTGGATTTTTATTTGCCTTTCCTTTTGTACCGCCTGGAGAGTGAAGTGTAATTGATCTCCCCGTATCATAACCGCTTAGGTTATCCAAATTAAGGTTGTAATCATCTAATTTACTTGCATTACCAACAGAAATAGAATAGCCTAGACTACAATCTCCTACATACGCCAATTTCTTCCCTATTATTTTATAGAAGTCTCCTTGAGAAGAGTATTTTACGTGTGCTAATGCATGGACATTAGAGCCACTTGCATTTAGTAGCTGAACTACATCACCAAATTGTTGCAAGGATAACGAAGCAATACCATTCCAACTAGGTCTATCAAAATATGAAGTATTTTCGGCATCAACTTCTATGTAACCATCTCTTGGATCAATATCTTTAGCACTATTCCCTCTGTGATTTATAACTATTACAGTTCCTATTCTAAGCTTTTTCCATAGGTTATTAGAGTTGAACTTTACACCTTTTTGCCAAGAATCACCATCATTATATTTTTCTGTATTATCGCGTAACTCATAACCTGTAAGACTGGTATTGTCTTTGGTAATAAGTATTTCTGACCATTCATTCTTAAAATCAGAATCATTATAATATTCAGAAATAACAGCTTCTTGCCCTATTAATTGTGTAATAGAAGCTAATAATAATATTATGTATATTGCAACTCTCATACTTACTTATAAAGTGATTTTTAATAAATCTAAATTAACATGCGTAAAAATAATGAATTATAAATCTATTGACAAATTTCCTTCAAATACAGTTATAATTTTATTAATAATAGGTATCACTGTTGGTTTCAATGTGTTCGGTTCATTAGTTACTTTGATTTCAATGAAACTAGATTTGGGGATAGATGCTAAATTAATTCAAGCTGTCTCACAGTTGATTTTTCTTTTTGGTCTTACTATCCTGATTTCCAATATTATTCCATTAAAATTCAAACAGTTATTTAGGCTAGAACAAAATATTGAAATAAAATATATTTTTTATGGTATTATAGGATTATTTTTTCTAAATCTATTTAATACTGGATTTGTTTCTTTTCAAGAGTACCTAATCCCCGAATCATTTATTGGTTTCTACCAAGATTACTTAAAGCTAATGGAGTCAATTTATGAGAAAATGTTAATGGGGCGAGATGCTTATGATTTCTTGTTGGCACTTTTGATAGGTGCTGTTATACCTGCTATTTCTGAGGAATTTTTATTTAGAGGATTCGGTCAGCGGTCTTTAGAAGAAAATAATTCTGTCCTATTCTCAGTTTTGGTAACTGGAACTATTTTTGGACTAATTCACTTCAACTTAGTTAATTTATTCCCACTTATTCTAATTGGAATATTTCTGGGCTATCTTGCTCATTATTCCAGAAACATATTAGTACCAATATTTATACACTTTTTGAATAATGCGGTTTCTATACTATTTTTCTATATTGGAGAACCCAATGTTCTTAATGATGAAGCTAACTTAAGCTTTTCTATTTCTATATTGTTTTCTGCTATTGGGTTACTAGGGGTTATAGGAGTTATTATAATTCTGATTCGATCTGGAAATTCAAGAACCGAATAGGTGCCAAATTCCCCACCATTTCTAGATAATAGTAATTCAAAGCATTTTTCATATTCATGGTGAATTTTGTTTTAGTATCAAATATATCTGAATAAACTGAAAAGCTAATATCTAATATATGGGCATCAATTTTAATTTCATGGTTTTCAATCAGATCACGACCTTCAATTGTCAGACCAAGTCTATCATCTATCTCATTATACTTACTCTTATATCTATAATCTAACTGCACTTCAAATGGTAATAACTTATAATTTATAGAACTGTACCATAAATAATTTGATCTGTACTTTAAATCTTTATTTTCAACTATATTCTTTGGATTCAAGTAAGTTAGTGATGATTTTAGAGTAAAATTTTCTTCAGTTTTGAAAGTCATGTCTATCTCTATACCAGAAATTTCTGCTTCTATGATATTCATAAACTTAATAACTGCTTGAGAGTTATTTTCAAATGTTGGCTCTATTAAATCATCATATCTATTATAAAAACTTGATATATCTAACTTCAAATAATCAGTTGAATTGATTATATCATAACTTAATCCTAGTTCTAATGATTGACTAATCTCTGATTTAAGCTCGGGGTTTGCTATAACATTAAATCCTTGAAATTGGACTGAGGCAAATCTCTCCGCTAAAGAAGCCGTTCTAAAACCTCTACCATAGGAACTTCTTAAAGTTATATCTTCACTCAGTGTGTAATTCAAACCAATTTTTGGACTATATTGAAATTTAGTATCAATAGTATCTAAAAGCTCCTTATCTGTTCTAATACCAATCGTAGCTATCAAATTGGAAATCGACTTATTTTCTAATTGAGCGTATGCACCTAGGATTGTCTGGATATTATCACCATAGGTAAATGAAGATACTTGATTGATTCTACTTTCAATTCCAGTAATCAAAGAATTTTCATCGTTCAAACTATTAGAATATTGAGTCTCGAAGAAATAAGTATTACCAGTAGATTCACGGTATTCTATATTGTCAATAGCAAGCATATTGGAAAAATAAGTATTGAACAAGCCTAGCCTTATATTCATAAAACTGCTTTCGTTTAGTATATGCTTTAAACTAGACGAAACGGCAAGTTTATTTGACGTGATTGCTATGCTTTCATCTGTACCAGTTGGTGGAATAAGTGCAGAATCCAAGCTATTCCAATAAACCCAATCATCAGTTTTAGAAGTAGAATAATTTATGGCTAATTCAACATTAGTTTTCTCAGAAAAATCATATAACTGTTTTAAAAACATTGACAACCTCTCTAATTTATCATATCTCTTGTAGCTATCTCGAGAGAACATAGAAGCAGAACCCATTATCCCATAATCTCCAAACTTCTGAGAGTATGCAAGGTCTAGTCCTTTATCTATTAGTGATTTATCGCTCCAATTCCATTGCTCATATTTAGGAGAATCATATAATCCAGAATAAAGTCTAGCTCTAAGCATTGGATTGAAGGATGGTTTGGCAGTTAATACATTAATAACTCCACCTAGTGCCGACGTCCCATATAGTGCAGATCCAGCACCTTTTATAATTTCAACTCTATCTATGAGGAGAATTGGAATTATATCAAATTTTATATCATTATTATCTGCTGAAAGTAATGGGAATCCATCTTGAAGGAAAATCGTCCTTGTTCCAATTCCGAAAGAAAAGCCTGATGAACCTCTTATAGATACATTATCCTGATTAACTTCAACACCAGGGACATATTGAAGCGCATAATCAATAGACGTTATATTTCTAGTAGAAAAATCTTCACTCTTAATTAGAGATACTGATATCGGAACATTCTGAATTGATTCAGTCTTCTTATTTGCACTAACTATCAATTCATTTGAATGATATGTCAATCTCTTCAATTCAATTTTAACTGGATTTAGCGAACTGACGAATATTGATTTCTTTTCATAACCGGCATATTGAATTTCAATTAATAAGCTATCCTTTGAACTTTTAATATGAAAATTACCTTTTCTATCAGTGATATCACCTATTAAAGTACCCAAGACCGAAATATTAGCACCAATAATTGGTTCATTACTCTCATTATCAACTATCACACCTTTAACATCTGCCAATACAGTTGTATAAGTCAATAATAGGAATAAGATTAATGTATTAAAAAGGTTGTGGCGGGAAATCATTCCAATCTACCTCAATATTAATGTTTACAGTGTCTGAATTAATTAGTTTTATTGAACTTGGCTCATTTTTATTGCTGTTATTATAAACTCCAATAGCTCTTTGTTCAGTAATAAGAGAATCGTATTGCCAGGCAACAACTATATATTTTAATTCTATAGGTAGCTCTTCATAAGTAAATTGAATATTCTTATAATTAACATTATATTCATTATTTAAGTCTTTATATTGCGCATTTCCACTTAATATCTCACTAATTAAGTTATCGGAAGGAGGTAATTTGAATGCTACTACCCTTAATCCATAGATACTATCTCGTTTAGGCCAATCATTTATAAAATCAATATTAATGTTCAATGTAGCAGGTTGAACAGCCTCAGGTGGCTCTAATCCTTTATCACAAGATGAAAGGAACAGAGCAATTATTATTAATATTATAGTATTGTATTTTATCATAAAATAAATCTACTTAATTTCGTTTAAATTTAATATTTTTTTAATAAGTATGGTAATATAATGAGTAAATTTAAGTTTATAATTTCGCTTGCAACTTCAGCATTACTGTTTATTTCGTGTAGTGAGGCCGACCATCAACACGATGAAATGAATAATGGTAAAGCTAATGAATCTGCAATTGTACAAACAACCGAAACTAATATAGAATCAGCTTTAGTGATTTTATATCCCACAGAAGGTAGTGAGGCAAATGGTCAAGTTACTTTCACAAAAATGGAAGATGGCAGAATAAAAGTGAATGCAGAAGTGTATAATCTAACTCCAGGTAAACATGGTTTCCATGTACACGAATTTGGAGATTGTTCTTCACCAGATGGTAAATCAGCTGGTGGTCATTTTTTCACTGACCATAATAATCATGGCGCGTTGGAAGATAATATGACACATGTTGGTGATTTGGGTAATCTAGATGCAAATGCTGAAGGAATTGCAAAAGTGTCATTTATAACAGATAAATTATCATTATCTGGAATGAATAATATTATAGGAAGGGGTGTTATAGTTCACGAGGGTGAAGATGACACAAAGACTCAGCCTACAGGTGGAGCTGGTGCAAGAGTAGCCTGTGGAGTTATAGGAATTTCAAAATAGTATAATACCGGAATCAAAAGAAATTAAAAAGCACTATTCTCATATTGAAAATAGTGCTTTATTTTTTTAGTACGAGAGATGGGATTCGAACCCACACAACCTTAAGGTCACTGCCCCCTCAAGACAGCGCGTCTGCCAATTTCGCCACTCCCGTAAGGAATTATTTATTTAGTAGTTTTTCAATTACTTCAACGTTTACTTTCCATCTACCAAAATTATCTTCATCATAAGGTCTAGAACCGTGATAATCAGATCCACCAGTGGCTATTAACTTGTTTTCAATGCACCAACGTCTCCAATATCGAATATGATGTTCATTATGAGAAGGATGAAGTACTTCAATACCGTCTAGCCCATTCTTTATCATAAATCGCATTTCTTCTTTGGTAACGTACTTATTAGGATGAGCAACAACAGTTTTACCACCAGCCTCATGTACAAGTCTGATTGCATCTACAATATCAAACTTTTCCTTACCTTCGAATGCTGGTAGATTATCACCTATATAAACGTCGAATGCTTCCTTAAAGTTCTTTACATAGCCACCTTCTAGCATCTCTTTTGCAATATGTGGTCTAGTAATAGATGCACCTTTAGCTTTCTTTTTAATTACGTCCATATCTAAATTTATATCATAATTTGCTAATTTGCTTACTATTATCTCTGCTCTTTTCTCACGAGATTTCTGTAAACTAATAAGCTTAGCGTTCAGTTCTTCGTGATATGGATCGACTCCATAAGACAATAGATGAATCTCTTTATCTTCAACATGAGTTGTTAACTCTACTCCAGTGAGAAATTTGAAATTATAATTATCAATAAGAGTTAATCCTTCAACTACTCCCGATAAAGTGTCGTGATCAGTAATACTAAATCCAGAAAATCCTGCCTTCTTCGCTTTATCGAATAATTGCTTGACGGTTAAGACTCCATCGGAATGTACAGTATGTGTATGTAAATCTGCTTGTAAATTCATTATACTTCGTAGAATTTAGTTAAGCTTTCAACAATATTGTCAGGAGAAATTTCAACTTTCTCTCCAGTTTTTCTGAATTTCAATTCAACTTTATTTTCTTCCAATCCCCTATCTCCTATTACAACTTGTACTGGAATACCAATCAAATCAGCATCTTTAAATTTGAAACCTGGCCTTTCCTTTCTATCATCTAACAATACTTCTAGACCGAGTCTTTCTAATTCATCTTTCAATTGGTTACATACATTTTGTACTTGTTCTGATTTATCAAAAGCTAATCCAAGTATATGTACATGGAACGGAGTCAATCCTTTATTCCAAATAATACCATTCTCATCATGATTTTGTTCTATAACACATGCTAATACTCTTTCTACACCGATACCATAGCTACCCATAATAATTGGTTTTTCTTTTCCATTCTGATCGAGTATCTTCGCACCTAGAGCTTCTGAGTACTTTGTTCCTAATTTGAATATATGTCCTAATTCGATGGCATTCACTACTTTAAGTGGATTTCCTGAGATAGTATCGGCTTCACCAGCTAATACTGTTCGGAAATCTTCGTATCCATCTAATTTACAATCTCTTTCTAGATCAATATTTTTGAAGTGTTGTCCATCTTCGTTTGCGCCACTTACTAATCCATTTGCACCATTTAATAAGTTGTCAGCAAATACTTGTATCTGTTTTTTGATATTGATAGGACCTAACGAACCGGGATGTGCACCAAACACATCTAATATTTCACTTTCATCGGCTGGTCTTACATTGTTAGTGCCAAAAAATGATTGTAGCTTCGATTCATTTAGTTCATCTATACCTCTCATCAGAATTAGTACAGGTTTAGAATCAATTATATATACAACTGATTTCGCACATCTTTCGATAGGCAAGTCAAACTGTTCAGATAATTCTTTGATTGTTTTAGCATTTGGCGTAGCAAACTTTTCAATTTCAGGACAGTTTTCAATCCTTCCAACTTGCTCAACTGATGATACTGCAACTTCTATATTAGAAGAGTAGCCAGACTCATAGTTTACAGCACAAGTATCTTCACCAAAAGGATTTTCAACCATAAATTCTTGGGATTTGCTACCTCCCATAGCACCCGAAGATGCACCGACAACGAAAAACTTTATACCACATCTGTCGAATATCTTATGATATGCTTCCGAATGTTTTTCATAACTAATATCAAGACCTTCTTCTGTAGCATCCAGTGAATAAGAATCCTTCATCAAAAACTGACGACCTCTCATAACACCAGATTTTGGTCTAGGCTCATTTCTAAATTTATTTTGAATTTGATACCATATTTGAGGTACTTCTTTGTACGACTTTATACTTTGAGAAGCATGGTAAGCAATTATTTCTTCATGTGTTGGGGCTAAGATTAAATTATCTCTATTCTTAATATGGAACATTACATCGCCCATTGCCTCTACCCTGTTTGTTTGTTCCCAAATTTCTTTGGGATTAAGAGCAGGAAGTAAAAATTCTTGACCACCAATGGCATCCATTTCTTCTCTAAGTATGTCTTGTACTTTCTTTAGTACTTTATAACCTAGAGGTAACCATGAGAATACACCAGCAGCTATTTGCCTAATTAATCCAGCACGAAGCATAAGCTGATGCGAAGGCATCTGTGCATCGTTCGGAATTTCCTTTAAAGTAGGAATAAAAAATTGACTTTGATACATTTTATCAGTTTTTAATTTATCATAAAGCCAAATTTAAGAAATTAGAGCCTATGATTAATTATATTTATGTAATTATATCGGTAAGAGTTCTAAACATAAGGTATTTGTTGTCAGTAGATGTTGATTTCAATTCCTCATCTGCCTTGGAAAGTAAATAAATTGATCTTTCTACATCAGAAGGTGAATACTTACTCAAAGACCTGATGTACTCATCAATAAAATATGGATTTACACCAACTTTACCTGCTAATTGGAATTTGTTTGAAGTTACTTTTTTTTCATCTATCAACTTAAATAATGTTAGGAAATACCTTGTCAAAGTAATTAATATCAATACTGACTGGTTTGAATGCATTAATAAATTGTCTGTGATTCTAAGTGAAGTGTCTAAATCTCTAATTCCAACAGACTTTGTCAGTTCGAATACATTATTTTCCTTATTTATTCCAACAATCTCCTCTACATCATCTATAGTAATATGGTTTTTACTACCAAGATATACATTCAGTTTATCTAATTCACTATCAATTTCCCTAATCGAATTACAACTCAATGCTATTAAGTTTGCAGTTTGTATATCAATTTCTTTTTTATATTTCAGTGCTCTTTTAACTATCCAATCGGGTATTTCATTGTCATAAAGTTTAGGGAATTCCACATATAAATTGTTGTGTATTAGAAATTTCAATGCTTCAGGAAGTTTATCTACTTTTGATTTTGCTGCTGTTGCTTTTTTTGAATTATTAAGTTCTTTTGAAATTCCATTCAATCTATTAGGAACTCCTATAAAAAGTAAAGTAGAACTAGGATTCGGGTTCTGGAGATAATTTACTAATCCAGGAAATGACTTACGTTTATTCTTATATAAAACATCAAAGTTATTGATTATTAATAACTTTTGTGGTGATATCAATGATAAGTTATTAGCATTATCTACAATTTCTTGTTCATTAATTGATGAACCATCAAGTCGCTCAATAGAATTCGTGTCTAATCCATTTGCAATCATCTTCTGTGTGATTTGAATAATTAACTCATCTACTAGAAATGCTTCTTCACCAAAAATTAATAAAGTGTTAGGTATTTCATTTTGTTTTATATTATAGGTCATATTCTAATCGTTATTGTCAGCTAACATTAATAGTTTTTGTGGAATCTGGTCTGATTCTACACATCTAAAAAGTGCTTTCAAAGTATCATTTGCTACAACTTCACCTTTATTTGCAATCAATAACCCAGAAGAACTATAATAACTTTCAGCAAATATCATTCCTGGCTTAACATTGGCAATGTGAATTCTCTTTACTAGGAAGCCTTCTATTTTCTTACGTTCAGATTCAGCTAATTTAATAAAAAGATGTACTAACTCCGGATCAAATTTTATATTTTTTTGATCATCAATATGCTCAAGTACACTCTCAAACTTGCGTTGAGTTTCTTGTAAATAGTCCATTGCATTTGACTTCTGCGATATATCCGATATACTATTTAGCTTCATAGACTTATGCATAGCGTTATGATAGAAATCAATAATATTTATAATACGAGCACCAATTTTTATTTGATTCTTCTGTTTTTTCTCAGGAAAACCTGTCCCGTCGAAATTTTCGTGATGTTCGTAGACAATATCTGCCACCCCATGTAATGCTTTATGATTATATAGCATTTCTCTACCGATATCCACATGAAGCTTATATTGTTTCATTTCTCTGGAATTCATCTCGGGCAAAGTTTTAAAAAGAGCTGTATCTCTAAAACCAATTTTTCCTATATCATGCAATAAGCCAGCAGTTCCAATTTCAAAAGTTTCTTCTTCATTTAGATTCATTAACTTAGCCATCTTCCCAGACATATCTCCAACATATCTGGAGTGACTGTTTTCATAGAACCTCTCCGTCAAATCAAGAGAGAATTGGAGTGTTTTAATAGTGTCAAAGATATTATTTGCAAGCTGATATCCTAATTTTTCTATTATTTCTTCAAGTTCTTTCGTATTATTGCTCATAAATATTTGTTTTCTTCGTCTATAACTTTATAATCGGAAGTTAAGGAATTTTATTTAGGTAATTAATAAAGTAAAACTAATTGTGGAAATATAAGTTGGAGTTTAAAGATTATTACAAAGTGCTTGGAGTTGAAAAGACTGCAAGCCAAGACGAGATAAAAAAAGCTTATAGAAAGCTAGCTCAGAAGTATCACCCTGATATGAATCAAAATAACAAAGAATCAGAAGAAAAATTTAAAGAGATTTCAGAAGCTTATGAAGTACTAAAAGATAAAGATAGAAGATCAAAATATGATAATCTAGGAAATAGATATAGCCAACACCAACAGTCTGGTGGAGGGAATGGTGATTTTGATTGGTCTGATTGGTTTTCTGGTCAGCAAGGTCAGCAGAGACCACAAGGTTATAGTAACGCTGGTGATGTATTTGGAGGACAATCTGGAAGTGGAGTTTCTGATTTCTTTGATAGGATATTTGGTGGAGGAAACAGAGGCTATAGCCAAAGAACAACAAGGCCTAGACCCCAGAAGGGTATTGATTATAAAACCAATGTAACAATAACTTTGGAAGAAGCATACAATGGTACTTCAAAAAAACTAAAAATCAACGATGAAAGAATTAGTATCAATTTTAAACCTGGAATAGTAGATGGACATGAGTTAAAGCTTTCAGGCAAAGGAATGGCAGGTAAAAACGGTGGTCCAAGTGGTGATTTATATATTAAAGTAAATATAACCAAACAAGAAGGTATGGAAAGAATTGGAGACAATTTAACTATTGAAATACAAGTACCACTGACTAGTATGGTACTTGGTGGTCAAGAAACTATTGAAGTTTTCGGTAATAAGGTCAACTTCAATTTAAAGGAATCAACTCCTTCAGGTAAAAAATTAAAGTTTAGTGGTTTGGGATTCAAAAATTACAAATCAGCGGATAGAGGCGATTTATTTGTAGAATTATATCCTGAATTACCTAAAAAACTAACGGCTAAGCAAAAGAAAATATTCGAAAGTTTGAAAGCTCTGGAATAATTATTTTACGAAAGCCAGAGCTTTCCCATTTTCACCGTCCATGTAGATTTTAACTTGTCCATTTCTTTTGAAATGCTCTACGTTTATTAATCTAATAACGCTTTCATATTTTTCAGCATCATCTACGAATTGTGATAGACTGTTTGGTGTTTCAAGAAAGAATTTTTCGTTAAATATAGTTCCTTCCTCGTCAGGATACAGAGGAAGGTATTTTATATTAGCTTCTACTAAATCTTGGAAGAAGTGTGTTCCAAAAGATAATTCTGGAACATAATCTTTATTCTTTCTAGCTACCTCTATGAGCATTGCAGTGTTATTTATATCTGAGTAATTTACAGATACTCCTAATTGAATATCACCTTTACTTCCCCATCTACCTGGACCAATCAATATAAATCTTCTCTTCGGTAAAGATTGGTTTAGTTGACCTATAATCTTACCGATATTTCGCATGTCTTCATCTGTTGTTAGAGAGGAGTAACCCTCTGAGGTAACATAAACTACAAAACCTATGTCATCAAACATACCATTATTAATATATTTATCACTACTAAAGATTTTTGATTCTTCTGTAACATCAGGTGGTATAGTTATCTGACTTTCTGCACCAAATTGAGATTGTGGGCGACATTGTAATAAATAAAGTATTTCTCCATCTGATGCAAATTCTATATCTACAGGGCTTTGGTATGCTTCGGAAAGTTCTTTCAATATAGAACTCATTTTTTCTATAAAAGTTGTATTCTTGACTAAACCATTGAAAGTTATTACTGAACTTTCCTTAGTAAAATCTATAAATGAACTTACAGGATCGACTAAAGTTTGCCCTCTTACAAAAGAAACAATTTTTTCAATTCCTGGATAGTTTCCATTACATTCTTTTATAACTTCTTCGAATTCAACTGATTCAAACTTACTAGTCTCAAGATTTATAACATCTACTTTGTTTTGAGAATATCTTATTGTGTCTTTTACTGTCTGGTTAATTTTAATATCAGGTGAACCTGGTGAGATTAATTTGGGATAATCATCGATTGTTCTATCTACAGCTCTTGTTCCCAATCCTGCAACCATTCTGATAACACCATCTTCTCTGTTAATTCGACTTGACCATCTGAATTCATTATGGCTCATAGCCACCCCAGCATAAGCTGGTAGGAAGAACTTTCCTAATTTATTACCTACAACTTCTTGTATTAGTATACCCATTTCTTCTCTGAAATCAAGAAGCTCTTTTTCTTTTCTATATTGAATTGGGTCTGGGCCAAGAGTACTAGCATATACTTCAGCTATGGCATTTGTTAATGCATTTAATCTCTCCTCTTTAGTTCCTACATTTGAAATAAATAGAGACTTATACTTACCTGTAAATGCCGCTTCGAAACTATCTTCTAAAAGCGAAGAAGATCTTATTACTATTGGTTTACCTTCCAAATCATCTAAGATAATATTAAATGCATTTATTGCTTCAGGAGTAAATTTGGAATTTTTGAAAATATACTCTATAAATGAGAATTCTAGATTAATATGTTCTAAAGTTTGATATTTAACATAATTGAATTCATCAAGTGCGTTATAATTGATAAATTCTAGAATACCATCAGAAGTTAGAAACCAACTTTTTGGGGTTCTTACATTTTCCAAAATTGGGATTTTTTGTTTTTTTACATTAAGTATTTGTTCTGCAAGTATCATACCTGCACTTTTACCTCCAACTTTTCCATAACCATAAGCAGGTCCAAGAAATCTTTCGAAGATTTTTTCAATAGCTATTAGTGTTATATAGTGCTTAGCTATATTTATATATTTTAGATTCTCACTTAAGAATCTGTAAATAATAGCTACTCGCACACCAACTCGTTCATCGACACTAGTGAATTCTTTACTTCCACCATGTTGGAAATAGGTCTTAAGTGCTTCAATTACGTCTACTAATGGGGCATGTCTTTTTTCCAATACTCTAGAGAGATTAGACAATTTTTCTTTGTGGAGCCATTGTGTAATTTGCTGAGTCAACTCATCATCTGGTATATACTTATCAGCTATATCAAAGACTTTTTTTATTATCTCCCGTGGTATAAGAGGATTACCTTTGGGTTTAGGCCAATTGGGTCCAACTGCTTGAGTATGTTTATCATCTGTAAATGATGGATTCAATTCCTCTATAAGAAAATAAATCTCTGGTATTTTCATTCTTTCTAAGTGAATTATCATCTTACGGCATAACTTATATAATATAGAATTATCTTGATATACAAGATGATCTAATATAATCTTCCACTCTGGTTTGGTGGGTAAAACTCTTTCTTTTTTCTCTTTCATATTTATACTTCACTATTAAATAGAGCTATTATTTTAAACATCTATTATGATTTCGTAAATTTGAGAATATATAATATGAAAATTTAAGGAAAATATGAAAACTAGAATAGAAAAAGATACAATGGGTGAAATAGAAGTTCCTGCAGAAGCATATTATGGTGCTCAATCAGCTAGATCTTTAATCCATTTCGAAATTGGTATAGAGAGAATGCCGAGAGAATTAATTAGAGCAATGGGAATCCTAAAAAAAGGAGCGGCACAAACTAACACAGCACTCGGATTAATGGATAAATCTAAATTGGATTTAATAAGTCAAGCCGCTGATGAAGTAATTTCTGGTGAATTAGATGCTCATTTCCCACTTTCTATATGGCAAACTGGGTCAGGTACACAATCTAACATGAACTCGAACGAAGTTATAGCTAATAGAGCAATAGAGATTGCTGGTGGCGAGTTAGGTAGTAAAACGCCTATTCATCCGAATGATGATGTAAACAAGTCACAAAGCTCGAATGATACATTCCCAACTGCTATGCATATTGCTGCGGCTGAGCAGTTAAATAACTATTTGCTTCCAGCTATTGCAGAGTTAAGAGTAACATTGGATCATAAAGCAAAAGATTTCAAGGATATTATCAAATCTGGTAGAACTCACCTGATGGACGCAACACCCTTAACTTTGGGACAAGAGTTTTCTGGTTATGTGCAACAGTTAGATAAAGCTATAGAAAGAATCAGCTTAGTTCTACCGGGCTTATATGAACTTTCACTAGGTGGTACGGCAGTAGGAACAGGACTAAACTCACACCCTGATTTCGCTGTAAAATCAGCTGAAAAAATTGCAAACATCACGGGGTTACCTTTTGTAACGGCTCCTAATAAATTTGAATCATCTTCTGCACACGATGCAATAGTGTTCGCTCACGGTGCTTTGAAAACACTTGCTGCTTCATTAATGAAAATTGCAAATGATATAAGATGGATGGCTTCAGGTCCACGTGTTGGATTAGGAGAGATTTTCATTCCGGAAAATGAGCCAGGTTCTTCTATAATGCCAGGTAAAGTAAATCCAACACAATCAGAAGCTATGACTATGGTTGCTGTACAAGTTATGGGTAATGATGCAGCAATTAACTTTGGCGGTAGTCAAGGTAACTTTGAACTGAATGTATTCAAACCTGTCATGATTTATAATTTCCTACAAAGCACAAGGTTATTAGCCGATACTTGTAGGATGTTTAATATTCATTGTGCTGTAGGAATAGAGCCAAATAGAGAAAAGCTAGAAGAAAATGTTAATAAATCTTTGATGCTTGTAACTGCTCTTAATCCTCATATTGGATACGATAAAGCAGCTAAAATTGCTAAAAATGCACATCAGAAAGGAATTACACTGAAGGAATCTGCACTCGAGTTAGAAATACTAACAAGTGATGAGTTTGACAAATATGTAAGACCAGAAGATATGTTAGCTCCTAGTATTTAATAACAAAAATAATCTACTTTATGCCCGCATAATAGCGGGCTTTTTTTATGCAAATACACCATAACTATAGCTTAAAGAAGTATAATACATTTGGAATAGATGCCAAATGTAGGCGACTAATAATACTCGAATCTGAAGATGATATAGTTGATTATTTTGAGAATAATAAGAAAGGAAGTCAATTTCTTTTATTAGGTGGCGGCTCTAATCTATTAATCAAGAATGATTTAGACTACGATGTTTTGAAGCCTAATTTACTTGGAATTGAGATTGTTAATGAAGATACTACCTCAATAACATTAGAAGTTATGGCTGGTCAAAATTGGCATAAATTTGTAGAATACTCTGTTATGAATAATTACTATGGTTTTGAAAACCTAGCTCTTATTCCAGGAAATGTAGGAACGGCACCTATTCAGAACATTGGAGCTTATGGAGTAGAACAAGAACAGCACTTTATTAGCTTAAGAGGTTTTAATATTGAATCCAAGCAATTTGAAACCTATTCAAAAGAGCAATGTAAATTTGGATATAGAAACTCAATATTCAAGTCCAAACTAAAAAGTAAGTTTATAATCACTTCTGTTCAATATAAACTATGCAAAACTGACAATCCTAATTTGAGTTATGCTGAGTTAGAGAACTACTTAACTCAAAGAAAGTTAGAAGTATCAGCTAAGAATGTTTTCGAAGCTGTTATAGACATAAGGTCAAATAAACTCCCCTCCCCTAGTAAACTTGGTAATTCTGGTTCTTTCTTTAAGAACCCTATTATTACTCAAACTGAATTTGATAGAATCTCAGATGAATACTCAGATTTACGTGGTTTTCCACAAAATGATGGAACTATTAAAATCTCTGCTGGTTGGCTTATAGAAAAAGCTGGTTTAAAAGGGTACAGATTAGGTGATGCCGCTGTGTATGATAAACATGCACTTATTTTAGTAAACTATGGCGATGCCATAGGTGATGAAATATGGGGTATTGCAGAACATGTAATAACAACAGTTTTAGATAAATTCCAAGTTAGACTAGAACCAGAAGTGAATGTAGTGGAGTGAGCTAATTTCATTTCTGTTTAATCCAATCATTATTATCAATAGTTTTTAAATCGACATATGAATAACAAATAATAATTCCATAATAATTTGTCATTTCAACTAGTTCAGTTGAAGGATCTGAATCATAAGCACCACAATCATATGTTCTAGTACAAATGATTGATTTATTATATTTATTTTTAAAAATTGGTTCTGAATATGTTAATCCACATAAATTGAATAAATTAAAGAATAATAAAATAAAAAATGTAAACAATACAGCAACAACAATTCCACTTATTCCATTAGATTTGTTTATCTGTTTTTTATATGATTCATAAGAGATAACTCCAACTGAAAAAGGTACTAATATTATCCAAAGAATATCATTTAGTAATTCAATATTATTATTTGCAAAATCAATATTTATTATACTAAATATTATCGGTCTCACTAGCCATATTCCTAATATTATAAAAGCTAGTATTCTTCGTTTTAAGTTTATATTTCTTATAATGTTATTGAGATTTATTCCCATGGCCCTTCTCGTGTTATATTTACAAATCTATTTCCATTTAAGCGATATAAACCTAATAAACCACCACACCATATTCTACCGTTACTATCTTCGAAAATAGACATTATTCCATTGCTTAATAATCCATCTTTCTTTGAATAATTAATTAATGAATTTCCATCATACTTATATACTCCCTCGTGCTTAACTGAAAGCCACATATTTCCTTTACTGTCTTCTAAAATATCCCAAACTTCTTTATCTTTAAATACATCTAATACTTCAATTTTCTTAAATGATTTTCCATCGTAAACACAGAAACCATTACGTGAAGTTCCAAACCATAAATTACCATTTCTATCTTCAAGTATTTTATTTACAAAGTTACTACAAAGTCCATCTATTTCAGAAATATTTGTAAGATTTTCACCATCATATTTGTAAGCTCCACCATTAGTTCCCAACCAAATATTACCTTTGCTATCACTAAAAATACTATGTATTATTTTAGTACTTGTTATTCCTTTTGTAGAATCTCTCTGTGATTCTGGAACTTCAAAACTTGTGAACTTTTGACCATCAAAAAGACTAATACCATAAGTTGTACCTACCCATATTACTTCATTCTTATCAATTCCAACTTTCCAAACATCATCGCTAACTAAACCGTCATTCTCATTGTAATTTGTAAATTTCTGACCGTCGTATTTAGTTAAACCTCCTGTATGACCAAACCATAAATTACCGTGTTCATCCTCAGCAATCTCTTTTATAGTAACTCCTTGCCCAAACTGATTCTTAATATCATCGAAGAATTCTAAATTCTTGCCATCAAATCGAAAAGGACCATCTTCTGTACCAAACCACAAGTTACCTTTACTATCCTCAAATATATCCCTTACTACTCCACCAACTTGCTTATCAATGAATGGGTTTGGACGGATATGAGCATTTTCAATCCAATATGAATCAGGAAATTCTTTATTTGAGTTGTTTTGGGTGAAAGCACTATTTGTTAAGACCAAACTTAAAGCAATTGTTATGAAGAGATTAGAATAGTTTATATATGAATTGGTAAAGCTAAGATTCATATTTTTCTCGTTATTGATATGATTTAATTTTATACGAGATAATAAATATAAAGTTTGAGATTTAGCTTTGATATAATGCTTATATGATTTATATACTAAAAAAACCGACTACATCATCTGCAATCGGTTTCTAGTTTTCTTTTAAAGTTTTATTGTTGATTAAACTACTGCGTCCGCTTCCTCTAGAAACAGACTTGATATTCTCTCCGCGTGCAATCCTGAGAAAATATTATTAATATTTTTTACTAAATCATCCGTATTTATTTCTGATAATACTTTTTGGGCATCTTGCATTGTCTCTACTGCAGGGGCAGAATTATAACTAAGTGGCGAAGTATCATCATTGGATTGAATATTATTCTCCAATTTATTTAGACCATCTTTTAGAATATCCGAAGACCAATCTGCTTTGTCAAGATGTTTGTTAGTATTTGATTTACTCGTAACATCGGATTTTACTAGTGTTTCCACTAGAAATGGATCATACTTTACGTTTGCTTCAGTAGTTATTTTTGTGATGTTCATTGTTTTATTCCAGAGATTAATTTGTTATTCTATATCTCATAGTAGCATTTCCGTGCCAACTACTTCAAAAGGTTTTCCACTTTCGACCTTGCTTTCTGTTTATGATCTTCTTTTATATAGACTATTACTGTAGTTAGAGCAGCTGCCAAAACTGATAAATCATCTGTATATCCAGCAACTGGTATTACATCGGGAATAGCATCAAGAGGAAATACAAAATACCCCAATGCACCAAATATAACAGACTTTGCCCATTTTGGAGTAGCTTCATCTTTTGCAGAATAATAAAGCACAAGAGCTTTTTCAATTAACCCTACTCCAGTAAGTCGTACGGCTTTGAATAGCTTTTTCCAAAACTTACTTTCATTATACTGATCTTCATATATAGTTATATTACTCAAATTTGCTCACATTATTAGTTATTTTTAGTTGTTTGTTTTAATTTACAAACTTATTTTTGATATAAAAATTGATAGTATATGACGAGAAGTTATATTAGCATTTTTATTATAATTCTCTTTTGCAGCATTTATAATACTAACTCACAAACTACTATAGATACGAATGCACTGAAGCCAAAGTTCGGTGTGTATGGTCAATATGGTTTAGCATTTCATTTTGCAGATTTTGCGAAGCTCCCAAATACACAGAGCTGTTGCGGTGGTTTTTCTACTGAAATAGGTCCAACTTTTGGTGGTGGTCTTGTCGTGGATATTCCTATCGACTATGATTATATTATTGATCTTCGTGCTGGTTTCAGCCAAGTGACAGGTAATTTTTACTCTGAGATTAATACTGATGTATTAGTAGATGGTAATTTACAGCAAGGAGTATTTTCATATAATTTGAATTCTACATTATCTAAAATAGATTTCGATGCTTTGCTTTCTTATAGAATTGCAGAGAATGTGTTCCTGAATGGAGGTCCAAGTTTTGGATTACTCCTATCTTCAAATTATAAGCAATGGGAACAAATTGAGCAACCATCTGACAGAGGTGTATTCCCAGGTGAAGGACGAGTAAGAAATCAATACGATGGAGAGATACAAAATCTAAGTAGTTTAATCTTTGGGTTAACAGTTGGAATAGATTATCAACTTCCCTTGAATAAAAAGAATTCATTATTTATAGTACCGGGATTATATTATTCCCATAAATTCAATAATATAGTTAGTGATTTGGCTTGGAATATTGGTGAATTGAAAGCTGGTGTAGCTCTGAAATATAGAACTCCTCCTGCCCCACCTCCACCTCCTCCACCTCCAGCTAACCCGATTATGCCTGATTCACTTCCATTACCGATAAATCCACCGGCATTGAATGTATTTGTAGATGCAGTAGCTGTAGATTCTAATGGTAGAATAAATAAAGAACCTCAAGTTCAGATAGAAGATTTTGTTTCGATAAATATGAGACCTTTACTAAATTACGTTTTCTTTGATGATAATTCATCTACGATTCCGAGAAGATACAATCAATTAGCAAAGAATGAAGCTACTAAGTTTAATACTGATGATTTAAAGGGTAAGAATGCCATCGAGACTTATTATGATGTGATGAATATCGTTGGCCAGAGAATGAAAGAAAACCTTAGTGCAAATATAACATTGGTCGGTTGTAATTCTGATATTGATTTGGAAAAAGATAATAAGGTCCTATCTAATGACAGAGCAATGTCAGTTAAGAAGTACTTGACAAATGTATGGGGAATTGAGCCTAATAGAATTGAAGTTCAAGCTCGAAATCTACCTTCAGAAGCGTCAAAGTCAGATACTCTCCCAGGTCAAGAAGAAAATAGAAGAGTCGAAATAATATCAAGTGATGAGTCTATAATCAAGCCAGTAATGACTACAGATACTCTTAGAGTTCTTGCTGATACTGATATTAAGTTTCTCGCTGATGTAGATTCAGAAGTTGGAATCAATGAATGGGTTTTCGAAGCAAAACAAGATGATAATATTCTATTCCAGAAAATTGGAAATGGTCAACCAGATCCAGAATTACTTTGGAATTTGAGAAATGATAAGAAAAGTATGCCTCGTTCTGCATCCCCTATCGAATATAAATTATCTGTTATGGACTCAGTTGGACAGAGAGGATTTGCTGAAAAGACACTTCCTATCAATAAACTAACAGTTAATACGAAGAGAGAAAACAGAACAGATGACAAAGAGTTCGAGTATTATAGTTTAATTCTATTCTCTTACGGGAAATCAAGTTTGGAGCAAGAGCATAGAGAAGTAGTTGACTTTGTAAAAAATAGAATCACAGATAAAGCAAAAGTATATATCTATGGATATTCTGACAGCATGGGCGAAGAGGATATCAATAAGAAAATATCCGAAAGAAGAGCAAAATCAGTTGCAAATAGATTAAGACTACGCGATGCAGAAGTCAAAGGTTTAGGCGAAGAAACATTGCTATATGATAACAGCTTACCCGAAGGTAGATTCTATTGCCGAACAGTGCAAATAACTGTGGAAACACCTGTAAAAGACTCTTAGAAGAAAATGGCAAAAGCAAAAAACAAACTTACCGAACAGCAAAAGTACATAATCTGGATGGTTGGATTTGCTTTACTTACAATCATTCTTTGGCGCATTCCTTTTGGAATGTTAGCATTATACCCTTTCACGATACTCTCCACTTGGTTTCACGAGATGGCACATGGAATCATGGCTCTAATTCTAGGTGGTAGTTTCCACCAACTCGAAATATACGCTGACGGCTCTGGATTGGCTATGTGGAGTGGGGATTTGTTTTTAGGAAATGTCGGCAAAGCCATAGTTGCAGCAGCGGGACCACTCGGCCCAACCGCTGCTGGTGCAATCCTTATAATACTATCTAAGAAGGATAAGCATATTAAAAACATACTCTACTCATTTAGTGCTATACTTGCATTTTCTGTAATTTACTGGGTTCGTTCTATTTACGGTATTCCTGTTATACTAACTTTTGCCGTATTAATATTCTTCGCGGCACTCAAAATGCAATTAAAAAATCAAAAGTTATTGCTAATCTTCCTTGGAATTCAAGCATTCCTAAGCATTTACCTCAGCATCGGCTATCTAATGAGCCAAGAGGCATTCATTGACAACGATTTCCATATTTCAGATACTGGTGTCATCGCCCAAAACCTCTTTTTCCCTTACTGGATTTGGGGTGGTATCATCATTTTTATCTCAATTTTCACAATGATTCAATCTATCGTTTACGTTTACAAGAAGTGAATCGTTTTTAATAACCTATTCCGCTTTTCTAATGGTGTTTTCGCTCCCTCGCCGACTATTTCTGCCTATTCATATACCATTTAGCCTGTGTCGCCGAGTTACTTTACTCAATAGATCGAAAGATTCGCCCTCGTGTAAGTTCTTTACGAAGTAATGCTTGATATCTGCGTCTATTAGCATGTGCTTACCGGCTGATATCACAGGACATTGGACCTTTGCATAACCAGTAGTGAACACCATCGTCTTGTTTGCGACTTCTTCTCCATACTCATCGTTGAACAATTGTGATTTAAAGTATTTGGATAAAGCAAGTGCGTTGACCCAATTATCATCATCAATCAAATCTATATCTCTTACCTTATCTGCTGAAACCACTTTGACCAACATAATATGATTAAAATTCTCTGCTTTGGTAAATGGTACCAAATTTATTGGTGTATCGTCCCCAGGTACGAACAGTGCGTCGTATTCTGGATACTTAACTTGTAATTTTTCCTTCACATATCTCAATGATTGATAATTTACCATTGATATTTGGGTGATTTCTTTCGATTGTGAGCTAGTTGAACTTCCCTGTTGAGTTCTCCAGCTTTCTAGTGTCCGCAATACGTATTGCTGTAACTTATTCACGCTTTCTCCTCTTATTATATTATTTTAAAATATTTATTTATAGCTCCCTCGCTGAGCATTTTCGCCCCTTAGTTTACCAAGTCAAAGGTCTCGCCGACCCTATTCGCCCGCTAGTCGGTCACTATCGCCCTCTGCATTATCATCATCGGGTGCTAGATTCATATTTACGTCCACCCGAATCATTCCTTTGGTCTTTGCTACTACTATTAGCTTCTCCAAAAGTAGATGCTCTATCCCCATAGTACGCATATAGGGCAGTACATACATATCTTTGATCTCGCCTACTCGGTCGCCGCCGTCTCGCAAACGAAGGTGGCTCACACAACTCACAAATCCCACTACCTCCGAACTATGATCGGCGACTAGATAGATCATCTCCGGATTTTCTAGGTTAGTATTGTAAGCTTGCTTAAACTTTTCGTAGTCTAGTTTATGTCTGCTGAGCTCACAAATAAAACTATAAATCGCCCTAACATCCTTATTCTTCGCTCTTCTTATCAATATTACGTCATTAAAATTTCTTTTCATCTACTTTTTGCTCTAATCTCCTTTTCTATTGTTCGTTCCGCTATCGTTTTGCTTCATATCGCCCCCTCGCCGACCACGATCACTGAGCGGAGTCGAAGTGCCGCCCACTCGCCAATCCTAATCGTCCCCTTGTGGAGGGTTTCCGGTATTTAATACAATCATTAATGTTGATTTAAATTTATTATATGCTTTATTTGTTGAAGTATCATTAGTTAATTTACTTTCTATTTCCTTAATATATTCATCAATTGTCACATTTTCACTAGGACTAAGTTCACTTTTCTTTACTTTTTTATAGTAATCAATATTATTATTGATGTTATCGGTGATTGCTTTAATATGTTCAGTATTATTTGTTAATACAGAATCATAAATAGCTCTTAAATATAATTCTAATGATTCTTTATATTGCATTTTAATACAGAAGACAATTCCAGCAAGAGTATTATATCTAATTTCTCTATATCTATGAAGATTACCCAATTCAATTCTTAAATCTTCTTTCAATTTTTTAGTATTTTTTTCTATTTCCCTATCATATTCATCTAATTTATTAGATAATCTTTCTTCTATCCTTTCATTTATACTTTCTTGAAAATGCCTATTTTCATTCCGAATATGTTCTATTTCTCTATTCAGTCTAATCTCATTTCTATTACTATCTTCTTGAATCCTTGTTTCTGTTTTATCAATATTTTTATTAAGTAACCATGGTATTAAAATACCAAAAACAGCAAAAGCAATACCTAGTACCCAGTAAATAACAATCATATTGCTATCATAAGTACTATGAATAGTATTTATATGCTGTCCCATATCAAGTTGTGAAATAGAATCGAGTTTATTTTGAATATAAACTGTATCTATACTATATATTGTGTCTCTCATAATCTCCATTCCCCCGCCGATACTTCGACTTCGCTCAGTGACCAAGCTCCACAAGGGTGCGAAACGACCATTAAGAACGGCGATGTGGCTTCGCTAGATGGCGAAGTGTCCATTATGAATGGCGGTAAAGCCATTATGAAAGGCGAGACGACCATTAAGAACGGCGAGGAGCCCTCTAAGAATGGCGAGCTGCCCTGTGAGAATAGATTTAATCGGTGTTTTGGTTTTCGCATAGTATTCCTCGTGAAAAAATGTTTTTCAATTTAATATTTTTTTTTTAATTTTACAATATGTTCAACCATTTATAGGTGTTATCATGGCTGCTATAAAGAAAGTAGAGCGTGATTATACAATGGAAGACTTGGATATGCTTCAGTTAGCACAGGTTTTTCATGACAATTTTATTATAGATAAGACGGCGTTCACGGCGGCGTTTCCGATTTTGGATGACCCTTTTGCGGCGAATTTCCAAACGGCTATAGATACGGCGGACGATATACCGTCGGGCGGTGAGGTGGATTCGGAGATTGCTGTGATTACTGAGGAACTGAATGCGAAGATGCCGCTAGCTCGTGCGGCTTTGCAGAAGTTGTTTACTTATACGGACATAACGTGGGATTCGGCGGCAAAGACTAATTCTTTTGGGAAGAATAAGTACGAGAAGGCGCGGCAATCGCAGTTGAAGATAAAGGAGCTGTTGGAGTTGGCTCACAGGCAAGCGGAGATAACGACGAACAAAACGCCACTGATAGCGGCGGGCTATACGCAAGGGGACATAGACGAGTTGGAGACACTGATGGACGCGATTGATGAGCTGAATAGGGATCAGGAGTTGGCGCTATCGGATAGGGGGACTAAGACGGAGGTTCGCGTGACGGCGATGAACGCTGTCTGGGAGTTTATGAGGCAAATCAATAAGACGAGCAAGGTGGTTTTTGTGGACTCGCCAGCTAAGTTGGATATGTATCTGCTTTATCCGACTTCGAGCAGTAGTTTGCCGAAGGTGCAAAACCTAGAGGCGACTGTGGAGGCGGGCCCTCCGATGGTGGCGGAGCTTACATGGGATGCGGTGGTCGATGCCCCTGAGTACCAAGTGTTTATGTCGCAGGTGGCGGTGGGTCAACCGGCAGGCACATACGATTGGGTGGCAGGCACGATAAATACTTTTTGGAACCAACCGATAGTTTATGGGTTTAGATTTTGGTTCAAGGTACGCGCAATCGATGACCCGACGACGGGTGCATTCAGCGATGCGGTGTTCGTAGAGCCGTAGGGATGGAAAATGATTGTCAAGGAAGCGAAATTGCTTCACGATAAGGCGAGGATGGTGTTCTTGCCTTTTTTTTGGGTAAAAGGTCGGCGGGGCACTTCTATAAGCTCGGTGACCGAGTCGGATATTGGTTTATTATTAATAAATAAACCCACATAGAGGTTGTCTATATGGGTTTGAAGGTTTTCTAGGAAGTGTAATTGCTACTCTAGGAAGCGAGAATGGCATTCTAGTCGATTAGAATACGTTAAAGCTATTCGCAGTAGGTGTTTCAGAAGAGTAATCGTAGAATCCATTGCCCGTTTTTCTTCCATAATTGCCCGAAGCAACTATTTTCTTAAGCAATGGACACGGTCTATACTTCGGATCTGCCAAATCTGTGTGCAAAACTTCCAATATAGCGAGGCAAGTGTCCAAACCGATGAAGTCAGCGAGCAACAAGGGACCCATAGGGTGCGAAAAGCCAAGCTTAGCGACTGTATCGATACCGTCAACAGTCCCCACGCCTTCCATCAGAGCAAAACATGCTTCGTTGATGAACGGAAGAAGGATGCGATTAGCGATAAAGCCAGGGAAATCATTCGCCAGCACAGGAGTTTTGCCGATTTTAACGGTCATTGCGTGTATCGTGTCATAGACTTCGTCGCTCGTCTTAAGCCCACGGATTAACTCGACTAACTTCATCACAGGCACGGGATTCATAAAGTGCATACCAACGACTTTATCGGGTCTAGTAGTTGCCGCAGCTATTTCAGTGATAGAAATAGTAGATGTGTTAGAAGCGAGAATAGCATCCTTGTTTATGATTTTGTCTAGATTTTGGAAGATTTTAAATTTCAGGTCTTTGTTTTCCGTCACCGCTTCTATGACAAGCTGTACATCTGCCCCATCTTCTTGGTTCGTAGTACCAGTTATTTTAGAAAGAGTGCTGTCCATTTGATCTTTAGTGATTCTTTCTTTTGAAACCATTCTAGATAGGTTCTTGTTGATAGTTGCAAGACCTTTATCTAGTCCCTCTTGATTAATATCACACAAGATTACTTCATATCCAGTTGCTGCTAATACGTGGGCGATACCGTTGCCCATTTGACCAGCGCCGAGTACCATTATTTTGTTTATATGCATCACTTATCCTTATATATATTAGTTATTTATTTCTTTTACTTGACAAATTGAATAGACGACAATCGATTCACTTTTACCCATTGAGTCTTGCTTCTCGTTTGTTGTCGCTTTTATGTTGACTCTATTGTTCGGCAGGCCGAGTAATTTGGCCACCGAGATTCTTATTTCTTCTTTTATTGGAGAAAGTTTCGGCTTTTCGAGTACGATAGTATTATCCGAGTTAACGAGTTCGTAACCTTTTGATTTGAGTAAGTCCAGTGTGTATGCTAGCATTACTTTGCTGTCTAGGTTTTTATTAGCCGAGTCGGTGTCAGGGAAGTGCTCGCCAATGTCGCCCTCTCCTATTGCACCTAATATAGCGTCGATTATAGAGTGTAGCAATACATCGCCATCGCTATGAGCTAAAGTGCCTATTGGTGATTCTATTTCCACACCACCCAATATTAATGATTCACCTTCGACTAATCGATGTAAATCGTAACCAAAACCAACCATTTTGCTATTTTACATTCTTAATAAAACACAATTTAAAAAAATATGTTTGAAATTGATAGTAATACCATTTCGGTAAGTCAACTAACTCAGAAAATCAAAACTGTATTGGAAGGGGATTTTTCTCGCATCGAAGTTGTGGGAGAGATTTCCAACTTCACAGCAGCGTCTTCAGGTCACAAGTATTTTACTTTGAAAGATAGTAATGCGCAGATCTCAGCGGTTATGTGGAAGTCCACTAACGTATCCTTCCCTATCGAAAATGGAATGAAAGTGAATGCGAAGGGCTCCATTTCTGTGTACCCCCCTCGTGGTAGTTATCAGTTAACCGTAACTTCAATGAGACCACAAGGCGTGGGAGACCTTTATTTAGCTTATGAGAAGTTAAAACAGGACTTGCTGGAGTTGGGGTATTTTTCGGCAGAGAATAAAAAGAAGTGGCCAATAATACCACAAAGGATTGGAGTATCTACTTCTCCTACTGGTGCTGCAATTCAGGATATACTTTCGACATTGGAGAGAAGAGTACCATTTGCTGAAGTTTATTTATATCCGGTTATGGTTCAAGGAAATGGCTCAGAAAAAGAGATAGCGAACGCTATAATTGAGCTTGATAAATTAGATTTAGATGTAATAATCATCGGTCGTGGTGGTGGTTCAATCGAGGATTTGTGGTCTTATAATACTCGTGAGGTAGCGGATGCTATTCATAATGCAAAGACGCCGATTGTAGCGGGAGTGGGACACGAAACTGATACAACAATAGCCGATTTGGTAGCTGATCATAGAGCCCCTACACCAACTGGTGCAGCAGAAATAGTCTCGATAAATACTATTGATATTATCAGACAGACTTTAGATGAAAATCAATTGGCTATGTCTAACTTGATTAACTATTCTATTAGCAATTGGAAAAAAGAAATTAACAGTAGGTTCGATAGATTAAAATCATCTGGAATCAAGGGAAGCATAGATATGATAAAAATCCAGCTTGATAATTCTGAAAAGCACCTACGTAGACAGATGTTGTTGAGTTTGCAAAACAAAAAAACCCAAATACAGAATTATGAAAATGTAATAAGTAAAATGAACCCAACTTTGCCATTAGAAAAGGGTTATGCAATGATACTTAAGAATGGTGAAAGAGTAAAAGCAACCGAAATATTATCAAAAGGTGATTCGGTAAAAATAATAAGAACTAATAATGAAAATACAGCAATAATTGAAGGTTAGAATGTCTAAGAAATTCGAATTAGAAAAACAGATGAACTCATTAGATTCTATAATATCAAACTTAGAATCAGATGAATTAACTCTAGAAAATCAACTACTAGAGTACGAGAATGGTATGAAAATAATCAAAGAATGTAGAGAATACATAGAAAAGACTGAGCAAAAGATTATAGATTTATCTAAGTAAGTGTTAATCTAAAGCTTTTACAAGGTCAGGTGGCAAGAAAGGATTTTCTAATATTTCTTTATACACTTGCCATTTTTTATTCATATCTGATCCGGCTTTTTTATCAATATATCTCTCCACAAGTTTTTTACCAGCGGTGTAGTTGATTATGTAGGATCGATATCTACGAATGAAATCTAATCTTCGATAAGAGCTCTTTTCACTCTCAAGTCCGTATTTTTGGATGTATTGTAGTGCTACTTCATTTGTGATTTTTTTATCAATATAGTCACGTGCGATAGTAATTTGAACTTCGTCTAACTTGCTCATTAAGTCTAATAAATCGAAGTATTTTTTTAGCTCATCATAGGTATAATTATACTTTCCAGTTATCTCACTTCTTATAAACTCAATTTTCTTATCTCCTGGAAAAACTAATTCATTCCCATAAACTGCAGTTCCTTCAGCAAGAAACGAAACAGGTGAAAACAAAGTATAAATACTAAACTCTACAAAGCCACTATCTTGGTAATACATTTTCTCTCTCAGAGAGTAATAAACGTGATGCCCAGGGTAAGATTCATGAGCGGCTAAATCTAGTACTCTTTCAAGATGTATGTCAGACTGTGTGTTTACTTGAATAAGTGATTTGTAATGCCCTTGATACCAGTTATAAGCACTCCAAGGAGCACCATCAACATACTCAATATGCACGGACTCACTATCAGGTAAATGAATATGTTCACTCGTTATTCTTTCGGTTTCTTTAACTGATTTTCTAAATGCTTCATCTATTTTAGTAAACTTTAATTTAAAATTTTCTCTGTAAGTAGCCAATTTTATTGACAACTCTTCATCACCAACTAAATAATTATCTAATTCAACTAATAGAGAGTCAAAATATGAATATTCTTTAACTTCTGGTGTATATTGATATATACTCTCACATTCATCTATAAACGAAATTTTTTCTGCGTTAAGGACTTTTAATCGAGTTATTACAGCTTTCACTATCCCAAGCTGATAATTCTTTCTTAACACTAAATATTCTGAATTAACATCAATTGCGGAAATTTCAATTAGTAAAGACTCGAAAGACTTTTTTAATTCTACAATACTATACTTTTGGGTTGTATCGATTTGAATATCACCTATATATGAATCCACTAAATCTTCGTCTAGTGTTCCAGCCATAAGTGTAAGTTCGACCATATGTTCCCCAGTTTCATCTAAAGGAGAATTATAGAATTTACCACAAGACACTATTAATAATAAAAGAAAATATACTGAATATTTCATAAATTAATTTTTTATTGAACAATTAATTAAAGTTTTGCCGACTTGTCCACCTTTTAGTATCAATTCTATTTCTGGTTCTATATCTAAAAGATTGACCTCTTTTACCATTTCGTTTAAACAATCAGGTTTCCACTCGTTACTAAGCTTTTTCCATAATTCTATCTTTATACCTAACCCTCTTTCAGCAGAATCTATACCTATAAGGCTGACTCCCCTCTGTAAAAATGGGAATAAATTAATATTCAATTCAGCCGATTCCACTAACCCTAATACGCAAACTATACCGTGATAATCAGTAGAACGGAATACAGTTGACAGTGTATTTCCACCTACTGTGTCTATTGCTCCAGCCCATCGACGTGGCAATAATGGCTTACCAGTTGTATCGAAGACTTCATCACGTGAAATAACTTCGTCTGCACCTATTGACTTAAGGAAATCAACTTTATCGAGTTTACCAGTTGAAGCGATTACTTTATAACCAATCTTATTAAGTATAGCTACAGACATAGACCCAACACCACCTGTCGCTCCTGTAACAAGTATTTTACCTTTATCGGGTGTTAACCCATGTTTTATTAGTTCATTTATGCAAATAGCTGCAGTCGAACCAGCAGTACCATAAATCATTGATTCTCTAAGTGTCAGAGAATCAGGTAATTTAACAATCCAATTATACGGTACAGAAACATATTCTGCAAAACCACCATTTGTATTCATACCTAAATCGTGTCCAGTAATAATTACTTTATCACCTTCGACAATTTCGCTATTATTGCTTTTAACAACAATCCCAGCAGCATCTACACCCGGAGTATGTGGATAATTTCTAGTTATTCCTTTATGCCCTTTTGCACTAAGTGCATCTTTATAATTCAAAGAAGACCATATAACTTTGATTAAAACATCATTTATGTGTAAATCATCTATCTCTAATTCTTTGAAGGAACTTAAAAATTTATTCTTTTCTAATTCTTCAGTTACAAATGCTATGTATTTCATCTAATTTTATTTTTTGATTTGTTCTAAAGCTTTTTCAGTTTCTTTAATAAGAGGATCTGTAGTTATATTTTTCCCAGTTGCTTCTCTCATCCACTTATTTGGGGTTAATCTCCCAATCTTTGCCATTCTTTCGAATTCAGTACCCAGATTTTTACCTCGTATATACTGCTCTATCTGGAATTCTATAAGATGCCCGATAGGATAAGCTGATAAGTAAAGTGGATAAGAAATCATGTGTGAATATACGCCTAATATGTTACTATTTTCTAAACCAAATACAGGTGCATAATATTTATTCCAAACTTCTTTTGAAATCTTATTAACGGCAGTATTTAACTCAACTTTAGTAGCATTAGGATTTTCATATAACCACATCCAAGTTTTTTGATCCACTAAAGATGCACCCATAATCTCATACGTTGACCAGAAATTATCCAATACATATAAATTATGTTTGTTTGGATCTTTTGTATCCATTCCCAATAATTCTAAATCTCTCATCTGAAACACAAATGCTAATGCTTCTGTGAATGCTGTGTTAGGAACACCATTTAACATATAATAATCAATATCATAAAGAGATAAAGTTTGCTCAACATTATGTCCAAATTCATGAACAGCGATATTATACCCCTTATAATCCATTCCATCTGGAGCTATCTTAGTTCTCAATCTAGCAGAGACTCCTTTCATCACCGCACCCCAAGCATGACCTGCACCTCTTGAAGGATCTACCTCTATTTTATCTGTTATATATTTAGCTCTTTCTTTAGTCCATCCAAACTTTGTAAGTATATTTGGTAAATCTTTTTTTACAGCTTCTGGATTCGGATATCTCATCTTAGTGATTTTATTAAGATCTTCTTCATTGATAGAACTTCTTGATTTGAATCCATCATACCAAATATCAAATGGTTGAAGTTCTCTACCTAATCTATTTTTTATAAGCCCAGCTACTTTTTTAACAGTTGGAGAACTAACAAAACTAACAAACAAAGACTCCACTTCATCAATTGACATCTCCATTTCCCCAGTAAACTTTCTTTGGATATAAGTTGACATAGATGGAGAATAATCGTCTATTTCCTTTAATACTTCGAATTGATTTAGGATTTTCTGATATCTAGTATTAGGTTCGCTTTCGAATCCAATAACATTATTATTTTGGTAAAGTACGTTTGTTATTGGATTCCAATTATATTCATTACTATTAATAAACTTCTGTGGAATTTCCTGAGTAATTATTCTCTGCATTACAGAGTAAATTAATTTTTGCTTTTTCAGTCCTTCTTTATCGTTTGAGTACTGAGATTTCAACTCATCTCTCAGATTCCAATGTGTTATAAGTTTCATTTCTTTGGGGAATGGATGATTACCTTTATCATCTACTATATTACCCATGTGAATATAATATTCATAAATATAAGCATCTGCTTCTGAATTGACTTTAGCAAAATCTTGAAGTAATTTGCTTTTAACTCGTGATGTAAATAAATCACCCAAACGAGCATAAGCCCATTCTTTTCTACTCCACTTATCCTCATTTGCTCTTTTTTCTTCTAAACTAAAATAAGGGAAATTCAAAAGAACTGTAAATGCTATTTTATTCTTATATAAATCTGACTCCAAGTGCGAAGAAGGATCATAACTATCGAACATTCTGTCTAAGTCAGTGATTTCACCCCATTCTAATGCTACTGGCATTTTAATATCTAGCATCATTTTATTAAAATGACCTTTAATAATTTCTAAGTTCCTTTGTACCTTTTCGAATAAAGTATCAAGTTTTGGTCCTTCCGAATAAAAATTGTCTTGTACAAAACTCTTAAAATCTTCATCACTTCCATCACCTTCATTCCATAACTTTTGAGCTTGGACTACACCTTTCTTGAACCTCAGATTATCTATACTAGATAATTTACTTTTATTTAAGATAATAGCATTTACGATATCATCAAAAATATTTCCTTTATCTTCAGAATGGGGTTCAGAATAAGATGTATTTGTGAGTACGGCTAAAATACAAATAAGTAATAACAGTTTTATTTTTTTCATTAATTCTAATTTAATAATCGTTGAAAATTACAATTGAATATAGTGCTTAGGATGGAATTAAGCTAATTTTTTTAGCTGGATTCAATATAGTTCATGCAATATATCAGACAATATTGTACTTTAAATAGATTTATTTTTCTGTCAAATCTCGGTCATACGCCTTGATAATTTCAGCAACTAATCTATGACGAACAACATCGTGTTCATTAAAGTAAACAAAATCAATACCTTCTATGTTTTTTAGGATTCTTTGAGCTGAGACTAATCCAGATTTTTTACTTCTTGGTAAGTCAATTTGTGTAGTATCACCAGTTATTATTGCTTTTGAACCAACACCTAGTCTAGTTAAAAACATTTTCATCTGTGTCTCAGTTGTATTCTGAGCTTCATCAAGAATTACAAATGCATTATTAAGAGTTCTCCCTCTCATATAAGCAAGGGGATTAATTTCTATTATATTTCTCTCTTTCATAATCTTATATTTTTCGGGGGAAAGCATGTATTGTAATGCGTCAGTCAAAGGTCTAAGATATGGATCTATCTTCTCTTGTAAATCCCCTGGTAAAAAGCCCAAAGACTCCCCTGCTTCAACGGCAGGTCTTGTCAATACAATTCTCTTAACTTCATTTAGTTTAAGCTCTCTAAGGGCCATTGCTACAGCAAGGAATGTTTTTCCAGTACCGGCTGGACCAATTGAAAATACGATATCGTTCTTTTTAACTTTCTGAAAATATTCTAACTGTGTTGTTGTTTTTGTTCTTATCTGATTTTTGAATCCTTTGTAAACGACATTATCATCATTTTTCATTGAAAAAGGCTCAGGTTCAGCTTTATTAACCGTAGTTAATTGTATTACAGTTTTAACATCTGTATCGTTTAGTACACCATTTTTCTTTAGCATATAAAGCAATTCTTTGAAAATTGAATCAAGAATCTTTACTTCATCCTCTTTTCCAGTTATAACAATCTGATTTCCTCTAACAAAAATTGTAGATTCGAATGCAGACTCGATAAGATTTAATAGTGAATCATTTGTTCCGAAAACTGAAACTAAATCAGTATCATCAAGATTAATGTATTTAACAATTTCAGACATAAAACTATATACTCAATTATTATAAAAAAAGGCCCCATTGAAGATATTATCTTCTATGAGGCCTAAATTAACTCAAATTCTGAATGAATTATTGACCATCTGTACCAGTGCCACCAGTTGTAGCATTGCTATCAGTTGCTTCTTTCTTCATTCTATAATACTTTCTTTCAGCTTTTAACTCTTCAGGATTTTTTGGTCCTTTAGGAGGAATAGAAAGTACCCATCCTGGTTGAATAACATCTGGGTTTCTAATCAAGCCAGTGTTAGCTTGCCATATTTTAGGCCATTGATTAGGGTCACCGTAGATTTCTGTATTACCAGCTATATTCCATAAACAGTCTTTGTTTTCTGCCCAAGTACCAACTGTATAAGTAGTGATTTTCTTTTCTCTGTAAAGACCTTTAATATCTTTACCTAATTTTACCATTCTAGGGTAGATGTCTGGTAATAAAGAAATTTTATTATTTCTTAATTCCATATATTGTCTTTCTAATTCTTCAACTTCTGATCTTTTGTCAGCAAGTTCGTCATTAGACAATCTTTGCATTTCTCTTACTTTACCTTCTAATTGACCAAGCTTTTGTTTGAAAGCTTCTAAATCAGCAGCATTAGCACCGATTAATTTCATTAAAGCATCATTACAATCTTCAAGTTGCTTTTTAGTATCAGCAATTTTAGCTTTGATATCTTCTTGATCACCTTTTACAGATGAAAGTTGATCTTCTAAGCTTTTGATTTTTGATTTGTAATCGTTAATTCTAAGTGTTGCTTCATCTTCTGTTAGTTCTAAATCAGGTTTAGACGCAAGAGGCATTTGAGCTAACAAATGACCACCAGCTAAAACTGAGAACAATAATATAAATAATAAGTTTTTCATTTTTCCTCTAAAAAAATTGTTATACTGAATAAAAGTAAATTAATTGTTATCCGGCCAAACGTTAGGCCATTGTGACAATTTATCTTTAACAAATTGAGTCTTATCATTACAATCGTTTAATTCAGACTCTCTACTTTTTAGCTCAGATTTCAATTTATTCAAATCAGCTTTTGCTGTTTGGATATTCTCTGTAAGCTGCGCTTCTTGGCGTCTTAAATCTTGTAGCATGGCTAACTGTTCTTCAGTTATCATGCTTGTACAATCAGTTAAAAACAAACTAGATGCTGCGAAAATAATCGCTGCGGCAGTCGTTTTTACTACTTTATTGGATAACATAATGTACCCTCCGATATCATTTATTAATAAAAGTTAAATAGTATTTTTCAAATATCGCAAAAAGTATTTTTAATTACTAGTTAAATAGTCTATTTAGTCATCAAAATATTTGAACAATGACTGTTTTTCTTAACAAAATTAAATTTAAACTCTAATTTAATTAATTTTGTATAATTATAATATCAAAAATACTAGACGTAAATACTTATGCAATTCGATAAGAACTTCAATTTCAAAGATAAAGAAAAGAAATGGTACCAGAAATGGGAAGATAATAAGATATTCAAAGCAGACGAAAATTCTGAAAAGGAACCTTATTCCATTCTTATGCCGCCTCCTAATGTGACTGGTATGTTACACTTCGGTCACGTACTTAATCATACTCTCCAAGATTTATTCATCAGAAGAATGCGTATGGACGGAAGAGAAGTTGTTTGGTTCCCTGGTATGGATCATGCTGGTATTGCCACTCAAACTAAAGTTGAACAAAAGCTAAAAGAAGAAGGATTGTCTAGACATGATTTGGGTAGAGAGAAATTCGTTGCAAAAGTATGGGATTGGAAAGAAGAGTATGGTGGTATAATACTAGAACAGCTTAAAAGACTTGGTATTTCTTGTGATTGGGATAGAACACTGTTTACGATGGATGAAACTGCATCAAAAGCTGTTGAGGAAATGTTCATCAGATTATATGATGAAGGGCTTATTTATAAAGGTAAGAGAATTATCAACTGGTCTCCCCTTGCTCAAACTGCACTTTCTGATGAAGAAGTAGAGTTCAAGGAAGTTCACGAAAAGTTATACACAATGAAGTATTACTTTAAGGGAACAGATAGTTATTTGAAAGTAGCGACAGTAAGACCAGAAACTATATTCGGTGATATAGCAGTTGCAGTAAATCCAAATGATATAAGATACAAAAAGTTAATAGGTCAGAAAGTAATCGTTCCATTAGTAGGTCGTGAAGTTGAGATAATAGGTGATGACTATGCAGACCCTGAATTTGGGACTGGCTGTGTTAAAATCACCCCTGCACATGACCCTAATGACTTTGAAATTGGTAAAAGACATAATCTAGAATCTATTAATACCATCAATCCTGATGGATCTATGAATGAATTAGCAGGTAAATACGCTGGGTTAGATAGATTCGAAGCGAGAAAATTAGTTATAAAGGATTTGGAAGAATCCGGTTTAATGGAAAAAATAGATGATTATACTCATAATGTCGGTTTCTCACAACGGGGTGGAGAACCAATAGAGCCGTATCTATCTGACCAATGGTTTGTTAATATGAAGCCACTTGCTGAACAAGCATTAAAAGTAGTTCAAGACGGCGAAATCAAGTTCCATCCAAATCATTGGGTAAAGACTTACGAACATTGGATGAATAATATACGTGATTGGTGTATTTCACGTCAACTTTGGTGGGGACATAGAATCCCCGTTTACTATGACGAAAACGGTAATCATACTGCTGCTAGAACTGAAGATGAAGCTAGAACGAAACTTAATTTATCATCTGATGCAATACTAAAACAAGATGAAGATGTATTGGATACATGGTTTTCATCTTGGTTATGGCCATTGACTACTATGGGATGGTTCGATGAAAATGGAAATGAGAATCTAGACAATCCTACCATGAAGAAGTTCTCCCCCACTGATTTATTAGTAACTGGACCAGACATTATATTTTTCTGGGTTGCCAGAATGGTAATGGCTTCTAAAAATGTAAAAGATGAGATTCCATTTAAAAATGTATATTTCACTAGTTTAATAAGAGATGGTCAAGGTAGAAAATTATCTAAATCACTTGGTAATTCACCTGACCCACTGAATGTGATGGATAAATACGGAGCTGATGCAGTTCGTTTTACTATACTTTACCTAGCTCCATTAGGACAAGATGTAAGAATGGAAGTGGATTTGGAAGCTCAAGACATTCCATCAATGGAAGTAGGTCGTAATTTTGCGAATAAATTATGGAATGCAGGTCGTTTCCTTAATATGAAAGTTGAGCAATTTGGTGAAACAAATGAAATGCCTTTGGAAAGTGAATTATCACTTTCCGATAAATGGATACAATCTAAACTTCATGAAACTATTAGCAAAATTGATGATTGTCTTAACAATTTCAAAGTGACGGAATACTCGAAAACTCTATATGATTTTATCTGGTCTGATTACTGTGGCTGGTATATAGAATCTCTAAAGATAGAATCTTATTCTAATACAGATGAACTAAATAAGAAAAAGTTAGCTTTTGCAATAAATATATTTAATGAAGTTCTAAAATTATTACATCCAGTAATGCCATTTATAACTGAAGAGTTATGGCATTTACTTAATAAGAAAGCTGAGAATGAAAGTATTTCAACTCAGCAATTAATTAAATCTGATGATTCAGTTATATCAAAATCAGTAATATATGATTTCGATAAATTGATGACTTTAGTAGAGACGACTAGAAGTCTCAAATCTAGTACCCCTAGTGTTTCTGCTGAGCAAAGATTGAAGTTAGGAATAACAAGTAACGAAAAGATAACACAACTTATTGAAGACAACCTCAATCTTCTAAAAGAGCTTACAAAATCTACCGAAATTATTCTCAATAATACTTCGGAAGGAATTTCAGTAAAGGGAGTTACAAACTTCGCAGAAATTAACTTATATGTTGGCGAAGTTGTGGATGTCGAACAAGAAAAAGAGAGACTTTCTGGGGAAATAAAAAGATTAGAGGGTCAAGTATTTGGCATAAATAAAAAACTATCCAATGCTAGTTTCGTCGATAATGCACCAGCAAGTGTGGTAGAAATGGAAAGAAAAAAATTAAGTGACATGTCTGAAAAAATTGAACAATTGAAAGAAAGTTTAATTTCATTCTCATAAGATTTCGAGTTTAAAGCAATAAGTATTATATTGACAACTGAATAATAACATAATCTGAAAAATGATGGAAAAGAACCCAAAACTATTGTTACCAGAAATAAAAGATCTTCATAAAATTGAAGTTTTCGAGCAAAATGGTGGATACCAACAAGCCCGAAAAGCACTCAAAATGGAGAAAACTGAAATTGTAGATATCGTAAAGAAATCTAATCTTCGTGGACGTGGTGGTGCTTGTTTCCCTACTGGATTAAAATGGTCATTTATGCCTGATGGTATAGATAAGCCGAATTATCTAGCTGTAAATGGTGACGAAGCAGAACCCGGTTCATTCAAGGATAGACGAATATTTGAATTTAATCCACATCTATTACTTGAAGGTATATTGATAGCTGGTAAAGCTATGAATTTGAAAGCCGCTTATATCTATATTCGTGGTGAATATTATCTTTGGAATAAATTGATGCAAGCCGCAGTAGATGAAGCTTATGAAGCTGGTTACTTTGGCGAGAAAATGAAAGAAAAGTTTGGTACAGATTTCGTTATGGACGTTTATGTACATAGCGGTGCTGGTGCATATATTTGCGGTGAAGAGACAGCTCTAATGAACTCATTAGAAGGCGGAAGGGGTTATCCTCGATTCAAACCTCCATTCCCTGCTCAAGTAGGGCTATGGGGTATGCCTACTACTGTTAATAATGTAGAAACTATTGCAACTATACCAAAAATATTTGAGATTGGTCCTGAGAACTATGCTGCTCTTGGAGCTCCAGGTCATGCTGGAACATTACTATATGGCGTTAGTGGACACGTAAATAAACCCGGTGTTTATGAGTTAGAAACTGGTATTACTCTAAGAAGTCTAATTTATGATGTTTGTGGTGGTGTTCCTGGTGGTAAAAATATTAAAGCAGTAATCCCGGGTGGATCATCAATGCCGGTACTTTCTGCTGATGAAATTGATGTTCCAATGGATGAAGAATCCCTGAAAAAGATAGGTACTCACATCGGAACAGGTGGAGTTATGGTTATGGATGAAGATACTGATTTATTGAAAGTTACATTACGTATAGCTCACTTCTATCATCATGAGTCATGTGGTCAGTGTACTCCTTGCCGTGAAGGTTGTGGTTGGTTAGAAAATACTTTAAAACGTATTTATGCTGGTGATGGTACTACAAAAGACTTAGATTTATTAGTTTCGGTATGTAATAATATCGAAGGAAATACTATTTGTGCATTAGGTGATGCTGCAGCTTGGGCTGTAAGAGGATTTGTAAATAAATTCCGTGGCGATTTTGAAGCAAGAGTAAAAGCAACAAGAATTTTCCAAGCTCCAAATATTGCACATGCTAAAAGAGCAACTGCCGACACATTAATTTTTGAAAGCTAGAAATTATTTAAATTGATAATTAAAGAGTTAAGGAAGTTAGTTATTCAAAGTACCTGACTTCCTTTTTTTATAATATGATTAAAAAAATCGGATTACTGGGTGGTAGTTTTAACCCTATACACGAAGCACATACTTCAGTTGCAAATTACTTTTTAGATCATTACAATGGCGATAAAGTTATATTTGTTCCTTGCAACGTCTCCCCTTTTAAATCAAATGAGAGTATAGCTCCTAATAATCACAGATTAGAAATGGTAAAATTAGCTATTGAGAATAATTCTTTATTTGAAGTGTCCGAATTTGAATTGGAGAATAGTGGTATTTCATACACTTATCAAACTATCGATTATTTTAAAAAGCTCTATCCTGAAGATAACCTTTGCTTATTAGTTGGTGGTGACCAAGCCGAGAATTTTCACAATTGGAAGAATTGGCAATATATATTAGATAATGCAGAATTATATGTTGCTTTAAGAAAGGGATATAAGATACCAACTTATGATTTCGAAAGTTACAAGAAAGCAACTTACATGGAAATGCCTTTCATCGAGGTATCTGCATCAGAAATAAGGGAGAAAATAGTAAATAGAGCTACTAGTATAGAATTTCTAAATCCTAAAGTCAAATCATATATCGAAGAGCAAAAAGTCTATTAATTTGATTTATGTTTTAACTCTTCAAAATACCTTTTAATCAACTCTTCCATATCTTTGGTATATCCTAGCTTCAAGGATTCTTTTAGTTTATCTTCTGATACTTTATTCAAATATTCTTTTAGCTTCAGAGCTTCTGGACTGTTTTGTGAGTATTGTTTACCTGACTTAGCTTCTCTTTTCTTCTCAAAATCACGTTCATTTTCTGAACGATTAGCGTCTAATAATTTAGATAATATTTTTTCTTGTCTCTCTATAGTTGCTTGAGTTATATTTCCTGATTCCATATCCGACATTACTTCTTTCATTTCTTTAGCAATTTCTTCCAAATCAATATTCTTTTTTCCACCTTGTTTTTGGAATTTCTTTTGTTCTTCGGCTAACTCTTCAATTGATTTTTTAGCATTACCTTGCTCATTTTTCAAACGGCCATATTCTGATTGCTTTTGCATTTCGGATTTACCACCTTTACCACCTTGCCCCTCTTTACCTTCTTGCTGACCTTGTTGCATCATCTGTTGAAGCGAATTATTTATCATCTGTTGTTGTGCAGCAGCTTGTTGTAATTGTTGAGAGAATCCCATTCCACCAGGAGTATTACTCATGCCTGGAGAATTGCCCCCTGAACCTTCTTGACCTTTCCCTTGTCCTTTTCCCTTGCCTTGACCTTGCATCTGACCCAACATGCCCTGCATTTGGCTTACAGCACTATTCATCTTTGCCATAGATTGCTGTTGTGCTTTTCCAGCTTGAGAAGATCGTCTTTCGGCAAGTTCACTCATGGCATTATTCATTTCTTGCATTGCCTTTCCAATATCTTTTCCCATTTCTGGTGTAACAGCAAATGATTTTTCAGATAATTGTGTTAAACTATTTGCTACTCTTTGTAGAGATTCACTCAAATTATTTTGTTTATTATTTATCTCTGGCAATTGTGGCGAATTAAAATTAGAGGCATTTGTTTGATTCTTCAATTGCTCTTGTTCTTTAGATATCTGGAGCATATCTTGAACAGCTTTTTTCATAGTATTCAGAGTTTCTCTAGATACTTTATTCTCCATTTCTTGTTTAAGCTCAGACATTTTTTTATTAAATTTCTTCATGTTCTGTTTAGCTTTCTGCTGATTCTTCTGAGCTTCTTCTTTCTGACCTTTTTTAAGATTCTGTTCCGATTGCTCCATTTGCTCTGAAGTTTCTTCTTTATTCAATTCTTTGTTAGCTTCATCGAGTTTATCCATAGGCATGTCCTCTTGTTTAGATAACATATCTTCAAGATCTTTCATCTGATTATCTAACTTATCCAAATCATTATTCAGTTTATCTTGATCTTTTGCTAATTTTTCGTTTTCTTTACTATCTTTAGAATCAGATTTCTCTGTTTCTTTCATCAATTTATCTAAGTCTTTTTCGAGCTTCTCACCCATTTTTTTGATAGCATCAGTCTTCTGTTCTGCTTTCATTCTTTCCAACATTTTCATAGATCGTTCTATGCTTTTCTGGAATTGCTCTTCATCGAACTTCATATCTTCAAGCGCTTTTTGCATTTCTTGAGGAGTCATATCCTTTAACTCTTTGTTCATTTTCTCTTGCATTTTTTTGAGTTCAGGTATATCTACTTGCTTCAGTAATTCTTGCAACTTCATGAATTTTTCAAGAGTTTCTGGAGAAAGGACTTTGTTTTCGTGCATTTCCTTAGCTGTTTCATTTATCTTTTCCTGTAAATCTTTTACATTCTCAGAAATCTGTTTTTGCTTATCTGCTATATCTTCTGCTTTTTTCTTCTGCTCGTAATTCATCTCTTTCTTTTTAAAGTCTTTTCTCAAGTCTTGTTTCAGCTCTTCCATATTCTTCTTTAGTTCTTGTGCATCTTTCAATACTTCAGATAAATCCTTTTCTATCTCTTTCTGAGCTTGCTCAGATGAAGCAATTACTTCTTCGAGTGATGGTAGTCTTACTGATAATATTCGAGTTTTAGCTGATTTCGGACCATTTACTATATCATTATCAAAAACCTCTAGATAGAATTCATACTCATCTTCAGGTGAAATCCCCATTGAATTCAAATCCCAAATATATGAAGCTTGCTGATATTTCTCATTCTTCTTTATATTTATATTGACCGATTTATAATCTTTTGAAGGGGCTACATAAATTGATTTTACCAATCTGTAATTTAATTTAAGATTTGTAAATCCAAAATCATCCATAATCTCAGTATCTATCTGGATCATTGCGTTCTCAGATAGTTGGACGTTCTCTGTCGGATTTATAAGAGTAATACTAGGACTATTATCTGTAGTAGCTATTATACTATACTTTATTGGATTTTCATTATCAATCCCATTGTTATCATATAGTTTGAAAAAATAATATCCAGATTTTCTTATATTATAACTTAGATTTGCTTTATTTTTATTTACCGATAATGTAATTGTATCAGATTTACTAATTGTCTCATTTACAATACCATTAGAATCTGTAATAGATGATTCAGAATTGAATATCATTAGTGCCTTTTTGATATTCTTATTAGCTTCAAGATTAAACGTTAACCTACTTCCATTAATAGCAACTATATCGGCGGTATTAATATCAAAATCTATCGGTTTTTCGCCAGTATAAGCAGGATAATTCACTTTACCTGTCATTCTTTTAACTACTGGTCTCTCACTCACAGACACTTTACCAATCTCAGTTTGGATAGATGAATTATACCATTGAGTACTAGCGTAATAGGATACAGAATTCTTGATTGAAGATAGTTTATAAACATATTCCTTATCTGAGTTCTTGTCAATCAATAATTCATCATATTCATCTTGATTATCTTCTTTGATAAATAATGTAAGTTTATCAGGGCTATTGCCAGAAGAAGATATAACAATTTCAATGTCTTCCCCTCTTAAAACGTTACTACTTTTGTTTTTTAAAATTATATCAAATGGTGCAGCCGGAATAAATGATTTATCATAATTAATTATTCTATTTGCTGCTGGGTTCAGAAGAACTCCAGGAATTGAAGTTAGAATTAATCCTAAAAATGTTATTGATAGAAACAGTAGTATAAACTTATTAAATCTTTTTCTATCTATAACATCGTTGAAATTATAATCTTGCGTTTTTGTTGAGATTGATTCTAATTCATAGTTAGCTAAATCAATAGATATTCCATGACTTGTATTTACTTGGTTGTAGATTTGAAGTGCATTTGTGAGTTTATCTCTAATCTGTGGGAAGTAATTTCCAACTTTATTAGATGTAGATAATATGTAATCTTTTTCTTTGCTTCTGTATTTTCTTTTATATAATAGAAAAGAGGTAACTAATGTGGTTACTGATAATGCAAGGAAAATGTAAAACAAATCTGTTCTAAATTCAATTGAGCCATTTGCGAAAAATTCGATTACAGAAAACAGTACGAAAATCAGAGAAATAACACTAATTCCACCTACTAAATACATCACTAAATCAAGCATACTCTGCTTATTATAAGTGTCTTTTAGTCTTTGGATTAGTGAGTTGTATTTTACTTCTGAGTTCATCATTCTAATTCATCAAAGCCCATATTATAATATTTGTACCAAATTTCAATGATAATTCCCTCAATTCAGGAGAGTCATTATGAGAATCGGGGTCAGCCCAACCGTCACTTGGATTACTTTCGACAGTATAAAAAACAGCTAATCTCTCATCTATAAATATACCGAAAGATTGTGGCTTCTTATCATCATGTTCATGTATTTTGGGTGGACCAGAAGAAAAATCATACTGTATAGTATAAATAGGGTGTGAAAAAGGAATCTCTAAAAAGTCTTTATCTGAAAAAACCTTCTTCATCTCTTTTCTGATAAATGGATCGAGACCATAGTCATCATCAATATATAGGAAACCACCGTTTTCTAAATATAATTTTAAATTTCCAGCCTCTTTTCCAGAGAAATTCACATTACCGTGCCCAGTTAAAAACAAAATAGGATAATCAAACAGATTATCTGATTTCAAATCAACATATTCATATACTGGCTCAGCAAGAGCATTAGTATTGCTTTTTACAAAAGAAAGTAAGTTTACCTCACTTGTTGGGTCATTATACCAATCTCCACCACCAGAATATTTCACTCTACCTATTTTTATTTTTTCGGCAGAATGAAGTGGTAAGATGAATAGGATTGATAATAATATGAATGTTATTAATCGCATTGTGTATGTTACGATTCTAAACATTATTTGTTATCAAAACTACAGATTAATATCTTCTTTTGTAATTTTTTAAAATGGTCAAATGCAATCAAATCTAAATCTTGCATTTCTACTTTCAATGCCTTGTTATGTTTTTGTGCTTCGTTGATTTCATCAGTCAAATCACCTCCCTTAAGTAGTACAATTTTTCCACCATCTTTTAGAATTGGAGAAACCCATGATTGTATTAGGTTTAGTCTAGCTACTCCTCTTGCAAAAATGAAATCAAACTTTTTATGGTACTCTTTTTGAGCAGCTAAAACTTCAACTCTTTCAGCTTTGGATTTGATATTTCTAAGTTGAGTATGCTGAGCTAACATCTCTGTCACTTTCATTTTCTTTTTGATAGAATCAAGTAGAAGCATATTTATTTTAGGAGAAGCAATAGCAAGTGGAATACCTGGTAATCCACCACCCGAACCTAAATCCATACATTCATACTTCCCGTCTAGATTAATAAATCTAAGTATAGATAGAGAATGAAGAATATGAGATTCTAAAATCATTTCTTCATCTTTTCTTGAAATTAGATTTACTTTAGAGTTCCAATGTAATAATTCATTGGCATACCTCTCTATTCTTTCTCTTTGTTTTTGATCTAGTACTAATCCATTAGCTGATAGTATTGTCCAAAACTGTATTAAATCCATATTTTTTATATTGTAATTGAAATAAAAACAAATTTACTAAAGTTATAACGAATTATATATGAAACCATTTTTTTCTATAGTAATAGCTGTATATAATAGACAAAAATTAATTTCAAGAGCAATTAGATCAGTATTAAATCAAGATTCTAATAATTGGGAATTAATAATAGTAGATGACTTTAGTACAGATGAAACCAAAAGTTTTATCAAACCATTTCTTGTCGATAAACGTCTCAGATACTTCAAAACGGAATTAAATAGTGGTGTAGCTAGAGCTAGAAACCTTGGGATAAGAAAAGCAAAAGGAAATTATATCACTTTTCTTGACTCAGATGATGAATATAAAATCAATCATCTTTCGAGTAGATTTGAACTATTGAAAAACAATAATATAGATTTGCTTCATGGTGGAGTAGAAATAGTTGGTTATAGTAAAGTTCCTGATAAAAAGGATACTAGCAAATTGATTGAAATTTCAGATTGTGTAATCGGTGGCACTTTCTTCATTAATTCTTCCCTTAGTAATGAGTTAATACTATTTGATGAGAATGTAAATTATAGTGAAGATAGCAAGATGTTTGAAGAGTTTGAAAAAAGAGAATTGAATATAGTAGAAACAGAATATAAAACTTATGTTTATTATCGTGATACTCCAGATTCAATTTGCAATACGGTAAATGAATGAAATTTGGCAAAAGCAAAAAAGCACAAAGAGAAAGAATGGATACAATTCTTGATATTCTAAAATTAGAACATCTTGATGCAAGGATAGCTCTAAACTATTCAAATCCATTTGAATTATTAATAGCAACTATACTAAGTGCTCAATGTACTGACGCAAGGGTAAATATAGTTACAGAATCCCTATTTAAAAAGTATAAAACACCCGAAGATTACGTATTGATTCCAATTGAGAATTTGGAACAGGACATTTTCTCAACTGGTTTTTATAAAAATAAAGCGAAAAATATAAAAGGTGCTGCTAAAAGACTAGTTGAAGAATTTAACTGTGAAGTACCTGGAACAATGGAAGAATTGCTTAGTTTAGACGGAGTAGGTCGTAAAACTGCAAATGTAGTACTAGGTCATTGCTTTGGGATTGATGGTATTGTAGTTGATACGCACGTTACTAGATTATCTAATAGATTGGGATTTGTGACAACTAAAAACGCAGTAAAAATAGAATTTGAATTGATGGAACTAATTCCAGAAACAGACTGGGTTATGTTCACTCATTATATGATACAACATGGTCGGAAAATATGTGATGCAAAAAAACCATTATGTGGTAAATGCGTTATAAATCATCTTTGTTCGTCAGCATTTACATTCAATAATAATAACAAGAAAGAAAAATGAAAGATTTAAAAGTAATCACAATTGATTTTTGGAATACATTATTCGATTCAGTAAATCACGAAGGAAGATATAAGTACAGGAATAATATATTTCTTGAAGAGACTACTAAGCTTGGTTTAAATATACTAGAATCAGATTTGGATAAAGCAATAAGCGAGAGCTGGTTATATTTCGAAGATCATTGGATAAATAAACTTCGTACTCCTGAAAGCTCGGAGTTAGTGCAAGTTATATTCTCACACCTTAATTTACCAAATGAGAAAAGTGCATTTAACAGAATAGTAACATCTTATGAAGATAGCTTATTCGAGTATCCACCTATTCTTATAGATGGCGTTAAAGAAATGTTACCAAAACTAGCTGAAAAGTATAAACTAGGATTAATTTCTGATACAGGTTATTCACCTGGTACTCACCTAAGAAAACTAATGGCCGATAACGATATTATAGACTACTTCTCATCATTTAGTTTTAGCAATGAGACTGGGGTAAGTAAACCACATGAGAGGGCATTTCATACAATCTTGCATGAATTGAAAACAGAACCAGCACAAGCAATGCATATTGGTGATATTGAAAGAACTGATGTAGTTGGTGCTAATAATACAGGAATGATTTCAGTTATGTTTACTGGGGTTGACTCTGAGTTCGATCGAAAAAATCCAGAAATTTCCAGTGCTGATGTAACTATAAATCATTGGTTAGAATTGAATGAATCACTTGATTTTTAATTAATTAGTGGTTACAAAGACTATTGAATTTCATTAATTGTTCTTTGGTACCTATTGCAACTAATTGATCTTTTGATTTTAATTCGAATTCACCAAAAGGATTTAAATTTGTGTCATTGTCTCGGATTACACCTATTATAGTAACTCCCGACTTCTGCCTTATATCCAATTCTTTAAGTGTCTTACCGTGCCAATCGTTATTTTCAGATAGTTCGAATTGCTCAATTTTTAAAAAGTCTCCATCTTTTGTACCAAGATTTGAATCTATGAAATCCATAATTTGTGGGTCAATCGCTATATTTGCCATTTTTTGCCCTCCAGCAGAATAGGGATTAAGAGTTCTATCTGCACCCGCTCTTAATAACTTCTTCTCTAACAATGTGTTATCCGAACGGGAAATAATGAATAATTTCTCGTTTAGCTCTCTTGCACTGAGTACTATAAAAAGATTAGTAGAAGCATCTGCTGTTGCTACTACAAGCGATTTTGCTTCTTCTATATTTGCAATTGAAAGAATTGCATCGTCAGTTGCATCTCCTTCAATTGAGATAACATTGCTTAGACTTTTTAATTCATCTGGTATTTCTTTGTCTATTATAACAAATTCGATATCTCTATCAATCAATTCCTTAGTAGCTAACTCCCCCACTCTTCCATAACCAACTACTATTATATGGTTTGATAATTTGTCAAGTCTTTTTTGCACTTTTTTCTTCCCTCTTATATTTAATAATTGATACGTAAATAAATTTTCCATAAAAATACTGAGTAGATAGAATAAACTACCAATGCCTAATACACCGATTATCATTGTGAATATTCTTCCAGTAGTATCCAAAGGAAATACTTCTGCATATCCTACTGTGGTAATAGTGATAATAGTCATATATAGCGCATCTATAATATTAGAATCTGTTTCAGTCCATATTATATCATACCCAATTGTCCCACCAACTATTATTGTTACCAATAAGAATAGAGGAATATACGGCTTCTTTATCCTTTGATCTTCTTTACTCGAATTTTTATAAAACATTCAATTATTTAATTAAGACATTTTTTATTAATATTTTGCACTATTCATTAGTATAATATATCAAAATAACTTTTCAGTATGAGAATTAGCGTTATAATATGTACAAAAAACCGTAAAGATGATTTGAGGATTTCTTTAAATGGTTTTTATAGTCAAGATTATGATAACTTTGAAGTTATTATAATAGATAATGCTTCGGATGACGGAACTAAGGAAATGATATTTAATGAATTCCCACAAGTAATTTATACATATTTACCCATCAATATAAATATACTCGCACAGAATATAGGAATAAGTCAAGCGACTGGCGAAATTATTTGGAGAACAGATAGTGACTCTCATCCAGAAAAAACAGACACATTTAAAAAGATTATATCTATTTTCAATTCCCAACCTAATTTAGACATTATTTCAACAACTGAGACTCTAGTTAAAAAGGACTATACTGAAGTTGAACTTTCAACATTAGACAGAAAGAATGGTAACGACATCGATGGTTATCTAGTCAAAAGTTTTTCAGGTCCCGGAAGTGCAATTAGGAAATCTGTATTTAACAAAGTTGGGTATTATTGGGAATTCGGTATGGAAGAATTAGATCTTAGCATAAGAGCATTAAAAAACGACTTAACAATTAAGCACTTCCCACAAATTAGAACTTTACATTATTCTAGTGATAATGATAGAAATAGAAATGAAAGATGGCTAAATATTTCTAATCAGAATCTTAGAATTATAGTAAAGTACTATCCTATTTCTAGATTATTTAATCTAGTAATATGCTATTTTGGACAATTACTAGTCGGCTTAGGACAAAGAGTAAAGTTTTCTTTTTTTGTAGAATATCTTTTTCAATCAGTAGTGACAGTTATCAAGACTTGGAGAGATGAAAGAGAGCCAGTTCCTAGTAAAGATTTTGAGAGAGTAATCGGTAAAAATGAGTATTACAAAGGTTTTTTCTCATATCTTAAAAACTTATTCAAATGAAAATACTTCAGCTAACACCACAATTCCCTTTCCCACCAGATGACGGTGGAAGAATTGGTATTGCCAATATATATTATCAATTTCTTGAGCAAGGAAATTATGTTGAAATGATATGTATGTCTAGATTCCCAATCAAGCATATTGATATAGAAAAGTATAAGAAGAAAGGTAATATTAGTATCATAGAGATGGATACCAAGAACACTAAATTCCGTGTTTTTAGTTACTTCCTCAAAAATAAATCACTCTATATTGAAAAACAATACACATCCGATTTAATTAATAAGATTGAATCTTTAGTTGATATGAGCTTAATTGATGTAATACATGCTGATCATAGTAATATGGCTCGAGTTGCATTAGAATTATCAGAAAAATATAGAATCCCCATTGGGTTAAGACTTCATAATATTGAGTATTTGATCTGGAAAAGATTCTTCGAAGGATTAGGCAAATTTAATCCCAAAAGAGTATTTATTGGACAACAATATAGATTATTAAAAAAACTAGAAGCAAAGTTTATTTCTGATTCTGATGTATCATTTGCTATAACAAAGGAAGACAAAAGTAGAGCCCTAGAAATATCACCAAAAGCAAATGTCGTTATAGCAAGTGCTGGAGTTGATATTGAAGATTGGAAACCAAATTTCTCGGTTTTCAAAGAGCCATTCTCTTTGGTTATAGCAACTACTTTTAATTGGTTTCATAATGTAAATGCCGTGCAGTGGTTTTTGGATAATGTACTACCAATTTTAAATTCTAAATATCCTAATGTAACTTTAAAAATTATCGGCAAAAATCCACCCGCTATATTTGATAATTACGCTGAACTGGGCGTTAATAAATTGGGTTATGTCGATAAAGTACAGCCCTATTTTAATTCAACTCAAGTTTACATTGCCCCTTTGTTTGTTGGTGGAGGGATTAGAATCAAAATATTGGAAGCATTGTCAATGGGTTTACCAGTAGTAGCTACAGACGTGTCAGCTGAGGGAATAGATGCTGATGAATCACAAGGTTTAATCAGAGCTAATTCGATTGAGGAATATTCACATGAAATAAGTAAACTATTCGATGATGATGATCTTAGAGTTGAACTTGGGAAGAAAGCAAGAAAGTTCATCGAGGATAATCATACGTGGAAATCAAATGTGAAAATAATGATTGATGAATATACTAAACTCGTTTCTTCCAAGAAAAGTAAAGCATTATAAGTCCAAAAAGAAGAATCATAATTCCAATAGTAGCTATTGATATTGGTATTCCATATTTTTTATAGCTTTCGTATAATACAGCTTCTTTAGGATTATTAATATTATACTCAATATGGACTCTATTTTCTTTCGGATATGTGCCAATCTCAGTTTTACTATCTAATTCAAAAGTATCTTTACCAACTATATAAGTTATAATCGGAACATTAAGACCCGCTCCATTTTTATGATAGTCAATTACTTTACCTTCAACAACTTCACTAGATTCAAATATATCTTCATAAGTAGTATAAACGAAAAATGAATAGGAAATTGCTAGTATTCCAATTAGAATTGTAATTTTAGAAATTATATCTTTTGTTTTAAACATAAAGCCAAACTAAGGATAAATTGTAAGACCCTCAAGTATAATTAATTGTATTAAAAGAATTTTATTAATATATTTGTAGTCTTTGATAAAACAAAACTCAAAATAGGTGGGAAAATGGCTAATATATGTGAGCTAACAGGCAAAGGGCCAATGAGTGGGAACAACGTATCTCACGCACATAATAAGACTAGAAGAAGATTTATGCCGAACTTGCAAAAGAAAAGAATATGGATACCTGAAGAAAATAAATGGGTAACTGTAAAGGCAACAGCGAAAGCATTGAAAACTTTAGATAAAAAAGGTTACAATGCAATGATGAAAGAGCTAAAAAATTCTTAATTTAAAGCCTCTCAATTTGAGAGGTTTTTTTTTATTATTTTTTCAGGGTTTATGCGTCTAATATTATCAATACTAATTATAACTTTATCCGCTTGTAGCAGCGGATTTAACTCGAACCAAACGAAGTATAATCAATTAGTTATAAGTGATATGAACAATGTCACTAAATTTGACACGAGCTACTTTGAGAGTCAAGCTCGTTCATATTTGATTGCAGGTTCACTAAAACAACAGCAAAAAGAGTATGCTGCCTCTATATTAGAATTCCAAGAAGCACTTAAATATGATAGTTCTGCGGCTATCGAATTTGCTATTGCTAAATCATATTTAGAAATTAGAAAAATAGAAAACGCTAAAGAACATTTATATAAAGCAACAAAGCTCAATCCTAAGTTTGTCCAGGCATATGATTTATTAACTGAAATATTCTTATATAGAAGTGATATAGAAAAAGCAAAAATCACAAACCGCCAAGCGTTAGATATAGAAGAAACAACTGATAGATTACTAACTAAAGCATTAATCATAGAGAATGAAAACCCTGAGGAAGCCCTTAGAATCTATGATTCAATTGACTCACCAAACTACAAAGATCTGATAAATGAGAGGAAAATAGTTCTTTTCAAAAAATTAGGCAGATTAGAGAGTCTTGTAGAAAATCTAAAAGCTGAATTAAAAAAGCAACCCTTCAATACTCAAATCTCTAGAGAAATTTTTCAAATATACCTGGAAAACAATCAAATAGAAGAAGCTATTAATTTCATGGATGATATAGATACATTGTATTTTGGTCAAGAGCAAGAAACCTACTATATATTACTTTCATCATCAATTATGCAGAATAACATAGTTGATACTTTATTAGTTAATAAATTCCTTTCTAGAATAAATGGAACATTGCTTTTCAATTCAGAATTAATGTATTATGCTGGTCTTTTAGCATCTAATTTTGGAAATTATCCTAAAAGAGACACTTTTTTCAATAGATTACTAAAGATTGTTGATGAGAATTCCGATTTAAGAGTAGGTGTAGCTGAAGTATATTATTTTGATAAAGAATATGAACGTTCATTAGAAATACTCTCAGCTTTGAATCCAGATAGTTTGAAACAAGAGTTGTATTATTATACACTTACAGGTATGAACTATTTTATGCAAAAGCAGTATGACAAAACAATTGAGAATTATAAGATTATACTTGAAAAAGACAGTGCTTATAATAATTTCGTGACTTTGACAATGATAGGTGAAACTTTTGATGCTCAAGGTAATCTAGATTCAGCACTTTACTATTACGAATTGCATTATAATTTAGATAGTAATAATACATATTTGCTCAATAATTACGCATATACACTTTCTAAGTATGGGAAGGAATTAGATAAAGCTTTAAACATGAGTTTGAAAACTTTAAAAGACTCACCAAATAATTCAGCATTTCTCGATACTTATGGGTGGATTAAATATAAACTAGGTGATATTAAAGAAGCAAAGGAAAATATACTAAAAGCTATAGAAATAGGGAACGTTTCTGCTGAAGTTTATGAACATTTAGGTGACATCTATATAGATACAGATGAATTAGAAAAAGCCAAAGAAATGTATAAGAAAGCATTAGAATTAGAATCAGGAAGATTCAATTTTGACGAAAAAATAAAAATCAAGACAGGTAAATAATGTATGTAATTATTGGATTAGTGTTAGTTATGGCATCCATGCTCGGTGGTTATATGATGCATGGTGGTAATCTATTAGTCCTTGTACAGCCCAGTGAGTTTATAATCATTGGTGGGGTTGCGTTAGGTTCTATGCTTGTAGCAAACCCAATGCATATAGTAAAAGGGGTTTTTGCTGGTGTAATGAAAACGATGAAAGGTCCTGACGTAAGTAAAGAAGCATTTTTAGATTTAATCCAATTACTTTATGAGACATTCCAATTTGCAAAAAAAGAAGGCTTAATTGCTTTAGAAAAGCATGTTGAAGAGCCAAAGAGTAGTTCAATTTTTTCTAAGTATCCAACATTTTTAGCTAATCATCATGCTGAAGTCTTTCTTTGTGATACATTAAAAGTACTTTTGAGTGGTGGTATTCCTCCATACGATTTGGAAGAATTGATGGATATAGATTTGGAAGCATTACACAAAGAAGAACATGAAGTAGCTCATGCCCTAAATACAGTATCTGATGCCTTCCCTGCGATTGGTATCGTTGCTGCTGTACTTGGTGTAATTATAACGATGGGTTCAGTTAGTGAGGGTGCAGAGACAGTAGGTGCACACGTAGCGGCTGCCTTAGTTGGTACGTTCTTAGGGGTATTATTATCTTATGGTATCGCTGGCCCATTAGCAAGAAATATAGGTTTAATGATAGAAAGTGAAAGTTCGTATATGAGTTGTATCAAAGTTTCACTTCTAGCTTTCTCTAAAGGTTTACCTGCTACAGTAGCGATTGAATATGGTAGAAGAGTAATTGAACCTAATATGAGACCTACATTTGAAGAAGCTGAGGGAGCATTGAAAAGATAATGGCTGAAGAAGAAGAAAAACAACCCATAATAATAAAGAAAATTAATAAAGTTGCCGGTGGACATCATGGTGGAGCTTGGAAAGTAGCTTATGCTGATTTCGTTACGGCTATGATGGCATTATTTATTGTATTATGGATTCTATCAGCTAGTGAAGAAACTCAAGATCAAATTCAAGCATATTTCGATGACCCTGGAGCTTTTAGCTTCGTAACTGGTAAAAGAGCTGTAGCTACAGAATCTGGGCTAAAACCAATTCCAGGTAGTGTTTTAGGCGAAATGATTGGAGATGGCGGTGGGAATATAGAAGATAATGATATAGATAGCGACTCTCAATCTTTAAAACAATTGATGAACGAGTCTATAAGAGACAGCATTGAAGCTGCTGAAAATTTAAAATCATCCGCTGAGGAACTACAAGACTTTATAGAAGGTTTGATTAATTCAACTTCTGGGTTATCAGATTTCTCTGAATCTGTCAAATTTACTTTTACTGAAGATGGTCTCAAAATTGAATTAGTTGAAAACAATGAAAATCTATTTTTCGAAGTGGGTAGTTCTAAAATTAATCCAAAAGGCGAGAAAATAATTGCACTATTAGCAAAAGAAATCGGTAAACTACCTAATTCAGTAGAGATTCAAGGACATACAGACAGCCGTAAATATGGAAATTCCAAAGATTATAGTAACTGGGATTTATCATCAGACAGAGCTAATTCTACTCGTAAATATATGGAATCTAAAGGTCTTTGGAATGGTCAAATAAGCGTAGTTGCTGGATACGCAGACAAAGAATTAGTAAATAAAGACAATCCTTTTGCTAATGAGAATAGAAGAGTAACAATATATCTGAAATATATAAAATCTAAAGATTTCTTAGATCAGAAGAAAGGAATGATTGAAGGTCTAGAAGAAGCTATTAAATAATCATGCCCTCAAGGAAACTACCTAGTATATAAGATAAACTTGCAGCAATAGCCCCTAATGATAATGTTTCGAGTATTGATTTAATTTTGTTTCTATTAGTAATATAGCTTTTGAAATATCCAATAAGCATAAAAGCTATAGATGTAAAAATACATGAAATAAGGAATGAATTATCGTTTGATTTTATATCCACTATGAATTCATAAATATAAAATGAAAGTGGAATTAGGCCAACTATGAAAAATGAAATAAATGTAGCTATAGCAATATTAAATGAAGTAAGTTCCGGATGAATCATTTCATTAACTTCTTTCATTTTAAAGTCAATATAAAGTTTTTTATTTGAAACTGTTTCAATAGTAATCTTTTCTAACAAATCTCCTGTTAGTCCTTTAGATTTATATATTTCTTCTATTTTATTTCTATCATTGTTTCTATGTGATTCATAGCTATTTTCTACCATCTCTTCAATTTTGTGAAATTTTTCGTGAGTGGCCTTTGACGAGAGATATGCACCAACCGCCATAGAAAACCCATCAGCCACTAAATTTGCAAATCCTAAAATAAGTATAACAGACGAGCCCAAATCTGCTCCTACGGCACCAGCAACAACCGCAAATGTAGTCACGCTACCATCTATTCCACCATATACGATTTCCGATAAGTATTTTTGAAATTTTGTTGTCATTCTGTTGATATTCTTTTTTATGGGAATTTAATAAACTGAATTTAGAAAAATAATTGAATTATTTATATGCTATTTATACACACCCTAGTTTTTTTTTCAATTTATAGTTAATTTATAAAATGGATAAGAAGGAAATAATAGCATTAAGTTTAGCGAAAGAGATTAACAATAAAGAATTATTATTTTATATAAAAAATTTTGAATCTATTAAACATATTGTTAATTCGAAGATTGGTAAATCATTCAAAGAAAAGTTTGAAAAAGTATCTCTATTTGATTCAAATAACGAATACTTAGATAAAGCTGATCTTCAACTTGAATTAGCAGATAAAAATGATTCCGAGATAATATCAATTCAAGATGATAAATATCCAGCATTATTAAAGAATATATCAGACCCTCCACCGATTCTTTACTGCAAAGGCAAGCTATATGATGCTGAGAACGTTAGTGTATCAATAGTTGGTACAAGGAAGGCAACAAATTATGGAAGGCTTGTAGTCGAAAAATTCGTTAACCAATTAGTTGAAAACAGAGTAATTATTACAAGTGGGTTAGCTTATGGAATAGATTCTTATGCTCACGATAGGACTTTACAAAACAATGGTACAACTTATGCGGTAATTGCCTCAGGAATAGATAAAATCAGTACTGATAGATCCAAGAAATTATCTAAAAAGATAGTTGAACAAGGCGGTTGTATAATTAGCTCATATCCTTTTGGAGTTAATGCTCTCCCCCCTTATTTTATTAGTAGAAATCGAATAATAAGTGGTATTTCGAAAGCAACGATAGTTATAGAAAGTGATGCGAAGGGTGGTTCACTTTGGACAGCTAAGTTTGCAGTAGAACAGAACAGAGATTTATTTGCAGTTCCAGGGAGTATATTTGAATCTAAAAGTAAAGGTACCAATACCCTTATTGAGAAGGAAATGGCAATCCCGGCATTAAGTGTAGAGCAAATATTGAAGCATATTGGTTTCTTACAAGTAACTAATAATAACACGAAGAAAACTTTGACATTCAATAATTCTGAAGAAGAAAGAATCTTTGAATATCTATCTTTTTCACCTAAACATATTGATGAAATAGCAAATGCCGTTGATATGCCAATTATGAATGTACAAGTAAATTTATTAACTTTAGAATTTAGTTCTATGGTAAGACAATTACCAGGAAATTTATTTATCAGGAATATTGATTGATGAGAACAAAAAATCAAATAACAGAGAATATAATTAACGAAGTCAACAATAAGTTGATGGAAATTGGAAAAGATATTAATACAGCAAGACTTAAGGATTCATATAAATATCTAATTAGTAATGGTGGAAAGCGTTTCAGACCTCTCATAACTACACTAAGTTGTGCAATGTTTACTTCTGATTATCTATTGGCTGTAAACCAAGGTACAGCAATAGAATTACTACATAACTTCACTTTAGTACATGACGATATAATGGATAAATCTCCACTCAGAAGAGGAAAAGAAACTATCTATCAAAAGTTTGATGATACGACAGCAATATTACTAGGTGATTTGATATTAGGACTTTCTTGTAAGAGATTAAAAATTGGTTTAGAACCAATGCAGGGAATGAAAGCGATGAATGTATTTAACTCAGGACTTGTTGAAGTATGTGATGGACAAGGATATGATCTTGACTTTGAAACAAGAGATGATATAACTTTAGAAGAATATGATATGATGATAGAAAGAAAAACCGGCTCTTTAATCAAAGTCAGTTTTGTCATTGGTGGAATAACTGGAAATGCAACCGATGAAGAATTAGATAAATTATCTATAGTTGGTTATGAGTTAGGTAAAGCATTCCAATTACAGGACGATTTGTTAGACATTATTGGTGAGCAAAAGGAATTCGGCAAAAAAACAGGACAGGATATTATAGAAGGCAAGAAGACTTACCTAATCATCAAGGCAAGAGAGAGAGCAGAAAAACAGGAACATTTAGAATTATTAGATAAATTCTTTAAAAATTCTGGTCTGGACGAAAAAGAAGTTCCAAAAATGAAAGCATTGTTCGAGGAATTAGGTATAATCGATGATGTAAGGAATTTGATAAATGAAAAATTTGAATTTGTTTTTAGTATGATTAGAGAAATTAGAGACAATGAATACTCCGAAATACTAATTGATTTATTAAATGAATATAAGACCCGAGTAGTGTAATGATTTTTACTAATTCAACCATAAATGATAGTACAGTACTAAGTCCAGAGCAATTTATTAAGTTAAAAATTGAAAATGATGATTTAATACTTATTACTTCCACAGAGAAGCTTTCACAAAAATGGAATGTAGCATTACTAAGAGAATCTGAAAGTGCCTTTCATTTAACAGGTATCTTCTCTTTTAGAAATTTTATAAAACATCTTTCTAAGACCCTACTTAATAAAGAAATAATTGATGAATTAGTTGAAAATGAATTAATAGTTAAATCAATAGAAAATAGTAAAACCCTAAAACTATCATTGAAGAGTAATTATAATTACATTACTCAGATTTCTTCAATAGTAAGGGGGTTAAGAGAAGACGGTATTCGTGCATCTAACATTCGAGAAGACTTACTCGACAATATTGACAAAGGTAAGCATGATAATGATAGATTAAATGACTTGTATGATATAATGAGAAATTATGAGAATACTCTAGATATATTGGAGTTATACGATTATCCATTGGCAACAGAACTATTGACAATTGCACTTAAAGATAATAGATTATTCTCATACAAAAGACTACTCTTTAATAATTTTATAAATTTCAGGAAACCTGATATTGATTTATTAAAAGTGTTATCTTTGTCTAATAACAAGATAGTAATCAACTCTAATTTTTCAATAGAGAACGGTCCATTCATTGGTAATGATAATTTCTTCGTCAATGATCTCTTAGAAATTGGGTTCAACCCATACTCAAACGATAATCAAGAAATAGATACTAAGTTACTCGAAGCCGATTTAGGGTTCGATGAATCAACTAAAAAATTGGTCGAGAATAATAAAAATAAAATTGAACTGTATAAATATAGTACAATCAGAGAAGAATCTTATGGTATTACCAAATTAGTCAAATACTTACTTCTTAATAAAGAACTTGGGCTAAAACCATCGGATATATGCGTTGTATCTCGGGACGTAGGTTCATACTCTTTACTACTTCGAGAGTTTTTCGCTGACAATCAAATACCTACTAACATTACGGATAGATATGAATTGTCAAAATCTCCTGTTATTATTGGAATCTTTCACATACTAGAAGCTCCACTGAATAATTATAGATTGAGTGCATTGCAAGAAGTATTTAATTCTGCTTATCTAGATGTTGGAATAGATAAACCAAAAGAGTTACTTCATTTAGCTAAGAAATACAAACTCATAGGTGGTATTCCTGGTATGGGGATAACGAGCTTTTTAACACAATTAACTACTCGTTTGAGTAGTGTAAAGACTGCATTAAGTGAGATTAAAGATAATCATTACCTTACTAGAAAGTATAATAAGCAAGTAAAAGAACTTGAGGAAGCATCTACAAAATTCAAATCGTTAGAACAGAAATTTGGAAGTATTGATATTTCGAAACAATATAGCATTGAAGAGTTTATTACATTAATCAACAACATAGTGCATTCATTCTCCATAAAAAATAAAATTCTAGAGCTAACTGATTGGATAAATGTAGCTGATTTAACTTTTAATGATAAAGTCTTTTATACAGAAAGAGTTGAAAAAGATGCTCGTGCATTATTCAAATTCCTGGAATTGCTAGTAAAGCTAAATCAATTAGAACTTGGCTTTGACCCACAAAGGAAATACTCACTCGAAGAGCTAATAAACAAACTTAAAGGAATTGTATCAATAACGAGATACCAAATAAGGGAAAAGAAGGGATATGGCGTAGAAGTTACTTCCATTGAGCAAACTAGAGGTATGAACTACAAGATTCGTATAATGGCTGGTGCAATAGAGGGTATGATGCCTGTACCTTTCAAAACTGACAAGCTAGTTGGTAAAATAATTCAAGATTCAGAACGAAAACACTTTTTCCAAGAGTATGCACAATTCCATGAGTATATGAATAATGATGCTCGCTTCTATATTTTTTCACATTTAGATGATAATGATGAAGCGAAATTAGTGAGCCAATTTGTAACGCCATTAGAAACAATAGATGGGATTGGCAATTACAATGAGGATTCAAATTTAGAATGGCAACAAGCAATAATAAATAGAAGAGAATTGATACTAGCAGGGTTAGAATCACCATTAGAAACAGTAAAAGCTCGAATGGAAGAGTATAGAAAGCGTACAGATTTGGAAGTGAATTCTGGGTTGGAAGTCGGAATGATTGCGGAACAGATTAATCAAGAAGAATTTTCTGTATCTAGGATTGAAAGCTTCAAAAACTATACTTACGATTTCTTTTATTCTAATACAGTAAATTTAGAAATACCAGAAATTATCGAGATCTATCTCTCACGATTAGAATTAGGTAATTTGATTCACAAGTCAATAGAAGATACTTTTACTGTTTATAAGTCAGCTCATAAAGAATGTATAATTAGTACTATCAATCCAATTGAAAATAAATACCCTAAACTAGATTTAGTAGAATTGAAGCAATCTGATAAAGAAGGGATAGTTAAACTCTTTAAAACTACTGTCAAAGAAAAATTAAGTCTCTATAAATCCCAACATCAGTTTTTCAATCTTGATCAATTGTTGCTCTTAGGTGACGAGCAATACGATGGGATTATGATAAAATGGTTTGAGAATATAATTGATAGGCATATTAGTGATGATTTCTATATTGTTGCTATGGAGTTTCCATTTTATAAAGAGAAGTTAGAGACAATTGGTGTAAATCCTTTCTTCAAAGGTAAAATAGATAGAATAGATATCTCTAAAGATTTTAAGTCCTATAGGATAATCGATTATAAGACAAGTGAGACCGAAAGAGATGGATTACAATTGGCGATTTATGGAAGAATAATGCAGAACGTATTCAAGAATGGCTACGGTTTAGAAGTTGATCCTGATGGATTGATATATGATTCATTCCGATACAAATCTGACACTAAGAATCTACTCGGCTACCAAGATATTTTAGAAAAATCTAAAGCAAAAGGTACTGTGGATTTAGAAATAAATAAACTCTTGGCAAATGCAATTAATATTCTCGAACAGCTATACATTTTGGATTTCAGTGAGGTCAAGGGTAAGAATAATAATAGCCAGTACGATTCAAAAGAAATCAAACTTATAAAACGAGATTAGGAATTAAATTCCTTTATCCATTTGTCTTTATTTTCAATGAAGTATTTTTTAGCACTGTCATATTCATTAGGAATTATTCCTTCTAAAATCGCTTCTTCGATTTCGTTTTTAATATGACCAACAAGCCTTGATGGCTTGATCTTGCATATTTCCATTATTTCCTCTCCCCTAACTGGGGATTGGAAAGAACGAAGGTGATCGTTCTCTTGAACTTCTTTTATTCTTGCAAAAACTACTTCATAATTCTTAAGATACTGTTCGACTTTTTTCGGATTCTTCGTAGTTATATCGGCTTTGCAATGTATAAATAAATCTTCCAAATCATCACCAGCAAAAGCTGCTAACCTACGATATGCACTATCTGTAGTTTCTCCATCTACAAGTGCCATTGGTCTTTGGTGTAGTCTAACTAACTTCTCTACATAAGGATGATGTTCCATAGGTAATTTGAGGTCACGGAAAATACCTTTTTGCCATTTAGCTCCTATTTCCTCATGTCCGTGGAATGTCCAACCTGAAATCGGGTGAAATCGCTTAGTAACCGGCTTGGCTATATCATGCATAAGTGCTACAAACCGTAACCAAATATTATCAGTCATTCCACAAATATTATCTACTACTTCTAAAGTGTGGTAAAACACATCTTTATGAGCGTACACTCTTCCATTTTTCTCAACTTTATCTACTCCACGTAATTTATATACTTCGGGGAAAATAATCTCAAGAAGACCAGTATCCATAAGTATATTCAAGCCGATACTAGGTTTATTTGTCTTGAGAATTTTTAAAAACTCATCTGTTATACGCTCTTGAGAGATTTTCTTTATTTCTTTGTGTAATTGTTTAATTGCTTCGAATGATTTTGTTTCTATTTCAAATCCCAATTGAGAGGCGAACCTTGCTGCCCTCATCATTCTAAGTGGATCATCTTTGTAAGTGATAATTGGATCGAGAGGGGTAACTAATATTCTATTTTTAAGGTCTTTCATACCATCGAATAAGTCAAGAACTTCACCGAATGTATTTTTATTAAGCGAAGCGGCCATTGTATTGACAGTGAAATCCCTTCTTTTTATATCGTCTTCAAGGGTACCTGCTTTCACTTCAGGTTTTCTTGAACCTTCAGTATATTTCTCTGTTCTGGTACCAACAAATTCAATTTGTACTTTTCGATAAGGCACCAAAGCGGTTCTGAATCTAGCGTATTCTACTACATGAGAGTTTAATTCTTTGGCTACGATATTTGCAAATTTTATTGCATCTCCAACAACTGTAATATCATAGTCTGATTTGGTAAATCCCAATATTCTATCTCGTACATAGCCACCAACTACATATATCTCATAGTTATGAGTATCTGCAATTTCGCCTATTTGCTTTAGTACATTATCTTGTATTTCTATTTTCATAAAAAAAAGGCGATTCTTAGAATCGCCTATATTCTCAAATTTTATTTATGATTACATTCCATCAGTATAGACAGCAACATCTTTTACTTTTCTGATTACACTAGAACCATTGTTCTTTCTATCAATAGCCAATAAAGCAGAAGCATATATTTCCTTCCAAGTTAAACCAAATAATTCAGTCAACTCAAATGGTTCTCCACTGCCGCCAAAAGTATCTTTAATTCCTACGAATTCCATTGGTATAGGATAATTCTTAACTAATACTTCCGCAACTGCTCCACTCAGACCACCATGTACTTGATGCTCTTCAGCAGTTACCATAGCTCCGCATTTCTTTGCAGAATTCACAAGAGCATGTTCATCTATTGGTTTGATTGTGTGGCAATTTATTACTTCAGCGTTTATATTATGCTTTTCTTTTAGTGCTTCAGCCGCTTTTAGAGCTTCCCACACCATAATACCATTTGCCACAATTGAAACATCAGTTCCTTCTCTAAGCAAATCAGCTTTTCCTATTATAAATTCATCTTCTGGTTTTGTGAACATAGGCACTGAAGGTCTCCCAAATCTCAAATATGCAGGCCCAACCATTTCACCAATAGCAATAGTAGCTTTTTTAGCTTGTTCGAAATCTGCAGGACAAATAAGTGTCATATTTGGTAATGTTCTCAAGAACGCAACTTCTTCTAATGATTGATGAGTAGCTCCATCAGGACCAACTGTTAGACCTGAATGCCCTCCACCAATCTTAACATTTGCTTCATTATAACAAATAGAAACACGAATTTGGTCAGCATTTCTAAATGCTGCAAATGCGCTGTAACTAGAGAAAAATGGAACTTTACCAGATAATGCTAATCCAACTGCAACAGTGGTTGCATTCTGTTCTGCTACTCCAACTGAAATAAATCTTTCAGGAAATCTATCTTGAAAGTATGATGTTTTCACCGAGCCAGATACATCGGCACCGATAACTACAATTCTTTCATCTTTTTCTCCTAACTCAACTAATCCTAATCCGAACCCATCTCTTGTTGGCTTATTTCCGTAGCTTTCTATTTTTGTCATTTTATTTTGTTATATCTATTTAATTTTCAAAATTGAATTTATAAACTAAGTCTTTGTAACTATCTTCCAAATCAGAGAATCCTTCAATATCTATAAGTACATGAAATCTATTTTTTACGAATATACTAATATATCCATATTTATAATTTTCTTCCCAACGCATAAAACCGATATATCCTTCTTTCAAATCCAATCGAGTAAGTATAAAACCAGGATCTTCGTTTGGTAAATCTATAAATAGTTGATAATCTGGGAAAAACTCTTTACTATAGTAGTCAGCCAGTCTTACTTTTATTAACTTTCCTTTCGTTTCATACACGCCAGTTGAAGTAGTATAGCGTCCCAAACCAGAACGAGTTTGACCAGATGATGATTTCTCTAGCTTAATATTCTTGATAGAACTTGGATAGAAATCAAATAATCTATTTGGGGCAACAAGCTCCTTTCCTTCTACTTCAATAGTCTTTTCTTTGCTAATATTATGAACCACATCTTCATTAAACTTAAATTCAGTTACACCAGAACTTGTCGAAGTACTATCTTTTATAATCCCTACTTCCTCTGGTTTATTTGATTCACAAGAAATCAGAATTAACGATAAAAACGTTATGAAGGTTAACTTTTTCATTAATGTAGTTCTGACAATGCTATTTCAGCTTGTTCTTCATTTGGTGGATTACCGTGCCATTTGTATTCATCTTTCATAAAAGATACACCTTTTCCCATATATGTCTTAGCCACAATACAAGTTGGCAATCCTTTGTTTTTGTGATTTTCTTCAAATTTATCAAAGGCAGCTTGTATTTGACTATAGTCATGACCATCTATTTCGATTACATCAAAATTGAATGACTCAAATTTTTCTTTTAATGGGTAAACGGACATTATTTCCTTTACTCTACCATCTATCTGACAATCGTTATTGTCAACTATCCAGCAGAAATTACTTAATTTGTGGCTACCTGCAGCCATTGCAGCTTCCCAACAAGCACCTTCTTGCAATTCACCATCACCAGTTATACAAAATACTTTTTTATCATTCTTGTCGATTATCCAATCCGACATTGCCATACCAACTGCAATAGATACACCTTGACCCAAAGAGCCAGATGATGTCTCTATACCGGGTAAATTCATATCCAAACCTGGATGACCTTGTAATCTCGAACCAAACTTTCTTAATGTTTTCAATTCTTCAGCAGGGAAATACCCTGCTCTTGCAAGAGTAGAATATTGCACTGGTGCCATGTGTCCAGCTGAAAGTACGAACCTATCTCTACCTGACCAATCAGGGTTAGAAGAATCGTATTTCATTATGCCACCAAAAAATAAAACTGACATGACATCAGTTATACCAAGTGGACCACCGGGGTGACCAGATTTTGCTAACACTAAACTTTTGATTATATCTTGTCTAATTGTTAGAGCTATCTCGTCATATTCGTTATGATTTCTTGCCCTATTCTCAAATACTTTTGAAGAAAAATTGATTTCTAGACTCATTTTATAATTTCATTAATTAATATGTTCAAAATTAAGAAAATATTATTCTAATTCTTAAAATATAGGTATATTAGTTTTAATAGAATTATCAACAATTGTCACCTTTTTGAGTTTCGGGTGTTAATGTATTATGAAAACACATATATATAAAATAGTAATAGTATTATTTATCATTCTAAATGCTAGTATATCTTACTCTCAGGAAAATGCAAGCGAAGGTACAAGGTTTCTCATAGCATTCCCACAGAATGAAAGAACTAGTAATTCAAGTAGGGATGATTTTAATACAAATGTAAAATTGGCAATATATATTAGTAGTTCAACAGATGCTACTATCACATTAGAAAATCATTCGAACTCAAAGGTATTAACTCGAACTATTAAGAAAGATGAGGTACTAACCTTAGACAATTTTGAATTAGGTAAGCAAAGTGAAATAGAAGAAACTTCTGATGGATTGATTAGTAACAAAGTTATTGAGATATTATCTGATAAACCTATTTCAGTTTTTGTAATAAATTCTAAGAATAATACATCTGATGGCTATTTAGCATATCCTGTTTCTGAATGGGGTAATAATTATATTCATAATTCTTTTTATCATCTTTATCGTAATCGAGAGTCACGATCATCTGGGTTTACAATTCTTTCACAAAAAGATAGCACATTAATAAAAGTGATATTGAAAGGCAGAGGATTCGATAAGGGTAGTACGAAAACTGGGAATCTGGAGTTAGGTGATACCATTTACATAAATCTAAATAAAAATGAATCCTATTCGGTTAAAACAAAGTCCAATTTCAATAATACTTTTGATTTATCAGGCACACTTATAATTGGAAATAATCCTATTGGTCTCCTCTCTTTTCACGAGAGAACATTGATACCTCAAGACGATCCAGACAATGGGTATGATCATCTAATTGAAATGATGCAACCACTTTCGAATTGGAGAAATAAATTCATTTCGGTTGATTTTGGACGTGAAATGGGTGACTTTTTCCGAGTATTGCCTCTAAATGATAATACTAACCTTACTATAACTAATTATAACGAAAGTGGTGTTTTAAATAAAACTGAGACTATAAATATCAATACAGGTGGAGGATTCTATGAGTTCAATAATGCAAAAATCAATAGTTATAATAGTCAAAACTTAGTCGGCATAAAAGGATCTACAATATGGGAATCTGATCAACCTATTTTAGTAACTCAATATGCATATTCTCAGGATTGGGAAAAGATAAGAAGTAATACAAGATTTGATAACTATGACCCATTCATGCTAAATCTAATAAATGAGGAACAATTTACAAATAATATTAGATTTCTTGTTCCATCTTATAATGATTTTGATAAGCATAATATTAATATGATTGTCAATATTGATCCCAATTTAGATATCAATAATCAACTTGAGTCTATTGAGTATGATGGAACACCTATTTATATAATTTATCCTGAATTAAAAAATAATAGAATAGGTAATACTAATTATTATTGGCTAAGGTTTCAAGTTAATTCAGGAGTACATTCAATTAATTCTGAAGTTAGATTAGCAGCATTTCTTTATGGTTTTGGCTCTGCTGATTCTTATGGTATGCAAACAGCACTAGGGAATTTACCGTTGAAAGACACACTTGTATCTAGAACTAATTCATTTGATTGTGATTCATTTAACTTAGATTATAAGATTAAAAGTACATTTGGTGCAGATGGTTCTCAAGGTTACTACTCAAAAGATTACAAATTCTCGGATTTTAAAGTTATAACTGCTGATGGAATAGAATATGATTATAGTATATCTGCAGACAGTTTAGTTATCAACTTCACTGGCTATCTTACTAATAAACCATTTGAATCGAAATATATAATTGAGGCCATTTCTGAAACAGGTAAAGTTTTTTATGATACTGTCTATTATAGATTTAATAAATCTATTCCATTAAATAATCCCAAGGTATCCAAAATCACTCCTGGAGATGAAATATATTTTACAGTTTCACTTAATGAAGCCAAAGATACTCTAGCATTTCTTAATAATTATACTATTTCATTTAAGTTTTATAGAGAATGGTTCGAGTTATTAGATTTTGAGATACTTGGTGAATCAGTTATAACTCAATTGACCGACACTACAATCAACGATACTATTTACTATCAACTAAATTATGATTTACCTCGAAGTCATATAACATCTGGAAATTCGGTGGTTATATTACTTCGATCACTATTGAACAAAGATTCACTATTTACACCTGAATTTGCTTTATTCAGTAAAGAAGGTAATGATTGCTATTATGGAAGCAAAAGCGATACGGTAAATGTAGATATATGCGTACATGGGCTCAGAGTAATAGAGATGAATTGGGATGAGGATTTGGTAATTAATAAGTCAGTGCTATCTTCCAATTCTAAAACTGTGATATCAATCTATAATTACGAGGGTAGGGAAATAATAAGTAATTATATTTTAAATGATGGTCAAGAAGTTGACCTTAATACTCTACTCAAAAATAAAGGCTTATATTTTATAAAGAACACGAGAATAGAAAATAGTATCCCGTTAAAATATTTTCATTTTTAAATTACTAATTAATAATTTATATTATTACTTGTTTTATTGTAAAAATCATTTATATTTTTACGTTATATAAATCTGTATATCTGCATTAATTGGTAATTGAATAGATGAGAATAAAGAAGATAATTGCTGAAAACCTAAGTGAAGGTAAAGTTCTTATAAAAAAAGAACTTGGAGAAGATGCAATAATACTATCTACTAGGAATATTAAAAATAGTGAAACCGGTAAGGACACTATAGAGATAGTAGCTGCTATTGATGAGAAAATAAAAATCCTGCCTAAAGTAGATCCAAAATCAAGATTAAAGGTTGAAGAAATTGATAATGGTAAAATAGAAAAACTTATTGAGTCCATTAATTACCCATTTCTGAGCTATTTAGATAGGAATCTTTCCGAGAAATATATTTATCTTAAAAAACTGGGCTTCGATGAGGCCTTTATTGGTCCAACTTTACAATCTCTTTCCAAATCTAACAATCTCGATATTTCAGAAGGTGATTTACTTAATTCAATTATTAGTAAAATTAAAATTGAGAATCTATTTCAAAAACGAATCTCACGAAAAGTATATGGGTTTGTTGGTTCACCGGGTGTTGGTAAATCCTCTACACTTTTGAAGTTTGCAGTTATCCATAAGCTTATGAACTCATCTAATGTACTTGTAATTGGTGCCAATAATCACAATTTTGGGGCAAATGATTTGTTAGCCGCTTATTGTAAAATGTTAGATTTGAATTATGAAAAAGCGGGTTCAGAAGAAGAGCTTAATCGTCTAATCGACAATAAAAAAGCTTATGATTTGATTTTAATTGACTTCGATAGTAAATCAAAATATACAAATTCTTCCCTTGAGAATATACTAATATTGCCGGTAAACGGTACGCAACAATATTTATCACAGCAATTGAATGAATATAGTAGTAGTTATATTGGGCTTTCAGGATTAGATGAAAAATTTGAAATTCAACCAATTCTTGAACTTTTTATAAATAAGAATCTAACATTTTGCTTCTATACAAATGGCTCTAATATACCAGATGATATAGAACTTGCGGACGTAAGTGGAATTAAAAAGATGATACTTAGCAATGGATAAACCAACAAAATTCATAACCATCTGTAGTGGTAAAGGCGGAGTTGGTAAAAGCTTTGTTGCTGCTAATTTGGCATATCTACTTTCTCAAAAAGGAAAGACTTTACTTTGGGATTCAAATCTAAATTTTCCAAATTTACATTTGATATTAGGAGTTGACCCTCCATTAAGATTGAATGATTATATCAGCTCTAATGTTAAGTTCAAAGATACTATATTTAAAGTAAAACAGGATTTCGATTTAATAATAGATAGCCCACTCAGCGATCGGCTCGATAGTGAGCACAGCGAGAAATTCTATGAAATATATCAAGAAATTAAAGCACTTGACACTTATGACTACGTAGTAATAGATACTATGCCTGGGGCAGGTGAATTAGTACTCGAGTCATGCATTTTATCGGATTTATCTATAGTTTTAATTACAGATGAGCCAACAACTATAGTTGATTCTTATGGACTTCTTAAACTCATAATACCATTTGTTGAGTCAGATAAAATTGGATTATTAGTAAATAATGTGATTGATGAAGAAGATTACGATGAGATAATAAGTAAGATAAATCTGACAACAAATAAGTTTTTAGGGGTCAATTTCAATAATGTTGGATTCATTCCTTATGATCGAGAAGTAAGAAAATCTATACAAACTCAAGAATTAATCATTATAAGCAATAATAATTCACCAGTTTCAAAAAACTTGCACGATATTTGCGGACGTATAGAACAGTATTTGAAATCTAAAAATCTAATTAATGAGAATAGATAGTATGGATGAGAAAGATTTAGCAAAATCAAAAGAAGCCGATACTAAAGCTCAAAAAGAAAAAGAAAAAGAGCTAAAGAAACGTCAGAAAGAAGAGCAGAAGAAAGCAAATGCAATAGTAATATCTCCATTCAAAAGTTTATTACTAGCAGCACTTATATTCACAATAATAGGTTTCTTAGTATTCTATTTCGGTTCTGAATTTGACATAGTTGAGAGTAGCTATCGTGCATTTCTGATATTTTCAACTATATATGTAGGTATTGGGTTGATAGTACTGATATTCTTCTATTCGCTTTATAGAATAAAAGTAAATGAATCAAAAAAAGAGAGTGAGAAAAGTAGTAATCAGAACTTTGATTATGAAGAAGACGAAATGGATAGAATAATGAGTGAATCAATACAAGAAAACGAATAATCAAACTACACTTATCTATATATAAATGAACATATCTGAAAATATTTGGTTAGAATACAAACAAGACCCTAATCAAGAGTTGAGAGGCAAATTATTTGTTCAATATTCTTGGATAGTCAATTATGTATTGAGTAAACTCAAAGTACCAGATAACTCAATCCTAGAGAGAGGAGATTTGGTTAATATAGGAATGATAGGACTTAGCCAATCAATAGATAGGTTTGATTTAGATAAGAATGTGAAATTCGAAAGTTATGCTATAACTAGAGTGAGAGGTACTATACAAGATGAGTTAAGAAAACTCGACTGGCTATCTCGTACGGCAAGGAAGAAAGTAAACAGTCTAAACGAAATAAAAGAAAAAATATTAAAAGAAAATGGAATAGATGTCTCGGACGAAGAGATAATTCAAAAATTAGAGTTAACAAGCGATCAATATAATAGCTATTTACAAGCTATGGAGGCCTCTCGTAACACACATTCATTCATAGATAGTAGTGTTGATACTGATAATGAGGGCTATTCATTGGTGGATAATATCACTTATGATAATGATGCGAATCAACTAGATGATTTGATTGAAACTGAAAAAATTGATTTTTTAACCTCGTACTTGAAAGATTTACCAGAGAAAAAAAGACTAGTAATAGCTCTTTATTATTACGAAAATTTAACTTTTAAAGAAATTGGCAAGCTGATTGATGTGACTGAAGGTAGAGTAAGTCAAATACACTCAGAAGTCATTAAAGAATTAAAGGTTAAAATAAATAAATATGAGAATGCTTAGTAATAATATCATAAAACGTCTTTCTAGGATTGAAGATTTACCTTCTATTCCCATTGTCTTAACAGAAATTATGACAATGTTGGATGATGAAAATCTAAAATCAAAAAATCTTGCCGAGACTATAGAAAGGGATCAAATGTTAACTACTCGAGTTTTAAGGGTAGCAAATTCTCCTTACTATGGGTTTACTAGAAAAATATCAACCATAGAGCTAGCTATAGCGCTGATAGGTATAAATACTATCCGTGATATAGTCACGGGTATTATGGTTAAACGAATTTTTGTAAATACTCATAAGTCTGTAATTGATTTAGATTCATATTGGAAATATAGTATATTCTGTGCTGGAGCAACAAAGTATTTCGCTGGTAAATTGAAATACAGACCACTAGGTGAATCATTTGTAACAGGGCTTATGCACGATATGGGTGTTTTATTATTGAGTACCTATTTTTCTCACGAATACAAAGAAGTACTAATCCAACTAGAGATGGATCAAAGGTATTCGCTAGTACAAGCTGAACAAAAAATATTGCAAACTAATCATGCTGAAGTAGCTTCTTGGTTAGCAGATAAGTGGAATTTACCTTCTAAAATTTGTGTTGCCCTTAAAAATCATCACTACTATTTCAGTAATATAGATGTAAAAGATGTGATAAACGAACAACCACTTACTGTGGCCGTTGCAATATCAGAGTACTTTGCAAAAGAATTAGGGTTTATGACTTGGAACAATGAAATGACAGATTCTAAGCTTTTTGTTGGCCCAGAGATTTTCACTTCAAATGATGATACTATGTTTGACGCTAACAGTTCAATATCACTTATTAAACAAGATTTATTAAAGGAATTTGATAAATATAGTTTCTTTACAGAGATGTAGATGAGAAAAAGCAAAATAGGACATAGAAAATACATCAGAAAAATCATCCAAATGGAAGATAAGATGGATTCTTTGTTTGAAATTGTTAATTCCCAAGACTTCCGTTCCCTCTTATTGGTTATTGAAAAAGAATTGGATAAGCGTTTTAGTATAATTGAATCCAAAATAGAGCTTGATAACCAAGATTACATCGAAATCTTTGAATCTTCACTAGAAAAAAAGAAGTATTTAGAAAAAGAAACTACGTATCTCAGTGAAGAAGGTATATTAGATTGGGTAAAATCAACTGGAAAAACCCAAATAGTGCCCTCCCCCTTTTACTCCTATGGTAAAGCTGCTGTGATTATAACTCCGTTATTCAACAATGAGATACATATAGGATTCTACCTAGCACTAAGTAAGAACAATAGACTATTATTTGATGATGTGCAAATCAATAATATTGATAGATTAGTGTTACTTTTTAACTCTAAATTAATATCACTTTATTATGAGCTAAAGATGAAATCTATGGCTAGTAGTCTAGAATATTACGAAAAAATCATTCTTAGTAGTGTTAATTATCTTGATGGTAAACTAATAGTTGAAAGTACTTCTGAAAAGATAAATCAATCCCTTTCAATTGTAAAAAGCAATTTGGATTTAATTGATAATGATTCAGAGACTTTTTATACTAGATTAAATAAAATCACAAGTGAAATTGATAATATTTCTGAATTGAATTCTAAGTTAACTGAGGAAATTGGTGATAATCTAGACAATATGAGCAGTAAACTTAGTTTAGATGAGATAATCAATGAAATACTTGAGGTTATGAATCATGACTTTTTGAATACTAACTTAGATATCAGTTTTATTGAATCTACAGAAAAGTTCTATATTAGCACTTCTAAAGGTAAAATTAGATCAGCAATTATTAATCTACTTGTACATATACTTAATCAAGCTGAACAGTTCAAAGTGCTTAATATATACTATAAGACAGTTAATAATAGGGCTAATATTTCCTTTTACCTAGGTGTAGAGAATTATTCTTTTACAAATAATATGACTTTAGATTCCCCAGTGGAAGTACCGATACCAAAAGAACTAGAAATAACTAAAAAGCTATTAAATAGTATTAATTCCAGACTCGAAATAGTATATGTCGAGGAATTAGGATATTTTTTCAATATTTTAGTTAAATGAAAACCCTCATATTTATATTATTATTATTTACTAGTACCGTAGTTTATTCTACGGAATTACTAGATGCTATAAAAATAGATAATAATACACTTTTACTAAGATTTAATGATAGGGCCACATATTCTACTAGTCTATCAGATGACAAAAAGAACATTTCTATCGAGTTAAAAAATACAAAAAATCTTATCGGTAAAAACAGTGTTAGATTTGATTCAGAATTAATCAAGGAAATATTTGTTACTACAAAGAACAGTAATTTGCTTGTTAATATAATGTTGAAGAATAACTCAGGGTTTAATACATTCCAACTCCCCTATTCTAACTCAATTGTTATAGATGTATTTGATTGGAACAAAGTATCTGCAATTGAAGATAAATACAGAAGTGGATTATTTGCTTATGAAAGTAGTCTTTACAAACAATCTATAAATTTATTCAAAGAATCTAAAGAACAAATGAATTCTGCTCGCTCTATGCTGGGAATAGTGTATTTATTAGAAGATAGTTTGGAAGCATCGTTTAATCAGCTTACAATTGCGGCTCGCAATAATTCGATAATACCTGATGTTTATGCGGCTCTGAGTCAAATTTATACTGAAAAAGGTAGTCATACAAAAGCTCAGTATTTCAAAAATAAATTTCTGGCAAGTCTCTCAATTAAAGATACAAATTATCAATACCCACAATTAATATTTACTAAATCAAACATAGATAGTCTCAAACTAGATGAATTCGTAGATACTTCTGATGTTGACTTAGAGGTAGTTGCAAATAATGAACGCTTTTCAAATTTATTTGATGAAGATACTAACAGAAAGAAAATAGAATCTGATGCAAAGAATCAATTAGAGAACGAAGATGCCTTTTTAGGAATGAAGAGTTTCTTGAAATATGTTATAATTGGCTTATTAATTTTAATTCTATTTATAATCTCGTTGTATTTGAAATGGCGAAAGTCAAAGGTTTATAACCAAAATAAAGAAGCCAAAGTTAGCTTCGAACAAGAGTTGAAACAGATTACTTCACAAGTAAAGAAAGAAGGTGGTATTGTTGTAGATAGGACTGATGATTCTGAAGAAGTAAACTACAAACCTAAGGTGGAAGTAAAGGAAAAACAGACACAAAGCGGTAAGTTAACTAAAGAATCGAATATAAAATCTACTGATACTGATAAGAAAATAGAGGCGAAAGAATTACTTTCGGCTATCAACGACATCAAAGCTTCAAATATCAATATTAGTCCAAACAATCCAGAGTTGGATAATAATGAACTAAAATCAAAACTTTATAGCAAGTTCAACGTTGATAGTAATAGAAACAATCAATAAATTATAAATGAAATTATTTTTACTATTAATATCTACTACTTTGTTAATTGCATTTAATTATAGCAATTCGCAGACTATTGGTATTAATTCAAAGAATAATAAAGTAATATCCTCGAAAACCTCTATACTACAACCAAGTCAAAAACCTGATGGCATAATAATTGATAGTAAACAACTAAGCAAAACGGCTGGATTAGACCAAGATACTTCACGAGCTAAAAGTGAAATAACTCGAGTCTATACAAGAGATAATTTGAAATTTTATATCGAAATTAAATTAAAAGAAGACTTAATTCCAATAAAATTACAAATTTATAATATGTTAGGTAACTTAGTAAAAGACGTGCATGATGGTACAGTTGTAGGCAAACAAGTTGAGTTTGATTTTGATGCTTCCAATCTACCTAATGGTTTCTACCTATGTATTCTCCAAGGTCCTAACTTCCGTGATGCTGAAAAGTTTACAATATCAAGGTAGCAAATGTCTAAAATATCAGCATTAAGTTATGTAATACTAATAAGCATTACATTAACTTTCGTAAATGAAGCTTACTCACAACAAATGAATGGCTCGTATAGCTCATCTTACCTAAATAGAAATACATCTTCTAGAATAAACGCTATGGCTGGTGCATACACTGCGGTTGTAAACGACCCTAACTCTGTATTTATAAACCCTGCTGGTATTGGCTTTCTACTTAATAAACCAATGTTTGTAACGTCTGTGAGTATGCCTGGCATAGGAAGAGTACACTCTAGTTTAGCTTATGGTCAAGGGTTTGGAGAACACTTTGGTGTTGGACTTGGAATTAATTCTTTCACTTCTGGTCAATTCCAGGGACGTGACATTATGGGTAATCCTACTAGTAATATGCGTGATTGGCAATACTCCATGAACTTATCTGCTGCTTATTCAAGTGAAGACTATAGTTTTGGAGGAACATTCAAATATTTAGGTAGAGATTTACAAGGTAGCGGGACTAGTGCAAAAGGATTTGCATTTGATTTAGGAACAAAATTCAATGTTGCTGATTTATTCTCATTTGGCGCCGCAATACAGAATGTCGGTGCTACTTTGAAATGGAATACGCCTAATAGTACAGTAGATGAATTACCTTTAACTGTTAGAACTGGCGTTGCAGTAGAGTTTGGATTGAACGACGAATCAGTAGAGCAAAGAACCTCAATTACAGGTGAAATAGACACGCTTTATATACCTGCAACAAAGTATTTTTTACTTAGTTTTGATGCTATTTTTAGAGAAACTGACATTGCTCCTAGCTTCGTATTAGGTGCTGAGATTGTACCTACTGAGTTATTAGCTATTCGTGCTGGAGTAAATGTTTATGGTGAAGATAACGGAATTCCTACTCTTTTCCCTGTTAATATATGGGGTGCTGGTTTTAGTTTAAGACCTGATTTACAAAATACAGCTTTTGATTTGAATATAGATTATTCTGTATCTAATGAGTATATACTAGGTAGTGGTGTTACTCACCATATTTCAATAATTATTGACCTGAAATAGCTGCTAATTTCATATCTTTGATATTTTGCTCAAAATTACCTTTGAATAGTCCAGAACCTGAGACTATCATATTAGCACCAGCGTCAACAACTTGATTTATATTATCAATCTTAACTCCACCATCTACTTCGATTTCGACATGAGAAAGTCCGTTTGAATCAAGATAGTTTCTAAGTTTTCTACATTTATCTAAAAAACTAGTTATAAAACTCTGACCACCAAAACCCGGGTTAACTGACATCAATAGTATAAAGTCACAATACTCGGCTGCTTCATAGGCATATTGCAAAGGAGTAATTGGGTTTAAAACAACCCCAGCTTTACAATTTCTTTCTTTTATCTTTGATAATGTTCTGTGAAGGTGATTGCAAGTTTCAGCATGTACTGAAATATAATCTGCTCCTGCATCAGCAAAATCATCAATGAAATTGTCAGGATTGCTTATCATCAAATGGCAATCAATAGGAAGTGAAGAATGGGGTCTAATTGCTTTTACTATGAGTGGGCCAATCGTTATATTTGGTACAAAATGACCGTCCATAACATCTACATGAAGTATATCTGCCCCAAATTTCTCGCAATTCTTAACTTCTGTCTCTAAATTAGAAAAATCACACGAAAGCAATGAAGGAGCTATTTTTAATTGGTTTACCATTATTTACTTTTCATAGTAGGTTTAGAATTTTCATAAAGTTCATTTAACTTTCTATATACTTCAAATAGAAGAGTGCCTTTTTTATAATTCCCATCTCCATCTGGAATACCAAATTCTTTACCCATTAGTAATCTAGATCCATCTTCAATATTCTTTATTGAATGGATACTAAACTCATTTTTTCTAACAGATTCAATAATATCTTCACTTAGCATAAGATCATTCACATTCTGCTCAGGAATAATTACACCTTGATTGCCAGTAAACCCTCGTGCTTTACATATCTCATAATAGCCCGTAATCTTATCATTTACACCACCAATCGGCTGGATATCACCCTTTTGGTTCATCGACCCAGTTATGGCTATCTGTTGAGTAATGGGTGTATGCGAGATTGCAGATAATAGAACGTAAATCTCAGCTGCAGAAGCTGAATCACCATCTATACCACCATAATTTTGCTCAAATGCAATAGAGGCAGATAAAGATAATGGTTTTTTCTGAGCAAATCTCTCCAAGAAGAAACCTTGAATTATTAAAATACCTTTATTATGAATAGAACCACTTAACTGTGCTTCTCTTTCTATATTTATTATACCTCTGTTTCCAGCTCCAATAGCAGCAGTTATTCTTGCTGGCTTACCGAATGATGCTATACCAGTACTCATAACTGTAAGGCCATTTATTTGGCCCACTCTACTGCCTTCAGTATCAATTAGGGTACTTCCTTGAAGTATATAGTCAGTTATTTTCTGATCAATAAGATTATTTCTGAAGTTTCTTTGTTTTAGAGCTTCTATCACATATACTTCTGTAACTAACTTCTTATTATCTTGCTCTGCAAAATATGAAGATTCACGCAGTAAATCTGCTATATCTGAGAATCTCAAAGTTATTCTATCTTGAGAACCAGCATGAGCTACAGACCATTCCAAGACCTCAGCTACAGCTTTGGGTTTGAAATGCAAAAGATTTTCTTCATCACATTGTGCCGCTATAAAGCTTACAATACTGTCAAGCAATTCGTCTGATTTTGCAGTTTCAGAATCGAATTGAGCAAGAATTTTAAATATCTTTTTGAATCCTTTTTCGTGTCTATAAAGATAATTATATAGTGATTGTCCACCAACAATAATTACTTTCACATTTACTTTAATTGGCTCTGGCTTCATTTGGCTTTCGCTCACTTGAAGATAAGTAGCATAAGGTTGGATGTCTAATTTATCATAAAGAAGTACGTTCTTAATAGCTTTCCACGATACTGCTTCAGAAAATAGATCATTGGCACTTACAATCAGATATCCTTGATCTGCTTGTAGTATAGAGCCAGCTTTCACTTTTGAAAAATCTGTTCTCCAATATCCCTTAGTATCAATTATTTTTTCAAATGAACCAAAAAGATTACCATAAGTTGGATTATGTTCAATTACCACTGGTGCACAGACTGTTTCTGAATTATCTAATATAATATTAACAGTAAATTTATCAGTAACTTGTGTCTCGATATCTACATTCTTAGATCTAGATTGTGGGTTATTCGATTGTTCAGATGAAGGTAGAAAATACTTCACGTTGTCAAGTATAAACTCCTTTCCACTTTCTAAATAATCTTGAATTGCTATGTGTTTTTTATAAGTTTTATTTAACTCTTTGAAACTAGCATTAATAATAGTCTCAGCAGTTTTTCTATCAAAACTAATAATCTCTTGATGGAATGTGTTAACCATTTCATTAGCAGATTCAGCTAATTCAATAAGTTCTTCATGTAGTTTATTGTAATCTTCTGCACGTTGGGTCGCTTCCTTTTCGGTTAATTTCTTTTCTTTCACTAACGAATCAAGTGATTCAACTTTATATGCTTTACCATCAACTAGAACGAATATTTCAGGTTCTGGACTGCCTTTTGGATTCTCTATTTGCCCTCTAACAAATCCTTTTTTCTTCAGTTTATCATCAAATACATCTACCAAGTTCTTTTCAGATTCTTGATAAGTTTCAATTACTTTTTTTCTTTTAGAGGTATATGGATCTTCTTCAAATACGCTTGTTAATCTTTCTAATAGATGGGTTATAGACTCATGCATTTTCTTAGAGAAGCCACAAGCTCCACCTTTTTCAAACTTTAGTAATTTTGGTCGGGACTCGTCTGTAAAATTGTTAACATAGCAGTAATCAAATAGTTCAGGGCAATTCCCTTTACGTTGAGATTTTTCAAGCATCCGTTTTACAGTCGTCATACGACCAGTACCTGAAAGACCAGTTACAAATATATTGTATCCACGGCTTCCACGTAAATCAGCTCCAAGCTCTATGGCCTGGATAGCTCTTGGTTGACCAACTATACAATCTAGAGGATCTACTTCTTTTGTAGAACGAAAATTTAGTTTCTTTAAATCAATTTGCCATTTTAATTGGCTCGGCTTCAGTTTTATTGCTTTAGGTTTAACCACTTGCTTCCACCATACTATTTATATTGTCTTAAAAACTCAAGTCTATCTTGAAGTTTTGCTTTGGGTACAAGAAGTTCTTCCTTGCCTAATATTGCTTCTTGAGGACTAGTATAGACTATTTCGTAGTCCTTACTCATCACAATTGCTTCTTCTGGACATACTTCTTCGCAAAAGGCACAGAAGATACAACGTAACATATTTATTTCGAATTTTTCAGGATATCTTTCCTTTTCTAATGGAGTTTCGCCTGCTTGTACTTCGATTGCTAATGCTGGGCAAACTCTTGCGCATAGACCACATGCAACGCAACGCTCTCCCCCATCTTCTTCAACTAATACAGGTCTCCCTCTGAATGAACCTGTTGGTTCCCATCTTTGTTCGGGATACTGTCTGACGAAGTCTTTAGGTTTAAACATTTGTCTTAGTGTGATACCAAGTCCACGTGCTATTTCTGGGATATACATTTTTTCCCAAAACGTGAGTCTTTCTGCTTCTGTATTTTTTGTGTTATTCATTTTATTATTATTTTATTAAGATTATAAACCGAAGAATATAATAACAGCTGCTGTTACAAATAAGTTGACTATTGAAAGTGGTAGTAAAACTTTCCATCCTAAATTCATAAGTTGGTCATATCTGAATCTTGGAACTGTCCATCTAACCCAAATAAAGAATACTATAAAGAACATTAATTTTGCAAAGAATGAACCAAATTGTAATAATGCCCTAGTCCAAGTACCTTCTATTAGTCCTAGTGAATCCCAAAACTCTGGGAAAGGTAAACTCCATCCACCAAAGTATAGCAATGCAATAAATGCTGATGCGGTTGCCATATTAGCATATTCAGCTAGGAAGAACATACCAAACTTCATACCACTATACTCAGTATTGTATCCACCTACTAGCTCTGGCTCTGCTTCAGGCAAATCGAAAGGAGTTCTGTTCGTTTCAGCAAAAGATGCAACTAAGAATATTATGAAACCTAATGGCTGTAAGAAAACTAACCATCTAAGTCCAAACCAAGCGTCTCGTTGGAATATTATTATTTCATTCAAATTAAGAGTGCCAGTAATCAATATTACTCCTATCAATGATAATCCCATAGACAGTTCGTAGGAGATCATCTGTGCAGCTGAACGCAAACCACCAAGTAGAGAATACTTTGAATTTGATGCCCAACCCGCAAGAGTAATACCATATACACCGATAGAAGTCATAGCCAATATAAATAGAACACCAATATTAATATTCGGTGCTATACCCCAATAAACTGTTCTCTCACCAATAGTAACATAGTGTGCATAAGGTATAACCGCATAAACACCAATAGCTACTGCTAAAGTAAGAAATGGTGCAAATCTGTGAAAACCTTGATGAGCAGCTTTGGGAACCAAATCCTCTTTCATAAATAGCTTTATAACATCGGCAATTGGTTGCAAAAGTCCAAATGGTCCAACTCTATTAGGACCAACACGATTTTGAATCCAAGCGGAAATTTTCCTTTCTAAATAAACTTCTACGGAGGCCATTACTAATACTATATTAACAATAATAGCAGCTTTTATTCCAAATTCAACTAGTGTAAACGTTAAATCGCTCATAATCTATTTAGCCTTTATATTTAACTATTTTTTGTGTTTGTTGTGGTTTCAAATAATGTGAAATATAATTTACTTCTTTAGGGTCTGGATTGTTTCCTTTTCCTAATACTAAACCTTGATATTCATCAAGCTTATTATAATCCATCTCATTGAAATTTGTATAATTACCTGCTATTTCATCAAATATTTGAGATGATTTAGAATAGTTCCAATCTTTACCTAATTCTCTAGCAATTTTTTGAAGTATCTTCCAACTTTGTTTTGAATCTCTGACTTCGTGATTAGTCCATCGGTCATTATCTGCACCTAATTTATCTAATCTACTCATCTTCATACCCATAAATCTATAATTTTCTTTAGTAACTAATGCAGGGGTAAAATGTTGTACTCGTCCATCTAGATTAGTATAAGTACCTTCTATTTCTGCAAAAGTTGAAGCTGGTAGAACCACATCGGCAAAACTATTTATTTTCTTATTTGAGTTATAAGAATGAACTGCAAGGAAACTTAAATTAGCCAATTGTTCTAGTATTTCTGGATAATCTTCGAAGTCCTCTTCCATAGCGTACATAGCACGTATTTCGCCATTCTTCAATTTAGTTACTAATTCATCAGCTTTAATTTTTGATTCTTTTCCTAAACCTAATTCTTCAACTCCTTTTGTATTCGGAGTCATGTCAGAGACACCTAATAAATCATCTTTACGAGAATCATCAGTATGTGCAAAGTAAAGTACATTCTTAGTATTAGCTATTTCAATAGCAAATCTATTAAAAATATAATTATCTTCATTAGTCGCTTTAGAAGAAGCAACAAAAACTATTTGATCGCCACTAAAGTTATTCAACTTACTAGCAGAAAATTTAATAGCTTCTTCCCATTCAACTTCTTCTAAAATACTATCCTTATTAATAAGTGGTTTGGTAACACGGTTCTTGTTGACGAAATCATAACTCAAACGAGCATCATCTCTAACCCAATATTTATTCACGTATATGTTGTTACGAGGGGTTATACGCATTATCTCATTATTCCGAACACCTAGATTAATATTAGTTCCAGTACCGTCAAAATGTGATATACTTTCATTAGATGAAAGTTCCCATACTCTAGCTTCGAATCTGAAATCTGGACTAGTCAATGCACCTACTGGGCATATATCGATAACATTCATTGAATATGGAGAATCAAAAGTAGTTCCATCGAATAGCTCGATAGTTACATGATCACCCCTCTGAACAAATGTAAGTACATCTTGTTTTGCAACTTCTTGTGCAAATCGAATGCATCGAGAACAAGAGATACATCTTTCGGCATCGAACACAACATTCGGCCCCCAAACTTGACGCTTAGGTTTATGATTTTTTTCTTCTTCGAATCTACTTTGTCCTGCAGAGTGCTTGAATGAATACTCTTGTAATTTACATTCACCTGCTTCATCGCATATCGGGCAATCAAGTGGATGATTGATTAGCAAGAACTCCATTACAGCTTCTTGTCCTTCAATCGCTTCATCAGAAATAGATTTTACCACCATACCGTCTTGGACTGGTGACCCACAAGCAATTTGCAATTTAGGAATAAAGTTTATTTTTTTATTTCCATTTTCATCTAGTTCAAAATTCCCTTCTCTATCTCTAGCAGGCATTCCAACCTGAACTAAGCACATACGACAATTACCAGCAACTGATAATTCAGGGTGCCAACAGAAATGTGGAACGTCTATCCCATTGTCATAGGCCGCTTCGATTATTGTTTTTCCGGGCTTTGTTTCTATAAGCTGGCCATCAAATTCAAATTGAGGCATTTTACCTTCTCCAGATTATATATTTATTAAGGTTTCAAAATATTGTTATAAAACCTTTGCAAAATACAATTTTTTTTGAAATTTTATAGAATTGTTCAGAATTTATATTGCAAATTGTGCTTTTTCAGCAATTCTCCATAGCAATTGACCTGCAAAATGAATTCTATAATACTCTTTACCTAGATAAACGCTATCAATATTTGTATTCATTGTATTCATTCTAACTAAATCTGAAGTATTACATAATGAGTTTATTATTGAAATTTTTGTTTCTCCATAATACTCAATATTCTCTAATCTAGTATTTTTAAAGTCTATCATAACCCTAGAGTATTCATTCAAATTATAATCAGAAATTGCAGATAATTGTATTATTGGAATAGATGTGGGGAGTGAGTTTATTCTTTCGATTGGTACAAATATTCTACTAAATCTTGTTTCCGATATATGTTTTAATAGAGATTGGTTTTTGGTAATTGTAATCAATTGGATAGGGATGTCAAGTATATCTTGTATTTGACTAACTGTATTGAGAGATTCAATACTCTCATCAATTTGAAAAAGAATGGACTTATTATTCTCTTCTCTGAATAATTTTGCCAATTCTAAAGGGTTGTCCTTGAACATTGAGTCGAGTTTCTCGAATCCAGGTAACCCACTAATAGTATACTTAGATTTACCATTTTCGAGGTAAATTGTAGGAATAGTTAAAATCATTTTAAAGTAAATTTCAATGCTAATTTTATCAAATCTTCAGATGAATAACTATCACTATCTATTTGCTTCAATGCTGAATTAACCGCTTTAGTAGACATAGATTTGTTGTACCCTAGACTTTCTAGCGCAAGTGTAGCTTCTTCTACTGAATCATTTCTTGGTAAAGTACTACCTTCTTCATGTATTGATATCTTAGCAAATTTATCTTTTAGCTCTAATATTAACCTCTCAGCAGTCTTTTTACCAATACCTGGTAGTTTCTGTAACAATGATGTATTAGCAGTTAGAATAGCAGATTTGAAATCATTTAGCGATATACCTGAAAGAATACCTATCCCACTTTTGGGCCCAATGCCAGATACAGAAATTAACAATCTAAATAATTGTCTCTCGCTCTCTGAATGAAAGCCATAAAGTGTAATACTATCTTCTCTCACAATCATTTCTGTATAAATGAAAACTTCTTTGTCTAGTAAAGGAAGATTCTCAAATGTATTCATAGATATGTGTAAGTAATATCCAATACCACCAACATCTATTACAATAGAAGTTGGTGATTTTTGAATTAATTTTCCTTTCAAACAAGTAATCATTATTTAAGTATTATTTTTTGGAAATAAGAGCTATTTTCATCTGTTATTTTAATAATATAAGCTCCTTTTGAGTAATTAGTTAGGTCTAGCTTATTAATAGGAGATTTATTACTTTGTAACTCAATTAATCTTATACCAAGTATATTATATAATTCAATCTTAGCATTATACAATGATGGATCATTTAAGCTAATATTTACTATTCCATTTGTCTCTGTCGGATAGATTTTAATATTCTTATTATCAGCTATTGGTTTTATACTGCTAAGTACTTCTACAATAGCTGGAGTTAACTTACAACCATATTCATCAGTAATTTCTACTTTATATTTTCCAAATTTAGTGATATTGATTTTATTTGATGTATTGTTTTCAATTAAAGTATCGTTCAAGAACCATCGATAATTATATCCATCGGGTACAGACAAAATATCACCAGATTGGTGTATTTCAATATCATTTTTTAGCGAGGATTTGAAGATTTCGATAGTATCTCTTACTTCACATCCCTTATTATTAGTAGCTAGTATAGTATATTTGCCTGGTTCCTCTACATTAATAAATTTAATTTTTTGTCCCGTTGACCATTCGACATTACTATAATTGAAAGGTGCAGATAGTCTGATAGATTCTTTATTACTACAGATTGTGTTTCCGTCAGGGATGGATATAATTGATTCATCTTTATAAAGAACATTAACATTAACTATATTAGATTTATCAACACAATAGCTTCCTGTGGGGTTGGTAAGCACATAATTACCAGACTCTTTGACTACTATACGTTTAGTAGTTTCACCAGTATTCCAAAGATATGATGCTTGGCTATTTGTAGCTTCAATCATTATTGAATCACCTTCACAGAACTCTAAATCACCAATTATATTAATAGGTATATTAACTGATTCACATCCAAGTAAATCTGTTCTCCATAGTCCTCTACCATAAGTTGCAGCATATAACTTACCAGAATTCTTGTGGATTTCTAATTCATTAACTACTGTGTTAGGCATTTCGCCTTCTAGTTTTTTCCAGTAACCAGTATTCAAATCGGAATAGAATACTCCAATATCTGTTCCGATATATACAGAGTTTTTACTAGGGTTTTCTATAACAACAGTATTAATAGGTACTGCTGGTAAGTTACCACTTATATCTTTCCAATCTGTACCATTGTAGAATAGTACTTTATCATTGTTCTTATAACCAGATTTTGTTACATAAATCTGGTATGGATTATCTGGATTAATTGCTATATAAGTAATTGCATTGGAAGATAGATTAATCACTTCCCAATCGATACCACCATTAGTAGAGCGTCTAAGTACACCAGTTGTCGCAGCATAAATGAAATTTTCATTATTTTCAGCAACTGCTATGGCAACTAAACTCAAGTTAGAATTATTGCCAAAATCAGAAATTTTAGTCCAATTGTTCTTATTACCATAATTTGTATTTTTCCAAACATTGAAATATCCTGCATAAATATTCTTTGGGTTCGATTGACTTATAACATAAGGCGTTACCCATCCACCCGATTCAGTCTCACCGTAATCAGAAATTATATCACTATTTAGCATAGAGGTAAAACTACTTCCTCCGTTGCTAGATCTTCTTAAATTACCCAAAGGTTGTGATACATATATATTTTTATCATTCATAGGGTCAATAGCACATTCCATACCATCACCAGTATTTGCCTTTCTCCAATTTTGACCATCATATCTAGATGTTCCATTGTCCTGGCTTCCAGAAAGAACATCAAACGGAGAAGATTGAGAAACACCTAATCTATAGAATTGTGTTATATCCATTCCATTGTTTAGTTCATCCCACAAGTCAGAACCAACAAGATTTCTATACAATCCACCATCATTCGATACATAAAGTCTATCGCCTGATTTTGAAAAAGTGAATTGGTGTTGATCGGCATGTATCTCCGGTCTAGAGAACCCACCGTACCAATGTGTATGTTGTGTCCAGGTGAAACCTCCATTTAAAGATTTCCAGATATTAACACCACCAATATAAATCTCGTTCTTATCTTTGGGGTTAACAGCTATGGCAAGATCATAAGAACCTTGTCCTACATTCAAATCACTTCCATCATCCCAACCTAAAAGGTTTCCTACTGAAGATTGTGTTGCAATTTCATTGAATGTTTTACCTTCATTTGTAGAAACCTCAAAGCTAAGAAAACCTCTGTGTGTAGCACATGAGAGTACATACAAATTATTTGGGGCATTGGGAGTAACTGCTAATTCAGTTCTTCTCGAACTCCCAACTTGATGAATCAATTCCCAAGTGTCACCATTGTCAGTTGACTTATATATACTATTTATCCCAGAATAATTCATAGAACTAGCATAAACTATACTAGGGTTTGTAGGATGAAATTCCATATCTTTTATTGAAGTAGTACTGAATACTTTATTCCAAGTCTTTGCGGCATCGATAGATTTGAATATTCCATCTCGTGAAGAAATCATTACTATATCCGGGTTTGAAGGATGAATTATAACTCTAGTTATAACTTTACTCTCCCCTAATTCATAGTATATACTTGTTTCACTAAATGTAACACCAGCGTCTGTAGACTTCAAAAGTCCAACTGAATAATATGATGCGTTAGAGCCCATTGTTCCGTTTGCGTCACCTGTAGCCATATAAACAATTCTGGGATCCGATGGTGCAAATTCAATATCAGAAATTCCTAATGATAGCTGATCTGTCATATCTATCTCTATCCAAGATTGACCTGCATTGCTTGATCTCCATGCTCCTCCAGAAGCGGCACCAGCAATCATATAGTTCTCATTTGTCGGTGATATAGCTAAATCGTTAACCCTACCAACTCCTTGAGATCTGCCTGTGCTTTGAGGAGTTTTAAATGGCCCGTATTTTTCCCAAGTCACGGACTGAACAGAACTATTCTTTGTTTTTTCTATAACCTTATAGTTCTCTGCTAACTTCTTAATTCCCATTGCATTTGGAACTTCTGATTCACCTTGTAGTCTTTGCTCCCAAAACCATTCCCATCTTTTAAATTGCTTCCACCCTTTCAGTGTATCTAAATCTGCATCACCAATTAATTCATTCTGGAATACTTCTTGTATTTGATTGAATTTCAGATTCGTTTCTTGTAAATCTTCAAACTTTTGTGATTTTAAAACGAATACACTTAGGAGTAGTATTACAATAATTTTTTTCATTCAATATCTATTAATTTTTTATGATTTTTTGAGTGACAATACTGTTCTTTGTCTCTATTTGTAGTATATACGTACCAATTGTTAAAACATTTAAGTTTAGATCAATATTACCAGTATTGTTTAAGCTATTGAATGTCATCACAGTTCTACCATCTAGATCAATAACTTTGATGTTTTTCACGAAAAGTGATTCAATATTAGAAATAGTCAATATATCATCGAATGGATTTGGAGAAATCCTAAACAATCCATTGTTTTCTAAAACAGGAACACTTGTAACTGTATACGTGTAAGTTTCAGATTTACCTGTACATTCCATACCATCTATAATAGTTTCTACGTAATATTCGCCTTCTTCTTGAGGTTTGTATTTACTATCCTCTTCCCCAAATAATAAATTACCGTCAAGATACCATTTGTACTTATCAGCATTAGTTGTTGTCGTTAAATAGCCTTCTTTATCTAAACTAATATTCGGCTTAGGGGGTGAAGGCAACATTGTGATAGCAACACTTTGTGACGTAGTAGCACACCCATCATTAGTAAAGCCAGTTACAGAGTATGTGCCAGCTTTTTTCACCCATAATATTCTCTTTCCTTTCTCACCATTAGACCATTCGGTACCACTATAAATTCCAGAATATTTTATTTCAACACTATCTCCCTCACAGAAAGTAGTGCTAGTAATCTCATTCAAATTGGAATCAGTTATTTTAATTTCTTTAACATCTATAAATAGAACATTAAATTCTATTGATTTAACTTCACACCCAGTCTTATCGAAAACAGACACGTAGTAAACCCCATTTGTCTTAGGATTAATTTTTCTTGATTTTTGGCCAGTGGACCATTCGAACGTGTCATAGTTTCCATTCTCTAATGTTAACTCTAAATCCTCACCTTTACATACCCTAATCTGGTTATTTTTTATTTCAATATTTGAAGTTACATTAGGTAGGTCTAAAGCACAATTATTAACAGGTATTTCCCACATTCCTCTTCCATAAGTAGCGGCACGTAGCATACCACTTGGGTAATGTATTTTTAATTCAGAAATAATAACCTGGGGCATACCTTCTTCCATATACTTCCAGTTTGTACTTGCATCTTTAGTAAAAACCCCAATATCAGTACCAATGTATATTCTGTCATTAGATTTATTTTGATAAGTTACACAATTCACAGGGAAATTAGGTAAATCACCTGATATGTTTGTAGAACTAGTCCCAACCACTTTGAATACTTTATTCCCACTTTGGTAACCACCAACAACTACATATATCTCCTCTGGTTTAGATGGGTTAACAGTCAAATTACGTATAGGCATTTGATTTAGTGAAGTGAAAACACTATTCCAATCTTGTCCACCATTTGTTGATTTTAATACTTGATTAGAAACAGCTACATATATATAATTTGAATTAGAAGGTGCTAAAGCTATCTCAGTTAAGGTAACATAGGATTGAAGTCCAAAGTTGCTAATCTTTGACCAACTAGTACCTTGATTTATACTTTTGAAAACATTTTGGTAGCCGACATATAGATTAGAATTGTTCTCATCAATAGTCAATGGACTAACCCATGCAGAGTTTTCATTGATACTTGGATTAAACGGATATATAATGGGTTGTTGTCCCCAATTTTGCCCACCATTTGTAGATTTATAGAACACACCAGTACGTTGATTATAATTAGAACCGTACATTATGTTCGAGTTTTTTGGATCAATATCGCAATCAAACCCATCTCCACCTAACACTGTACCCCACTGAGTTTCTGTATATTTTAAAATAGTACCGTTATCCTGTGCCCCAGCTAAAATCCTTTCCTTATTGTCTGTTGCTTGTCCGAACTTGTAGTATTGAGTGATATTTAACCCTTCTGAAATATCAGTCCAATTTTCCCCGTCATCTGTTGATTTATATATTCCACCATCATTACCAACATAAAGAGTACCTTTAGAATCATATACAAGAGTATGTTGATCAGAGTGAACGGCATCTACATTTTGAAATGCTTGTTGAAAAGTTTTAATCTTATATGAGCTACCACCATCAGTAGTTTTCCAATTGTTTATCCCACCAATGGTTACAGTACTTTTACTTTTAGGAGAAACAGCAATAGCTAAATCATACCAACCTTGCCCACCTTGCGGTACTTGTCCATTTGCAAGTCCATCATAAGAAAAGTATAGGTAATTAGGGTGTCCATTACTAGGAGTAACTTCATTCCAAGATTGTCCAGAATTCTCAGATTTGAATACATTTCCAAACCCTGCATTCATATCTGTACTTAGACCATAACAAACTCCTGGATGTGCATCATTTACTGCAAGTTCAATTCTATTGCAATTATTGACTACATAAGCACCATTCGTAAACCAAGTACCGTTTACATATCTCATTACAGTATATTCATTATTAGCTGTTCTGAAAGCTCCATATAGAATATCCGGATTTGTTGGGTGCATTTTTAAATCTCTGCAAAGAAAAGATTGTGATTTAGTCCAAGTTGAGCCACTATTAGAACTATGATAAACACCAGAGTTCGTAGCAATTATAAATTTTGATGAATTATTATGGTTGATTAAAACACTATAGATTATTGTCCCATTGGATTGTTCTATATTAGAACTTATAGCATCAACAGTAACCTCTTTCCATGAGCCACCGTCATCTGTAGACAGTAATAATCCTGTGCTAAATGCACCGTACCCCGAGCCAGAACCAGCTCCATTGGCATCACCAGTAGAGGCTAGTAATACATTTGGTTTAGTTTTACAGATTGCAATATCTGAAATTCCTAAAGAGTAAACATCTGGAGTAACAGATTCTGCCCAATTACTACCACCATTAGTTGATTTCCAAATTCCGCCAGTTGCAGCTCCAACATATATTATGTTAGTATTTGTAGGATGAATAGCAATAGCATTTATTCTACCCAACCCTGTTCCAGTCAAATTATAGGGACCTAATGGCTTCCAATCATTTGGACCTTGAATCTTATTTTCTTTACTATATAAATAATTTGATTTAAAATTATTATAGCTTTCTCTTAATTCTTTTCTGCTTGGTAATTTTCCATTAGCATCTACTCTTGACGACCAAAAGTATTCCCATCTTTTGAATGGTTTGAAACCTTGTCCTTTAAGTGGGTTTTCATCACCTGATTTTAGTTCTTTTATTTCTTCAAAGTACTTATTATATTTATCTGTTACTTCTTTAAAATTATTGTTACTTACTTCAGGAACCTGAGGTATTATTTGCTGTTGTGCATACGTTAGATTAAATGCAATAAAGGAAACAGTAAGAAATATAATAATTCTATTCATAATTAAACCGAGTTTTAATGTTACTTTTTTTTAAATCTATAAAAATATAATCTTTAAGTTACGAAATTAAAAGTAATATTAATAATCTTGTGGAATAGTACTTTTTATTATTTTTATTTATTTATAACTTTAATATATTATTTTATTTATATTAGATTTTATAGACACTTCAACTATTGATAACGTTACAATGAACAGCATTAAAAACTCCTTATCTGTCTGCTTAATTGCAAAAAATGAAGAAAGTATGATTAGAGATTGCTTGGAATCAGTTAAAGGAATCTCAAATGATATAATTGTGGTTGATACAGGTTCAACAGATAACACAAAATCAATCGCACTTGAATATACAAGTAAAGTATTAAATTATGGATGGAATGATGACTTTGCTGCTGCTCGTAATTTCTGCTTAGACCATGCAAAGAATGACTTTATATTATCAATTGATTGTGACGAAAGATTAATCAACCCTGAAGTATTAAAAACTAAATTGTCTCATATTAGCGACAATATTGGTGGGATAATGGTAAAAGTAGTCTCTTACAATGATAAGAAAGAAGGTAAGGATATATTTAATTCTAAAATGGTTAGGGTTTTTAGAAATAATCCTCGAATTAGATTCGAAGGAATAATTCATGAACAAGTATTAAACTCTATAATAGAAGCAGGTTTTAAATTATCAGATTCAGAAATTGAGTTTATACATGAAGGTTATAATCATGATGCTGTGACAATGAGAAAAAAACAAAAACGAAATCTTGATTTACTTATAAGACAGACCAAAGCTGATCCTAATAATGCTTATAACTTATTCCAATTAGCAAGAACATATTTGGCCCTCAATGACATGGAAAACGCAGAAAAAGATATAGCTAAAGCAATTGATTTATCAATAAATGATGATTCTGTAAAACCACAAGCTCTAAACTATGGTGCATTAATAGCTTATAAAAACAACCAAAAAGAATTAGCGCTGCAAAGAGCAGAGTATTCTCTTGAATTACAACCTAACCAAGGTTTTGCTAATTATATTATAGGTGAATGTAATTATGATAAACATCTTCATAAGAAAGCATTAGAAAACTATAATGCAATGTTAAAAGCTTATCAAAATGAAGATTTAAAAGCGAATATAATTGGTGATTATAGATTACCGACATCACAAATATATTTCAGAATTGGAAGATCAAATCTTGCAATTGGCAATGCAAAAGAAGCGAAAGAAAATTTCAAAAAAGGATTAGAGTATAATGAAAGTGATATAAATTGTCTTGTTGGGATAGCTGATATACTCAATAAAGAAACTGACTATGAAAATGCACTAATTTTCTTAAGAAAGGCAAAACAAGCAGCCCCGAAAAGAAAGGAAATAGATAGTTATATAAATGTTGTTTTGCAGAGTATTCAGAATACTAACCATATCAAAACTTCTCAAATAAAGAATATTAATGAGAATAATAAAAAACCTCTCATCACACTTTCGATGATTGTAAAAAATGAAGAAAAAATGCTTCGAGGTTGTTTAGAATCTGCTGAGAAAGTAGTAGATGAAATAGTAATAGTTGATACTGGTTCTACAGATAGTACTATTGAAATTGCTAAAGAGTTTGGGGCAAAGATCTATCATTTTGATTGGATTGATGATTTTGCAGCTGCTAGGAATGAATCACTAAGACACTCTAAAGGCAAATGGATACTTTATTTAGATGCTGATGAGCGTATATCTCAATTTGAAATTGATAAGTTTCGAAAGTCTCTTAGTGAATTACCGGAAAATTCAGGAGGTTTAATATGTACTATAGAATCGCCACATGCCAAACTTAGTGGTGGAGATTCAGATGTTCATAGAGGAAGTTACCCACGAATATTTAGAAATTTGGGTTTAGACAAAGTGAAGTTCCAGGGTAGAGTTCACGAGCAAATCTCACCTTCATTAAAAGAGAATAATCTGCAACTTCTACAATCTGACATTATTATTTATCACTTAGGATATGACCAATCTCGCGAGATAATGGAAGGTAAAATCGAAAGAAACTATAGGATGTTATTACAGCATGTAAGAGAAGAACCAACAAATGGATACGCTTGGTATCAGCTAGGACAAACGCTGGGGCACATGAATCTGAAAAAAGAAGCAGAAGAAACGATAAAATTTGCTTTAAAATGTGGGAACCTCTCCCCTATGATTGAAGCTAGTGCATCTGCAAGTTTAGCACAATTTACTGGAAATGATAAACGGTTTGACGAAGCATTGAAATGGTCAAATAAGTCATTAGAACTAACCCCCAATAGCTTATACGCAATGAATTTACGAGCATACTCACTTTTACATCTTGGTAAATTTGAAGAAGCTGAAAAAGAATTTGAAAAGACCTTAGAGTTAAAAAGTAAATTCTATAATAATACACCGACTTCTGGTTATGACGTTGATATACCAAAGTCAGTAATAGAAGATGGTCTTAGAAAAGCAAGGAATAAAATCTACCCTAAACTATAACTCCTTAAGAATAGAATCTAATTCACTAATTAACCTATCTACCATAGATTTATCGATTATATAAGGTGGAACTAATCTTAATACAGTATTCGATGTAGAGTTTGCTATTATTTTCCTGTTTAACAGTTCCAATACAATTGGTTTAGCAGGTGTATTAAATTCCAGTCCACACATTAATCCAAGTCCTTTGTAGGTCTTTATTTTATCAGGATATTTTAGAATTAACTCTTGTAATTTCTTTTTCAGATATGCGGCAATTCGATTTATATCGGTCTGAAGACCTTCATTTAACTTTTTCAGCACTACCAACCCAGTTGCACAAGCTAGAGCATTACCACCAAATGTAGTACCGTGTTGACCTGCTCCTAATAGATTTGAAGTTTTTTCATTAAGAAGAATTGCTCCAATAGGAATTCCTCCTCCCAAACCTTTTGCGATAGTAACAATATCCGGCTTAACATCAAAATGCTCATAGCTAAAGAACTTTCCAGTTCTACCTAAACCTGATTGCACTTCGTCTGCTATAATTAGAAAATTATATTTTTCTTGAAGTTCAGTGATTTTACTAACCCATTCTGGGTCTGCTACAGTTAGACCACCAGAACCTTGTATAAATTCTATAAATACTGCAGCAGTATTACCATCTATAAGATTTTCCAATTGTTCTACAGAATTAAACTCTAGAATCTTAACATCATCAATGAAAGGCCCCATATCTTTCTTATAATTCTCGCCTTCCATAAGGGATAAAGCACCATAAGTTCGTCCATGGAAACCTCCAGTGAATGCAATTACATCTTTCTTGTTATGTATTGCTCCCCACTTTCTAGCAAACTTCAAAGCACCTTCTGTTGACTCTGCTCCAGAATTTGAATAAAATACTTTATCAAATCCTGTTATATATTTAAGCATTTCGGCTAATTCAATTTGTGTTTTTTGAAAGAAGAAATTAGAAACATGAAGATACTTATTTGATTGCTCTACTATTGCTTCAATAATTTCTGGATGCGAATGACCCAATACATTAACCGCAATTCCACCTAGAAAGTCTAGATACTCGTTACCATCTGTATCATAAATATAACAACCATTTGCATAATCTATCTCAACAGGCAATCTCCCGTAAGTCTGAAGTATTGCCTCACTTTCTCTTTCAACAAGATTCAATGACATTTATTTCCCATCTAAAATAATTGGTGTGTCTCCATTGCCTAATACTATAACTTTAGAATTACTTGACTTTACTAATTCTTGCATTATTTTTATTCTTTCGAATTCAATTAATTTATTAGACAGACCAGAGTTTATAATTTTCTGTGCATCAGCTACACCAGCCGCTTCTTCTCTTTTACGTTGAGCTTCTTTTATCTCTTTTTCCAGGACATAAACCATTCTCTGGTCTTCTTGAATTGCTGTAATCTTTCTTTCTATACTTTGTTTTACACTTGTTGGTAGATCAATTTGACGGACAAGCATATCTTCTAATTCGAATCCACGTGCGTTTAAAGTCTCTGATATTGCATCTTTAACTTGCTTTTCGAATTCAGCTCTTTTATCAGAATATAGCTCAATTGCATCGTAATCTACAGCACTTTCTCTAATCTGAGATCTAACAATTGGTCGTATAATTTTATCTTTGAAATCCTGACCAATTTTCTTAATTATAGTAGGGGCTGATTCAGCTTTAGTTTTATAAAGCACTGTCAAATCTATAATTACTTGTAGCCCATCTTTACTAAGAACAGAAACAGCATCATCTCCTATATGTTCACCTTCTTCATTTACTGAAGACATAGTATAGTTTTGTGTTTGTGTCGTCAAGACAATTACATCAATAAATGGATTAACAAAATTTAATCCTTCATTTAATACATCTGATTGAACTTCACCAAATAACTTCTTTACTCCGATATGTCCTGCATCTACAACTTTAATAGTCGTAGTAAGTAGACCCAAAACCATAATAACAACACCAATAGTCGAAATTAAGCTCTTGAATTTACCTAATGGTAGAGCATCTTTTTGTAATGTTAGTCCTATTACAAGTATAATTATTCCGAATATTAGCAAACCCATTAATGTACCTTTTTTATAATTACAATTTAGAATAGTTCAATTTAGTAATTAATTACTAGTTGAAAAACCTTTGAAGCATTAACTACTCTTTTATTGCACCAGCAGTTAATCCTTTAATTATTTGTTTTTGAAAGATCATGAATAGAACAATAATAGGTATTGCAGACATAGAAGCACCAGACATTAGGTGACCCCAGTCAATAGATTGCTTACCTAAATAGAATGTAAGTCCCACCGGAAGTGTCCAATAATCAGAATTATTCGTAAATAGAAATGGAAACAAAAAAGAATTCCAGTTCATTAAGAATACATAAACAGCAAGGACAATAATAATTGGCTTTGCTAAAGGAAATATAATCTTAAACAATAATTGTAATTGACTTGCACCATCTATTATAGCAGCTTGCTCAATAGCTTCGGGTATATTAGATAAATATTGCTTTACTAGAAATACACCAAATGGGGTAATAAGCCATGGTATAATTAATGCTTGATATGAGTTAATCCAGTCAAAATTTACCATTGTCCTATATAATGGTATCATTATAACATGTGGAGGTATCATCATAACACCTATTATAGAGATCAGAATTAATTTATTACCTCTAAACTTTTTTCGTGCAAGTACATATCCTGTTATTGTGCAGAAGAAAATATTTCCAATCGTAACGATAATTGACACAAATAATGAATTGAATAAATACTTATCAAAAGAGTCCGAAGTTATTGCTTCTTTATAATTATTAAGATTATAATCAGAAAATAGCAGTTTTGAAGTGTTATCTAAGGTTTCTGGATTTGTTTTTAGGGATAGTATAAGCATCCAGACAATAGGAAATGCCATTCCGACTGCAACTATTATGAGCAAAGAATATATAAGATATTTCTTTATCAATATTAATGCTCTTCATTAAAGTAAAAGAATTGGGAAATTAGTTCTCCTAATTCATTCTCAACTGATTTATATTTGCCGACGTTATTACCATTAAAAATAAAGGCGTAAGCTAACTTCTCACCATCTAATGTAGTAGTAACACCAGTTAGAGCACTAACATTACGTAAAGTCCCAGTTTTACCAATAAGTATATCCTCAGCAGCAGTATTCTTCATTCTTTTTCTAAGTGTACCATCTGATCCTGCTATTGCAAGGCACTGTATAAATCTTTCGCCGTAACTTTGTTTACTTATATTCTCTATTATCTTTACCAGTGCTTCTGTTGTTACTAGATTTCTTCTTGATAATCCTGAACCATCATTAATATACAAACCTTTGCTTGGGATTTTTTGATTTTTAAGTATTTTATAAGTTAAGTCTTGTGCACCATAATAATTGTCATCAAATAAAGGGTTATGTGCACCTATGATTTTGAATAGATTTTCAGCTATGTAGTTATCACTATTTTTATTCAAAACATCTAAAACTTCAAATAAATCCCTCTTGATAATTCCTAGTGTATTTTTTGAATCAAAGCTTTTTTGATTTTCCGAACATTTTTCTATTCCACCAAGAACCTTCACTCCAGCTTTAGATAAGCTAGATTTAAGTACACCAGCTGTAGCAATAGCTGGATCCTTAAGATAGTATCTATAAGCTCTACTTCTACCTTTTCGTAAATTACCGCGGATTATAAATATCTGTTCGTTTTCATCATTCATACTACTACTTATCGACACTCTATATGCATCATTATCAGTATCTTCAAAATTAAATGCATCACCATATTGCTGCTTTACTAAAGGCTCAACATAATTTCTATTCCCTTTTTCTTTTTCTTCAAGATACCCAGTGGTTTTACCATAAACAAGATATTTCAAAGATTCTGAATTAGGGTAAACATCGCAATCTAGATAAGACCCAGAACTACCTCCACGTACAGTAACCAAAGCTTTATTCCTTTCAATACTTAATGGGGTAATAGGAGCTAAAGCTTCAACTTCATCTGCATCTCTTGAATATTTGAAACGACTAGTATTATCATCAAAATATGAATCATCTACATATATATTACCAGTTACAGTTTTTATACCACGATTCTTAATTACAACCGCAATTGAATCAAAATCTCTTTGGCTTAATAAAGGATCGCCTTTCCCATATATAATCAAATCACCGTACAGAGTATTCTTTTCAATTTTACCATTGTGATAAATTGGAGTATGTATTTGTTGTTTTTTTAATAAATTTAGGACAACAAATGAAGTTACTAATTTGGTTGTAGATGCTGGGGTTAAAGATTTATTTTCATTCTTTTTATATAGAAACTTACCTTCATCTAGAGAATAAACAGCAACACTATAATCAGTATTATTTAACCCACCACGCTGAATTATATTATCTATATCCCGTGTAAGTGCTTTTATTGAATGTGCTGAATCTGACTTACTTATGAGTGGAAGGAATGTTTCTTCTATCACAACTGTCTTTTCTATCTTACTATTCTTCTTTTGTGAGAATAGATTTGATGTAATTGCAATTAATAGAATTGTATATAGTAATCTTAATTTCATGCTTTTATTATGTCGTTTATTTGATCTAACTTACTCTCTGATTTACCTTCTAACCAATTAATATCTTTATTCTTACGGAACCAAGTTAATTGTCTTTTTGCAAATCTTCTAGTATTTTTTTTGAATTCTTCTAAAGCTTCTTCCTTACTATAAATACCTTTTAAATAATCTCTTGATTCTTTATATCCAACGGTATTTAATGAGTTTAGATTTTCATCATATCCCAAACTTATCAAACTTTTGTATTCATTCACAAGACCATTATTCCACATTTGTTCACAACGTTGATTTATTCTATCATATAACTCTTCACGAGGATAATCAATAGCAAAATATATAGGTTGGAATTCTGACTTGATAGTACTTCTTTTTTCATAAGCTATACTAATTGGTCCACCAGTTGAATAATAATATTCTAATGCTCTTATAACTCTATGTGGATTATCTAATTCTATTATAGTATATGACTTATAGTCAACTTTCTCTAACTGCTCTTGAAGATAGCCAATACCATAATTTTCTAATTCTTGGTTTAATTTAATTCTTATTTCTGGTTTACTCTTATTTTCTTCGTCAAATAATCCATCAAATAATGCTTTAATATAGAACGCAGAACCACCACAGACTATTGGGATAATATCAGATTCATATAATTTTTTAATTACTTTAGTAGCATCATCTGCAAACTTACCCGCACTATATTCAATATTAGGATCAAGAAAATCAATTAGATGGTGTTTAACAGTATTTAATTCAACTTGACTAGGTTTTGCTGTACAGATGTCCATTAATTTATAAACTTGTCTTGAATCAGCAGAAATAATCTCACTACTCAAAGTATGTGCTAATTCAATAGAAAGAGATGTTTTACCAGAAGCTGTTGGACCTGTTATAACTATAACACTATTTTTTGGTTGGCTTTTGTTCCTGCTCATCTTCTAATTTATTTTTTAATGTTTTTATTAATTTATCTTTAGGTACATTAAGAGTAAGCTCACCACTATCAGCGATTGATATCCAACCCGTTTCTTCAGAGACAATAAGAACAACTGCATCTATTTGTTCGGTTAATCCAAGAGCTGCCCTATGTCTGGTTCCTAAGTTCCTTCCATCATATTTTGTTTCAGAAGATAGAGGAAGCACACATCTCGCAGCAGCAATTATATTACCGTCTATTACAATTGCACCATCATGTAATGGTGATTTTGTTGAGAAAATAGACAGTAAAAGTTCTGTACTTAGTGTAGCTTGGAGAGGAATACCTGTATCAATTGTCATTTTCACATTTTGAGAACGTGGAAATACAAGTAATGCCCCTATGTGTTTGTCTGACATTTCAGATACTGCTTCAAAAACAGTATCAAAGGATTCCGAAACTTTTGTTTTCATAAAGAACATAAAAAATGGTGTTCGAGTAAGAAGTAGGAGCATTTTCCTAAGTTCAGGTTGGAATAATATTATAAATGCGAGTATCCAAACATCTTGTATTGTCTCTAGTATCCAATTGATAGATGACAAGTTAACGGCTTCCGTTATGAATTGGAGACCAATAAGAATAACTAGTCCAAACAGTATTTGAACAGCTATAGTATCGCGCATAGCTTTATAAACCCAATAGAAGATAATAGCAACTAAAGCAATATCAGCTAGGTCTATGAGCGTAACACTTAAAAATCCTATTCTAAAAAGTTCCATAGATAAAACAAATATAAAGAATTGTGTTCAATTTATTTTATCTTGTGAACAAAAGTGATGTATTTTTTTATAATTAACTAGAATTTACTCCAATTGTTCGAATATCAATTCACAGATTATATCCTTTTATTTCTATTTGGAAATTTTGCTGGCTTTATAAATGTTGTAGCTGGTGGTGGTTCTACCTTAACTCTTCCTTTCCTTATACTAATGGGTATGGATACTTCTGTAGCTAATGGCACTAATAGGATTGGAGTTTTGACTCAAACAATGTCAGCAAGTTTATCATTTAGAAAATCAAAATTTAAAGACACCAATCTTAGCTTTAAGTTAGCTATGCTTACAGTTCCTGGTGCTATTATAGGTGCCTTTTATTCTACTACAATTGATGAAGATTCATTTCAGATAATCGTTGTAGGTGTAATGATATTAGTAGCGATTAGTTTATTTATACCTAAGTCCAAGAAAAAAGAATATGTGGATACAATTAAAAAACTGCCTATCATAACATATCCGTTGATGATATTACTCGGGTTCTACGCCGGCTTTATACAAGTGGGGATTGGGTTTATTATTATGGCAATATTAAGTGCAGTTCTAAACCTTAATATGAAAAGAGTTAATATGCACAAGGTTTTTATTGTTTTCATAAATACCATCCCGACATTAATTATTTTCATTTTAACAGATAATGTCGATTGGGTAACAGGTATCATTCTTTCAATAGGTACAAGTCTTGGTGCATGGTGGTCAGCAAAATTATCCTTGAAAATGGATGAAAAATTTGTTAAATTGATGCTTTTTATTGCAATTACTGCAATGGCTATTAAATTATTAAGTAAAATGGGGATAATATGAGAGCAAAATGGAATGATATAATAATTGCCGAATCTGATAATACACAGATTGTAGAAGGCAATCATTACTTCCCAAGAAATACTATAAAGATGGAATATTTTGATGAAAGTCGAACTCATACTACTTGCGTTTGGAAAGGAGAGGCTTCGTATTTCGATATAAATGTAAACGGACAATTGAATAAAGATGCTGCTTGGTATTATCCAGAACCAAAAGATGCTGCTAAAAATATCAAAAATATGGTGGCTTTTTGGAAAGGAGTTGAAATAATTGAATAAAAATAGTAACAAATATGGCTTTGAACTATTATTACTTTTATGAAGTTGACAATTACATATATAATATTAATCTTTTCGGCAATCAATCTTTATTCGACCGATGTACGAATTGTAAATTCAAGTATAAAAGAATATCCCGAAAGAACAACAGAAATTTACTTCCTGAGTGATGATAGTAAACCAATTCTTAATTTGGATAAATCTTTGTTGGAATTCGAAGTTGATGGTAATAGAATTGATGATTATAGTCTTACAACTCCGTCTGAAATAATCTTCAATCCAGTTTCAGTAGTTATAAGTATTGATAACTCGTTACAAAATGAAATAAATATCGAATTAATAAAGCGTGTTTTAAAACGAATATCTAAAGATTTATTAACTAACGATATCCAAATAGCTATTCAATCTTATAATTCTTCTTCCTTCTTATTACAAGACTACACTAACGACGTTTCAAAACTAGATCGAGCTATAAACAATATAACATTTCGAAGTGTTAGTAATTATAATACTGCTTTTCTAAATAGAACAACTGGTAGCTTAGAGATTGCAAATAGAACAAATAGAAAGTCGCTTATACTAAATCTGACTAGTGGGAATTCTATTGGTGATAGTAATAGTATCAGTAGTAAAGCTAATGATTATGGAGTTGCTATCTATAATTATGTATTTAGTACAGATATTTCTAAGAATCTAAGTAGTATCTCAACTAAAACAAATGGTAAATACTTTGCAGTAGATGATGAAGAGATGTTCTATTCTCATTTGCTACACGCTATATTTAAAGAAGCAGGAGTTCTACCTTATAGATTGAATTATAACTATACTAACTGTGATACTATTAATGCTTTGACATTAAAATATAATGTTTTGATTAGAGATAACTACAAAGCTCTGTATCCTAAAATTCGGTTCCCATATATAGAAGTATTTCCAAATTCTATTGATTTCGGTGTAGTTGAACCTGGTAAAGAAGAAAGTATGTTTCTAACTTTAATAGCAAGAAATGCAAATATATTATTACAAGATATAATATATGATAATTCTATTTATGAAATTACACCTACAGACTACATAGATAGGACTCTACAGAATAGTTCACCAAATATATTTACTTTGAAGCTAAAATCTAATTCAACTGATTATAATTATTCAAAAATAGAATTTGTATCTGATGCTTGCATTCCAACTTCGGTTGACGTTTTTAATGGAAAAAAAGAAGGGAATAGTCAAGAAACTGATTTAAAAGTTATTTCTCCGAATGGTAATGAGACTTTCTTCCAAGGTCAATATATTGATTTACAATGGGATGGCGTCATAAGTACTCAACAAGTATTATTAGAATATAGTTCCAATAATGGGTCTAATTGGAATACTATATCAGAAGAGGGTGTAAATAAAAAACATAAGTGGTTAGTCCCAGAAATTGATTCAGAGGAGATGTTGTTCAGAGTAGGTATCCCTAGTGGTAATATTCAATTTGACAAAGTAAGCTATGTTACTGAAAGTGACAGATCTAAAAAAATTAAAAAAGCGGTATTATCAAATGATAATAAATTTGCTGCCGTTTCATTTCTAGATGGCAGTATATTCACTTGGAATTTGGAAAAAGGAAAAATAGAAACTCAGTTAAGAGATAAGAACCTAGGTATTAATACTTCAGATATTGAATTTGGAATTAATACTTCATTAATTGCTGCTGCATTTGGGAAAAATGAAGAGTATAACATAGTGGTATGGGATGCTGAAGACCCAACAAATACTAATTCAAGGTCATTTAACAGCAAAGTAAATGATATAGAATGGTCTGATGATGGTACGACTTTGTACATTGCTCTTTCAAATGGGAACTTAGTGAAATGGGATATTGCAGGTAGTAATGTAATTACACTAACATCATTTTCGAATGAAATATTATCTATTTCAATTAATCATATAAAGAATATAATTGGATTAACTACTGATAAAATGCTCTATTTAGCAGGAATTTCTGGTGACAGATTAGATTCGATTTCAATTAATGGTATATTCGATTTAGAATGGAACAATAGCGGAACAAAAATATTTGCTGTATATGATTTCAGTGATTTGAGACTATTCTCAATAACCGGGCAAAATGGAAATTACAAACTAAATCAAGATCCACGCATAGTTAGAAACCAATCTACTAACCTGACTAATGCAGAATGGACATCTAATAACTCAGTTTTACTTCAGTCAAATTCAAGCAATATCTTAGAACATTGGAATACTGATAACACAAAGATTAAAGATATTGATATTCACAAAAAAGCTATCAACTCTTCTTATGCAAATGGAAAAATGATCATTTCTTCTATCGATACTAATACAGCTTTAGTTTGGAATATTGATGATTATCCTTTTGTGTATAGAACTTTAGATTCAGACATTTCAGATAAAACATGGTCTATAAAAAAGAAAGAAGTTGAAATAAACAATATAGATTTAGGAAATTTATGTTTAACTGAAAACAACTATTTTAAATTTGATAATGTTTTCATAAACAAAAATGCCCCTTCAATTACGATTGATTCAATAAACTCATTATCTAATGAAATTCGAGTTATAAATACTTTTCCAAAAGATTTAGGTGTAAATAAATCACTTGAACTAAAATTGAACTACTCCCCTATTAGCTCAGGTATTCATAATTATATGTTGTATATATATTATGGGAATAAAGTTGATACTATTACAGTAAGTAGTAATATTATAAAGTCTAATGTTTCAGTAATCAATAACGAGATTGAGTTTATTAATACTCTAGTTAACTCAAGTAAATCAATTAATAAGGAAATACTGATTAACAATTCAAATTCTATTATGGTCTTCAACAATGCTGAATTCATTTTAGGCGCTGATGTATTCTCAATTGTTGACGATAATCTTGATGGTGTCAATATTGGTGAGAAACTATTTTTTGAAGTTAATTTTCAACCTAAGTCAACTGGATATTATAGTGGTTTGATAAAGTTGACATCAGACAAGCTATGCTCCCCTTTATTTGTTGAGTTAATTGGTAATGCTGTAAAATCTAATATACAGTTAATTAATAAAGTTGATTTTGGTATTGTTGATTGTGAAAAAGAACATGATACAACTATCTATATTAGGAATTTAAGCGAAGGTTCCATTGAGATACTTGAAAGTAATTTAATTAATGGAAATAGTTATCAAATTGATGTAGATTTACCATTTGTAATTCAATCGAAAGATTCTATTCCTGTTAATATTAAATTTGTTAATTCTGGTGTTGGTACTTTTCAATCTACACTTGAATTTATCACCAACCTAACTGGTGATGATAATAAACTAAGTATTGATATAATTGGGCAAAGAGATACTGTTAATCTAGCATTAACAGGCAATAGACTAGACTTTGGAACTATTGGAACTAATACAAATAGCATAAAAACAATAAAAATACTGAATAACTCTAATATAGATTTTACATTTGATTTTCCTTTAATAAAAGATAAGTTTAAGTTAACTAGTGCAATACCTAAGACCATTGGTAAAGGTGATACTTCGGAAGTAACATTTGAATTTACTGGGAATGATAGAGATACGACTATTGAATTCGATTTCAATTATGGTTTGGGTTGTAATTCTGATTTTAAAGTGCCACTTTCAGTTATTGTCTCAAATGGGATTCCAATTATAGGGTTTAACAATCTGAAAGATTTAGGTATAATAAATTGTTCTACAGAATTGATTTTTGATATCAAGCTATATAATGTTGGTTCTAATAATCTTATAATTGATAGTCTTTATTTTGATGGTGTTGATAGTAAAGAATTCCGAGTTAATGACTTAAAAGTGGAGTATATTATTCTTCCAAATGACAGTATTACTATTGAGATAATTTATACTCCTAATGAGCTCGGGAATATTAGTTCAGATTTAGTAGTAAAATCAAATGCAAGCAATAGTATAGCAAATCTAAGTACAATAAGAATTAACGCATTTCAAAATAATACAATGCTCGAATTATTAGACAATAGAATTGAATTTGAAGGATTAAGAAGTAATAAGAAATATTCACAAACTTTAACTTTAAAAAATACTGGTAACACTTCAGTTAATACAAAATTTATAAATGATATAATATTTGAAGTAGATTCTATAAGACCTGAGATAATTGCACCTGAAGAATCAGCTACAGTTTTTATTAGTTTCCTCGGAGGTGAGATTAACACACAATATAATGGAATTATCATAATTTATGATGACTGTGATAGTGAGTATCCAATTAATTTAACTGCCGACGTAGGCGGTAGTGATTATATATCAATACGTCCAGAATCAATAATTGCAACTACAGGAACTAACGTTGATTTAACAATCATGTTTACTAATAATTCTGGTATAGATTTACCTCTGAATGATACAATTAGCACTAAGTTAATACTTAGCTCAAGTATAGTAGCTCCAGTTGATGCAAAACATTTTGGAACGATAATTAATGGTGAGAGAATAATAGAACTTAAGATTCCACTTACAGATGAGACAGTGTTGTATAAGATTCCTATGAGAGTAACATTAGGTGACACTTCTTTTTCGGAGATTAGATTAGTTGAATCAACTCATTTGGAAAATGGTTTTTACATTGAAGATATTGAAAAAGGTAGTATAACTGTTACAAATATAGTGACAACACCAACTGATAGATATATACAAGATAATGGCAGAGCATATATGTCAGAAACAATTCCAAGCCCAGTAGAAGGAATTTCAAAAATAGAATATAGAGTTATAGAATTTACAAATGTTAGTATAACCATATACGATATATTAGGTAATAAAATAGAAGAATTAGTAAATAAATACCATGAACCTGGTGAATACTCAATTGAAATAAGTCCACAAAACTTATCTTCTGGTAATTATTTGTATAAATTAGAAACTCCTTCGATGGAGATAATTAAGAAAATGACAATCATTCGATAAATTAACAATCAATAGAGGTAATATAAAATGAAGATAATTTCTTCCCTAATACTATTTTCTATACTTTTAATCTCTTGTTCAAGTTCAAACAAATATTCTAGTCTATCAGATAAGGAACTACAAGAAAAGGTTGAGGTATATTTAGATACTTACAATAACAAGTACAAAGACTTATATTATGCTGCTTCGGAAGCAGAATGGGTACTCAATACACATATTGTAGAAGGTGATACACTAGCTGAGCACGAAGTGAAAATCGCATCGAAAGCAATGGCAGATTATACTGGAAGTGAAGAAAACATCAATACTACAGATGGATTTCTGAAAGTTAAGGATAAACTTACACCACTTCAAGTAAAGCAGCTTAATGCTATTAAATATGCTGCTGCTGGCAACCCTGCAACATTGGGCACTTTAATAGATGATAAGATTGCAGCCGAAGCAAACCAAACTAAATTGTTATATGGCTATAAATACAAACTTAATGGTAAAGAGATATCTACAAATGATATTGACAAGATTCTTTCAAGTGGCAAAAAACCAGCTCAAAAATTAGCAGCTTGGAATGCTAGTAAAGATATAGGAAAGACTCTGAAAGGGGGTATCAGTACTCTTAGAGATTTAAGAAATAAATCTGTAATGCCGTTAGGTTATGATAATTATATAGACTATCAAATCTCGGACTATGGAATGGAAGTAGAGGAAATGAGAGATTTATTACATAAAGTAATAAATGATATTTGGCCTCTATATAGAGAATTGCATACTTGGACTAGATATGAATTAGCTAATAAGTATGGAGAAAAAGTTCCCGAGTATCTACCAGCTCATTGGCTTCCTAATAGATGGGGACAAGAGTGGAATTCAATAGTAGAAGTAGAAGGGTTTGATTTAGATGGAATTCTGGGTCAGAAATCTCCAGAGTGGATTGTAAAAACGGGTGAAGAGTTCTATATGAGTATGGGTCTTCCCTCTTTACCAAAATCATTTTATGAAAAATCAAGTTTATATCCAGTTGCTGCAGATGCAGGATTTATGAAAAATAATCACGCTTCTGCATGGCACATGAACTTAGATGATGATGTCCGTTCACTAATGAGCGTAGAAGCTAATACAAAATGGTGGGGAACAACATTACACGAGTTAGGGCATATTTATTACTATATGCTATATTCTAACCCAGATGTTCCTTATATACTACGTGGTGGGGCTAATAGAGCATTCCACGAGGGTGTTGGATCTATGCTAGGATTAGCGGCTATGCAAAAACCATTCTTACAAGAAAGAGGTCTTTTAGCAAAAGATGTAAAACTAGATGAAATAAAATTGTTACTAAAAGAAGCACTAGAGCAAGTTGTTCTTATCCCTTGGGGTGCAGGAGTAATGACTGAGTTCGAATATTCACTTTATGCAAAGAACCTACCTGTTGACCAATTCAATAGCAAATGGTGGGAAATAAAGAAAAAGTATCAGGGTATAATTCCACCTAATGAAAGAGGTGAAGATTATTGTGATGCTTGTACTAAAACACACATCAATAATGATCCAGCTCAATATTATGACTATGCTTTATCAATTGTAACACTATTCCAGTTACACGACCATATTGCAAAAAAAATATTGAAACAAGACCCTCATAATACAAATTATTGGGGAAGCAAAGAAACAGGTAAATTCCTAACTAAAATATTATCTCCAGGTGCTACTGTGGATTGGAGAAAACTAATGAAAGATGAATTAGGTGAAGAGATAAGTGCTAAAGCTATGTTAGAATATTTCAATCCATTATATACTTGGTTGAAAGAACAGAACAAAGGAAGAACATATACTTTACCTGAAAAAGTATCTAAATAATTGAGTTTAGACATACAATTAAGATAAAGGGTTGCTTTTTGAAGCAACCCTTTTTTTATAATTACTATGTTTATAATTTTTTACTTCATTATCGTCTTTAAAAGTATTAACTTTGTAACTATTCAAAAAACTAAATAAGAATAAAATAAGATGATTACGGTAAATAATATAACTTTAGCTTTTGGTAAAAAGCCGTTATTCAAGGATGTAAGTTTAAAATTTACACCTGGGAATTGTTATGGTATTATCGGTGCTAATGGTGCTGGTAAGTCCACTTTTTTAAAAATACTTTCTGGTGAAATTGAACCACAGAAAGGTGATGTTCAAATAGGTTCAAAATTAAGAATGGCTGTTTTAGAGCAAGATCAATTCAAATTTGATAATATCAAAGTAGTAGATACAGTTATTATGGGGCACACTGAACTTTATAAATTGATGAAGTTAAGAGATGAGCTATATGCAAAAACTGAATTTACAGAAGAAGAAGGAATGAAAATGGGTGAAGTTGAAGCTGACTTTGCTGATATGAATGGCTACGAAGCTGAAGCTGAGGCAGGGATGCTTCTCTCAGGTCTAGGGGTCTCTGAAAATTTACATGATTCACTGATGAAAGATCTGGAAGCTGGTGAAAAAATCAAAGTCCTATTAGCTCAAGCTCTATTTGGTAGTCCTGATATTCTATTACTAGATGAGCCAACTAACAACTTGGATATAAACTCGAAGAACTGGTTAGAAGAATTCCTTATCAATTTCAATAATACTGTCTTAGTTGTATCGCACGATAGACACTTTCTAAATACAGTCTGTACTCATATAACTGATATTGATTATGGTCAGATTAACATGTTCCCTGGTAATTATGAATTTTGGTTAAGAGCTTCACAATTATCACTAAAACAAACGAAAGACTCAAATAAGAAATCTGAAGATAAAATCAAGGAATTGAAAGACTTCATTAGTAGGTTTAGTGCAAATGCATCTAAAGCGAAACAAGCAACAGCTCGTAAGAAAATGATTGATAAATTGACGATTGAGAATATTCCTCATACATCGAGAAGATTCCCTTATATCGAGTTCAAATCGGACAGAGAGGTTGGGAACATTGTTTTGAATATCGATAATCTTTCTAAATCAATAGACGGTGAAGTAATATTCAAAGACTTTACTATGCAAGTAAATCCGAAGGATAAAATTGCTTTTGTTGGTAAGAATGATGTTGCTAAAACAGTATTCTTCGATATTATAATGGGTGAATTGGAACAGGATTCTGGAACAATAGAATGGGGACAAACAATAAAATCAAGTTACTTCCCTAAAGAGAATTCTGAGTTTTTCAATTCATATCTACCAATTACAGATTGGCTGAGACAATATTCTAAAGATAGTGATGAGACTTATATAAGAGGATTCTTGGGAAGAATGTTATTTTCAGGTGAAGATGCATTAAAACCTGTGAATGTACTATCAGGTGGTGAAAAAGTAAGATGTATGTTATCTAAGATGATGATGGAAGGTGCAAACGTGTTAGTTGCAGATGAACCTACTAACCACTTAGATTTGGAATCTATTTCTGCTCTTAACGATGGTTTAGAGAAATATGATCAAGTATTACTTTTCTCTTCTCATGATCATCAGTTAATGGAATCTACAGCTAACAGAATAGTTGAGATTGGTCCGTTTGGCCACATTGATAAGATGTGTACCTATGATGAATATGTAAATGATGCAGATATTAAAGAAAGACGTAAAGAAATTTATGAAGCTCCTGTAGAAGAATAATTAATTCAATAAGTTAAAATAATTATAAGGTTTAATAAAATTTTCATATTTTGTTAAACCTTTTTTTATTTAATGTGTTATTAATTTGTAAGTAGTAACTAACTTGAGATAATTATGAAAAATACAATACTAGATTTTAGCTCTAAAGAGTATAACCTACCCGAAGGAACTATACCTCAAAGGACAAATGGTGTACTAATAGATGCAGGATTAGAGAAATATACAGGTATTTGGGATAAGAAAACTGCTTCTCATTTATTGAAAAGAGCTACTTTCGGCCCAAAAATGAAAGACATTTCTGATTTTGCAGAAATGACTCTCGAAAGTGCCGTTGAAAAGATACTGACATTTGATGAGCCTCTAGAATTACCTCTTAATTATAATGATAATAATGATCCTTATGCAAATGTTGGCCAAACTTGGGTTGGTCTTCCTCAAGGACCTAATACATTCAATCCAAGAATAAATAGCTTTGCAGCTAGATGGTTTGGTAATATAGTTGGAGCTGGAAATAATGTCGGTGAGAAAATGACATTATTTTGGCATAACCACTTTGTTACACAGATGTTAACAGTAAGGGATGAGAATTATACATTTGATTATTATAAGACTCTAAGAGATAATGCCCTTGGTAATTTTAAAACACTTACTGAGAAAATGACTATAAATGCAGCAATGCTGAGATATTTGAATGGTAATGAGAATGTTGTAGGAAGACCAAATGAGAATTTTGCTAGAGAAATTATGGAATTATTCACCGTTGGAAAAGGCCCTCTAATAGGTCCAGGTAATTATACTAATTATACAGAGGATGATGTTGTTGCTGCAGCAAAAGTTCTAACTGGTTGGAGAGCTTTAAGAGATACTATCGAATCAAAGTATTATAGTCAGCTTCATGATAAAACTGATAAAAAATTCTCCTCAGCTTTTGGAAACAAAGTTATAAAGAACAAAGAAGATGAAGAGTACAAAGAGCTGATCTCAATGATATTAAATCAAGATGAAACTGCTTTATTTATGTGCAGAAAGATTTATCGTTGGTTTGTTTACTATGAGATAGATGAACAAACTGAAAACAATGTAATTAAGCCAATGGCTGATTTACTTAGAAATAATAATTATGAAGTTAAACCCGTTTTAAAAGCACTTTTTAGTTCAGCACATTTCTATGATAAATGGAACATTGGTTGTGTAATAAAGAGCCCTCTAGATTTTGTTGTATCAATTTATAGAAATCTAGAGATGCAATTTCCAAGAGACTATACCGGACAATATCCAGCTTGGCTTTCATTAGGTTTCCAATACACGGCTATTCAAGAAATGATTCTTGGTGAGCCGCCAAGTGTATCTGGGTGGCCAGCAATGTATCAAGCACCTGGATATCATAGATTATGGGTAACTAGTGTTTCAGCGCCTTACAGAGCAGTATTAGCAGATTATGTTGCCGGAACTCCTGTCATAGAAGGAAGAGGGTTTTCTTTAAGTTTTGATGCGTTTGAATTAGCCAAACAAACATCTGATCCAAATGAAATATCTACTCTAATTAATGAATTGGTCGAATTACTGCTGCCTGTAGAATTAACAGAAATTCAACTTAAATATTTGAGAAACAATTTACTTCCTGAAGAATACGAAGATTATTATTGGTCAGCTCTATGGACAGCTTACGAGTTAGACCCAAGTAATGAAGAGAACACAAATATAGTTAATACTCTATTAAGAACGTTTATTAGAGCTTGTTTGAATATTGCTGAATATCACTTAGTATAAGGAGATTAAAAATGAAAAGAAGAGATTTTATATACACGACAGGTCTTACTACTTCGGCAGTTATGTTAGGTGGTATGCAACTAGCAAAAGGAGCTCCGATATTCAATCAATTTGCTAATTTGGCAAAAGCTGAAGATAGAAAACTAATCTTAATATTTCTAAATGGAGGAAATGACGGTCTAAATACTGTAATTCCTCTTGATCAATATGGAAATCTATACAATGCAAGACAGAATGTATTAGTTCCGGAAAATTTAATATTGAAATTACGAGATGATGTAGGGTTGAACCCAGCACTATCTGGCATGAAAGAACTATATGACGAGGGGAAGCTACATGTATTACAATCAGTTGGCTATCCTCAGCCAAACTTCTCGCATTTCAGAAGTACTGATATATGGACATCTGCTTCTGATTCGGATAAAGTAATTTCATCAGGGTGGCTTGGAAGAGAATTATATACTAAGCATCCTAATTATCCTACTAATTATCCGAATCCCGATAATTTAGATCCCCTTTCTATTACTTACGGCTCTTTTGTCTCCCCTACTTGCCAAGGACCCGCTTTGGGTATGGGAATGGCAATTACGCCAAATGGCGAAGGAAAGATTGATATCTATAATATTAATTCTGGTGGTATAGACACTACACCTGCTACTCCAGCAGGTAATGAGATTGAATATATAAGACAAATTATAAACCAGACAAAAGTTTATAGAGAAACATTAGTAGATTCTTTTGAAAAAGGTGAAAAACTAATGTCTTCTAAATGGGATAAAGCAGGTAATAATAATAGATTAATCGGTCAATTGCAAGTAACGGCTAAGCTAATTGCTGGTGGTAGTAAGACAAGAATCTTTGTGCATAGTTTGGGTGGATTCGATACTCATGCAAATCAAGTTCAACAAGATGGTGATGTACAAGGTAACCACTACGAACTTTTAAAGATGATTTCTGAATCTGTGGCTGCTTTCCAAGATGAGATGAAATTGCAAAACTTGGAAGATAATGTTGTTGGTATGACTTTTTCCGAATTCGGAAGAAGAATAATATCTAATGCAAGCAATGGAACAGATCATGGGTCTGCGGCTCCGTTATTTGTATTTGGTTCTAAAGTTATACCTGGCATACAAGGAGATAATCCCAATATACCTTCAACTGTTACTGTTCAAGATAACTTACCTATGCAGTTTGACTTTAGATCTATCTATTACTCATTATTGAAAGATTGGTTTGAAGTAGAAGATAAAGATTTAGAGAACATAATGCTAGGTAAACATCAGCATTTGAATATTATTCAGACAAGTCAATCAAGTGTAGAGAATAATTATTCTCCCGGAGATTTCGATGTCTTCCCTAACCCAATGAACGGTAGTGGAAATCTGAAATTCAAGGCAGAAGCAGGTATGACCTTTATATCCATCTATAATAATAGAGGGCAAGAAGTTAAGAAAATATTTGAAGGACAGACAATCAGTGCTAATAAGGAACTCAGCTTTGAAACAAATGGGCTCAATAGTGGAAATTACCACATAAGAGTCCAGACTGGAAACAAACAAATAGTAAGACCATTACAAATAGTAAAATAGACAAAAAAAATCCCGCTCAAAAAAGCGGGATTTTTAATTTTTAATCAAATTAATCTTTTAAATCAGATTAAATTGGGAACATTGCAGAAGCACTTATAACTAATTGGTCATAAGATGATAGTACATATTTTATTTCAGGTAAGATAAAAAAGCTACCTAAATCAAATTTAGCACCAGCACCAACATTAAGTCCAATTTCTGAGTTAGAAACTGATCCACTACCTGCAAAACCATAATCAAAATCAATGCTTTGAACTGCATAATTTAAACCGCCAAGTAGATAGAAATTAGTCCCTTTGTTTTGAGTTAATGCATATTGAACATTAACATTAAGCTCCCAGAAAGTAACAAACTCATCAGTTAAGTAGTATTTAAAATCAGGTGCAATTTGTACAGGTGCATCTATATCAATAACTGCACCAGCTTGGATTGCTAGTTTTTCAATATCAGTACCATAACCAAGACCTCCACCAACCATTGTAGATGATTTTGCATTTAAATTAGAAAACGTAAATGCAACCATTACTGCGAAAAGTATAAAAAACTTCTTCATAAACTAAAACTCCTTATATTTGAATAAATTCATTTATACAATATAAGTAGTTCGAAGGACAAATTGAAAATTTTGTGGATAATTTTAATACTTTTTTATATTATTTCTTGTAGCTACGAGCAACAGAGTAGTATAGAAACTATTGATAATTCAAATAATTACAGCATTGATAGTTTGAAGGAAGATAAATCAGAAAAGCTTCGTGAAAAGATTGAATTTTCTATCACTCATCTGAATAAAATAATAGAACGAAATGAGAATAAAATAACAGAATGGGAATCTGAGTTGTTAATAGCAGACTCAGCTAGAAATATAGACCTACATATAGATATAAATCAGATGAAAAACAGAGTTGTTATTCAAAAAGAAAGATTAAGACGGCTGAAAAGTAAAGATGACTAAAGTTCTAATGCTAAACTAAATCTATGCAACCCAATAGATGCACCGTATTCAGCATAACCATAGTCAAAATCAACATCTTCGAATTTGATACCTATACCACCACTTAACCCAGAAAGTCCTTTGTTCTCGTCAGCTGATGCGAAGTTTCTAATCTGATTATCATACCCAGCTCTTAGATTTATAACTTTACTCAAATAAAGCTCACCCCCAATCGCGAAATTTTTAAATCTATCAAAGAATCCATCGACATCATCAGCTAAATGATGAAATGAGAAGTTTATAAGCAACGGTAGCCCTTTTAATCTATGATTCACACCAATTCTCGCATCAGTGGGCATAGTAGCTGCTTGGCCGTTCAATGAGCTCATTTCAGACCCTAGATGAAGCAAAGAGAAACCTAGATTAGTTCGTTCATTAACTCTGTAGAACATACCAGCATCAACGGCGAAAGCCGATGAACTTTGTGATTCTAGAGTTAAGTAAATAAATTTACCTGTTACACCATAATACCAATTAGAGTCTAATTCATTAGAGTATGTAACACCGAATGATAGATCAGATCCAGAGAAACCATTTCCGTATAGCTTACCTTCACTATCAAGATAATCGAAAGAACCGTAGCTATTAAAATTGATTTGTGCCGCTAGTGAAGCGCCATCCAAATCGAATTGATTTATTTTATAGACTATATTCCCTGAATTTATATCAAGTACATGTTTTGAAAAAGTAGTAGAAAGAGTTTTCTCATTTGCTGATTGCAAAAGTGCAGGATTGAAGAATATTAGCGATGCATCATCTTCTATTGAGACAACGGCATTACCGAGAGCTGCTGCCCTGGCAGTAGAGTTAAATCTCATGAAATTATAAGGAGTATCATCTGCGAACATAGTAGTAACAGCTAACATCAATAGTGCTAATATTGTCTTTTTCATTTATTAAGTGCCTTTTTTCTTCAGTAATAAAGTAAAGATATTTATAGTTTACCTAAGTGTTTTTGTAATAGTTCTACATACATTTTTGGCGGTCTTACTGGCTTCATAGTTTCTGCATTTGCAAATACATGATTAGTATAACCTTCTGCAATTAATACATTATTGCAACTAATAGTATATATAAACTGAATTTTAGCAGATAAAGTTTCATCTAGACGAGCATTTATTTCCAATACATCATCATAATACGCTGGTTTAATATACTTTACATACGCATCTATAACGGGTAATATGAGTCCATTTTTCTCTACTTCGGTATAGGCCAAGCCCAAATGTCGCATTAACTCATTTCTACCTATCTCAAAATATGACAGGTAATTACCATTATACACCACACCCATTTTATCAGTATCTGCGTATATAACTCTTCTATTTGCAGTAAACTCTAAACTCAATCTAATAACTCTAATATTCTATTCAAATCTTTTTTGGAATAATAGTTAATCACTATTGAACCTTTCTCATTTTTCTTGAATTTGATACGTACTTCAGTCCCAAATTTAGTTCTCAGGTTGTCTTCAGTATCGTCAATTATTGCCTTTAATTCTTGAGATAATTCTTCTTTTTCAGATTCATCTTTCTTTGTCAGCTTACCAAAATTCTTAACGTAATTCTCAGTTTCACGTACTGATAATTCGTTTTCAATTATGTGTTTCCAAGCTTTTATAATACTAGGTATATCGCTTAAACCTAGCAAAGTTCTAGCATGTCCACCAGAGATTTCATTTTGAGAAAGACTTTTTTGCACTACATCTGGTAGGTTCAATAATCTTAGATTGTTGGTAACTGTACTTCTGTTTTTACCTACTTGCTTAGCTACTTCTTCTTGTGTAAGTTTGAATTCGTCTATTAATCGTTTGTAACTAATCGCTATTTCAATAGGATTAAGATCTTCTCTTTGTAGATTTTCGATGATTGCAAACTGAAGCATCTGCTCATCGTCAACATTCTCTTTTATATAAGCAGGAATCTCTTTTAGTCCTATCAATTTGGAGGCCCTGAAACGACGTTCACCTGAGATAAGCTCAAAATGCTCATCTACCCTACGAACAGAAATAGGTTGGATTAGACCATGAGTTTTGATAGATTCAGCTAGCTCTTCCAAAGCAGTTTGATCAAATTCCTTACGGGGTTGCCAAGGGTTTATTCTGATTTTCTTAATAGGAATACTCGAACTAGAACCTGCATTTTTTGAGGATTCTACTTCGCTATCTTCATCTCTTTTTATATCTGGAATCAAGGCACTAAGCCCTCTCCCCAATCCTTTCTTTTTAACCATGCTATATTATTATTTCGAGTTTTTAATTATTTCTTTAGCTAATGCTAGATAGTTTTGTGAACCTTTAGAAACAGCATCATATAATATTACCGGTTTACCGTGACTTGGTGATTCCGATAATCTTACGTTTCTACTTATAATTGTTTTAAATACTTTATCTGTAAAATGCTTTTTCACTTCTTCTACAACTTCATTTGATAGATTCAATCGGCTGTCATACATTGTCAGAAGTACACCTTCTATTTCCAAATCATCATTAAGATGTTTACGTACTATACTTATTGTGTTTAATAACTGTCCCAATCCTTCTAATGCATAATACTCGCATTGTACGGGGATTAATACACTATCAGAAGCAGTTAATGCATTCAAGGTAAGTAATCCCAACGAGGGTGGGCAATCAATAATGATATAGTCGTATTTTTTTTCAAGTGCATCGAATTTGTTTTTTAGTTGAAGCTCTCTATTTTTACGAGAAATCATTTCTATTTCTGCACCAACTAAGTCAATATGCGAAGGAATCAGTTTAAGAAACTCTAACTCTGTATCAACTGTTGCTTCATCCATTGAGTCTTCATTTACGAGTACATCATAGCTAGATATTTCTTGGCTTTTAGAATCTACACCTAATCCTGCTGTTGCATTGGCTTGTGGATCCAAATCCAAGAGCAATACTTTCTTTTCTAATGCAGCTAGTGAAGCAGCTATATTAACTGCCGATGTAGTCTTCCCTACTCCGCCTTTCTGATTAGCAACTGAAATTATTCTATTGTTCATCTAATTATTCAATCAATTTAAGATTTATTTTTTGCTGTTTAAAACTTTAGAAATTAAAAATAAAAAACCCCTTATCCTATGAATTGGAAAAGGGGTTTATAACTTTTTCGAAAAGCACTATTTTATAATAGCTATTTTCTTGAAAAACTCTTGTGTAGGAGTTTCAAAATAAATTAAATAATAACCAGAATTCAAAGTTTCAATTCCGAATGGAATACTATAGCTTCCTTCAGATGTTATATTTCGTTCATCTAAGTTAATTTTATTACCAATCATATCGAATACACTAACAGTGTGAATCCCCTTCTCTACTGTAGATAGTTCTATACTAGTACTAGATACAATAGGATTCTGGATTAATTTGATAGATGGCGTAATTTCAGAAAGAGTAAATAATCTAAGATGACCACCTTCTTCACATACGCCTGTCAATGTAAACTCAGCTGTATCAAGTACAAAATCCGCTACCCCTCCAGAAAGCACATCAACTGATTTTATAGCAATTTCAGTTACTTGCTTATTACCTAATTTTGCTATCATTGGAATATTAGCAAATGCAAATTGTGCTTGTGTCTGATTAACTTTAGGAGTTTGAGTAAATTTAATTTCACCTGTAATATCAAGTTCAGCAATATCTTCAGATATAACAGTATGAGGTCTATCAGTCGGCTGCATAACAGTGTAGTTATACTGAATCACTATTCTCAAATCTTTGTGTAATAGCTCATCTAGATTGTCATTTTTGTCAAGTATAAAAACAGGTAAAGTAAAATTCTCACCCGGAGATGCTGATAGAGCTTCAGTAGTTGCTTCGCCCTTAACAAGAATTAAATCGAATTGACCATTATCTGTATTCAATCCAGCAGACTGAGTACCACCACTATTTAACGCATCTGCTTTTATAAAGTTAAGAGGAGAAGTTGTAGATGGTAATCCATTTAATACTTTGAATTGCATATTATATATCTGAGTACCTGTAAAAGGAGAATTCAAATTGAACTTATGCGAAACTTGGTTAATACCAACAGCAGTTCCGTTTAATGGACTAAGTAATGATTCATCAAACTGAACCGTAAACTCAACAGAGCTAGTACCAGAGGATAGGAATCCACCAAGACCACTTAGGGTAACCGGGATAGTTGTGATTCTTCCAATATAGTCTTTGTTATCATTAGCTATTGAAAGACTTGCTATTGACAATGTCGGTTTTCCTTCTACAGTAATATCATCTAATGTAACATTGCATGGTTGATTAATAACTAAATACAGAAAACCAGATTTATCAACTGGATTGCCCGCATTCGGAGTATAAGTAATGTCTAACTTGTATGTACCACTACCAGGAACAGAAAAGCTAGTTGCACTAACATTGAATTCTGGGATTGGGTTTTTAGAAGCATCACCAACATAAGCATCAACAACATCATACGGTGCTGTATTTGGATTTGATATATCAACAGTTGACATTTCACTTGTACCAATAACAGCGGCTATAGATACGGCTTGACTTTGTACTTCTGGTGAGTTGATAGACCCAGTCACATTAATTTTTTTAACTACATTACCGCACTCACTGGTAAAAGTAATAACACCGTTATAAGTATTGTTAACTCCTGATTCGAAACTAATAGTTACAACTGCTGTACCAGAAGTAAGATCGTAACTAACTAAATTCGTTTTGAATTCGGGTAAACTAGATGAGGCAGTTACATTGTAACCGAAAGAACTCACATTACTTAAAGTAACAGTCTTAGTAGCAGGATTACCAACATTACCACATATCTCACCAAAGTTATGATTCGGTTCAGATACATTATAATCTACAGCTAACATTTCACCATCTAATTTCACTTTATAAATGCTATTGTCAGAGTTGTTAGTAAATACTAAATTTGTAGTATGAACTCCGTTTGATTGTGGAGTAAACTCAACTATTACATCAGTACTATTACTACTATTGGGACCAACTTTCAAAGAAGTGTTCCCTATTAGATTGAAGTTAATAACATCTTCAAGAGTTATACTACTGATATCTAACTCAACTGGTCCATCGTTTCTTACTTCAACAGTAATTGTAGATTTAGGATTTATACAATTTACATCAGCAAAAGTAGCAGCAGTTGCAGCAATCTGAGGCTTACCGGCACCACCACCTTTCAACTTAGCTTCGAAATCGCCTTTATCAGTTTTCACTGTATATAGTGCTTCTCTATCGCCTTGGTCAGTAGGTCTGAATGTAGCTTCTATGTCTATACATTCTCCTGGAGCAAGGGTCTTAGATTGGCTAGTAACCCCAAAATCAGACTGGTGTGCACCGCCGGAGACTAGTATATTGCTTAATTTAAGCGGTTCATCTGTTAGATTACAAAATCTTTGTGTAAAAGTTTTAGTTTCCTGGTCCCCTTGATTAACATTTGCGAAAATAATATCTTCTGCAAAGATAAACCCAGTTCTTGGAGTCATAGTCAAACCAGAGCATCCAGAACCCTCGAAATTAATAGTTCCACCATAAAACTCTCTATTCTCAGGTTTAATAGAAACTTTGATTATTCTTGATTCACCTTTATTCAAAGTAAACGGAGGAGCAGAGCCACCCCAATTAGAAACAGTGAATATATTGGCTGGCGCCGCATTGAATCCAGTAATTATCAGTTTATTTTTTTCTGCTTTGATTGTAACATCAAAATCTTTAGCTACATTCAATACTTGGTTTACTTCTAAGAAACTACGTTTCGTAATGTCTAGATTCGGCTTTAATTCATCAGAAATTATATATGCTTTTGTATCAGATACTGCAGGATTAAATCCAGTATATGTTAGCTCTATCTCACCATCATTACAATCAGACTCGAAATCTATATAACAAGGTGCAGGAGTACCAAATCCTTGTGCTGATTGTAATATATTTGAATAAATATCAGCCACTTGCTGTTCATTTAACAGATTTTCGTAATAATCACCACCAGTGGCAGTAGATATATTTTTTAATTTTGCTTTCGATAACGGGTCTAAAGAAGTATCACTTGGATCAGGAGAAGTTGGTCCAATTGCAAGTGAATAAATCGTTGTATTCGTTGCTTTAGCTTTTGCTATAATAGTACCATCTTTTATAGCTCCATGTTTTGCATTTTCTTGGTGAAAACCATCAGTCATAAATACAATAACAGGTTTATACTGTGCATCTTTAACTAATCCGAATGCTCCGCCTTCGTCATTCTCATTATATCCTAGAAACCCAGCATTATAATTAGTTGCATTTATTAGTCTATAATCAGCAGCTTGCTTTAATGAGTCCTTATCTGTGGTAAACCTTTGAAGTTGATTATAATCAAACTCTTTAGAGAAAACACCTATAGCACATTCGAATTGTCCATCTGGCAACTGGTCAATAAACTGTTTAGCTACATTCTTTATGACAGTATGTCTTGAAGGAGGATCAGAAGATTCATTACTTATATTAGCATCCATAGAACCAGAAGCATCGAAGATTAATATCAATGAGAATCTAGCCTGATCTGGAGGACAAGTCGGGGCAGTAAAAGGAGTATTAATACCCAAATCCTTCAACTGGAAGTCCAGATTACTTAGATTTCTGATTTCAACCCCGCCAGCATCTTTCACTCTGAATTCTGCTCTGAGAGTTGGGAAATTAGTTGTTACGACTCTTTCTATTTCTATAGATTGAGCGAATACCATATTACTACATGAGAATAGTAACAAGTAAATTAGAATCTTAATATTTTTCATTTTTTAATACCGTTTTAATTTCTTTTTATAATAACAGTTCAACTGCAAAATAATTACATTACTCAATAGGAGTTATGATACTAATTACAACTGTTCTACTATAGAATCTTCCTTCAGGATAATCATTGTCATATAGCAATTTCTTCTCACCCAATCCACGAGCGGTTGTCTCAGGGTTTAGAGATAAAAATTCAGCTACATTGTAAGCTCTTCTTTGAGATAGTTTCTGATTAGCTATTTCATTTCCTAATCTATCAGAATATCCGATAATATCAGGAATAGAATAACTTCTCAATCTTTGTTTTGCTTTATCTGCAATAAACATATTTCTTTCATTAAGTTCTGCTTGATTATAACCAAAACCAATCATAGAGTAAATGTCAAATTCCTTATCAGGAAGTACATTCTCAAATTTATATTCGATAGTAACTTGCTCTACTGGAAGTTCCTGTATAGCAGACTCCCACATTTTGTTATCATTATCAATAATTTGGAGTCTGTATTGCAATGGTCTATCCATAGTTGGGATATAATCTTGCTCTTTTTCTAATTCCAAATCCCACTCTATAGCTTTTGGTATTTCACCATTTCCACTGAATGTCTTTAACTCTCTACCATTTTGATAAGTAATAATCTTCCATCTATTAGAGCCAACAGCCGATTTGACAATCGGTTTGAATCTAATATGAGGTGGATTAGATGTTCTCAAAGTATCTTTGATATTCATCGGCTCGAATATCTGTGGTATATTCGCATTCATCTCTACTCTTCTATTCTCAACTATACCATCTGGCTCATTTACATTTGAAGGATTTTCTGGTAGATTCTGAGATTTAACTGTTATTCTAGTTGGGTCTATACCCCATTCATCTATTAAATATTTTTTAACCGTTTCAGCTCTATCTTTTGATAAACTAATTTTATCTTTCTCTAATCCCTGATCAGAATTACAACCTACTAGCTCAATTTTTGCTTGTGGATAGAATTGCATCCTTTTTCCAACGATATTAAGAATCTCATAATAAACTTCCATTGTCTTCAAGTCAAATAATTGCTTGAACGAGAAATTTTCTTTTTCAGCTTCACTAATTCTAGAATATCTTTTAGGAATATCTGCTGAGTTTTCACCGAAGAAAACGTAGTTCAATAGAGGGTGAATCCTATTCAAGAAGAATTCCTCTACTTTGATTGAACTTACATCACTTTCTTGTCCGTTTTCGTTAACTGACACAGCCAATATCGACGCATCTAGCTGTGGAACAGCTGGTGGGGGCGGAGGCGGTGGCAATGGTGGGGGCGGAGGCGGTGGAGGAGGAGGTAATATTTCCTTCTTCTTGATTATATCTCTAGGAGCATATCTAAGCCCCAAGCCACCAACAATTGAATTAGACGTCCATCCAAAATCTGGTACAAATGAAGTAAGTCCTAATGACATATCAACAAATGGTACTAGAAATAAGGTATATGAACTATTTAAAGGTAAATCATAGGAAGCACCAAAAACTATTGCTGCATCTAATGTTGAAAGTGAAGGTATTTCACCTTCATAACTATTCCTAGTTCTAGAAGTATTTCCGTTTTCATCAACAAAAAGACCGTTACTAGGAGAAACTACCTCTTCAACATGTTCATTTAAGTTACCGCTTAGTAAATAACCAATTCGGAAACCCCCACGCAATCTAAATTCGTTTGATAACTTAAATTCAAGTAATGGCTCTAATGCAACAGATGTAATTGCAGCATCGAATCTATGTTCGAATTGAAGTGTTTGCATATCGCCACTTAGAGTAGTTCCTAATTCTTCTTCAATCCTTGATAACTCACCACCAAGTTGTAGATATTTAGCTCTGAGTGATAAATCTATTAAATCACCCAAAGGTAACGAATAGAAAGCTCCAATATTAATTCCTACTCCAGTGCCAGTCTCGTAACCAGGACAACAACTAGGTATTTCTGCAAAACTTTTGAAATCTGCACTATGTAGGTTAAGTCCAAACCCCACAAATACACCATAACTATCTCTTGGAGTGTATGGTTCTTCTGCATATTCCTGTGAGAATAATGGACTTATTGCAATTGCAACTAAAATTAAGAAGGTCAATAGTTTGTTCATTCTGTCTCCCCCAAAATATAGGGAATTAGTTTTTAAAGAATTTTAAATTTCAAAATAAAAAATAATTTCCTAAAAAGATAACTTTTTGAAAACTACTTGTATTACACAATGTATAATTACTAAATTACATAATTCTTTTATAACTATCTAAAGCTCTTTGTCTAGCTTCCTTATAATTTACAATTGTCTCAATATAATCTTCTTTATATTCGGGGATCCATTTTCTAATATACTCAAGATTTTTGTCAAATCGCTCTAATTGTGTATCAGGTCTGAATATTCTAAAATAAGGTGCAGCATCTACCCCTGTACCTGCTGCCCACTGCCAATTACCTACATTTGAAGACATCTCATAATCGAGTAATTTCTTTGCAAAGTACTCCTCTCCCCATCTCCAATCTATCAGTAAAAGTTTTGTCATAAAATTAGCAACTACCATTCTAACTCTATTATGCATAAGTCCTGTTTTATTTAGTTCTCGCATACCAGCATCAACCAAGGGGAATCCAGTTTCTCCTTTGCACCATGCTTCAAATTCAATTTCATTATTTCTCCACACCATTTTATCATATTTTGGGTGGAAATTCTCAGTTACTGTATGTGGGAAATGATATAAAATAGACATGAAAAACTCTCGCCAAATTAACTCGTTTAAGTATTTCTCATTATTCTCTAATGTTTTACTAACTAACTCTCGAGGAGAAACAGTTCCAAATCTAAGGTACACACTCATATTACTAGTGCCTTCAATGGCTGGGAAATCTCTAGTATTATGATAATTATTAATTATTTCAATATCTAATTCTTTACTTGTAATTATATTATTTACTTTCTCAAAACCTAATTCTTGGAGTGATATTAAATCATTGGGAGAACTATATTTCTTGAAGCTAGACTTATATTTACTTATACTATTATCAACTAGCAATTCTTCTGTGAGCTTACTTTTCCAAATTTTAGAATAAGGTGTGAACACTAAATATGGCTTTCCATCCGATTCTACTATTTCGTCTCTTTCGAATATTACTTGGTCTTTGAAGGATTTAAATTCAATTCTTTTATTATTTAACAGTTTTTCAATTCTTTTGTCCCTATTAATAGCATAAGGTTCATAATCATGATTAGTATATACTTTTTCAATATTATTTTCATTCATTAACTTCTGGAAAACATTTTCCGGAGTTCCTTTGAAAACTAATAAATCTGATCCAATATTGATTAATTGTTGTTTTATACTTTCAAGTTCAGAATATATGAAGCTTATCCTTTTATCATCGTTTGGTAATTCAGAAATTATATTTTCATCAAATATAAAAATTGGTGTAACTTCATCATTATTTTTCAGTGCATTATGCAACCCAACATTGTCTTTCAACCTTAAATCTCTTCTAAACCAAAATATAGTCTTCATAAAAAGTGTAATTATTATTAAATTGACAGAATATGATTACGATAACGGAAATAAATAAGAATAATTTAGAAAAGATAAAATCTATTCTAGACAATTCAGGAATAATTGTATTCCCTACTGAGACCGTTTGGGGGATTGGTTGTCGCTACGATGATGAAAAAGCCGTAACTCGATTATATGATATAAAGGGTAGAAATACTTCTAATCCTTTGCAAATTCAAATATCTAAAGCTTCTGAAATTGAAAAATATGGTATAATTGACAATAGAGAAATTTGGAAAATTTTATCAAAACAATATTTACCCGGTCCACTTTCAATTGTTTTAGATAAAAAAAATGTTCCGGATTATGTTACTGCCAACTTGAATACAGTCGCATTTAGACTTAGTAATTGTAGTTATCTGTTGGAATTAATAGATTATTTGGGCTATCCTATTGCATCTACGTCTTGTAATCTATCAGGAATGTCCGTTATAACTGACAAAGATGATATAGTGGTGTTTGCCGAACAACATTCTGACATATTATTAGATATAGATTGTGGGAGTAAGAACATTAGTTCTACAATTATTCGGCTAACTAACAATGAAATTAATTATATTAGGGAAGGTGTGATTTCCTTTGATGAAATTAAAAAGAGTATAGAAAAATGATAGAATTTGAAGTAACCGTCGTAAACAGAGCTGGATTACATACTAGACCTGCGGCCACATTAGTAAAACTAACATCTAAGTATAAATCATTAGTATTTATAGAAAAAGACGGAATGAGGATAAACGGGAAATCAATTATTGGGGTTATGACACTAGCAGCTGAATTAGGTAGTACACTATCATTCGAGATTGATGGGATAGATGAGAATGATATGGCCGCCGAAATCAAGGAGCTATTTAAATCTGGTTTTGGAGAACCTATCTAATGGTAAATCATAGAATAAGTGGAATTGCAATATCAAAAGGTATAGTGATTGGAAAAGTAAAACGATTAGATTTTGATAAAAATCAAAGTGAATTGAGAGCATTAAAAGTTTTCGATTCGGAAATAGAAAAAGCCAAATTTGCTTTCGCAAAAAAATCTTTAATATTTGATTCTGAGCGAATTATTGAAAAATATAAGCATAAGGAAAAAATCAAATCTATTATTGAGTCTGAACTTATGTTCTTGCAAGATGAGGAATTGACTAATGGTGTTAACGACTTAATAAATAAAGGAAATAGATGCGAAATCGCAATAGAAGAATTCTTCGCTAACTATATTGAATTAATTAGTAATAATGGTAATAGTTTATCAAAAATAAAAGTTAATGATATTCAATTTCTAAAACATAAGTTGATACAAGATATAAATGATGTAGAGAATGATTATTCAGAAGTTAAGAATAGAATAATAATCACTAGTTTGCTCGATACTGACGAAATATTAAAAATTCATGAAAATGGAGCAATTGGCTTCGCTACAGAATATGGTTCTAATCTCTCCCATTCTTCGATTATTTCTAGAAGCTTGAATATACCAGCTGTATTTGGAGTTAATTCGCTGTTAGGGTTAGTCAAAAACAATGATGAAATAATAATTGACGGTTACCTAGGTAACATTATAATCAACCCCGATAATAAGACCCGAATACAATATAAAAACAAGCAAACACAAGCCGAAGAAGAGTTAAAATCTTACCAGGACTACAAAGATTCACACGTTAGAAACAAAAATGGTGCAAAAATAAAGTTCTACTCTAATATTAATAATATGATCGACCTCGAAAATACACTGATTAATAATGCTGACGGAATTGGTCTTGTTAGAACTGAAAACCTTGTTCACGAAATAGAAGAAATTTTCGAGGAAGATATACAATTTGACATTTATAATAGAATTTCTGAAAGTATATATCCAAAAACTGTTACATTCCGATTATTCGATTTTGGTTATGACAAGCTAAATTTGAATGATGAAAAAGAAGACAACCCAGCTCTTGGATTGCGAGGTGTCAGGTACCTACTTAAAAATAAACATATATTAGAAACTCAGCTCAATGCTTTAATTAAAGCTTCTATTAATGGAAATGTAAAATTACTTATCCCTATGGTAACTTTTACTGAAGAAGTAATTGAAATAAAGAAAATAGTAGCTAAAGTATCAAATGAGCTAAATATACAGATGCCTAGAATAGGTACAATGGTAGAAACGCCATCGGCAGCAGCACTTATAAAGCATATAGTGAAAGAATCAGACTTTATAAGTATTGGTACAAATGATTTGATGCAATACTTTTTTGCAGCGGATAGGAACAATGAGCACGTGAAAGAATACCTAGACTATAGCGTTGAATCTTTTATCCATTTACTTTCCAAGATCAAAAAAGTGTGTAACAAGAATGATAAAGAGTTAGTTATATGTGGTCAAATAGCTAGTGACGAAGAATCATTAATGCTATTAGTAAATAAAGGATTCCAAAGTTTTTCAGTAATTCCTGCTAGAATACTATTTCTTAAGAAAACTTTACTTCAGTAATATCTTAATCGTTTCTGTTTTAGAATCAGTGTTAACCATTAACAAATATATACCCCTTTCTATATTATTCAAATCTAGAGTTAATTGATTAGTATTCCTGATTGCCTCTATCTTGATTTCTTTCCCAGTAATAGTATAAAGCCCAATGCTTTTTATTAACTCAACAGTTATAATATCTATTTTTCTATCGTGCTGTTCTAAATTCAGACCTTTCGAAGATAAATAGAAATGAACACTCGTTTGAAGAGAATCATAACTAGAGTTTACTCCTCCTGCCGTGCCTAATTTCATTTTACTAATCCTCCAATTTGCACCTATATTATTGTCCAAATTTGGATGAATAAGCTCTATAGTATATCCTGAACCATCTGCATCAACTGGCCAAGGTGCATCGTTATCATAATTCACTGAATCGTGAGTAACGCCGTTCTCGTCAATTAATCTGATAATATCATTCCCACCGAGTCCAAAATCAAAATCACCGAATTTCTTGTTTGAAATGAAAATAGCTTCTTCAAATTCTTCTAGTTCTTTTGTAAGTATTACTAATTCATTAGGCTGGATTAGGTAATCTTCATTTATTACAAATTTAGTGTGCGATGTATCTTCATCTATTATTGACCATCCTTTAAGACTTACGGCTTTAGTTCCAGCATTATATAGTTCTATCCAATCCTTTGTATCTTGCCCTTTATCAGCATTATACATTATCTCATTTATAACAATAGCTCTACCCTGTTCATTCAGATTGATTTTCTCAAAGATTGCTTCTATCTCTATTGATTCGGAGAGAGTTGTTGTTATAGTTGGTTCAGTACCTAATGAGTCTTGATTCCACTTTACGAACTTCATCCCATGCTTAGGAATAGCAGTAATTGTAACTGGTAAAGTTTGGAAATATCTGCCACTCCATTCAGAAGTATCAACAGTAATAGTATTCACTTTGAATGTGCCGCTATTAGGTGGGTAAGTTGAGAGTGAAAAATTAGAAGTTCCTTTGCTCTCGTTTAAATGAAAATTGAGATTATTCATAAAAAATGCTGGTCTTTCCTCTAAAAAGACTTTCATTACATCAATTTTTTCTTCCCAATCTATGCAAGAACCTTCCCATCTCTGTTGCTGTAAAGGTATATATTCTCTAATCTGTTCTGTCAAACTATCGAGTACTGATTTCATATTTTCTGTTCTGAAAACAGAGTTTATTAAATCAGCAGCTCTAGACAAAAATTGCACTTTTAATTGACTATTTTTAATTACTTTGTTAAAGACTACCGAATAATCATTTATAGTGTCGTTAAGAATGGATTCTATTTTATCAAAACTTTGTTTATCAGCACTATAACCATACGTTACATCTAAATCATTAACTATATATCTAAATTTCCTATCACCTTGTTTAGAATTGAACAGTTTAACATTTAGTGATGGCCAGTCACTATTTATAGAATAGATATATAATAAAGAATAATCAAAAAAATTATTTACATCTAAATAATTTTTTATGTCATTGATATTTGTGCTATTATTATCTTTAAACTTGTTTACAAAATTTAAATACTCGAAATAATCACCTCTAACTGTAATTCCATTATTCTCGAAAAAATTTATTGATTTGTCATTTAAGTTATAAATATCAGATAAAAACTCATCTTCAATTCTTTCTCTAAGATTTATTAAACCATAAAATTCATTATTTAAATAAAATATTATGGGTTTATATTGAGCATAGATTTGATTTTGCAATTTTGAAGCTATAACAGAATTAAAAGAATCTCTTATATAAAGCGAATTCCAATCTTGGCCAGAGTTTCTAAGCACAAGTTGATCATACTCTTTATGAACATTATCAAAGAAAACATTTTTAATTCTTGTATAATCCGACTTCTTGTCTGAATATATTCTTAATGACTTTTGAGGTAAAAAACGAGATGACTGCCCATGCACTTTAATAAGTATATTACTACTTAAATTACTATTCATATCATAATAATTTAAACTTGCTACTTTTTGAGAATTATATATTGTATTGAGTATCCCATATTGACCCCACAAATCAGCTGAATCTACAGAAATCGAGATAATCGGTAATTTGAATTCTGGTTCATTTATTCTAATAAGCTCCGATTGTACAAAGCTAGGTAGATAATTATCTTTATAAACTATTGCTTTTATTACAGTTGTTTTACTAAGTGTTATTGGCTGGCTTAAATTATATATTTTAGATTCTAGATTAGGTAAACTATTGTCAAGTGTATATCTAATGGTTGCATCATTAGTATCAGTAATATCAATATTACCATTCTTAAATGAAATCATTGGCTTTGATAATCGGGTTAGGTACCCAAATCCATTTTTCTCAGCAGGTGTAGGTTTATCTGTTATTCGCCATTCATTTTCATCATTTAGCATGTTAGAAACATCACCAGACATTGGCTGTAACTTTACGCTATCTACTATAATATTATTGTTATATAGGTATAAGGTCTCATCATCTTTGATACTAAAGTTGGTGTGTATCTCGTTATAATATGAGTCTATTCCCGCTTCCTTTTCATTGACTTCAAACAAATCCAGATTTATTAAATCTGTATATTCATTATTTATAAGAAATGAATCGAGAATAAATTCTGCGAATTGATTTTCATTATTCGCTGATACACTAACACCAATAAGTATATTATCGGGTAAGAAGTTATGATATGATTCCTTATAACCTTCATTTCCATTCCTATCTATATAGGAGCAATAAAGAGAATCGTTCTTTCTAGTTAAACTAAGTTTAGTATAAGGTAAATTGAGACTACCGTAAAGAGCTTTGAATTTAGGTATATATAGTATAGTGTCTCGCCAATAGTTGAAAAACCCATCTTTTGCTTTAGAGCCAACGAACATCCCAAAGAAATTTGTAGTATCAGATAAATCAGCTCTGATTTGAATACCACATAAAGACCAAACCCCTTCATTAAGAATTGATCTTACTTTTAATTCTGCATGAAAATCACCAGTTAGTTGTTTGTATCTATATCTGTAAGCATCTCTGTTATTAAAGGGGACTATAGAACCAAAGCTCTTAGTTTTCATTGAAAGTTTTGTTATGCCAATCAAATTCTTCCCAGATGCATAGACTAATAAATACTCATTTGGATTGATAATAGTATCGGGGAACTGCCAAGCTAATTCTGAATCGGGTTGATCAGAAATCTTCCATGTTGAAAGGTTTACAGGTTGGTCACTGTAATTGTATAGCTCTATCCAATCAGGTGTGTCTGAGTCTTCGTCATACAATGACTCGGAATTCGATGAACACACCTCATTAATTCTTATTTGAGCATACGTTTGGGATACTAATAAAAGTACTGCTGAAACTAATAATGTTAATAATCTCAAAACTTTTTCCGTTTTTGTAATCTATCTTACCTATATAGACACATGAACAGCAAAAACGTCTCAATATATACTAAGATTTTTTTATTTCATACTCGTATGTTACATCAGCACCAGCTAATTTTATTGTCGCAGAAACACTGCAATATTTATCTTGTGATAGACTTATAGCTCTTTCTAACTCACTTTCTTCAGTATCGGGACTGATTAGTGTATATTTCATGTGAACTTTATTATAAATCGTTGGATGTTCTTCCCTTTTCTCACCATTTACTTCTATATTGAAATCTGTTATCGTTTTTTTTCTTTTTTTCAACATTGCAACAACATCAATTGCTGAACAAGCAGCAGCTGCTTCTAGCATTATTTCCATTGGTGTAGCGGCTTCGTAATCACCACCAGCGGCAGAAGAATCGAACATTGTTTTATGTCCTGTTTCATTTTCTCCTATGAAACTCATATTTTTGTTATATTTAACATTTACTTTCATACTTTTCTCCAATTAAAAAAATAGTTTAAATTATGTCAACCAAGATAAGTATAATAATGGGCAGTGATTCGGATCTTTCAACTATGAGACAAGCTGCAGAAATTTGCAAAGAGTTCGGAGTTGAATATGAGATGCGAGTTATCTCCGCACATAGAACACCACATGAAATGATTGACTATGGTACTAAAGCCAGTGGACGGAATATAAAAGTAATAATTGCAGGTGCAGGTGGTGCAGCTCATTTACCTGGTATGATAGCTTCTACTACGCATCTACCAGTGATAGGAGTACCTATTCAATCGAAAACACTTAGTGGAGTTGATTCCCTTTACTCAATAGTTCAAATGCCTCCTGGAGTACCTGTAGCTACTGTAGCAATTGGAGCTGGTAAAAATGCAGGGATTCTAGCTATAAGTATATTAGCTACTTCTAATGAAGTACTTGCTAAGAAGTTAATACAATATAAGAAAGATATGGCAGAAATGTCAAGACAGAAGAATAATAACGACGAGTTTACTCCTTTGTAAACTCTTCAGGATATTCGATTACTAGAACATATTCTGCTTCTTTTACTTCTTGTTGATCAATAAAATCACGAAGTACAGGTTTTACATATTGATTATCTATCTTAGCTCGTTTTAGCTCAGTAGCTATAACTGCAGCGAGTTTATCCTTGGGTATTTTGGTGTCGAGGACTAATATAGGTTCATCGTCAACTATACATATACCCGATATTTTAGCTGATTTGTCTCTTTTCACAGTTACACCTAACTGTTTTGCTAACTCAAGTAACTCTTTATATAGTTCCTCAGCTTTCATTTTTATCCAGGGGTTTGAGTATCATAAAGAAAGCTATAGCAAGATGTGATAGAAAGGACATTGGTTGTATTATTTTAAAGATATCAACTATGTATCTTTGTTTGAATAGGTGCAAACTGCCGTCAGAAATAGTATGGTTTACTGAATGTAGATTAAAATAATATAAATCTACATCATTCAGAAATAAATAAATTTCTGGAATTGAAAAGATATAGAATAGTACAATCGAAATAAATAGCCATCCTGTTTTTTTCAAATTCTTTGCATTCATTATAAATAGTACAGAAATGAAAAGAAAAGATAAAACATAGAATAAATCGACGTAGAAAGTGATATTAATATAGGTAGTTATAGTATAATATAACTCATTCATATCAATATCATTACGTAACATAAACTGATCTTTAATTTCAAATAATGTATAACCTATTGAGCTTCGGATAACTGAAGACCCAATCCATAATAATATGCTAATTAAGCTAAATGCTTTTATGTAATTCGATTTTTGATTCATTCTAATCCTATTTAGAAAAGCAAATATATTGTTTTATAACTTATATTTGAAAAATAATTATAAACAGAAACAGAAAAATGATAGAAAACAAGGCACAATTTAGTGGGTTTGAGCTTAAATTAATTTTCAATTCACAAAATGTAATCAATATAGAAGATGGCTTAATAGCAACAGGTGTCAGTATAGATACTAGACAAATAGAAAATGGAAATTTATTTGTTCCTTTGAAAGGAGAAAATTTAGATGGAAATACTTTAATTCAAGATGCTTTTGAAAAAGGTGCATTAGTTTCACTAATTGATAAAGAATATTATGAAAATCATAAATCTAAATTTGAGAAACAGCCATTAATAATTGTAGAAGATACGCTAAAAGGTATTGGACTATTAGCAAATTTTCATAGAAAGAGATTTGATCTACCAGTTGTAGCAATAGGGGGCTCGAATGGTAAAACGACAACTAAAGAAATACTGTCTCACATTCTATCAGTAGATAATAAAGTTTTAAAGACTTATAAAAACTATAACAATCAACTTGGTGTCCCATTAATGCTTTTCTGCCTAGATGAAAGCTATGAAGTAGCAATACTAGAGATTGGTACAAATGAACCAGGTGAAATTGCATATTTATCAGAGCTATTAGAGCCAACACATGGAATAATAACGAACATAGGCAAGGAACACTTAGAAAAACTGATTGATATAGTTGGTGTAGAAATGGAAGAAACTTTCCTTTTTGGACACCTCAGAAAATTCAATAAAATATCATTTATAAACTACGATGATAAAGTATTAAGAAAGTACGCTAACTTACTTGAAACTAAGTATGTATTCGGTCAAGATGAAGGAATGCACTTGACTTATAAAGTAACTTTAGACGAAGAATTACATCCTACTATAACAATAAAGACTTACGATGAGAAGAATTTTGAAGTAGAAATGAAAGGAATCGTTGGGAATATACAAGCATATAATGCTGCTGCAGCTATTGCTTTGGCTATAGAACTAGGCGAAGAAATAGAGATTATCAAAAAAGCGTTGGCTGATTATGTACCAGAATCTGGAAATGGCTACGGAAGAATGTTAGTTGAGAAAGTTGGAAACAAGACAATAATAAATGATTGTTATAATGCTAATCCTAATTCGGTTTCAGTAGCATTAGACACATTAAGTCTATACAATAATTACAAAATAGCAGTATTAGGTGATATGTTAGAACTTGGTGAAAATACTTTAGACGAACATGAAAAAATACTTGAAAAAGCATCTAAGATTGCAGACGAAGTTTATTTATTTGGTGAAATTTATAGTCAACTAATACCAACTAATAACTGCATTCATTTTACAGATAAAAATGAAATAGTAAAAGCTATTTTAAAGACAGAAAATCCCGCATCAATACTCGTAAAAGGTTCTAGAGGGATGAAATTAGAAGATGTAATCAATGGTTTGAAATCTAGTTAATTTAAAATAAATAGATTGACATTATTAAATTTCCAAAAAATATTATTATATTTGTTATCATTTCATTTAAGCAGCATATTAGATAGATGTTATATTTCCTATTAGAATGGATACATAAGACATTTGACCCACCAGGGTTTGGTGTATTCCAATTTATTACTTTTAGAGCAGCAGCGGCGGCTATAACGGCTATGATCATTAGTTTCTTCATTGGTCCTAAGATAATAGCTAAACTTAAAAGTATGCAAATAGGTGAACAAGCCAAATCCGAATTAATGGATAAAGGACTTCACTTGAACAAAGCAGGCACGCCGACTATGGGTGGACTGATTGTTCTTTCTTCCCTATTGATTCCGAGTATATTGTGGGCAGATATGACCAATATGTTTGTGGTTATGGTCATATTAGTAACAGCATGGCTTGGAGTAGTTGGTTTCTTAGATGATTATTTAAAAGTAATAAAAAAATTACCCAAAGGATTAGTTGGTAGATATAAGATATTAGGTCAAGTAAGTATAGGTCTAATATTAGGTTCTACTATATACTTTTTCCCAGAAATGTACTCGAAAGGATTTGCAGAAATAAGTACCTTGACTACAGTTCCATTTGCTAAAGATTTGAACTTTGATTTTGGTATATTATATATACCTATGGTTGTCTTTATAATTACAGCAACTTCTAACGCAGTTAATCTCACAGATGGGTTGGACGGACTGGCGATTGGAACAGTAAGTATAGTAGCACTTACTCTAGCATTATTATCTTATTTTAGTGGTAATACATTCTTTGCTAATTACTTGAATATTATGTTTATACAAGGTTCGGGTGAGTTAACTATATTCACTGCGGCTTTAATTGGTGCTGGTATCGGCTTCCTTTGGTATAACTCATACCCTGCGCAAGTTTTTATGGGAGATACGGGTTCATTAGCATTAGGTGGAGCAGTTGGTGCTATTATAATCCTTATCAAAAAAGAATTTTTGCTTCCTATATTAGGTGGTTTATTTTTCATCGAAGCATTGTCTGTAATTATACAAGTTACTTATTTCAGATATACAAAAAACAAGACCGGTGTAGGAAAAAGAATTTTCAGAATTGCTCCTCTCCATCATCATTTTGAGAAGACAGGAATACACGAATCAAAAATTGTTACTCGATTCTATATAGTTGGTATTATTTTGGCTATTATAACAATGGCAACATTCAAAGTAAGATAGTTTAAAATGAAATATCTCAGTATCATATTATTATTAGCAGTTATTGCATGTTCTCCTGTCAGAAATAGGTATATGACTAGGAGCCATAGTGGTAACTCTTATGATACATCTAATGTTGGTAATTACAATAGAAACCAACAAAACGAATCGGCTTCTGCTGGATTTATTAATGAAAATGATACAGTATTTATCAAATTACCCCCTATCTACATAAATGAAAGTAGTGAGAATAAAGAAAGAAGTTTGAGTGTGGAACTTGACTCTGCTATTTATTTATTCAATAATGGAAAATATGAAGACGCTTGTGAGCGTTTTGGCATCTTACAGGAGACACTTAAAGAAAAGGACTCATTGTACCATGAAGCAGTTTTCTATAGTGCCGAATGCCTGATTGTTCATAATGAGTATAAACTTGCTAATAGATTACTAAACGATATAATGAACAATGAGTTGAGTGCAAATCTTAAGCAAAGAGTCTTATTGCGACAAGGACATATATTATGCGCTTTAGGTGATGAGAGTACAGCCCAATGGTATTTTGATAAACTCAAATCAGACTTTCCAAACTCAATTTACTTGAAGTTAGCAGACTGCAATACTCTAAAATGAATCATCTGATAGTGTTTCATTATGCTTAGGATATTCTTTTCTAATCTGATTAAACTTCTTATAATCAAAACTATTCAATATTTCTTTAAACAGACTATTCGTTCTATCTAGCTGAATATTTTTCTCAAGTTTATTACATAAGTCAATATATTTTAAAGAGCTTAGTCTATACTTCTCATATCTATTTATTTCAGTTAATATTAGTGATTTATCAATGCTTTTTCCTAAGTATAATTCAAGTGATTGAAGCATATTCAAAGTTCCACGTAGCTTACCTTCGAAAGAATGACCCGCTATATGTGGTGTTGATATAAATAAACTAGCTGCAAATTCAGAGTCAATATTTGGCTCATTCTCCCAAACATCGAATATCAAATTATTAGGGTTAAGATTGGCTATTTGAATTGCTTGTTCATCTACAACGCCGCCCCTAGCAGCATTGATAATCAGTGCATCTTTCTTAATCAAATCCATTTTATTCAAATCAAGCAACTTATATGTAGGATGCTCACCCCCACTTACCAATGGCGTGTGGAATGTTATAATATCTGAATTTGATAGTAACTCTTCTATACTACATAAGGTAACGTTAATAGAGTTTGTATGTTCTATATATGGGTCAGTTACTAGAAGCTGCTTACAATGCTTTTCAAATATCTTACCTACTTTACTACCTATGTTACCGAATCCTACTATACCAAGAGTTAATTCTGAAATATCTTTCTGATTTTTCTCACACCAAGTTTGGATAGCTAGAGTTGTAAATTCCGCAACAGATATTGAATTAGAACCAGCTGCATTAGTCCATTTTATATTGTTTTTATCTAAGAACTCTAAATCTAAATTGTCTATCCCTGCCGTTGCAGTGCCTACAAATCTTACATTAGAATCTCCTAATAGAAATACATCACAATTAGACGTAGATCTAACAAATAGAACTTCAGCTTTAGTTTCCTGAAGTAACTGAGGAGTTAATTCTCCACCATCAAAAGTAATAACATTGAAATCTGTTTCCAATGATTCATTTAATAAGACTATATTTGAGTCGATTACTATATTCATATAAAATTGGGGAGCTTGACTCCCCTTATTTTTTGTTATTGAATTGGAAAATAAACATGAGTTATTAACTTATCTTCTGATGTTTCAGTTGGATCATTTATATATACTTCCCACGGATTACCTACTATCTCAAGTCCAAGTTGTGATATATAGGCCAAAATTGCGTCAAATGATTTATCAATACTTGTATATGAACCTAAATGTTCTATTTTTATTGCTGTACCACTGTATGTTTTTGATTCAAATACTTTAGCTGACAAATCACCTTTTATATTTTGGATTGGAATACAATTATCAAATTCATAAACATTTTCTTCCCATTTAGTAGTAATAGTTATTGGTTGGCCAGACATTTCCATATCATTAACTTGTATATTAGATACAAGTTGTCCATAAGATTTACCCATTTTATCAGATATATTCTGATCATCTGGAGTAGTTGAAGTTGACATACAAATTATAATTTGTGAATCTACATTCTCTATTGTTATCTTTTTATCTGAAACATCAAGTTTATTCTTAATGCTTTCAGATAATTTCTTCAAACTCTCTAAGCCTTTCACATAATCTTTTTCAATTTTCAATTCTATCAACAAGCAAAGATACCCTCCAAAAATCGGAATATCTACATCACTATTAAAACCCCAAGTAACTTTAGTTTTACCATTATCCATAACGTCAAATTTATAATATGAGGTAGCAAATCCTTGATCTCCAAAATCTAATTCTACTTCTATATTAGAAAATGGCTCATCTTTAGTTATGGTCATTGATCCTGTACCTACTTGATCATCCTTACTTTCCCATGAGCGTTTAGCACCAACACCTGCAATTGGACCTTCATAGACAGTTTCCATAGTTGTATCTATTTTCGACCATGGATCCCATTTTGGCATGTTTCTCAAATTAGTAACTTGGCTATATGGAACGTTTGGAGGTGCATCAATTACAATCGACTTTTCTACTGACATAGTTGTAGGTAAAAATAAACCTACGACAATGAGTAATCCTAATATTACAGCTACTGCTATAATGACAATTTTAAGAATTTTCATGGAGTTACCCTTAGTTATTTTATAACACACACATTAGAATGTAAAATTAAGAAGAAATTTTGATAAATTATGATTGTGATTATAAATAATTAGCAAATAAATATGAGTTTAAGATGTTTTCTGACTTATTTTTAATATTTCTTGGCGGTGGTATTGGCTCAGCATTAAGATACTTGATTACTGTACTAGGTGAAAGGTCTATGGTTTATTTTTTTGAAAAGCCACACCCACTAGGTACTTTCGTAGTAAATATAGTCGGTAGTTTTGCTATAGGATTATTATATGGCTACTTCCAAGAAAATAATAATTTTAGTGAATCTTTAAAATTATTTTTGTTAGTTGGATTTCTGGGTGGTTTTACGACATTTTCCTCATTCTCATTAGATACATTTAAACTTGTCCAATCTGGTGAAACGATGATTGCAATTTTTTATATTGTAGCAAGTATTGTACTCGCACTCGGATTTACTTATTTTGGAATTAAATTGACAAGTAATTTATAAAATGAAATTATACTCTAGAATCTTCTTTTACCTAATATTATTGATTATACCTATATTTTTAATCGCAAAGGAATCCCCCTATTACTTTGGTGCCGATGCGACTTATGGATTGTTAAACTATGATGCTAATTTTATAAAATTTGAAGGTATAGAAAACTGTGGATGTTACGAAACAGGTAGTGGTAATAGTCTAAAAGCGAGAATATTTGCCGAATACAGATTGTTGGATTTTCTGAATATTGGTTTCTATGCTGGTTATCAAACAAAAGATGGTTTATTAGATAATCCTGATACAGCTTATGCTAGGAATTTGAATACGGGTGATGTGGAATTAGTTCAAACCAATAGGCAGTTAGATGTAAAGTTCAACGCCTATGATATTGGATTAGATTTCAATATTCTAATTGATGAAGAAGTTTTCAATGGCCCACTTTATCTTACTTTGTCCCCAAGTTTCCATCTCCAACAATCTGGGAATTATATACAAACAGAAGTTATAGATCAGCCATCGGGAGCCGCTTTCAAAGTAGATGATAAAGTATTTTTTGAGAGGGTAAATGCTGCAGGTGATTTTACGACTTTAAATACAAATGTGCTTAATCTATCGGCATCTCTTTATAATAATATGAAAATAGCTCATAATCTTTATTTTGTACAGAGGTTAGGTGTATCAAATGATATGGATATGCTATTAACAGATGCAGATATTAGTACTTTCAACATATTTGCGTCATTGGGAATCAAATTAGCGTTCGATGTGCCGAAAGAGTATATTGCCCCAATTCCACCAAAATTACCAATACAGCCACTCCCAATAGACCCAGAACCTATCCCTATATTAACATTAGAATCAAATTTTGATTATGATAAAAGCTATATAGAAGTTGGTGAAAAATTAGTTGCAACACCACCAATTGTCTTAGCTATTTTCTTTGATAAGAATTCGAGTGAAATAAGAAGTACGTACAACGAAAATACTACTAGTAAGAATCCTATAGAAGATCACAATAATATATTCAATAAAATTGTAGAAATACTAAATAAGTCTCCAGAAGCAAAATTAGTATTACAGGGTAGTACATCAGGTCAAGACGAGAATAACAATCTTAACTTAGCAAAAGATAGAGTGATTAATGCTAAAGCCGTTTTTATGTCTAAAGGGATTACCGCTAATAGAATAACAACTAATTATTCAATTACACCTAAAATAGTAACTAATATACAATACGAACAAGGCTTAGCTGAAAACAGGAGAGTAGAAATAGACTTAGTAAATGCTAATTCTGTTGAATTTGTAAAGAAAACAGATTATAAAAAACTTTTCGGGTTCATCGATTTTACAACTGAATTTGAGAATATATCTGGAGATGTAACTTTCAAGAATAATATGATGCATTCTGCACAAGATGTTAAATCAGGACAAATCAATACCCAATTCGATAGAAATTTGATAACCAACAAAGGTGATTTCAGAATTGAATCGGAGTTAAGAAGTAGTGAATTAACTGAAAAGGATACTGAGAATGTTGAGATTGAAAAAATCAATGTGAAGAATGTAGAGCTAAAAACTGATGAGTTTGAAGCATTGTTAATGTTTGATTTCGCTAGCTCTAATCTTACCGATGAGACTAAGATATTACTTAGACAATTAGTAGAATTACTCCCTGAAGGAAAGACAATAGTTATAATTGGGAATACTGACGATATAGGTTTAGAGGAAGCGAATAAGAAAATAGCTACGGAGAGAGCTACAAATGCTATTAACTTTATAAAGTCAAATACATCTAAAACATTTTATTTTGAGGAAAGTACAAATACTGATAAGTATGATGAAACTACTTCTCAAGGTAGATATCTAAATAGAAGCATAATAATCAGAATAAAATAAAAAAAGCGATAATTTTGAGTTATCGCTTTACATTTTAATATTATTAATTCTTGAATTAATTATGCATCATCATTTAAATCGTCTAATGCTCTTTTGCCACCAGCTTTCTCTACTATTATATCATCATAATAATCTGCTACACTTGCAACAGCATTTATAGAGCTTTTCAGATCAACTTCAGAGAAATCATTTGCTAATATAGAATGCTGGAAAGTAATAGTATCATCAAATAATAATCCGAATGCACCGAATTTCAATTCCGAGTTTGCTCTAAGCAAGAAATTCTTTAGATTATCATTTACATTTGCATTTTTCACTACGTGAGAAATCAAATCTATAACAACATGATCATCAGTTATATTCTCTGCTTTTACAAGTACTTGAGTCGAACCCTTTGTAATAATAAAAGACTCTTCATCGAAGTATGTAGTTTCATTATAATTATTCTTAAAAAATGATTTTAGTTTAGCGTTCGTATCTATAAGTTTCTGATTCATATTATCCTCTACCACTGATTTGAGCTTTCAATTTCTCAAGTTCATCATCAACGTCAGGATTTGATAAATTTGCAAACTCTTCTTCTAATGATTTATCAGAGCTATTAAGTTCTCCAAACGCTTCCGCTTCTGCTTCCATTTGTTCAACTTTGCCTTCCATCTTATCGAATTTACTAAAAGCGTCTGTTCCAGAGCCATTCATAGCTTGATTAAGTTGTTTCTCTGCTTTTGCAGCATTCGAACGAGCTATTAGAGTGTTTTGTCTAGAACGAGCTTCATCCAATTTCTTTCTAAGTTGATCTAATTGAGTTTTCAATCGTTCTGCAGTAGTTTTAGCTGAAGCAAAAGTAGGAAGCAAATCATCAACATTTTTCTGTGCAACTAACCTTTTCTCAATAGCTGCTTTAGCCAAATCATCTCTACCTGCACCTATTGCTTGCTCAGCTTTGGCTTGCCAATCAGCAACAAATGCTTGTTCTTTTTCTAGTCTTCTTTGTAATTGCTTTTCATTGGCAATAGATTGTGCAACTGATAAAGTTGCTTTATTCACAGATTCCTCCATTTCTAGAACCATCTGTTTGATCATTTTTTCTGGATCTTCTGCTTTGTCTAAAATATCATTGATATTTGCTTTGATAACATCAGACATTCTGCTAAATATTCCCATATTTCTCTCTCTCTTTAAATAAGTAGTCAAAAAAATTAATTAGTTTGTATTAACTTACATAGTTAAACGTATAATATTTGAATTAGTTTTAAATTAAATTGGAGAAAGATATGAGTTTTGATATTGGCGGCATGATGGATAAAATCCGAAACATGCAAACAGAAATGGAAGAAACAAAAAGAAGACTAAAAGAAATCAAAGTTTCTGCCGAATCTGGTGGTGGTATGGTAAAAGTAACTATGTCATGCGATACTAGATTAAAATCAATCGAAATAGATGATGCATTGCTAAAGGCAGATGACAAAGCAATGATGGAAGACCTAATAGTAGCTGCTACTAATAAGGCAATGGAAGAAGTAGAGAAAACCGTTGAACAAGAAATGGGTAAAATGAAAGATGGAATGCCGAATATACCCGGACTAAATTTAGGATTCTAATGAATAATGGTGTTAATAATATAGAGAGAATGGTAGATATTCTCTCTTCACTACCTACAATTGGTAAAAAAACAGCCCGCAGATTGACTTATTATATACTGAAGCAAGACATAGATTATGCAAATAAATTCTCTGCTACTTTGATAGATTTAGTTGAAAACGTACATTTGTGTGAAGTTTGCTATAATTTCACAGAGACGAAAGTTTGTAAAATCTGTGAATCTGAGAAAAGGGACAAAACTAAAATATGTGTCGTAGAAGACCCATCAGATGTTAGCTATATAGATAATACTAATGAATTTTCGGGATTATATCATGTTCTACATGGAGTGATAAATCCACTTAACAATATTAATGCTGAAGATTTGAAAATAAGAGAGCTTATAAATAGATTACAAGGCGTAGATGAGGTGATATTAGCACTCAATCCAAATGTAGAGAGTGATATAACAGCTCAGTATCTAGCTAATATGATAAAGCCATTAGATATAAAAGTAACAAAACTGGCAAGTGGTCTTCCTCTTGGTACGAGCATCGAATTTTCAGATAATGCTACTATTAGCCGTGCCTTGGAGGGGAGAGTTATCATCAGATGAAGTATTTGATTATCATATTACTACCGTTACTGATAAATTCGTGTGAATTATTCAGTACGAGAACTCCTGAGAAACCTGATACTGGTGGCACTGGTTATATTCCACCTACTTCTTATGATTTAGTAATTGAAAATTTAAAAAACTCAATAAAAGAAAGAAATCTGAATAATTATCTATTATGCTTTTCTGATTCTAGCTTTACAGGTTTATCTGAATTTGTGTATATAGCAGACCCTCAGACAATGGCACAATTTCAAGGTTTGTTTTCGGAATGGAATATCAGAAGTGAAGAAAAATACTTCTCGTCAATGGTGGCATCAATACTCGATGAAACAAACCCAAATGTAAACTTTACTGATGTGGAATATCAGAATTTTAATGATTCTATTGTTTTCACTGGTAACTATTTTTTAAATATCGAATTTGTAAATGATTTATCAGACAGGAATTATTCAGGTAATACAAGAATTGTTTTGAAGAATAGTTCGACGGGTTTTTGGTATATTACAAGTTGGTACGATTTCCAATCAGAGGATAAAACTTTATATTCATGGTCATATTTAAAGTCAAAATATTATTATTAACAGTACTATTTATTACTGCTTGTAACCCTTTCGCCCCTAGTAAATACACTGGCGAAGAGGGTAATTTAGTCTTAGGTGACCAAAAGACTGTTGAAGGTATATTCCAAAATTGGAGGTATTCCTATATATTTGCGGATACCTCAGTTTACAGCAATTTACTGGACAAGGACTTTACATTCATCTATAGGAATTATGAATTGGGCATTGATAATTCTTGGGGAAAAGAAATAGATCTCCGTACTACTAGGACCCTCTTTGATTCTACAGAAAGTATTGATTTGATTTGGAATGAGATTATATTTGAGATTGGGGATTCATTATCTAAAAATATACTCAGGAGTTTTAACCTTCAACTCTCTTTCAGGGCTGATGATATAACTAGGATTAACGGTAGGGCTAATATACAATTAGTTCGTAGTAAAGCAGATGAGGTTTGGAAAATTCAACAATGGAGAGACGAATCTAACTACTAGTAATGACTGGAATCTCTATTCCAAAAGTCGTTCCTTTACCAGGGAAAGTCTCCTCTACCCAGATTTTTCCTTGATGATAATCTTCGATAATTCTTTTTGATAAACTAAGACCTAGACCCCATCCTCGTTTTTTAGTAGTAAAACCTGGTACAAATATTTGCTTTTTAATCTTGTTAGTCATTCCCTTTCCATTATCCTTTATAAATATTACAACTTTTTTTCCAGTAACCCTCATAGAAACACGAATACGCCCATTTTCATCTTCAATAGATTCAGCTGCATTTTTAATTAAGTTTTCCATAACCCATGTAAATAGATCTACATTCATCTCTACTACTACTTTTTCTTTAGGAAAATCTCGGATAATCTCCACTTTTCTTCCTAAATGGGGTAATCTCTTCTCAACATAATTACAAGCAGCATCAATCACATAGAATATATGCTCATTCTCTAGCTCTGGTTTCGATCCAATTTTTGAAAATCTATTAGCAATAGTTTTCATTCGATTAACATCATTATCCATTTCAGAAAGAGTTTCGCTTATTGCCCTCGGTTCGTCTATATTTAGCCGAAGGATTTCCATCCAAGCTAATAGAGAAGATAGTGGTGTTCCTAGCTGGTGGGCTGCTTCTTTGGACATACCAACCCATACCTTAGATTCTTCGTTCTTACGTACACTACTAAATATAATATATCCAATAGTTAGTAATACGACTACCCCAATAACTGCCAAAATCGGATATAGCTGAAGAGCTGTTACTAATTCAGAATTATTGTAGTAAATCTTGGATAAGACTTTACCATTGTGGTCTTTGATAACTATTGGCTCGTATGTTTGAGCCATGTCAACAATTTTGGCTTTTAAAAATTCTCTTTGGTCAGGTAACGATTTCGTTGAATCAATATCTATATTTCTAATATTATTTTGGAAAGGAAATAGAGGTTCGTTCTTGTCATCAGTTAGAATCATTGGAAATGAGATGTTTGGTAATATTTGGTCATTCAAAAGTAATGAAAACTCGATATTCTCAAAATTTGGGTCTTCTAAGCTCTCTAATATTTTTGAATACGACTTGATTAGATTTGTCTCTTTTTCAATAATGTCTTGAACAACAATTTGAGTCTGAAAAATAATAACAATGACAGTTAGAAGTGCTATGAAAATGAGTGCGAGTTTGAATTGCCAACGTATAACGGGCATAACTGCAATCTTGTGAAAATCTATTCTTTCAAGGAATTTCATTTTATATAGTCTGCTATATTTACTATTTCGACTATTGATATTTGCTTCTGTTCTCCGCTTTGCATATTCTTCAGAGTAAATTTATTATCACTCATCTCTCTTTCAGCTAATATTATTACATATTCAGCATTATATTTATTTGCATCTTTCATTTGTGATTTGAAAGACTTTCTTTGTACATCTGTAACTACTTTATAGCCCTGAGTTCTTAGAGAATTAGAAACTTCAAATACTCTGTTTATATATTCTTCTTCACCAGAAATTATGTAGAAATCAATTGAATTAACTTGGCTATTCTTATTTAAAGAATCAATTATAAGCAATAGTCGCTCCACACCAAGAGCAAAACCAACAGCTGGAGTAAATTTCCCACCTAATTGTTCGAATAAACCATCGTATCTACCACCTCCACCAAAAGAATCTTGAGACCCAAGTGCATCACTTTGGAATTCGAATACTGTATGAGAATAATAGTCCAAACCACGTACTAATTTCGAGGAGATACTATACTTCATATTAACAGACTCGAGAATATTTAAGACTCTATCAAAGTGGGCTCTACTCTCACTATCTAAAGAGTCAATTATCTGCGGTGCGTTATTAGCTATTTCTATATCTTTTGTATCTTTCGAATCTAGTATTCTTAGAGGGTTAGATTCCAATCTTCTAACTGAATCTTCTGATAGATCACTTTCATATTTAGTAAAATACTTTACTAGGTTTTCTCTATATGCATCTCTTGATACACTATTGCCAAGTGAGTTTATATTCAACGTGTAATCATCAATACCCAAATCAGTAATTAGAGAATGTGCTAAAAGTATAACTTCAGCATCACTCTCTGGATTCGGAGACGATAGACACTCAGCACCAAATTGATGGAATTGTCTAAATCTTCCTTTTTGTGGTCTCTCATATCGGAAAAAAGGACCGTAATACCAAAGTCGTTCTAGTTCTCCCCTATTAGCCAGACTGTTCTGTATGCAAGCTCTTACTAGGGCTGCAGTCATTTCTGGACGAAGTGTAATAGAATTTTCTCCCCTGTCCATAAATGTGTACATTTCCTTGTTAACTATATCAGATGTATCCCCAATACTTCGAGAGAAAACTTCTGTAGATTCGAATATAGGAGTTCTAATCTCTGCATACCCAAATCTAGAAGTGATTTTGCGAATCGCTTCTTCTAAGTAATGCCATTTGTTAATTTCTTTTGGCAATATATCATTGGTCCCTCTAGGAGATCTTATCATAACTATCTTTCTATTTGTATTTTTCTAACTATGTTTTGAGTTTGAGTCTGCAATCTAATGAAATATAAACCTGAAGGTAATCTATTTATATCTAACGATGCGGAATACTTGCCGATTGCTTTATATCCTGAATCAATTCTAAGCAATCTATTTCCAGTATAATCTATTACATCTAACTCTATATTTCCATCATCTAGCAATTCATAATTAATATAAGTACTAGCTACTAATGGATTAGGGTTTGGAGTTTCCAGATTAAATTTATCTGAAGCGTCAAACAATCTTGCTCCCCCTTCAGTACATAGATCTAGTAATCTAAAATTACCATCTGATTCGAATATCTTTAATTTTGCTTTACCAAGTACTTTTGCACCATTTATATTCAGCATTGAAGTAGAATCATTGCCTAAAGCAGTACGGAATTGCAACTCTGCAATTTCGATTTCATTTGCTTGGATCCTATTTTCTTTAGATTCTACAGCAAACCAATTATCTTGAGCATCCATTTCTACACGGACTGTCCTTATCCTATCTACTATCTCATCTGAGGAATATGAAAAATCAGGGTAAAGAAGTGTCGAATTGAAAGAAAGATCAAATGTAATACCTCTAAACTCATCATTTTTGAGTTCTGGTTTCAATTCAGTTATGTTAATCTTAGCTATTACTCTATTGTTTGATGATGCTTCGATATCTGAGATACTGACAGTAGTAGTATCAAACACAGGAATAGAACCACTACCAAATAGTGAAATCCTTGTTGGTGAATTATTACCATTATGAATAAATACTATATCAGCATTAGACCTATCTATAAATTGAGGTGCAAATCGAGCTATAATTCCTAACTCTTTACCCGATTTCAACTCAGTAACCAGATTTTCCATAACTATAGAGTAGTCATTGCTTCTAGGTATATCTATATAGATAGAGTCAATAACTAAGTCTCTATTGGAGTTATTTCTTACTATTACGTCAACAACCTTATCTCTAAAATCACCTATATCAACTTTGTCGAAGACAATCGACCCCTCAACTATTTCTAAATCTCGTTTAGTGCAATTACCCTGTATTGGTATTACGACTTGATTGCCTGGTATATCTAATACCAATTCGGCTTTCCTTATTCCCAAATCTGTTGGCTTGAACCTTACATCTAATGTTACAGATTTATTAGTAAGGAGTGTGTCGACAATAGTATTTATCAACTTATTGTTAATCTCAAAATCATTGATATTTGCCCCTCTTAAGAAAGCATTCCTAATTGGAAATTGGAAATTATTAAGATTAATGAGTGCTTCGGAGAAAATAGTATCTTTATAATCACCCAAATAAGTATCGCCAAAGTCTAGACTATTCTTATCAAATTTCAATTTAGTTATTGTAAATACGCAATCAGAAGTATCCATTTGCAAATCACGCTCATCTAGGTTCCATATTTTTGCAGTTTTATCCCAACTTGATGTTATTACTCTTTGTCCATCAAAGTTGAAGTTAGCCGTTCTAACAGAGTTAGTATGTTCTTTATATACATTTATACTATCTCCATCTGAATTCCACATTATCGCGGTATAATCATCGCCTGAAGTTAATATATACTCTTGTCCATTAAAATCATTGAAAGAACCAGAGTTTAATGGGCGATTAGATTGGCTATTATGCTTTAATGTAAACAGTTTCGTATTAGTATTAAAATCCCATACAGTAATTTCGTATCTCAATATATCAACAATTAGCAACCTGCTTCCATCACTATTTATAGCAAAATGGCTAACCCATCCCGCTATCACAAATTCCTTTACAAAATCATTTGTTTTAGCATCCCATACCTTTACTCTTCCACCATTACCACCCGTAAGGTAATAATTACCCAATGGATGATAATCTCCAAACCAGAGTGGCTTAGTACCGTCAGGTGAGAATGAATGCAATTCATTACCACTAGCTACATCAAATATCTTGCATACACCAGACTTATCAACTGATATTATTTCCGTCCCTGCAGGATTGAAATTAACAGACCTGATGACATCATTGTGGTTTTCTATAATTTTTAATGGGTTAGAATCATTATTCGAATCCCATAATATAACACTAGTATCATTACTAGCCGAAGCAATTTTAGAATCGTCAGGACTAAAGACTGCGTAGTTTACTTCTTTTGTGTGCTTTTTGAAATGTCTTACAAGTTTACCTGTATTTGTATTCCAAAGTCTAACTCCGCCATCATCACAAGATGTAATTGCTTTAGAACCATCAACATGGTCAAAAAAAGCTGTATTAACTGCTTCCGGATGTACTAAATCTAGAGTTCTACCTATATTGTTAGGCCAAAGTTGAATACCTCTAACTAAGCAATCTTCACTTTCTACATCTGGAATTGTCCATTCATATTTCAAATCGGTAACATTGCTCGCCAATGTATCCCATTTGTTACCATTATCAGTAGAGTATTCTAATTGTATTACGTCACTTGGTAATAGGCCAGACCATGTAACTTTATAATTATCACCAACAATTAACTTTTCATCACACTTATTGGGAGATACTATCTCTATGTTTTTTACGACAGGAGGAGTATTAGGGAATCCACCAGTTATGAGAACTTCTTCATTCAGACAAGCGTCAGATGCTATAACTAGTTTGGTGAAAACTATGTTCGAATCGTTTGGAGCGTACTCAATTTTTATTGTCCAATTATTTCCATTGCTTAGGATTTGTGGTGAAGATATTTTACCTGATATAAACTTGAAGACACCATTTTTATCATCAGAGAAATATATACTATCTATACTAATATCAGAATTAACTGCTGTTATTACTATATCGGCTTCTTTTTTACTTCCTGGTAAAACAGAACTAAAGCCATAGTAAGAAGGAGCCAACGCTAGTCTTGGTATAAGGGTAGAGCTGACCTCAAATTGGAATTCTTTACTAACTGAAATGGAAGGAATTGAGATATTAGCTATAATTGATGTGTCGCAATCTATTGTGCTTGTATAAGTTAATGTACAAGGATTGTTTCCATTTATCAGTTCTTTTATGGCAAGTGTAACAAGTTTCAAGTTGGATTTGCTAACATTTTCGAATACAAAAAAGCCATCATTTTTTTCAAAAAATATTTTTACATCTTTGACTGCAATATTATCAATTACAACCAAATATAATTTGACACCATCAGCTTTCAGTTTATTCAAATGCTCAATATTTATAGAACTTCTTTTGTCTGTATAAATTACTATATGCTTAGCGTTACTTGGGTTTGCGGTTTGGAATATTGTGTTGCTACCAACTGGCAATGAGTAAAATACAGAATCAATCCTTGATTTATCAGAGCTTTTTAGCTTCAATAATTCATTATTAAAACTAGAGAACGTCTGCACGAAATCATAATTAAGATGATTTACTGTACTAAACGAAGACAGTGCAAACTCAGAGTTTGGAGTATTAAACTGCAGATAATCTGTAGCTGATAGAACCGAATCAAAATTAAAATTGCTGTTATTAATAGCTAAATCAATAGATACTAAGACCGAATTTTCATTAAGATCTACGTTATTATCGCAACTTATCTTCTTATCAGTTATACTGATATCATTATTAAGAATAACAATATCATTTGCATTCAATGTTGAGTTCTGGTTTACGGCATTTTTAAATACATAATACTCTAATGTAACTTTTGGGTAGTTAGAATAGTCATAGTCTGTAACTAATAACCCAGTTTGAGAAAACATTTGAGTGTTAAATATTAGTACTGCTGCAAATACTAATGTGGTTAACTTTTTCATAATACTATAATTTTTAAAGGCTTTATCTGTAAAATTAAGACAATGTTTGAACAAAAACAATTAATTATATTAACTTTGGAACTTGTCCAAATAAAAACTACGAAAAACAATGAAATTTAGAATTATTTGTGTATTAATATTAACATCATTTCTTGCTCTAAATGCTCAAAACCAGAAATTAGATGAAAATCTAATCACGGGAGATATAGAGCAAAGTCAAGATACTTTATGCCATTATTATAGTTTTACTGTTGGAGATACTTTGGAATACCGAGTAGAATCAGGTGATTCTATAGTCGTTAATTGGGAAAGTTATTTGACTAAGGAAAGATTTGACAGAATTAGAATAGTCTGTGAAAAGATTGATAAGAAGACTGGACATTTTTTCTTGTCATATGTGTATTTAGATTATAAAGGGTATGAGTTCAAACCATTATATGAGAAAGTAGAAAGAGATAACCATCCTTGGTTAAACAAGAAAGTTCTAATTGAAATTGACTCATTAGGCAAACGACACTCCTATCAATATACGGACACTACAACGAAAGGATTAACTGCAGGTGGGCCTTTCCAAGGGTCTTTGATACAACCTATTGGAATGAGATGTAGTACAAAAGGTAATAGCATAATTTTGAGAAAGGATACTTCTTACATACCTGAAAATGGATATCAAACACCCAAAGTAGTCATGACTTATTTAATTGAAAACAGGGGAGCCGTTGATACTTTAGATTACAAATGTACTAGAGTTGATTTATCAACAACAGGAAATGGTGAAGTTTTTATAGAAAGTAAAGATGCTATATTCTATATGACATCTGTTATAAATGGGCATGTAGAGAATTATATGAGTAATGAATTGCATATACCTATTTGGCTCTATTTCACTCAAGAACAGAATTTCACAATGGAATTAGGGAATGGTAAGAAAACAAAAGGATTTCATTACACGTATTCTACATATAATCTTGATAGATATGTAAGTGGTAAAGATAATCAGAAAAAGAAATAAAAAAAAAGCAGCTATCGTTAAATAACTGCCTTATATAAATAGTTGAAAAAAGGAATTAGTCTTTACCAATTAATTCCTTTTCTTTGGTAGCAAACACAGAATCAATCATTCCAATAAATTTATCAGTCAATTCTTGAGCACCTGTTTCGCCATCTTTTTGTTGATCTTCAGATATTTCACTCTCTTTCTCTGCTGCTCTCAATGACTCTATAGCAGAACGACGAGAATTTCTAATAGCGATTCTGCCCTCTTCAGCATAGTTCTTACAAACTTTTACATATTCCATTCTTCTTTCCTCGGTTAAAGGTGGTACAGGAATTCTAAGTACGTTACCATCATTTTGAGGATTAAATCCTAAATCCGCTAATTGTATCGCTTTTTCAATACTACTTAGTAAAGTAGTATCATAGGGTTGAATCATTATAGTACGTGCATCTGGAGTAGATATACCCGCCACTTGATTTAGTGGTGTATTCGTACCATAAGCTATAACTTCGATGCCGTCAACTAAAGTTGCACTAGCACCACCAGTTCTAATTTTCTCAATCTGAGCTTTTGAAAAATCAAATGATTTTTTCATATGCTCTTCAGCTTCTTTTAGTATATCGTTTATATCCATAATTTACTCCTTAGACTGATACGGTAGTTCCTATTTTCTCGCCCATAACTAGTCTATATAAATTTCCAGTTTTATTCATATTTATAACTTTAATAGGTAGCTTATTCTCATTACATAGAGTAATAGCAGTGTGATCCATTACTTTCAAGTCTTTATTAAGCACTTCTTTGAAACTAATATTGTCATACATTACTGCTTCACTATTTTTTTCTGGGTCTGAGTCATAAACGCCATCCACTCTTGTACCTTTTATCACTATTTCGGCTTTAACTTCGATTGCTCGTAGAACTGCTGCTGTATCAGTAGTGAAGTAAGGATTACCAGTTCCAGCACCAAAAAGCACTACTCTACCTTTCTCAAGGTGTCTTATAGCTCGGCGTTGAATGTACGGCTCTGCAATTTGTTCCATTTTGATTGCTGTTTGCAATCTAGTAGGAACTCCATGCTTTTCCAATACATTTTGGAAAGCCATACAGTTGATAACTGTAGCAAGCATCCCCATATAGTCTCCAGAAACTTTATCGATACCATGCGCTGTGGCTTGGATACCTCTGAAAATATTGCCACCACCTATAACTATACCTATCTCTACACCAAGTTCGTGTATTTGTACAATTTCCTTGACGAATTTAGTAAGAATCTCTGGGCTAATACCGTATCCAGTATCACCCATGAGTGACTCTCCACTAAGTTTTAAGAATATTCTTTTATAGATTGGTTCCAATTATTAACCACCAATAGAATATCTGATAAACTGATTGATTTTAACATCTTCACCAGCTTTTTCAGAAATTTGTTTTAAAACATCAGTGATGGTCATATTACCATTTTTTACGTATTGTTGTTCAACTAAACAATTTTCTTTGAAAAATTTGTTAATTCTACCTTCAGCTACTCTTTCAGCTATATCAGCAGGTTTACCTTCTTCTTGTGCTTGTTGTTTGTATAGCTCTTTTTCTTTATCAAGTATTTCTTGAGTTACAGTTGATCTATCTAAGAAAGAAGGATTCATTGCTGCAACTTGCATAGCTATATCTCTAACCAATGCTCTTGATTCTTCATTAATTTTAGAAGAACTAACTTCTACTATAACACCTAATTTGTTACCACCATGGATATAATCCACTAGATAACCAGAAGTTTCTAAGTTTTCAAACTTACTTACATCAATTTTTTCACTGAATTTAGCAAGTATTTCATTGTATCTATCTTCTACTTTATTGCCATTAATATCTGTAGCTAATAATTCTTCTTTCGTGCTTGGAGATTTATCATAAACAACTGACGCAATAGTATCAACAAAAGTAACGAATTCTTCATTTCTAGCAACGAAGTCAGTTTCACATGTTACTTGTGCAATAGATGCTTTTTGTCCATTTTCAGATACTTTAGTTGCAACGACACCTTCGTTAGTGTCTCTATCAGCTCTTTTTTCAGCTGAAGCAGCACCTCTTTTACGAAGTTCATCTATTGCCGCACCCATATCGCCATTTGCTTCTTCCAAAGCTTTTTTACAGTCCGCCATTCCAGCGCCTGTTTTGTCTCTTAATTCTTTTACTTGTAGTGCTGTTATGTTTGCCATGTCTTTTTTATATTTTATAGTTTCTAAAATTCAATATTTATAAAAAGAGCATCCTTTTGAAAGATGCTCTAGTTTTAATTCCTTATTCAGCTGAGTCTTGTTTAACTTCAGCTTCGCCAGAGACCTCTGCGACTTCTGATTTATTTTTAGGTTTATCAGAAGCAACATCTTTCTTTCTTTCTCTTAGCTTTCTCTTAACCTTAGTTTGATCATCACCAGATTCATCATTTTCTTTACTGATTCTTTCTGATTCAGCTTCCATTTCTGCACGTTTAGTTTTAGCTACTGTATAGCCTTCTACTAAAGCATCAGTAATAACCTCTAGAATCAATTCGATTGTATTTCTAGAATCATCATTTGCAGGAATAGGAAAATCAACTTCATGAGGGTTAGAGTTAGTATCAACAATTGCAATAACAGGAATATTCAAGTTATGTGCTTCTTTGATAGCTAAGTGTTCTTTTTTAGTATCTACTATGAAAATCGCACCCGGTAAACGAGTCATATTTTCTATACCACCAAAGATTCTTCTTAGTTTCTCTCTTTCTCTATCGAATAGTAATCTTTCTTTCTTAGTAATTTTTTCATAAGTACCATCAATTGACATCTTATCGATTGAAGTTAATCTTTTGATAGATTTTCTGATAGTAGCGAAGTTAGTTAACATACCACCTAACCATCTTTCAGATACGTAATTTACATCTGCTTTTTTAGCAGCTTCTTGAAGTAAATCTTTCGCTTGGCTTTTTGTACCAACGAAAAGTATATTCCTACCACCAAGAGCTATCTCGTAAGCAGCATCTCTCGCAAGTGTAAGTAGTATTTGAGTTTTACGAAGATCGATAATGTGGATTCCGTTTCTTTCATTGAAGATAAAATCTTCCATGGCAGGATTCCAGCGTCTGGTCAAGTGACCAAAATGAGCACCAGCTTTTAGTAGTTGCTCTATTTCTACATAGTGTTTCATGTATTTCCTTATATTTTGTGTGTTTTAACTACTGCTAGAAAGATCTTGGTACATACTTTTTGTATGCAACACACAGTACTTTCCAGCATGATTGATAAATAATTCTTCTTAACGTTTCGAGAATTGGAATTTCTTTCTTGCTTTTTTGCGACCGTATTTCTTACGTTCAACCATTCTAGAATCTCTAGTAAGCAAGTCCGCATCTTTCAGCTGCTGTTTCAATTCAGGGTCCATTTCGATAATGGCACGAGCTAATCCAAGTTGGATAGCACCCGTTTGACCTGTCAATCCACCACCTTTTACATTAGCAACAATATTATACTGACCATTAAGGGCAGTTACTACTAATGGCTTAAGGATTTTTTCTTTATTACTTTGGAGGTCTATAAATTGATCAACATCTTTGTCATTTATAACAAACTCACCTTTACCAGGTGTGATTCTTACAGATGCAACAGATGTCTTTCTTCGACCTGTTCCCCAAAATTGTTTCATTCTAACTCCGATGTTATCTTATATTTCTAATTTTTTTGGCATTTGTGCTGCATGAGGGTGTTCTGTACCTACATAAACTTTTAACTTTTTAGACATTTTACGTCCAAGTTTAGTTTTAGGAAGCATACCTTTGACAGCTCTTTCCAGAATTCTTTCTGGATGTTTCTCTCTTACTACCTTAACAGGAGTAAAAGTTTCACTACCGTGGTAACCAGTATGTTTGAAGTAAGTTTTCTTTTCTTCTCTTTTACCAGTGAACACAACTTTTTCAGCGTTAATTACTACTACGCAGTCACCATCATCTATATGAGGAGTAAAGCTAGGCTTATGCTTACCTCTTATTAATGTTGCTATCTTTGTAGCTACTCTGCCAACAGTTTGGCCCGATGCGTCAACTATCCACCATTCGGTGTTGACGTCTTCTTTTCTAAGCGATTTGGTAAATTGTCCAGTACTCAATTTACATCTCCAAAATATTTCGTTTTAATTATAGCTTACAAAATTAATAGATTTATAAGAATATATCAAATTATTTGAATTATAATCTGAACTTTTTTTCTAATTCACTATAAGATATAGTAAATGATGTCAATTTTCCCGTTGGACTATGATACGGGTTTTGACAGTTGAACAAGTCCAAATATAACATTTTTAATTCATTTTTGTTCTTATTTTCTTTTGAATTTAGATTTATACTTATTGCTATTATCTTAGCAATAAACTCGTGTAGCTCTTCCCTATCACTATGCTCAGAGTCAATCAAATTATTCGATATTCTTTCTACTATCGATTTTATATTTCCATTTTGTATTATTTCTGGTACTGAGCTTATAGTTACAGTTTCATTTTCAAACTCTAAAATAAAGCCAAAATCCTTCAAATTCTCTGTTTGTAACTTTAATGCTGAAATTTGTTTTTTTTCTAGTTTTATCTCATCTGGAAACAGTAGATCTTGACTTTTTGTTTGTCTATTATTGAATGAATTCAATAAATGCTCATAATAAATTCGCTGAAGGGCCCTTCTTTTATAAATAACTAATAGGTGTTCTTGCTCTTTTACTATTATAAATCTATCATCTATTAACAGAAATTCAAATGAATGCTCTTCATTTGAACTAAAAATTGAATTTAAATCTGTACTAATTTCGTTTGAATATTCATTATTATTAAACTTTCTAAATGAACTATCAGAGTAATTCCTTGGAAAATCGCCACCTCTTTGCTCACTTCTTTCTATTATTTCCCCTGTATTCCTATTAACTATGATAGATTCATTATCACTATTTCTCTCTATTTGAAATGGAGAATAGTTTAGTTCTGTGTCTATTTTGAATTCAGGTATTAGATTTACTTCTCTAAGAGTGCTCATTACTGCATTCTTTACAACATTATACACAAGTCTGTCATTCTCGAACTTAACTTCGTGTTTTTGTGGATGTACATTTATATCAATATTATTATGATCTATTTCTAGAAAGAGAACATAAAAAGGAAACCTTTTCTCTTCTAATAGCTCTTCGTAGCATGACATAATAGCGTGATTAAGGTATCTATTCTTAATCGTTCTTTCATTAAGGAATAAGTATTGATTAGATGAGTTTTGTTTTGCTAAAAATGGCTTTCCTACAAATCCGTGCACCTTTATACCTTCTTCTTCATATTCTAAAGGAATAATCAAATCCTTAATTGCCTTTCCCAAAGTGGCGATTACTCTTGTTTCTAAATCTGAAGCATTCAAATCAAAGATAAGATTATCATCATCATAGAATGTAAATCTGATTGCTGGGAAAGAAAGAGCAAATTTAATCATCGTTTCTGAGATTGCCTTGAACTCACTCATATTGTTCTTTAGAAACTTACGTCTAGCGGGAACATTGTAAAATAAGTTTTTTACTAGTATCTGCGTTCCTTTGTTGCTATTGACCTCTTCTATTAAAGGTGCTTTATTGGGTTCGGATATTAACTTATAACCTAATTTGTCATTTTCTGAACGAGTTATAATCTCCACATGAGCAACTGAAGTAATAGATGCTAATGCTTCACCTCGGAAACCTAAAGTTTTGATTGCTTCTAAATCTTTTTGTGATTCTATTTTGCTAGTTGCGTGCCTTTTGGTACTCAATTCTAGATTTTCTTTGCTCATTCCACTACCATTATCTATGATATGAATTAAGCTCTTACCCGCATTTCGTACTACTACGGCTATTTCTGTAGCACCGGAATCAAGAGAATTTTCTACTAATTCTTTTACAACTGATTCGGGTCTTTGCACTACTTCTCCAGCAGCTATTTGGTTAGCAATGAAATCTGGGAGTATTTTTATGATATTATCATTTCTTTTAATCATGCTCCAAAATTAAAGGAATTATAACAGAAAATGAAAATAAGTGGATTGAAGTTGATAAATAAAAAACCCTAATCTTGAGTTAGGGCTTTCTATGATATTATTCTTATGTGTTATTTTCTGGAGTTCAGTTTGGAGCCAAAGACTTCTATTGCTTTGAATAAAGCGGAGAATACTGTTGTGGCTTTATCTATTGGAGGAGCAATCCTATCGTAAGATCGATTAATTAATCTCTCATAGGGTTCTATCGTTTCTTTAACTTTTGTTGCACTTTCATTCACATTATCTATAAGAATATTAGTTTTTTCACTAGTAGTCTTCCAATGATTCAGATGCTCTAAAGTTTTTACTTTCAAATCAGATATTTCTCTTCGTGCTTCAGAGACTTCATCTAAAGTTACCATAAGTCGAGTTTTAAGAACTGTAAAATTTTCAGTGATTTTATCTAGATTCTTAGTTGCATCCTTAATAACTTTCATTGTCTTTGACAAAAAAATTATAATATAAACAACAAGAAGCGTAACTGATGTTAGAGCTACAATCGCAATTACTTTTAGTACTTCATCCATAAATATAACTACATTTTTTTAATTTTAATTTTGTGCTTCGTTCATTTCTTTTTTGAAAGTTTCTACACCAGCTTTAGTAGCAGTTCTAACATCTTCTATTTTATGTTGAACTGATTCTTTAGCAGTACCTGCTTTCGTTTTTGCTTCATTAAGTACACTTTCAGCTGCATATAATAATTCATTTGCTTGTTTTTTAGCAGAATCAATAATATTCTGAGCTTTAACTCTACCTTCATTAACAGTAGTTGATACTTGATGACCAACTTTTTGCTCAGTTTCTACCCATTTATTATTAGCTTTGCTATATAATTCATTTGATTTAGTAGAAATATCTTCACGCAATTCTTTGCCTGATTTAGGCGCAGTCAATAATGCAACCGCAGCGCCAACTGCTCCACCTACTATAGCTCCTAATAAAAAACCTTTTGTATAATCTTGTCCGTTTGACATAATGACTCCTACCAATTTTCGTTTAATGTATTTAATTTATCGTGTGTTCTAAGTATTATTTCAGCTAATTCTCTAACTGCCCCATCCCCAGCCTTAGCTTGGCATACGTAATCTGCAATATGCTTAATTGCATCGACTGCATCTGCTGGACAAGCAGAAAAACCAACTAAATCCATAGCGTGGAGATCATTCACATCATCACCCATAAACGCTATTTGTTTTAATTCTAATTCCATTTCTTCTGCCAAAGTTTTGACAGCGTCTGTTTTGTTATGGCAACCTAATATTGTTGCATCAACTCCTAATTTTTTAGCTCTAGCTGCTGCTATTGGCGAATCTTCACTCGTCATTATAGCAATCTTGAACCCTGCCTTTCTAAGAAGGACAATCCCCATTCCATCTTTAACATGGAATTTCTTCATCACATCACCATCTGCGGAATAGTACATTCCACCATCGGTCATTGTGCCATCTACATCGAATATTATTAACTTTACATGTTCCAATTTATATAATCCTGTTTATTTTAATATTCTATTTGCCTAACTTTACAAAAATAATAAAAGGTAATTTTTGAAAAACTATACAGCTATTAAACTATACGTTCCCGAGGAACACCAAGATACATACATCGCATTAATTTCGGACTTAGAGTTTACGGGAATAGAACAAGTTAATGATGAATTAACAATCAATTTCCTTGCCAATTACTATAACGAAATAATAAATAATGAATTGTTAGAAGCCAGTAGAATTCTAGGGTTTGAAACAAAATTAATTTCTGAATCTGAGATAATCGAAAAGAATTGGAATGAAGATTGGGAAAAAACACTAGAGCCTGTAATTATTAGTGATGAATTGGTAATAAGCCCAACAGGTAAAGCTGATAATCTTGCTCATTATAAGTACTTAATAAAGATTAACCCACAAATGTCATTCGGAACTGGCTATCACGCCACTACTAGATTAGCATCAAAATTATTGATAGACACTGTTAATAAGGATGAGAAATGGGTGGATGCTGGTACAGGAACAGGTGTTTTAGCAATCTTGGCTTCAAAATTAGGGGCAAAGTCAGTTTATGCTTTCGATATAGATGAATGGTCAGTCAGGAATACAATTGAGAACATTGAATTAAACAGTGTAGAAAACATTACAGTTTCACAAAGTGATCTGAATACTTTACAATTAGAAGAGTATGACGGCATAGTAGCAAATATTTTCGCTAATATACTAATTGATAATATGAGCAAGTTTGCAGCTTCAATTAAGCAAGATGGATTATTAATATGTACTGGTATTCTAAAATACGATAAGTTAAAAGTACTTGAAGCAGCTAATAAAAATGGATTTGAGTTAATCGAAGAACTTGCAGAAGATGAGTGGATTGCTTACAAGTTCAGGAAGAATTTATGATTTGTGCGTCTCTAGATATAGGTACTAATACACTATTATTACTTATTGCGGAAGTTAAAGATGGAAATATTGTGAATGTCCTTGCTGATGAACATCAGATTGCACGCTTAGGCGAGGGATTAGACAAAACAGGGATAATATCGGACAATGCTATATTACGAGCAACTAGAATACTACATGACTACAAGAATATCATGGCAGAACATAAAGTAGAGCTAGTACGAGCTTCAGCGACTAGTGCCATGCGAGATGCTAACAATAGTAGTGAAGTCCGACAGTTATTTGAAACTATACTCAACTCCCCTATCGAAATTATAGCTGGAATAGATGAAGCTCGCTTAAGTTATCTTGGCACTATTGAAGAATTTAATGATGATTCAGATATTGTTCTAGATATAGGTGGAGGAAGTACAGAGATTATAGTAGGTAAAAATGGTTACATCTCATATTGTAAATCTCTCCAAATAGGAGCCGTCCGTATTACAGAGAGTTTCTTCCCAGACTTCAAGTCAAAAAGTTCAAATTTAGAAACGGCAAAAGAGCATATTAATAATTTCTTTAGAGATTTAGAATCAATCAAAACCAACGGAAATTTGATTGCAGTAGCTGGTACACCTACTACAATAGCAGCCATTGATCTAAAATTACCCCAATTCAATGCCCACCTTATACATAATCATAGGATTGAATTAAAAAGATTGGAAGAAATTGTCGATATTTTTGTGAGTAAGACTAGTAAGGAATTAGTAGAAGACTATAATGTTCATCCAAATAGAGCTGATGTGATATTAGGAGGTGCTATAATATTATTAGAATTTCTCAAATATACTGGTAAATCTAGTTTATTAGTTTCTTGCAAAGGTCTTAGATACGGGCTTATATTAGATATGTTTAAAAAATAATTGAATTTCTAAAAATATAAAGTTAATTTTGTGATTATTTTAATTACCAATATCGGAGATACTATGCGTTCATTACTATTTTGTGTAATCGCCATTACTATACTAGGATTAACTTCATGTCAAGAAAGTGCACAGAAGACTCCTGAGTTTTATAAAGATACAGTTACTTTTGATTTGCTTTCAGATATGAAAAGCTTATTAGATGAAAATGCTGATAAAATTACAATTGAAGATGTAAATAATTTGAATGGTGCTATTAGATACTATTCTCCTATTAAAGATTCTCTAATCGGTAAAACTATCGGTGAGCTAATTGAAGGACAAAAGCAAAGAACATTGAGTACAAATATTAATTTGACTCAAGCAACTGCATTCAGTACTCTTTTCACACAATCACTTAAATTCAACATAAGTGAATTTCAAAAGATAGAACAAGAAAACGGTCAACCACTTAACGTACCTACTTATCAGTTCCAAAATATATCTGGTAAAAGCATTGTGAAATTATCAGGTGTTGTTGATTATTATAATGGCGAGCAACTAATCAAGAGATTTACTATCGAAATCGATAAAGAAATTCCTGCTGATAAGACTTTGAACCAGCCTTACCCTTACAATCACGATGCTGCAAATCAAAGAGATGTATTCGTAAGAAACAACTTCGACAAATTGAGAAAAGTTTGGATTCCTACTATGATAGAATTTGCTGATGGTAAAATCTACAAAAGAAATCCTGACAAAAAAGGTGAAAACCAATTAGACAAAGACGCTAAATAATACTTAGCTCTTACAAAAAACAAAAAAGACGGTCAATGACCGTCTTTTTTTTTGTTCTTATTCTTTTAAGAGTCTTTATTAAGACTCAATACCCAAAGCAGTATTAACTACATAAGATTGTTCGTGATTATGTATCTTAGATGAGCCAGTTGCAGTTGATGCAGCAGAATGGCGACCAGCATACTCTATTTTCTTATGATTATCTATTAGCTGAAGCAATTCTGTTAGCATATAGTTCCATGCACCTTGATTCTTAGGTTCTTCTTGTGCCCAAATTATCTTAGCTGCTTTGTTATATTTATTTATCACTTCTTCTAATTTTGTTATGTTCATAGGGTATAGTTGCTCTATTCTGACTATAGCAATATCTTCCATTTTCTCGTCGGTTCGCTTTTGTAATAAGTCATAGTAAAGCTTACCCGTACAAAGTACCAATCTTTTTACTTTGTTTGCTTTGATATTCGTATGTGTTTCGTCAATTATATGTTGGAATTCACCACTTGTGAAATCAGTTGTTTGTGAAACTGCATCATGATGTCTTAGCATACTCTTAGGACTTACTACTATCATCGGTAACTTGTGTGTTAGCTTAGCTTGTCTTCTAATTGCATGGAAATAGTTAGCAGGTGTTGTAAAATTACATACTATCATGTTCTCTTCAGCACATAATTGCAAGAATCTTTCTAACCTTGCTGAAGAGTGTTCTGGCCCTTGACCATCATGCCCGTGGGGTAATAACAAAATAAGATTACTCGTTTGTCCCCACTTGACATCTCCACAAGAAATGAATTGATCAATGATAGGTTGTGCCATATTCACGAAATCACCAAATTGTGCTTCCCAAATAGTTAGAGTCTTTCTAGCACTAACGCTATATCCATAATCATAGCCAACAACAGCTAATTCAGATAGTGGACTATCATAAATTTGTATTTCTGCTTGATTAGAATCAATATTATTCAAAGGAATAAATACTTCTTCCGTTTCCGAATCTATAAGCACTGCGTGTCTTTGACTGAATGTTCCTCTTCTAACATCTTCACCAGAAAAACGAATTCCAATATTATCTAATAGTACAGCTCCTAACGCCAGGGTCTCAGCTGAAGCCCAGTCAAATGACGGTTTGTCATCATCGACCATACTTCTACGCTTTTGTAATCCATTTATTACTTTCGGATTAACGTTAAACCCTTCGGGTACTTCGGTTGTATGTTCTATTATACTCTTGACTTCTTCTCTACGAATAGTAGTTTCAAAATTTCGGATAGATTGACCGAATTTCTCTTCAAAAATAATTTTCTGAGATTTGGGCTTTTCTTTTCTTTCATCAAATGCTTTTTCTAAATCATTAGTATATGTATTATTTAATTCATTTACTTCTTCTTTAGATAAAACACCCGTAGAAACTAATTCCTCTTCATAAATTTCTCTAGTAGATTTCATTGAACGAATTTTCTTATACATCAGAGGTTGAGTATAACTCGGCTCATCACCTTCGTTATGACCATACTTTCTAAAACAAAGCATATCAATTATGACATCTTCATTATATTTATTTCTATAATTAAGTGCAAAAATAGCAGCTTGTGCTACTGCTTCTGGATCATCACCATTAACATGTAAAATAGGGATTTGTAACATCTTAGCTACATCAGTTGCATAATAAGTAGAACGAGCATCTTCAACAGATGTAGTAAAACCAATCTGATTATTTACAATTATATGTATAGTTCCACCAGTGGTGTACCCTTCTAATTTTGCCAGATTAAGTACTTCTTGGCTTATACCTTGACCAGCGAATGCAGCATCACCGTGTACAAGTATTGGCAATACTTTGGAGTAATCTCCATCGTAGTTCTCATCAACTAATGATCTACAGAAACCTAATACTACAGGGTTTACTATTTCCAAATGACTTGGATTTGGTAGTAGATGAACAGCCATTTTGTTGTTTTTCAATGAAGTATATTCATTTGTTTGACCTAAGTGATATTTCACATCTCCAGAACCATGATAATCCTGAGGACTAATATCTCCATCAAACTCATTGAAAATCGCTTTAAAGCTTTTACCAGCATTGTTTACCAATACATTAAGTCTTCCTCTATGTGCCATTCCTAATACAGCTTGTTCAGTATTAGAGTTTGCCGAATCTTGTAAGAGTTGATCTATCATTACTATTAATGATTCTGCACCTTCTAAACTGAATCGCTTCTGACCTATGAATTTCTTATGAAGGAAATCTTCGAAGGTTTCAGCATGTATTAATTTTCTGAGTATATTTTTTCTTTCTTCTTTTTCGAATTTCAAGCTATTTCTTGAAGATTCTAGAGTATTTTTTATCCAATTCTTCTTTGAAATATCTTGGATATACATAAACTCAATACCAATTGTACCACAATAAGTATCTCGCATCAACTCTAAAATTTCTCTTAGCGTCATTTGCTCTTTATCCCAAGAGTCAACTGAAGGGAAGCTTCTCTCTAAATCCCAGATATTCAGACCATAGTAAGACATATCCAATTCTGGATATGAGTAACTAGACATACCGAACGGGTTGATATTAGCTAATAGATGCCCCCTTACACGATATGAGTTGATAAGAGACATAACATGTGTGCTTTTCTCTTGTCTATGGTTCATCTCAGATTTTCTAAAATCTGAATTATCTATTTCCCACTTGACAGGACTAAAAGGAATACGAAGACTTGCAAAAATTTGGTCATAGAATCTATTTTCACCAAGTAATAACTGGTGCATATATCTAAGAAATTCTGCTGATTCGGCACCTTGGATTATTCTATGATCATAAGTATTAGTGATACTTACAACTTTTGAAATAGCCAGTTCAGTTAATTTGTCTGGTTGTACTGCAGAAAATTCTGCAGGGAAATCGATAGATCCCGATGCAATTATCATACCTTGACCATTCATCAATCTAGGTACAGACATTATAGTGCCCATCATACCAGGGTTAGTCAAAGATACAGTTGTACCTTCTAGTTCGTCTAGTGTGATCTTGCTATTCTTTGCTCTGTTTATCAAATCAGATAATTTCTCTATAAATTCAGAGAAATTCATACTCCCAGCATCTTTTAGATTTGGAACAAGCAAAAGTCTATCACCATTCTTTTTCTCAACATCTACAGCTACACCGATATTAATCTCGTTATTTATTTGACGATAGTATTTACCATCTTTTTTAACGAAATTATCATTCATTGCTGGATATTCTTTAAGCGTTCTAACTATGGCCCAAAGAAGAAGGTGAGAAAATGAAATTCTTGATCTTCTTTGTCTAATCAAATATTTATTTATGATTCTTCTGTTTTCATCTAATGGTTTAACAGGAATCGACCTAACTGAAGTGGCAGTAGGAACAGTCAAACTTTCCTCCATATTCTCTGCTATTTTAGTAGGTATATTCGGTAATTCGGTTAATTTGTCCAAGTCTATTCTGTCAGCATGCGGAGTGCTGTCAGCTACTACATGCGAAACATGTACTGTCTCACCTCTACCATTAACGGGTATTGTAGCAATGGATTTCCCATTTGCTTTTGAGAAATAATCTCTCCATTCCGAACTCACAGAACTCGGATCTTTAAGAAAGTCATAATACAACTCTTCTTCGAAGGCTTGGTTTAAGTCAATCACTTTATCAACTTTATAATTGTTAAAAATTAATTTTCAAATTTAAAAAACTGAGACGCATTACTTCTCTGCAAATTGCCTGTTTCTAATTCTCAAAATTATCGAAAAGTTCGATAACTTCAGCGTTTTTGGAAACATTTAGTATATCCCCGAAAAAACTTCTATTATTTAATATTTTCGATATTTTACTTAATGCTTTTATATGCAATCCTAACTCTTCGCTATTACTAAGAATTAAAAAAACAATAGATACTTTTTTTCCGTCCAAAGAATCAAAATTAACCGGCTTACTTAGAGTTATCATAGCAGCTGTTAGTTCTTTTATATCTTCTGACTTAGTATGTGGTATAGCAATATTGTTGCCAATTCCTGTTGACATTAGATTTTCTCGAACGAATACTTCTTCTAATACCTTGGAAGTGTTGGTAATGTTACCAGATTTGGTGGCTAACTCAACTAATTTTTCTATAATTTCGTCTTTATCATTCAACTCTGAATTGAGAATTATGCATTTCTCATTAAGAATTTCGGAGATTTTTTTCATTGTGTCATTTTTTTTTTACAATTTATCCAATCTTATAGAGCAACTCAAATAATACTGTTAGATTTGTATAAATAATTAATCAAACGGAAAAGATATGAAAGTTTTGGTAACTGGAGCGACAGGGTTTATTGGAAGCCATATAGCTGACCAAATGAAGGAAAAAGGAGCGGATGTTATATGTATCGTTCGTAAGTCTAGTAATTTGAGGTGGGTAGAAAACAAAGGTTATGAACTCGTAGAGGCTTCACTTTCTGATAAAGAAGCTCTTAAAAAAGTAGTTAAAGATGTAGATGTTATTTTCCACTCTGCTGGACTCACTGCTGCTAGAAGCTTGGATGATTTTGTTCGTGCAAACCTAACAGGTACAAAGAATCTTTTCGAAGCGGCTAAATACTCTGCTCCTAATCTACAAAGGTTCTTACATGTATCTAGTCAAACAGCTGTAGGTCCATCTAAGTCATTGGAAGATATTTCGACAGAAGAACAATTACACAATCCTCTTACTTCCTACGGTAAAAGTAAAAAAATGACTGAAGACTATTTAAATGAAAATCAGAATATACTTCCAATAACTATAGTCAGACCACCCGCAGTTTATGGTCCAAGGGATTCAGCAACATTACCTATGTTCCAGGCAGCACAGAAAGGTATTGGTACTCTAATTGGGTTTGATGATAAATACGTCAGTTTAGTTAGTTCTATGGATTTGTCGAGAGGGATTATAGAAGCAGCATTATCTAATAATTCAATTGGTGAATCATATTTTATAGCTTCTGAAATGTACTATAATTGGACCGAAATTATAAATGCTATGGGTACAGCTGCTGGAAGAGATAAAATAATGAAACTACGTATCCCCCACTCTATAGTTAAGGTCATGGGGAATGTAAATGGGATGATTGGGAAAATAACTGGGAAACCACCTGTATTTGACTCTGAGAAAAGTATAGATTTCATTCAGAAATACTGGACTTGTTCTGTAGAGAAAGCTAAAAAAGACTTCGGATATGAACAGAAGTATAGTTTAGAAGAAGGATTTAAGATGACTTTTGAATGGTATAAGAGCAATGGATGGATAAAGTAGATGTTCTTTAGAAATGTATCTGCTTTCCTAATTACTATAATAGTATTATCAATTGCAATACTAATTTTCTCGGTTAGTATAACTCGGATTGGATTAGATAGTGATTATTCCGAAGTAGTATCTTCGCAATTGAAGGATGAAGTTGAAGTATATGAGAACTTCAATGGTATCCCGCATATAATTGCCAAAAACGAACAGGATCTATTTTTTGCAATCGGATATTATCAGGCGAAAGATAGATTATGGCAGATGGATATTATGAGACGTGCTGCCGAGGGGAGACTATCTGAAGCATTTGGTGAAAAAACTTTTAATCAAGATTTATTCCTCAGAAGCTTAGAAATGGGAAACTTAGCGCGTAAATCTCTCAAAAAGATGTCTAATCAATCCAAAGAAATTCTTAAATACTATTCAGCAGGTGTCAATAGCTTTATCAAGAATAACAAAGATAAGCTTCAATTTGAATTTGGTGCATTGGACTATGAGCCAGAAGAATGGCAACCATATCACTCAGTCCTAATTGGTAAATTAATGGCTTTTGAAATGAGCTTTAGTTTTTGGTCTGACTTTGCACTATCAGAAATAGCAATGAAAATAGGAAAGGACAGGGCTAACGTCTTTATTCCTAACGATAAAGAAACCGCAATATCAGAAATGCGAGACACAAATTCAATCTTATTGCCCGAATTTGATTCCAACTTTATTTCAAGTTTAATTAGTGATTTTGGGACTGGTTATACAGGGAGTAACTCTTGGGCCATTTCTTTCAAAGATGATAATGAGAAGCACACAATACTAGCAAATGACCCACACCTACCAATCAACCTACCATCACGATGGTATCAAATGCATATCAGCTCTCCCAATATAAATGTAATAGGATATTCTATACCTGGTAATCCATCTATAATAGCAGGTAGAAACGATTCAATAACTTGGGGAATAACTAACGTTATGGCTGATATCTGTGATATTTACTTAGTTAAAAAAGGTAAGAATGATGACTTTTATATAGATGAAAATGGTAAGGAAGTCGAATTCAATTTCGTGAGAGATACGATTAAAATAAACGGAAAAGAAGGACATCAGTATTACAGAAAGCGTACTAAAATGTCAGCACTTCTATCTGAATCTCATATATGGAATGATAATAAATCAAAAAATAAATTTTTCAATGAGTATAATATATGCTTTGATTGGGTTGCTAATAAAGAATCGGATGAAGTAAAGTGCTTATATAATCTAAACAAAGCTAATAATTATAAAGAGTTTCGGGCTGCTCTAAATGGATGGAATGCCCCTGCTTTGGTTTTCAATTATGCCGATAAAACAGGGAAAGTTGCCAAATTACCCGTTGGTAATATTCCGATAAGGGTAAAAACAGATCCGAGTTTTATAAACCCTTATTGGGAAAAAGAATACAGATGGGACGGTTATAAAAGTCTTGCTGGAATAGGTGAACTTGAGGTTGAAAAAGATGGATATGTGTTAGCTGCAAATAACAATTTCTATCCTGATGATGTTTTTATTTCACATAATTGGGAGCCAGATTCCAGAGCTAGGAGAATAGAACAACTTCTAAGTGAAAAAAACTTCACGACTATAAGAGATTTTGAGTTCATGCAAATGGATAATTATTCCCCTTATTCAAATGATTTGCTAAAGTTAACTCTACCAACACTCAAAAGAGTAAAAGACAGATTAAACGAGCAAGAAATTAAAGCATTGAATAAACTTTTGAAATGGAATGTTATACTTTCTAAAGATTTAAATGAACCATTAATTTATAATTTTTTCAAAAGAGTCTTAATTGAAGAAACTATAAAAGATGAGTTGGGAAAATCAAGTTATAACCACTACAATTTTTTAACTAATTATCCAGATAGATTGATAATCCAATTATTGAAAACAGAAAATCATATTCTTTTCGATAATATTAAAACATCTGTCAGAGAAAATAAAGAAGTAATAATATTCCGATCTTTCCGAAAAGCGATTAAAGACTTAATTGACAAATACGGGATTGACGGAATTAGTAACTTGACTTATGGAGAAGTTAGAAAGCTAAAATTGAATCATTTATTTGGTGATAACAAGTTCATTGGTCCTGCAGTTAACCTAAAACCTGTTGGATTAGGTGGAGACAATACTACTTTATACAATACAGAATCACGCCACACTGACCCTAATAATGTTATTGTTTCAGCTTCTATGAGATTCATTACTGATATGAGCGATAGTTTGGTGTATATGATATTACCAGGTGGTTCATCTGGAGACCCGATGAGTTCTAATTATGGTGATCAAGTTCAGTTATGGCTCAATGGTGGATATTTAAAATTGAATATGAATAAAATACCCACTAATGATTTCGAACTTAGAACTAAGCTTATGCCATAATTACTTTTTAATTATGGAAACCAACTTATCAATTGCTTGTTTTGTATTAGCTCGGACTTGACTAATTGATGCTTGCATCATATAGCAAGGTGCCGTAACAATCTTATTTTCTTCATCATAACATATTTCATCTATTGTTTTCATAACAGACATAACACCGAGAGATTCCATTCCATCACTAATTTCTTTGATTTCATAAGGAGATTTTTCTTTATTCGTACCAACAGTTAGTTTAGTACCAATTCCTGACCCTTGTAGTGCTTTGGCTATTACTGTAGGCCCCATACATAGTGCTGCAATTGGCTTTTTTGCATTAACCATATCAATTATCAGATGTTTCACAGCTGGGTCTATATCGCCATCTGGACCGTCAAACGCCCATCTATTCAAATTCTTAGCTGCACCAAATCCACCTGGGATAACTAATGCATCGAAATCATCGATTGATGTTTTGTTGATAGATTTTATATTTCCTCTGGCTATACGTGCAGATTCTTTAAGGACGTTACGTTTCTCACCTTGCTCTACGCTTCCATCTAGATGATTAATTACATGTGCTTGGTCTTTGTCAGGTGCAAAACATATTGCCTCTGCCCCATTTTCTTCAATAGCTAAAAGCGTAAATACTGATTCGTGTATTTCTGAGCCGTCATATACTCCACAACCTGATAGTAGTACTCCAATTTTCATGTCAACCCCTTTTTGTTATTTTCTAGTATTGTTTTTTCATTTACCACATACATTACGTAAAATCAAACAAATAGTTTTGCTAACAGATTTCAGTATTTAGTTAAATTACAAATATTTCAATATTAGAATAAAAAAAAGGGCTGCTAAATAAATAGCAACCCTAGTTTAATCTAACTTAAGATAAAGATTTAACTTATCTTCTATCTCTTCCGCCACCGCCACGTCTGTCGCCGCCTCTATCACCACCACGTCTATCTCCACCTCTATCATCTCTATCTCTAGGAGGTCTAGGTGGTCTTTCTACGTAGCCTTCTGGCTTTTCAAGTAAAGCACGGATACTTAATCTATATTTACCGTCACGAGTAGCTTCTAGAAGCATTACGTCTATTTCTTGACCTTCTTCCAAATGATCAGCTACATTTTCTGTTCTTTCCCATTGGATTTCAGAAATGTGTACTAAACCTTTTTTCTTAGGTAAGAATTCTACAATAGCACCCAAACCTTCACGAACACTATCTACTTTACCTTTATAGACCTTACCTTCTTCAGGTTTTTCTAACAGTTTTTTGATAATGTCAAGAGCGATTTGTGCATCTTCATCATTGTTTGTAGCAATAGTTACTATACCATCATCATTAATGTTGATTACGGCATTACTACGCTTAGTGATATCTCTAATAGTATCACCACCAGAACCAATCACTGTACCAATTTCATCTTTTTCAACTTGTAAAGTTGTGAAACGAGGAGCAAATTTAGAAAGCTCTTCACTCTTATGTTGAATTGTTTCGCTCATCTTGTCAAGTATGTGAAGTCTTCCTTCTTTCGCTTGATTAAGAGCTTTTTTCATAATTTCAACTGACAAACCGTCAATTTTGATATCCATTTGGCAAGCTGTGATACCATCTACAGTTCCAGCAACTTTGAAATCCATATCTCCTAAGAAATCTTCATCACCTAGTATATCAGTCAATACAGCAACGTCATCGCCTTCCTTAATCAAACCCATAGCTATACCAGCTACTGGCTTTTTAAGTGGGACACCAGCGTGCATTAGCGCCATAGAACCAGCACATACAGTCGCCATAGATGAAGAACCGTTAGATTCTAATATATCCGAGATTATTCTTACAGTGTATGGGAATTCTTCTTTAGAAGGCATTAATTTCAATAATGCTCTTTCTGCTAGTGCACCGTGACCTATTTCTCTACGTCCAGCACCTGTATATCTACCAGTTTCACCAACACTGAATGGTGGGAAGTTGTAATGCAAGTAGAAGTTAGTATAATAAGTTGGTAATAAACCATCAATCATTTGCTCGTCTCTTTCAGTACCTAAAGTAACTGAAGTCAAACTCTGAGTTTCACCACGTGTGAATAATGATGAACCGTGTACTCTAGGCAAAACACCGATTTCAGTTTCGATAGGTCTAACATCAGTCAAACCACGACCATCAAGTCTCTTACCATCTTTGATTATCATTTCACGCATTAGTTTTTTCTCTAGTTTAGAGAATGAACTGTTAGCATGGTCAGCTAATTTATCTGCATATTCTTCGTTATCAGCAAATTTTTCTTCTACTATAGCAACCGCTTCGTCTCTAAGTTGATTTCTAGAGTCTTGTCTTTCTGATTTAGTAGTTACAGTATTTACATATACTTTAGTTTTTTCTGAAACCGCCGTTTCTACAGCTTCGTATATTTCAGCTGGAATTTCTTTTTCAGTGATTGCTCTTTTCTCTTTATTAACAAGTTTCAATAATTCTTTTTGAAGATTATTAAATTCCTTGATTTTTTCATGAGCAAAGTCAAGAACTTCTAAGAAGTCTTCTTCACTAATCTCATTACATTCACCTTCTACCATCATTATAGACTCATCAGTACCAGCAACACTGAAATCGATTTCAGCTGTCAATAGTTCTTCAGGAGTAGGGTTAACTTTGAAATTACCATCTATTTTAGCTATTCTAACTTCTGACATTGGACCAGCAAATGGGATATCAGAGATTAGTAATGCTGCTGAAGCACCTGTAGCTGTTATATTTTCTGGGTCAATTTCAGGTTCTGCAGACATAACCCAAGCGATTAGCTGAGTATCAAAACGCCAGCTTTTAGGAAATAGCGGACGTAGAGGTCTATCTATAAGACGAGCAACTAAAATTTCTTTAGTTGAAGGACGACTTTCTCTTTTCAAAAATCCACCAGGAATTTTACCTGATGCAGACATTCTCTCACGATAATCAACCATTAATGGAAGAAAATCTACATCCATTTCTCTACTCGAAGCAATAGCATTGACAAGTACCATTGTGTCGCCACAACTCATCATTACATTACCATTTGCAAATTTGGCAAATCTGCCAGTTTCTAGTGTGTATGTTTGCCCATCTATTTCGGCAGATACACGTATAGGATTGTTTAAAGACATTTAAACACCTCTAATTTAATTAATAATAAAAAAGCAGGCGGAACATGTCAATCTGAACTTAATTAAAAATTTCAACTATGAAATACTTAACTAAATTCAGAGAGTGGCACATTTACTACCTGCAATAACATAAAACAAAAAACGGCTTTTGATAGCCGTTTTTTAATATTTCTTACTTTCTTAAATTTAATTCGCCAATGATAGTACGATAACGTGTAATATCATTTTTAGCTAAATAATTCAATAGCGTTCTTCTTTTGTTTACTAGACTAATAAGTCCTCTTCTAGAGTGAACATCTTTCTTATTAGCAGTAACGTGACCAGTTAGGTCTATGATACGAGCAGTAAGTAAAGCTACTTGAACTTCTGGTTTACCAGAGTCTTTAGGTGAATCACCATACTTCTTTACTATCATTGCTTTTGTTTCTTGAGTAATCATACTCCAAACTCTCCGATTTCCGATTTTACAATAAACACAAAATTAAGAATATAAATTGATTATATAAAATTTATTTTAAGTTAGCTATATAATTTATAGCAAATTCTTTATCAATATTGATTTGTTTGACTAATTCTGTTGGTCCATTGAACTTCTTTTCACTTCTAATGAACTTGTGAAAATTAATGTAAAGCTCTGTCCCATATAGATTCATATCCAAATCTAAAAAATGTACCTCGATAGTACTTGCATCTTGATCATGGAATGTGGGACGTGTCCCTATATTCACTAGTCCATAATATAACTTATCCCCTATTATAGAAGATACGATATAAACACCATTAGCAGGCACTAGTTTGTACAAATTTGGAGGTATAAGATTAGCTGTAGGAAACCCTAGTTGCTTACCCCTTCCATCACCCTTTACTACTATACCTTGTATCATATAATCGTAGCCGAGCATCTCATTCGCTTTTTCAATTTCATTTTCTTTTAGGGCATTACGTATCTTTGTACTAGAGATTATCACTTCGTGATCCTCCATTGCCTCTATTCTTTCTACTTCAAAGTCTAATTCTTGCCCTAATCTCTCTAATAACTTCTCATCACCATCTCTATTCTTACCAAACATGTGGTCATAGCCAACTAGTATTTTGCTCATACCTACTTTTTTGGACAAATACTCTCTGATAAATTCTTCTGCAGGAATCTGAGAGAACTCATAAGAAAAAGTCATAACAACACAGTTCTCTATTCCTTGCCTTCTGAACTCTGTTATTCTTTCGTTGATGTTTGTTAGCAATGAGATAGGTGGTTTATCATCTTTTTGTAGTACTATTCTGGGATGTGGTTCCATAGTAAGAACTACTGTTCTAAGCGATTCTTCTTTTGATATTTCTTTTAAGCGATTTAGTATAGTATTATGACCACGATGTACTCCATCAAACGTACCAACGGTAAGGACTGTATTTTTATCGAATTCTATTTCGTCAAAATCTCTATATACTTTCATTGTCATCTATGATTTTTTGAAGTTCGGTTAGAGTAACTGCATTTTCAACACTATGTTCTTCGATATAAGTTCTTCTAAGCCATGTTAGGTAGCCACCAACACCTAGTTCTTTTCCAATATCACGCGCAATAGCTCGGATATATGTACCTTTGGAGCAATGTACTTCGAAATGAATATAAGGTAAATCAATACTAGTTATCGTGTTTTTATACAACGTTACATAGGACGGCTGAAGTTCAATTTCAATGTCCTTTCTTGCCAAATGATATAATTTTTGTCCATTAACCTTCTTAGCAGAAAACATAGGAGGTATTTGAGCTATTTCGCCTTGCATTTTTGAAAAAGCAGATTCGATATTCTCTTTTGTTATGTGTGTTATATCGCAAATATTCTCTTCTTCACCTTCTGCATCATCAGTTTTAGTAGAAGCACCTATTTTCATAGTTCCAATATAGACTTTTGACTTTGCTTGAAGATCAGATATTTGCTTAGTTGCACCTCTACCAACAGCAACTATAAGTAAACCAGTAGCAAGTGGATCCAAAGTGCCAGAATGCCCAATCTTCTTGATTTTTAGCATAGGACGTAGCTTTGCCACTACATCGTGAGAAGTCCAATCTTGTTCTTTGTCTATATACAAGAAAAGCCCATTTTCTTGGGCTTCTTGTTGAATTTCTGTTTTAGAAATTTTAGTATTTTTATCTATAAATAGCACATTATTTGCTTTTATTCTTGTCTAATATATCTTGGATTTTGTCCATTTGGTCTAGAGTATCATCTAAATAGAATTTAATTTCAGGGATAAATCTCAACCTAGCTTCTTTGGCAATTACATCTTTAATAATATATTTGTTAGAATCAAGAAATTTAATAAAATCCTCTGGTTTAGTTCTACCTGCAAAACAACTTACATTAACTTTAGCGAGTTGCAAATCAGGTGCAATAACTACAGAGGTCACAGTCGCCATTCCTGCTTTAGCTTGTATCGCTAAATCAGAAATTGGTTTGGCAATTATCTCTTTTATTAGACTTCCTACTTTTTCAGTTCTTAGTGACATATTAGCTCTTGAATTTACGTTTAACTTCTACTTCTTTGTAAGTCTCTAGTATATCTCCGACATTAATATCATTGAATCCATCTAACATAATACCACATTCAAACTTAGATTTAACTTCTCTCACGTCATCTTTTTCTCTTTTCAATGAAGCCATTTTACCGTCGAAAACAGGCAGTCCATTCCTAAGTAGTCTAATGCTATCAGACTTAGACACTTTACCTTCTAATACATAGCAACCAGCAATAGTACCTGTTCTACTAATTTTGAAAGTTTGTCTTACTTCAATAGTAGAAGTTATTTCTTCTTTGAATTCAGGTTTTAACATACCCTCTAAGGCATGAGTAATGTCATTTATACAATCATAGATAATGTCATAGTTTCTTATTTCTACTTCTTCATCTTTGGCTAGTATCTCAATAGCAGGTGGTACATTTACTTGGAAACCAAGAATGATAGCACCCGAAGCTATTGCTAAATTAACATCGTTCTCTGTTACTGCACCAACACCTTTGTGCAATAGATTTATTTTAACTTCAGATCGTGATAGTTTTAATAATGAATCAGAAAGAGCTTCTAGTGAACCTGACACGTCAGCTTTTAGAATTATATTTAGTATTTCAACTCCACCAATCTTGATTTGGTTAGAAATATCATCTAAAGTAGTATGTCTAACTTGACGCATTTCTTGCTCGCGTTTCAATGCTCTTCTTTCAGCAGCAATATTACGAGCTTCAGTATCTGAACCGACTATCATAAATATATCACCAGCTGAAGGTAATTTATCAAAACCAATAAGTTTAACCGGCTGCGATGGTCCAATATTATTTACAACTTTGTTTCTTTCATCGAACATTGTTCTAACTCTTCCCCAAACAGTACCAGCGATGAATGAATCACCTTGATTAAGTGTACCTTTCTGTACAACAACTGTTGCCACAGGGCCTAAACCTTTGTCTAAGTGAGCTTCTACTACTGTCCCACGTGCAACCCTGTTAGGATTTGCTTTTAGTTCAAGTAAATCAGCTTCCAATAGTATTTTTTCTAATAATACATCAATTCCTAAACCAGTTTTCGCAGAGATTTGAGCCGTTTGGAATTTACCACCCCAATCCTCTACCAGCACACCTTCATCAGAAAGTTGTTGCATTATCCTATCTGGATTTGCATCAGGTTTATCAATCTTATTAATAGCCACAACAATCGGAACTTCAGCTGCTCTTGCATGTGAGATTGCTTCCTTAGTTTGAGGCATCACACTATCATCTGCAGCAACAACTAATACTACTATATCCGTAATCTGAGCACCACGTGCACGCATAGCAGTAAATGCTTCGTGACCAGGTGTATCTAAGAATGTGATACGTCTTCCATCGTCGTTTTGAACCATATAAGCACCAATGTGCTGAGTAATACCACCAGACTCACCAGCTACTACGTTCGCATTACGAACATAATCAAGAAGTGATGTCTTACCATGATCTACGTGACCCATTATTGTTACAATAGGTGGTCTTGGTTCTAAGTTTTCCTCTTCATCTTCTATATCTTTTACTGCTTCCAAAGTCTGTTCATCTACGAACTCAACTTCGAAACCATAATCATCAGCTATTAGAGTAATTGTATCTTTATCTAATCTCTGATTGATAGTTACCATCAAACCTAACTGCATACATTTTAGTATGATTTCGTTAATATCTATGCCCATCTGCTCACTCATGTCAGCAGTAGTCACGTATTCAGTTAGCTTTAATACTTGCTCTTCTATTACTCTTTTTTCTTCTGCAATCTGCTCTTTCTCTTGTCTTTCTGCTTTTCTTTTCATTCTAGCTTTAGTACGTGAGCTAGCACCAGAATCTTCCATTCCTGCTAGTGTTTTCTTGATTGCTTTTTGAACATCTTCTTCGCTTATTTGCTCACGAATAGATTTTCTTCTTCTCTTAGTAAGAGGTTTTTTAGCATCTTTAGCTTTGTTTGCTTCTTCTTTTATATCTATTTCGCGAGGTTTTCTTTTCTTTGGAGAAGCAGCATTATCATCTGCAGCTTTTACATCTTTTGATACTGGTCGTTCTGGTTTTCTACTTTTTTTCTTTCTTCTTTCAGAAACTATTTCAATTTTACCAACTACTTTAAGACCCTTTATATCATCGGCCTGATGTTCTTTTACCGGCTTACCAACATGTATATCTCTTTTCTTTTTAACAGGGAATTCAGGATTTGGTTCCTTTTTAGCTTCTATTTTCTCAGGAACTTCTTCTGTAACTGGAGTTTCTACTTTTGCTAATTCGGGTTCAGATTCAGTTTCTTCAACTACTTCAGGTGCCTCTTCTATTACTATTGGTTCAGCAACAGGAGTTTCTTCAACTTCTGGAGTAGGTTCTTCTACAACAGCGACTTTTGGAGCAGGAGTCGGCTCTTCTTTTTCAGCTTTTTCCTTGTTTCTTTCTTCGATTAGATGTTTAGTCTCTTCTCTAATATCCTTGTGGATTTGGATTTTCTTTCTTTGACTTTCGGCTGCTTGCATTTCTTTTTTGAATTTTTCAAAAACAGCTTCCATCATCGGTTCAGTTAGAATTGATGTTGGTTTGTTTTGGATATCGAATCCTTTTGATTGCAGGTATTCTACTATGGTTTCTTTACCAATGTTGATTTCCGATGCAATCTTAAATAGTCTTATTTTCTTAACAGCCATAAACTTGTATATTTAATTAAATTTTACCCTTTTGAGGCATTCTACTGATTTATTTTTCAGTACTTTCGTCTTCTTTTTCTTCTGTTTCATCCAGAACTTCTTCTTCTTTTACTTTAGTCACAACTGCAACTTCTTCAGAAACTTTTTCTTTAGCTTCTGGCTCAACTGCGACTTCTTCAGAAACTTCTTCTTCTTTGTTATCAGTAGTAGCAACACTTTCAGCAGAATCTATATAACCGATTTCTGCATTATTAATTCTATCTTTCATTGCTTGAGATTCTCTTTCATCAAACTCAATTAATATAATAGAACGTAGTTCTAATAATAACTGTTTTGACATTCCTTCTATCTCTAATAACTCCTCTGGAGCTGTTTCAAGGAATTCTCTCGCAGTTTCTATTCTCATAGAAACTAATTCATCGTAAAGGTCATCACCAAATTCTACCTTGAATTCATCTAAGTCTATGTCTTCCCCACCTTCTTTGATAAGAGTTAGGTTATAACCAGTTAGTTTAGATGCCAAACGAACGTTCTGACCGCTCTTACCAATTGCAAAGCTTACCTGATCATCAGGTACTACTACATTAGCAGATCTTGTTTCTTTATCTATTTGAACTTCTTTTATTTTAGCTGGAGACAATGCTCTTTTGATAAATTCTGCATCATCTTCTGACCATTCTACTAAATCAATATTCTCATTATTAAGCTCACGTACGATTGAGTGAATACGAATACCTTTCATTCCAACGCAAGCACCAACTGGATCAACTCTATCGTCGAATGACATAACAGCCACCTTTGATCTTTCGCCAGCTTCTCTTTCTATTGCTTTGATTTGAATTATTCCGTCATAAATCTCAGGAATCTCAACTTCAAATAATCTCGATAGATATTCTTTAGAAGCTCTAGATATAATTATATCTGGATGACCACCTTGACTAGAACGTCTAACTTCTTTAACCACTGCTTTGATTGTTTGATTCTTTTTATAACGATAAGTTTCACCATGTATTTGCTCTTCACGAGGTAAACGAACTTCAACTTTATCATGTAAAACTAAAATATCATTACGACGAACTTGGTAAATTTCACCGATAATAATATCGCCTACTTTATTTACATAGTCGTTATAAATTTGATCTTTCTCAATGTCACGTATTTTTTGATTCAAGTTCTGCGAAGCAAGAGCAATTAATCTTCTTCCGAAATTATCAGCAAGATTATCTAATGTAATCTCTTCTATGAACTCTTCGCCTGCTTCAAACTCTTCACCTTCTGGTGCATGCAAGTTAGCTTGTTCTACACTTATCTGTAATTCAGGATCTTCTACTTCATCTACTATATCTCTCATCATATAGATTTCTATATCACCTTGCTGCATATTCACGATGATATCGAAGTTTGATTCCATACCGTATTTTTTTCTTACTATCATAGATAGAGTTTCTTCTAAAACACCTTGAAGCAAATCTCTGTCAATATTCTTTGATTTCGCCATATCAGCAAATGCTTCTATGATCATTTTTTTGTCAATTGTATGTTTGGCTTTTTTTCGTGCCATTTTTCAATAACCATTAATAAATAAAAAATGGGCTCTTTGGCCCAACGATGTCATACAAAAATAAGAAAAATTATATAATCGGCAATGTTATTCACTGATTATATTGAATTTCGTTTAATCATTTATTATTAAGTTTGTATAAATTTAAAAATGAGGAATCAAAAAATGGCATTTCAAGGTACTGATTTTTTCAGAATAGATGAACTATATACTGAAGAAGAATTGATGGTTAGAAACTCTGTAAGAGAGTTCGTAGATGAACAAATTATTCCTATTATTGAGGAACATTATATGCAAGGTACATTCCCTATGGAGCTAACAGAAAAGTTAGGTAATATGGGAATGTTTGGTATAAAAACTTCTGAGAAATACGGTGGAGCTGGTGCTAACTACACGACTTACGGCTTGGCTATGCAAGAGTTAGAGAGAGGTGATTCAGGTGTGCGTTCATTTGCATCTGTCCAAAATTCACTTGTTATGTATCCGATAGAATCTTATGCAAATGAAGAAAAAAAACAAGAATGGCTTCCTAAATTAGCAACAGGAAAAGCTATAGGTTGTTTCGGATTAACGGAACCAGATCATGGATCTAATCCGAGTGGTATGCTCACTAATGCAAAAAAAATAGATGGTGGATATCTACTCAATGGTGCAAAGATGTGGATAACTAATGGTTCTTTAGCAGATGTCGCTGTAGTTTGGGCAAAATTAGATGGTAGAATAACTGGATTTCTTGTTGAGAAAGGAATGAAAGGCTTCTCTGCTCCAGAAATGAAGAACAAGCATTCACTCAGAGCTTCTGTAACTTCTGAGCTAATATTCCAAGATGTTGAAGTACCGGAAATAAATAGACTAAATATAGATGGATTAAAAGGTCCCCTTAGCTGCCTAACTCAAGCGAGATATGGCATAGCTTACGGTGCTATAGGTGCTGCAATGCAAGTATATGAGTCATCTATTAATTACTCTAAATCTAGAATACAATTTGAGAAACCTATAGCTGGTTTCCAAATGGTTCAAGAAAAGCTAGTATATATGTTTAGTGAGATTTCAAAAGCACAATTAGTTGCTTACAGAGTAGGTAGATTAATGGAATCAGGTAATTTCTTGCCTGAGCATATTTCTTTTGCTAAGAGAAATAACGTTAAGATAGCTTTAGAATCAAGCAGAATGGCTAGAGAAATTCATGGTGCGAATGGTATATTGAGTGAATATCCAATAATGCGACATGCAAATAATTTAGAGTCAGTATATACGTATGAAGGAACTCATGATATACATACTTTAATTTTAGGTCAACATATAACTGGAATACCAGCATTCAAATGAAATCAAATGAAGAAATAAAAAGAGAAATCCGTCTTAGAGACAGAGTAATCAGAGTGCTTGCTAAAGATAAGCAAATACGTGCAATTGCAATTAAAAATACTGTTGCTGTAAAAACAGCTCAGAATAACCATCAACTTGGTTTTGTACCTGCTACCTTACTAGCAAAACTATTGTCGGCTGCTTCTATGATTGCATCTACACTTAAAGGTGAAGAACGAGTTGTTTTAGAAATGAATAGTAATGGTTTCGTACCTAAATTATTTGCCGAAGCACTTAGAGTTGGTGAAGTAAGGGGCTATGCTGTTCAATCTAAAGATATTAATATTGCGGAAGTAGAGAACAGTGATTTTATAGGACTTGGGCTACTTACAGTCAGTAAAGTTCTTTATAACAAATCTGAGCCGACTAATGGAATCATTGAAATAGTGAAGGGAGACATTGCAACAGATATTGCTTATTATTTCTCCCAATCCGAACAGATTCCAACCTCTCTAATACTCGATGTTGCATTAGATGAGAATGGCCTTATAAGTCATTCTGGTGGTATTATGATACAAGCATTACCAGGAGCTTCTGAGGAAGATTTGGCGATGGTAGTGGATAATCTACAAAACCTGGATAGACTTTCAGAGCTATTGAAACAAGGTAAAACTCCTGAAGAAATCATTGCTGAAGTACTCCCATTTGAATATACATTACTAGACTCCACTCAAGTTGATTTCTTTTGTAGATGCTCAAAAGACAAGTATATAAATAGCTTGGTGACTTTCCCGCACAAGATGATTGTAGAAATGGAAGAAAATAACGAAAATGAGCTTGTTTGTCAGTATTGCAATGCTCACTATAACTTAGAGAAAGAAGACTTTGAAAAGCTGAAAGAGATAACTCTAGCGAAGAGTAATTGAGCTTTTAGTTATTATGTTTTTTAAATAGAAAAGGGGCAGTTTAATTAAACTGTCCCTTTTTTCGTATTTTACTCCACCACCACTTTTACGGCTTTCTCTTCTGTGCCGTGCTTAATGTTGATTAGGTAAATACCTGGCTGAGCTGATGAGCAGTCCCAGATTAAATTACCGTAATGGCTTTCTAGCTTAACTAAGCTAATTTTACCTATGGCATCTATTTTTTTACCTGTTATATCATATATACTAATATCATCTGCTGTCATAGGTATATTTATATCCCAATAAAACAGCACCTTAACCTCTGATTTTGCTGGGTTCGGGTAAGGTGGATATGTGTAAAGATAGTTTCGTTCTATTTCTGATTCGACTGATGATTTGACCTCTATACCTAGGTCGGAGAGTTTGGCTCGCCAAATACCAGACTCAGAAGATAACACCAGATACTCATCTGATACAATTCCTCTATAGAAATATAGTACTTTACCATTTGGCATTAATAAATCTACCTCATATTTTTTCCAATCTTTCCCATCATTATTGGAAACAAAAACATTCGTATTAGTCAATAGAATCAAACTTCCATAATATGGAATTAAATGAAGCCAGTAAAGGTCAGATTCAATATTTACTCCTAAGTCAATCCATGTTCTTCCTAAATCAGTGGACTTAAATAATTGATGATTAATAAAGTCCATTGTATAAATATTAACTCCTTCCCTATATGAATAACTATGAACCATCTTCTCTTTATTCTCTGTTTTTTCAAACTCCCAAGAAATACCGTTATCATAAGTCTTATATAAACCTTCCTTACTGTAAAGGATTAAATCCGAATCACTTAACCTAAAATATTTATCAATATTGAGATCTTTGTCAAAAACTTCATTTTCAAAGAACTCCCAATTGAGACCAGCATCTACTGAATAATAGTTTCCAAATAAAGTACTAGTTAATAAAATTCTGTTATCCATAATGATTATATCACCAATCCAGCTTTCTGAAGTTTGCTTACCCAAATTTTCATATCTCCAAGATTTTCCGTAATCTGTAGAAATATAGAAACTTGTAAATCTATCATTCACTACAATAAAAATACTATCCTCTATTATCAACTCATTTAACAAAGTATTTTTATAATATAAACTATCACTATACATTCCCCAAGATTTGCCATTGTTAGATGAAAAATTAATTGTTAGACCACCAGTAGAAAATAATGTATCTCGTTCTTTTACTATTGATCTATGTGCGAAATGATCTGTCAAAGGCGATCTTCTTTTCCATTGCATACCTCCATCAATAGAGTAGTAAGCAATAGAACTATATGTTAAATAGTATAATGTATCTTTATTGACAATAATATCTTTACATGTTTGATTATCTAATCCATTGTTTTTACTAATGTTCCAGGATTTACCATTATCTGTAGATATATTGATTTGATTACCACAAGCAAATATCTTATTTTTATAAGAAACTACTTGCGTAACATGCAAATTAACCGTTGTGTCTGTAGTCCAAGTTTCACCCTTGTCTTTAGAGAGGTATAATCCATTATCAGAAGTAAATGCAAATAACGTATTGTCGAGAAAGAGTAAATTTTTAATTTGTTGATTTATGGATTGCGACAATTGCCAGCTTTTACCTTTATCTTTTGATATATACAGCTTACCATCACTATCTACTCCACTGAAATGATCTCTTAAATCAGCAGCAAATATATAATCTCCATTTGATATAATTTTATCTGCATATATAGAATCAACTTTACTATCTGAAAGATACACCTTTTCTAAAGTATCTGACCCTTTCTCTAGTTTGTGAAGACATGCAAATTCATTAGCCTGTAAAAAAATAGTAGAGTCTACAATAGCAACGGTCTTGTACCTAGTATTTCCATCTAGTGTGTCAAACTCTTTCCAACTTTTACCTGCATCATAAGACAAATACATTTTTTTGCCAATGGAAGCAAAAATTATTTCACCTTTCTGATCAAAATGAAATACCATACCTTTATTATAAAAGAATCCTGTGTCTAATTTACTCCAACTATTATCGTTATATTTATAAGTTTTCTCAAGTCCTGAATTTTCAGTAACATAAAACTCATCATTATATGTAAATATTTTATAAAGAAGTACATACTTATTGGGTCCATCAGCTTTTTCCCAAATATTGGACAAAGATACAATTGGACTAATTATCGTTAGTAAAATCATTACTACTGTTTTTTTCATGATTTCTCCAGCTTTCAATCGTTACAAGGAGTATATATTTTAAAACATTCTGATTCTCCATGCAAAACTACGGGTCTTGTTATTTCATGTGATTCTAATGTACATTCAGGATCGAAATTATATCCCATATATGACCCTGTTGTATGATGTTTCACTCCATATTTATCCTTACAATATTTATGTTCAACTTCGCAATAGGCGTCATCATCACAAGGTATATTCAAATAAATATTATTTGTAGAATCCTGTAAGTCCTGATAGTCTAATAGTATTTTCCAACAAATTGGTGTTTCTAAAGTAACAACAAAAGGTGGTGAATTTTTGCAAGGTGGTAGATTATTATTACATAAATCGAGCCATAAACTTAAAGGCGACATTAACTGACTTTCGGCTCCTAATATAATCTGTTCATCTGTTAGACTATTCGAACATGGTCCGGCATTCCTGAAACTAAGTACCTTAACTCGCCCTGGTTATGTTAATTGACATAGTACACAAATTTCTACTTGATAGTTACAACCACCAACAGTTACAATTTCAGTAATAGTTTGCCAAGGTGAAGTACACGGTTGTGCTTCCGCCTCACTCTTCATTCCTACACTCAGCAGGAATAATGTTACTCCAAGAGCAACTAATATGTTAGAAAATCTTTTCATAATAAATACCTCTTAAGTTATTAAATAGAACAAAATTGAGGTCAAATTTAATTTAATTTAATTTGCAAATAAAAAGTACAAAACAAGGTTATTTTTCAACAATCGTATGTAAATGTTATTAATAGAGTTAGAATGGTATTGGGGTGTAACAATTTAACAATGCTCAGCACAGGCAATAGGTATAATAGTGACACGACTACAAGGAGCTTAGAGGATTGAGACGTATGCACATCGGCTCCGTTTAGCACAAGCGTTACGACTCAATATTGAATTAGTATTCAATCAACAAGGGGTTGCAACCCCTTGTTGCGAATTGATTTATTTGCCTGGATTCTTCTGCTACCTTATTTTACTCCAACACCACTTTTACGGCTTTCTCTTCTGTGCCGTGTTTGATATTTAGAATATAAACACCCGGCTGAGCTGTTGAACAATCCCAGATAATATTTCCTTTGTGCCTTGCTTCTTTTCCAAGTCTCAGATTACCACTCGTTTGTATTTTCCGTCCGCTTAGGTCGTAAATACTAATATCATATGCTGTCATAGGTATATTTATATCCCAATAAAACAGCACCTTAACCTCTGATTTCGCTGGGTTAGGATACGGAGGATAAGTATAAAGATAGTTTCGTTCTATTTCTGATTCGACTGTGGATTTTACTTCTATTCCGAGGTCGGAAATTTTAGCTCTCCAAATTCCATATTCAGAACTAACTAATAAATAATCTTCATTTATAAATCCCGAATTAAAATATAATTTATCACCATAGGGTGTAGTGTCATTTACTTGAAAAGAATTCCATTCTGTTTTTTCTTTATTTGATACAAACACTTTGTTTAGAGAGAAATATAAGAAATAGTCATTATAGACTTTAAAATGTCTAATAGATTCTTCTTTGCTAATTTCTAAGTCTATATTTACCCAGTTTATACCTAAATCGGTCGATTTTAATATCTTATTATCTATACCTAGACCATATAATATATTATCACTATAATTTACAAATCTTATCAAATCATTCTCGGAATGCTCTATGAAGCTCCATGTTAAACCGTTGTCACTACTATTAATTTGCCGCTTATTAGAATTAATTATAATATTATTCTCATCTAATCTGAACGGATAATAATTTGAAATATCATCTTTGAATATTTCATTGTCAGTATATTTTATCCATGTTTTACCAAAATCTTCTGAATAATGGGTTCCATACTTTTTACTAAAGAGTAGAAATCTATTACCCATTATCAAAAATTCATCAATCCAAGTATTAAATTCAAAATATCCTAAATTGTTATAGTTCCACGTATTTCCATAATCTGTAGAAATTAGTAACATATTTCTTGAGTCATTTAAAACAACTAATGTACTATTGCTTTTATAGATTCTAGATTTCCGTGTCCCAGCAAAATAAGAATTGATATTATAAAAATCCCATGAGTTACCTTTATCTACTGAATAGTATATACCGTAACTACCTGTTGAGAATAATGTATCATTTACATTCGTAATATTATACTGTCTTACGTCATCAGTCAGTGGTGAATTTCTAAACCAGTACTTTCCTTCATTAGTAGAATAATAAATTATATTATCCCTTGAATGTAAAAAAAGGGTATCATTATTTATTAATAAATCTTTAATACCTGAACCTTCCAAACCTTCAGTCAGTATAGCTTCCCAAGTTAATCCATTGTCAGTAGAAGTAGTTATACTACCTCCACAACTGAATATTTTATTATTAAATGATATCATTTTGTTGACAGACATTTCAAAATTTGGAATAAGAGTCCAAGTCTCACCTATATCTGTAGAGCTATATAATTCTTTTTCTGATGTGAATGCTAATAAAGTATTATTATGAAAATGAAGATTATCTATTTGTTTTTTCATTGACTTTGTAAATTTCCAAGTTTTACCTTTATCCTTTGATATATAAAAAGTGCCTTCTTTACTTTCACCATCAAAATGCTTCCTTTTATCTGTAGAAAAAATATAGTTTCCAGAAGAAATGATAATATCTGCAAATACAGAATCAGTTTTAGAATCATCTAAATAGATTTTCTCAAGGGTATCTACGCCTTTCTCAAGCTTGTATAGAGAAAAAAATTCATTAGCTTGCAGAAAAATTGTCGTATCAACAATTGTAACAGATGAATAACTCACTTGACCACCTAGTGTTTCAAATTCCTTCCATGATTCACCAGAATCATAAGATAAATATAATTTTCTTCCAATGGAAGCAAATATAACATCACCTTTTTGGTTAATATGTCTAACAGTTCCTTTATTATATAAAAAACCTGTATCTAGTTTGATCCAAGAATTGTTGTTAAACTTATAAACATCTTCATTTCCAGAAAGTTCATATGTATATATTTCATTATTGATAGAGAATATTTTATTAACATAGGAATATTCATTAATACCTTCTACCCGTTCCAATGTATCGCTCAATGTGATTAAAGGGATTAGAAATGTTATTATATATATATACTTTTTCATAATAATTCATACCTTTATGGGTTACAAATCGTATGCATTATGTAGCATTCAGATTCTTCGTGCAATGCTGTCGGTTTTACAATTTCATACCCTTCCATTTTACATTCAGGAGGGAAATTATAACCAAAGTAACTTCCATTTGTGTGATGTATAACACCATATTTATCTTTACAATATTTATGCTCTTCATAGCAATAAGCTTTATCATCACATGGGATTGCTAACCATGTTGAATCTGTTCCATTTATAGTATTCAAAACTAATTTCCAACAAATTGGCATTTCAAAAATATATACTTGTCTTGGTGTATTTTTACAAGGTGGGAATGAGTCTTGACAAAAATTTAGCCATAATGATGTAGGATTCGAAAGTTGTGTAAATATTTGCTGTGAAATTTGACCATAATCGAGTGTTGAATTACAAGGTCCAATATTTCTGAAAGAATTTACTTTTATTTTACCTGGATATGAAAATTGACATAAAATGCATAATTCAACAACATAATTACAACCGTCAACTGTAACAACTTCAGTCGTATTTTGCCAAGGTGAAGTACACGGTTGTGCCTCTGCTTCACTCTTCATTCCTACACTCATTAGAAATAATGTTACTCCAAGAGCAACTAATATGTTAGAAAATCTTTTCATAATAAATACCTCTTAAGTTATTAAATAGAACAAAATTGAGGTCAAATCTAATTTAATTTAATTTAATTTAATTTGCAAATAAAAAGTACAAAACAAGGTTTTTTTTCAACACCCCTATCATATTGTTACAAAGTGAGTTAGCGAGTTATAAGAAGTGTAATATTTTAGAATGCATTATGATAGAAAGACAAAAGAAGCTTCTACCCGATATAGCTTATTTAAGATTTTATAGACTCATTTTTTGAAAAAAAGGAGAGGCAGACAACGCACCAACGTTGGCTGACGGGGTATTTACATACGCAAGGAGTTTTAAATGATTTTTCAAGTTCAAATAAATACCGCTCCGATTGAGCGAATAGGAAATTCTTTTTTCTCCTGGACTCTTCGCTAACTCCGTTAGCTCTGAGAGACGTAGATATAAAGAGGGGATAGTTATTTTTGTATTATATTATTTTGAATTCTATTCTTCTGTTCTTAGCCAAAGCTTTCTTGGTGCCGCTCGTATCTAACGGTTTTGATTCGCCGAACCCCTTAGCTTTTAGCCGTGTGGGAGATATACCTTTCTTAATCAAATAGAACATAACCGCCTCTGCCCTATCCATTGATAATCTTTGATTTATATCTTCGTTTCCTTCTTCGTCCGTGTGACCTTGGATTTCTATTCTGATGTCTTTTTCTTTCTCTAACCAGTTATATATATCATCGAGTATTAGTTCTGATTCCAATCTAATTTCAGCACTACCAGTCATGAAGTTAATGCCTTTTGGCTTATAGGTCTCCCCTTTCTTTATTTTCTCTATCTCTTGAACAATAATTACTGTATCAGGAATCGATTTAATATAGACTGTATCTCGCAACTTAATTTCTTTTACGAATGCTTCTGTTTGTGGACATCCTTGTAGAATTTTTATTCCGAATACCGAAGGACATTTATCATCTTTATCAGGTATTCCATCACCGTCAGTGTCACCTTTCATCGGGTCACTTCCAGCTTTTATCTCTTCTAAATCAGTTAATCCATCTCTATCGGAATCGGCAATATTTGGGTTAGAATTGTGTAGCATTACTTCTTCATAATCGGTCAATCCGTCACCATCTGTGTCTATTTTATTAAGGTTAGTATTGTTTGCCACTTCTTGAGCATCTGTAAGTCCGTCCCCATCTGTATCGATGGATAAAGGATTTGATTTATAAAGATGTATCTCATCATAATCACTTATTCCATCATCATCCGTATCGGCTTTATATGGATAAGTTCCATATTCTTTTTCTTCATCGTTAGTCAAGCCATCATTATCTGGGTCATTATCACTAAAAAGATAATAAGATAGCTTCAATCCAGCTTCAGCAATTCCATCCGTATTTGCAACTGATCCTTCAGGAGGTATTTGTGCATATCCATCAAGCCAATCAGTTGTTAGTATGTGATAAGATGCGTGTACACCTAGTGATAAATCCCTATAAAGAAATACATCGATTCCCATACCACCGACAGGATGAAAATCAATTTCATTCTGAACTTTGAAATCTGGGTAATGAATTTTATCACCACCTGGATCTAATGGACTGTCCTGAATATCTTGGTTTTGGAATGACAGGACAGAAAAACCACCAAAAATATAGTAGTTAATCTGTGAACGAGGTAATAGGTTTATGAATAATAGAAAATCAACAGTTGTTATTTTCGTATTTCGCTCGTAAGCCCTCTTATCTGCATCAAGGAAATACTCACGTGGGAATTGTCTATAAAAGTCATCACCTAACCTATTGATATAGCGGCGTTCGTATTTGAGGTATCCAGTACCCGCTCTAGCCCCAATAGCAAACTCGGGTACATAAGGTATGAAATAGCGAGTAAAAAAGCCACCTGCATAACCAACATTGTTATCAGTAAACTCACCAAAATACTTAGTCAAATAGCCAGTAGCACCAACTTCTAATCTGCCATCAGCGTATATACCTTCTTTGACGAAAGATTGCGATTGAACAGACATTGTTAATGCCATGAAAATTAGAACAATCGTGTTTATCAACTTCATATTATATAAACACTTCATTTCATACTTGGTTACTTTTATCTAACTATTGTGTCATTTCTGTCTGGAGATACTGATATCAATGATATTCTAGCCCCTGTAAATTCTTCTATAAAGTCAATATAGTCTTTTACTTCTTTAGGGAATTCATCATAAGATTTGAAACCTGTTGTATCAATATTCCAACCTTTGAAAGATTTATAAACTAATTCAATATTGTTGAATTTTTGCATATCAACAGGGAATGAGTTTAGTAATTTACCATTGATTGTATATCCTGTACATACTTTGATTTCCTCTAAACCATCTAATACGTCTAATTTGGTAAGTGCAATATTGCTAATGCCATTTATCATAACTGAGTATTTCAGTGCAAATAAGTCTAACCAACCACATCTACGAGGTCTGCCAGTTGTTGCTCCAAACTCATGTCCAACAATAGCTAAATGCTTTCCTATTTCGTCATCTAATTGAGTCGGGAAAGGACCATTACCTACGCGAGTAGTATATGCTTTTACAATTCCGATTATTTCATCAACTTTAGTTGGTGGGATACCTAGACCAGTACATGCTCCGCCTGAAGTAGGATTTGAACTAGTAACAAATGGGTAAGTACCATGATCTAAATCGAGCAAGGCACCCTGTGCACCTTCTACTAATATTTCTTTTCCTTCCTCAATGTAGTTATTAAGTAAAGTAGAAATATCTGTTACATAAGGGTCAATTAGTTTATCAAATTCTATGTATTTCTCAACTATTGAATCAACATCCAACTCATCATGACCATAAATTTTAGTCAATACTTCATTATATTCACTAATATTATATCTAAGTTTTTCTTCAAAATCTTTTCTATCTAATAAATCAACAATTCTAATACCAGTTCTTTTTGCTTTATCTATATAAGCTGGGCCTATACCTCTGCCAGTAGTACCTATAGTTTTATCGGCGTTGTGGCTCTCACGAACAGTATCCATCATCTTGTGGTATGGCATTATTAGATGAGCTTTATGACTGATGAATAATCGACCAGTCACATCTATATTATGTGACTTCAGCATTTCTATTTCTTCCATCAAAGCAACTGGGTCTATTACAACTCCATTCCCAATTACGCATTTGGTTGTTGGATTAAGTATTCCAGATGGTATCAAGTGTAATACATACTTTTTATCATCTATAACGATAGTGTGACCTGCATTTGCACCACCTTGGAATCTAGCTACTATATCAGCATTGGCACTAAGTAAATCTACTATTTTGCCTTTTCCTTCATCACCCCATTGGGCTCCGACAATAACTTTTACGCTCATTTTTTTACCTTGAAATAGAAAACAAAAACTCCGAACTAAAATGTCCGGAGTGTTAAAAATACCTTTTTAAACTCCAGACTAATCTACGTTTTTAGCAGATTCTAAAGAGTCTTTAATTGTCAATATTTGTGTTAAATTAGTAATCTTGAATAATTCTAATATCTTTTCGCTAGGTGCAGCAATCACAAGTTTACATTTATTTTTAGTACAACTTGTATGTGCTCCAACTATCATTCCTAATCCAGAACTATTCAGTACTTTTACATCAGATAAGTCCACAATGACTTTAGTTGGGTTCGAGCTAAGTGCATCTTCAACTAAAGAAGAGAACTCTATTACTTGAGTACCACCTAATACTTCACTTGGAAGACTTAGAACTGACACATTATTTTCATTAGTCAATTTCATATTTACGCCGTTACTGTTTTGATATCATTTTCACCAACGTCAATTTTCTTAACGTTTGAGAAGTACCATAAAGCAAATGGAGTTGCTATGAATATAGATGAATATGTACCTACGATAAACCCAACGAACATTGTAAAGGCAAAACCTTCTAGTGTTGGTCCACCAAAGAACAATAGAACTAATAAAACTAGTTCAGTAGTTAATGTAGTATTAACTGATCTAGAAAGTGTTTCGTTTATACTTCTATTGAAAATACTTACTAATGATTTACCTTTCATCAGATCTCTATTCTCTCTTACCCTATCGAAGATAATCACGGTATCATTTATAGAGTAACCAACAACTGTTAACATTGCAGCAAGTATAGTTTGATCTATTTCTAGACTAAATATACCTATTTTCTGGAATATGATTACAATTAAGAAGGTGACCATAATATCATGAACAAGAGCTATTATCGCCGCTAAACCAAAACTAAATTCGAATCGGAAAGCAAGATAAAGCATTATCATTATTGTTGAGAATAATATAGCTAAAAAGGCTTGAGTTCGCATCTCATTACCAATCTTAGGCCCTATTTTATCTACTTTTAATACTTCATGTGGATTATCTGGAAACTTATTAGTTAGACCCGTTTTTAGTATTTCAGGAGCATTATCAGAATCTTGAATTCTAATTAAAAATGAACCTTCAGCACCAAAAGTCTTTATTTCACTTGACCCGAAACCAATTTCGCTAACTGCTGTTCTCAATTCAGATGTTGGCATTGTTTTAGCAAATTTAACGCCTACTTCAGTACCACCTGTAAAGTCAATACCAAATTTAGGAGGAAATATGAAAGCTATAATCAATCCAAATACTATTGTGCTAAGAGAAACTGTTAAAAGTATCTTTCTTTTAGCTACGAAATCTATGTTTGTTTTATCAAAAAATTGCATTTTTTTTCTTCCTTTTCAGATTAAGAATTTTTAGATTGACCAAAACTAAATGATGAATTTTTTCCATCAGAAAGTTGTAGCTCAATAAGTGAACGAGAAACCATTATAGCAGTAAATAATGTACTAAGAATACCAATCATCAACGTTAGAGCAAAACCTCTAATCAAACCAGTACCTACATAATAAAGAATTAAACCTGTCATAAATGTCGTAATATTAGAGTCAAAGATAGCAGACATCGCTTTACTAAATCCTTCATCGATCGCTGATCTCAATGAACGTCCTTTATTAAGTTCTTCTCTTACTCTCTCAAAAATAAGGATATTTGCATCTACAGCCATACCTAGTGTCAGTACGATACCAGCAATACCTGGTAAAGACAATGTACCTCCAAGAGAAGCAAGTATAGTGAAAATAACCATTATATTAATAAGTAGTGAAATATCCGCCACAAGACCAGCTCTAGAATAGTAAAATATCATAAATAAGATAACTAAACCAAACGCAAATAATGTAGAATTAATACCACTTGTTATAGAATCATCACCAAGTGATGCACCTACAACTTTTTCTTCAATAATTTTAACAGGTGCTTTCAGTGCACCAGCTTTGAGTACAATTTCAAGTAAGCTAGCTTCTTTTGCATTAGCCATACCTGAGATTTGAGAACTCCCACCTGATATTTTCGCATTAACATTAGGTGCAGAATAAACATTACCATCTAATACAATTGCTATTCTCTTACCAACATTAGCACCAGTAATTGAAGCCCATTTGTCTGAACCATCTGAGTTCATAGACATATTCACAACCCAAGAGTTTGAAGTTGGATCTACATTTTTACCAGCATCTACAATCACGTCACCAGTTAATTCTGGTTCAGATTTCAAACCATAAAAATCAAGGAATTGACCTGTGATTTTTTCAGCATCCGAAGCTTCTGATTTTGCTTGGAATGCAAGTTCAGTATCGAATGGTAATAATGATTTAACCTTAGAGTCTTTTAGCATAATTTTCAATTTAGCTAATGAATCTTCGTGAATTCTGAAATAATAATTTCCTTGTTGTGGGAAGCTATTGATATCATAACTTACAGGTTGCATTTGCCCATCTTTAGTATCACCTACCCAAAATGTAGCAAACATTCTAGTGAAAGGGTGCTTTGAAGCATATAAGTTTTGTGCTGCTTTTTCAGATAATCCTTCATAAGGATTAGAAGTGTCAGCTTTTGCAACATCTTCTTTCTTATTAGTATCTGTAGTACTAGCTTCATCGTTATTTTTTACAGTAGTATCAGTAGATTTCAACTCAGCAGTTGCTTCTGGTGCAGGAACTACTTGTTCAGTTACATTAGCTGTATCTGTTATTGTTGTTGCAGCGGCAGGAGATTTACTAGATTTCGATGCTAACATAGCATCTATTTTTTGGAATGACTGAACTAATTCAGCATTACTTCTAACTAATTTGAATTCTAGTCGTGCAGTAGTTTCTAATAAACTTCTGATTTGTGATTCATCAGTTACACCAGGTAATTCAAGTAGAATTCTTCTACTACCTTGTTTTTGAATATTTGGCTCAGATACACCGTATTTATCAATACGTTGTCTAATAACTTCTTGTGCTTGGTTGATAGCACCGTCAGCATTATTAGTTAGTTCTTCTAAGATTGCTTCTTCAGAAGCATTACTTATATCGCCTAAATCGAAGTATGAGATTAAACTTTTACCTTCTGGTTTTGCAATCTCATTGAATTTTCTTGAGAAAATATCAACTACTGACTCATCAGAAGTTTGTGACTCTTTTTCAGTTGCTTCTAAAACTCTATCAAAAGTATCGTCAATAGCTTCTTTTTGGGCAGTTTCTCTAAGGAGTTTGACTACGTCAACTTCCATAGTTACATACATACCCCCCTTCAAATCAAGTCCTAGTTGCAAAGAATTCTCTTTTGCACTTTGGTATTCTTGACCATAGTTTTTTTTGAATTCATTCATTATAGCTAATGAATCTGCTGAATTACCTGCTTGGTTTGCCCTATGCAAATAATCAGCTCTTTTAGATTCCAATTGGGAATAGTTATACGTAGGATAAAGTGCGAATATCGCAGCTATTATAGGAATAACTATTAACGCTATTTTACCAATTTTCGATTTCAATTAATGCCTCCGAGTATTTATCTCGATAATCTCTTATTATGAAAAATTGTGAAAAGTACAAGCACGAATATAACTGATTGAATTTAAAATTCAAATGAATTAAAATCATTTTTTTTCAACGATGACTAATTTAGAGCTATTTCTTATTTCAAAAAGAACGAAACATTAGGCCCTATTTGAAAATTGAATATGTACCAAACCCCTAATAATAGTGACCAAGCTAAGAAAAGAGCAATTGAGAATGGGAGTAGTGAAGAGATTAATTCTCCCATACTAACATCTTTCTTAAATTTTTGTGCAAATACTATTAACAAGGGAAAATATGGTAATAATGGTGTAATCATATTAGTTGTACTATCACCTATTCTATATATTAACTGCGTTGCTTCGGGTGTAATTCCTAAAATCATGAACATCGGAACGAAAACCGGAGCTAATATTGCCCATTTGGCAGAAGCGCTTGATATTGATAGATTAAGCAACATACTGAACACTAGAAATGTTAGGAATAGTGGCAAGCCAGATAAACCAATGTTTGAAATAAACCCTGCACCCTTTACCGCTATTACCATATCTAGTTCTGACCAGTTGAAATAATGAAGAAACTGTCCCGCGGCAAAGGCTAATACTATATACGATGCCATAGTCCCCATCCCAGAATTCAACATATCTACAATATCACTTGAAGATTTTATTGTGCCAGATATTTTCCCATATACTAAACCTGGGAAAAAGAAGATTAATATTATTATAGGTATTATACTTTTGAATAGATATGTCAGTTCTCCATTCTCATCTCTGAAAAAAGCATTTTCTGGTATAGAAAGTGCTGCTATCACAATAAGTAATGCGAAGAATAATAAATAGGAATAGAAAAGTGCTTTTTTATGAATTATAAAGCTACTTTCATTTTTTACATCATCAGTTATATCAGGTTTATACTTACCTAACCTTGGTTCTACAATTTTATTATTCACCACTGTACAAACAATTGCGACAAGAAATGTAGAGACAATCATGAAATAGTAATTAGCAGTTGGATACACATTATAACTACTATCTATAGTTTGAGCTGCTTGATGAGTTAATCCAGATAGTAATGGATCTAGTGCAGTAATAAGTAGATTAGCTGAGAAACCACCATTAATAGCCGCGAATGATGTGATAACACCAGCCAATGGGTTTTTTCCTATTGCTCTATAAGTCAAACCTGCTAAAGGTGGCAATACAATTAATCCTGCATCAGCTATTAGACTACTATTTACAGATACGAATACAATAGTAAATACAACTAAACTATCTGGTACTTTAGAGATAGTATATTTAAGTGTTGCCTCAAATAATCCCGACTTTTCAGCAACTATAATTCCAAACATAGTGGCTAACACCACACCAAGAGGTGGGAAATTGATGAAATTCTTAACTGCAGAGGTTAGTACTTCTCTAAGTCCATCAACCGATAAAATACTTTTCACAACAATCGTTTCATTTGTTACTGGATGGACTACCGAGGTACCGAGTAAGCTGAATAAAACAGAAAGTAATATAGTGAATAAAGCAAGGATTATGAAAAGAAAGAAAGGATTTGGTAATTTGTCCGATACTTTCTCTACTCTTTTGAGAAAACTAAATATTAAATTTCTATTCTTCATAGTTGGACGCTATTAATAAGGTTAACAGGATATAATCCTAATTTAACTTGACATATTTTGATATAATTTGTAATAATTATTGCACGCTTTTTGCACGAAATATAATTAGGCATTTCAACTCATAATCTATTGTTTTTAAAGGTATCTCATTATCTTCACCTTATATTATGTGATTAATGAAATTTGATTAATAGTATTTCAGTATCAAAAACTATTGCATTATATGCAGCAATTATTTCTTAATTTATGATAATTGTAATTGTCTAATATATTAATTAAATATTTGTCAACCTAAATGTAGATACTCGTTAAATTTCGAAAAAAAATAATCTATCAAAATTAGATTAAAATCCGTGTTATATAAAGTAGATGATAGAAATGTATATTTTTTGATGAATTTAATTATTCACAAAAAACTACTTAGTTTGAGGACTAAACAAAACATAAGGAATATAATCTTCAATTTAGGAGTTAATAATAAAAAAAGACTCTGAAGAAACGTAAGCAAATAAAACTTCATAGGTAATAAAGATACAGCAGATGGAATAGGTTAATGGATAATAAGTTAAAGCAGAGTGATAAATCAATAAACTTTCATAATATTGAAAAGGATATTTCTGTCTATGGTAATAAAAATAGTGACATAGAGACGGTTAAAGAATTAGAATTTGTGATAGGAGTCTTAGATATAAGTTCTGGCAAAGTAATCCGAGTGATAAGCCCTAATTTAGATGTATTCTATATAAAAGATTCTTTGTTATTTGGCTCAAGAAGAGTTAAAGTAACAAACTTAAAAGGTTCTATGAAAAACATTGGTTTACAAGAAACTGTATCTTCTATATATCACACAATAATTAGCATAGCTAGTAATAATATTAGATTTCCAAATTTGTCATTCAAAGTGTATCTATTAGAGAATCAGAATATTAATGATTTAAATGACTATAAACAATGTATAGTAGATACCTTAAATCATATTAACTCCAGCCCTAAATTACGTTTATCAATTGATACTGAAATCCTAAATGATAGTTTTGCGCCGATTTTAGGTACAAGCGATGGTAATTATAATAATGGATTGGACCAAGATGAAAATATCTATAACAATACTATACGAGCTAATAATTTACTTTCTTATTTTAAAAATGATTGTAAGGATGTAGGAAAAGTAATAGATTATATTAGAACAAAAGACAACCCACTATTTAAAACAATGCTTGAAGTACCTGAGATATTAAATATTTGTAAGTCTAAAAATATAAGTATAGATGCAGATATATCAGCAGAGGTTAATAATATTGCCGACATCGCTATAAAAGCTAATCATAGAATGTAACAGTTAAATTACATTGATTAATTTGAAGTAATCTCGCTTTTGAACTACTCTAAAAAGTTAGATATTATTTGGGAACATTTTTATGTTAAAAAAAACCTACCAAGTACTTTAAATTGGGGGTAGTACCGTATGTATTAAAAATACGATTTGAGTTCCTAGTTCTAACGAATCAACATATTAATGAAAGTTAGTAATTTAATTAAGTAATATAATCTCAATTATTATTATGTTAATTATAATTAGAAGTATTATAAATTATGTTTTTGAATTATCAATCGATAAAAAAAAGTACTGTTGCAAAAATTAAAATTCATATGCACTCATTAGTTCTTCAAAAAAAATATATGCCTGTTTTGTTGTTCTATCATAGGACTCAATTAATTCTATTAAATATTTATCTTCGTGTGTTAATTTACTTCTTTCTTTTTTTTGGGTTAAAGAATAATCTTTGTATTTATTTTTTAATCTGTTACTATATTCTATTAAGGTAGCTAAATTTTGCCCCTTATATTTTATTTTACTATGAATGAATTCATAAAATTCATTTTCTGTACTTTTTGGTGAATAATGGTAATAATATTTTCCGCTGATGTATCCTAAATTTATAATTTTATCCCGATAATATAATTCTCCGTTTTCTTCTTCTTTAAAAGAAGTGTCTTCCATTTTAATTGAATAAGTATAATAATGAAAAAGATAAATTCGTAATTGGTTTGCAAAAAACTTAATTCCTTTAAGTTCATTAATAAGTATATTCTGACTTCTTAATGTAAATTCTCGAAAAACTGTTGGGATTGATGATATTTGAAAATCATAGTTAATCACAAGTTGATCAAAATGAAATAGAAATTCAGAAAATCCTGAAAATTCTTTCTTCTTTACAATGCTCAGGTAGAATAAATCTAAAGCAGTATCTATATAATCTAGATTGTCTCTCATATACAAAGTTATTGATGAGTCATAAAAAAATTTAAATTCTGAGATTGTGTATAGAATCATTTTTTTATAAAAGTAATCCTTTTTATTGAACATCTCTTCTAAAGTTAGTTCTATTTTACAGATTAAATCACTAAATGATCTATTATTAGCAACCATTAAATCTGAATCATCTACGTATTTCAAAATATTCTTTTTAAAATATCTACATGAAGGTAAATAGTTTAATTGATATAGATGATCATTAAAGTAGTTGTTAATATTACTGTTTTCCTCCAAAATTCCCTCTCAATAATTTTATTTCATAGTTAATATAAATATTTAATTAATCAATTAAAAAAACAGTCAATTATTCATCTCTGATTTATCAATTATTTATCAATTTAATTGATTGCTAACAATTCTAATATTTGTACTAGTTAAAAAATATTTTATAACATTTATTAAAATTAAAAGGCTATTATATGTCAAAAATTAAACATACGAATATTAGTAATGATATTCAAAAAACATATCGGCAACAGGCAAATGAAGCAGAAAAAATATTCAACTCGCTATTGGATGAAAATACAAATGAAGACAAGAGCTATTACTTTATACCTGTAATATTGAGTAAAATCTGCTCAGCAATACATTATAACGAACTATTACAAGATCTGAGAGAAGTTGATAGATTAGAGATACTATTCAAAGATGTATTGGATAATTACATTACGTCATATTTAAAAAAATTCCCTCTGATGGATTTTAATTCAATTCTCAAAAAGCTTATCGAAGAGTATAAAGAAAAAAATCTACATTGGGTTGAAGAAAAGATTTATGAATTATATAAATCTAATATAATACAATTTCAGGAGGATTGAAATGATTGACAGTATTCGCTTGATTATTCACAGACACATTGATTTGTCACAAAATCAAAGTCTAGATTTTTTAAAAGAAGAAATGCATGTAGATGGGACTTACAGCAAGTTATATACTTATAAGAATATGAGAATAGAAGAAAAAGATTTTAATATCTACATCTCAGGGTCTCTTACTAAACTTGCCTTAGGAAATAATTATTTAAATGCTTCTAGAAATGACATCAGAAACGCAGCTAATGAATTATGTAAGGTAATTGGATTTAAAATAAATGAAGCAGTAGTAACACGAATTGATTTAGGTATAGTTGTAGTTACTAATCATTGTAGTAGAATGTATATTGAGCATTTAAGACCTCCAAACAATAGATATGAATGGATTACTCATAAAACAGGTATAACATTTAGAAATGAGTCCAAATCTATAATTTTATATGATAAAGTGGAAGAGTCTGGTAATAATTCATTAAAGAATAAAAATCTATTACGCTATGAGATACAAATTAGAAAGGGATGTAAAAAATTCCTACTAAATGAATGTAAAGTTTCTATACCTAATGATAACAAATTATCTACAGTATTAACTGATGAATATTTTGATTTTTTTAAGTCATATCTGAATAATACATACACAATGATTAAAAAGGATAACATCAAATTGATATTGCCATTTCCAGAAACTCCATCTGAGTTCCTAAAGTTTGGATTTACGTTATGGTTGAAAAATCAAGATATGAATCAAATTATAATGACAATAAACAATTTCTATAAAAAAAATAAAATTAAAGCTCACAACAGAAGAAAAATGATACAGATGATAAATACTTTGGCGGTATCTAATTTATATACATATAATCTTATGAGTGAGCTTACAAATAAAATTACATCCGAAATTAATAAATTCTGATGTATAGTGTAGTATGATTAACGAGGGAACTGATTGGAATCTACAGTTCTAATTAATTCCCTTTGATATTAATCATAACTGCATATTAATTAATTATAAAATAAATAAAAAACAAAGAGAATGATATGTGTAAATTATATGTAATCGGTACAACCCAAACTAAGTCAAGAAACGCGACATATGGATATGTTATTGTAGATGAGCAAACATCAATTATATATTCTAAGTCAAATGAGATTTCAAAGACAGGCGGACAAGTCACTAAAATTAGAGCTACAACAATTGCTATCAATGAAGGATTGAGGGAAGTCATTAATAAAGGATATGAATTTGTAGAAATAATCACTTGTGAAGATTTTTTTAAAGAAATGTTCAAGTATGGATACCTTGATCTTTGGGAAAGGAATGGTTGGAAACGGTCAAAAAAGAAAAAAAAGTTAAAGAATATTGATTTGAATAAAGATCTACTTAAGCTTTCCAAAAAGATTAACATTTTTGTTATGAGTATTGGTTTTAATAAAATTAATGATCTAGAAAATGAAATGACAAAATTCAAAAATATAAGTATGGGTGTGAAAAGGTACAAAAAGAAGGGCCTTTCAAGATCATTTAAAAGTGCAAAGAGAAACAGGTCAAATACTCAAGTTTAATATATATATGATAACAACGAATAAAATATTTAATCAATTATTTAAAGGTAAATGTAATGAATACATTAACAGCTAGTAAGACTAGCAAAAAACGACTGCATAAGCAGGCAAAATCAACTTTAGATTTAGTAAATATATTACAGGAAAAGAATTCCGAGGGTTTAAAAGATGAATTTTATGTCCCAATTATTCTAGACATAATCACACAAGAGTTGGATAGTTCAGATTTAGATTTTGATGATCCTCTTATAAACTATTTAGAAGAAATATTCTGCGTTATTTTTGATGAATTTATATTTAAACATCAGAATATTGAACATATGTATGATATACCAAATTGTCTAAATTACCACAGGTACAAATATAGAAAAAAAAATCTATCTCATGTATCGGTTAAGATTAAGAAACTATATAATCTAATTTAACAGAATAAAGAAAGGATCTGAGGATTACTTATAAGCCTCATTTCGAATTAAACTATTTTAAAATTAATAGCATCTACCATCGACATTTGACTGGTAGATGCTTTTTTATATTCTTTCATAACTCTTCTAGACTCATACCACCACCATCAATCCTCATTAAGCGTTGCCATTATCTCTTTGAAGCTATTTAGTCCAGATTCTATGTTTTCGATTATCTCATTAGCAAGAATATCGGGGTCGGGTAGGTTGTCAAGGTCTGTTAAGCTCTTATCCTTTATCCAGAATATATCTAAGCTAGTTTTATCTCTAGCAATAATTTCATCGTAAGTGTACTTACGCCATCTTCCTTCTTCATTCTCTTCACTCCATGTCTCTTTTCTCTTGCTTAGGTTCTCTGAGTTATAGAGTTTAATGAATTCATCCAAGTTTTCCTTTGTCATAGGCTGTTTCTTTGGTGTATGGTGGATATTTGTTCTGTAATCGTAGAACCAAATATCTTTCGTCCATGCTTCTTTACTTGCAGGTTTGTTGTTGAAGAATAATACATTTGCTTTTACACCTGGTGCGTAGAATATACCAGTTGGTAAACGTAAGATAGTATGTAGCTCTGTTGTTTTCATTAGTTGCTTACGTACTTCTTCTCCTGCACCACCTTCGAATAACACATTGTCTGGTAATACTACTGCTGCTTCACCATTTATCTTTAGTAGAGTTTTTATGTGCTGCAGAAAGTTCAACTGCTTGTTTGAAGTAGTTTCCCAAAAATCTTGGCGGTTGTAACTCATATCTTGCTTTTCTACTTCACCTTCTTCGTTGGTGATAGTCATACTACTTTTCTTACCAAATGGTGGGTTAGCTAATACATAGTCAAACCTCATTCCATCGTCTGATACTAATGCATCAGTTGACTTTATTGGTGTATCGCCATCTATTTCGCCGATATTATGTAGATACATATTCATTAAGCACATTCTTCTAGTATTGGCTACTATTTCGTTCCCATGGAATGTCTTATTTTTTAGGAAATCTTTCTCTTCTTGGTCTAATTTATTATTAGCAACTATCCAATCGTAGGCGGCTAAAATGAAACCACCTGTACCAATTGCAGGATCTATTATGGCCTTCATCGGCTTTGGCTGTACACATGCTACCATTGCCTTTATTAATGCCCTAGGAGTGAAATACTGACCTGCACCAGAGCTTCCACTGCTATCCATTGCGTTCTTTTCTAATAGGCCTTCGTAGATTTTACCTTTGATATCTGAACCCATCATATTCCAATTCTCTTTGTCAATCAGATCTATGACTTTTAAGAGTTTTGATGGGTCTTGTATTTTGTTCTGGCTCTTAGTGAATATCTGACCTAACATCCCTCTCTCGGTAGATAAGGTACGTAGTAACTGGCTATAAAAAGATTCCAGTTCAGCCCCTCTCTTACTCGATAGAGTCTCCCAATTACAAATCTCACCATCTTCTATCTCATTGCCTTCTACATCTTTCAGCTTGGGAAAATTAAGACCTTTGTTGTAAGGTGGCTTATTCAGTTCATCTGCCATTTTTAGAAATAGCAAATAGGTTATTTGTTCTAAGTAATCGCCGTAACCAACACCATCATCTCGCAATACACTCGCGAGGTTCCATATTTTTGATATTATACTTGAGTCTGTCATTTTAGATATACCTTATATTGCTGAGCTTTTTTATTATATTGTATCAAATCCTGATAAGTTAGTTTAAAGATTTCACCATTCATGTTTTGTGGGTCAAAATTGAAAACTCTATAGATAATGGCATTATTAGTATCTTTCAAGAATTGCATTTCGTTATCAGAAATGAAAAAAGGGCTTGTAATTCCACCCGTAGTGGTCTTTACTTCAATGTAAATCTTGTTACCATCAGTATCAAAGGATTCAAAATCATATCCGTCACCATCTTTCATTCTTTTGGGAGTTGCTTCTATTCCTGCTGTTGAAAGCTTGTAAGTTTCCAAGCTTAGAACAAAATTTTCTCCAAGATCTCCGAGTCTTTTAGAGGTTTTGTGCTGAGCTGTATAATCTGGGTTCTCAGAATTGCTTACTGTCTTGAAAGCGGGTAGATGAAGCTGAAATTCTAATGGAATTTCGGGTTTAGAAGAAAACTGAAAATCTTGAGTAAAAGAATTAATTGTCTTAAAGTTCCAAACATAGTCAATCACATCCTGATATAAATCTAGATTATTTCTTACAAAGGACCTTGTCGTATCAATAAGTTGATCCCAGTTTTTCAAATCAATTTCATCATAGCTAATTTCATTTCGATATGCAGAAGTAGACTCTACCAATGAATCAAACCTTTCTACTTGTTCAGGAGATAGGTGGTCTTTCATTTTTTTAGATCTTTGACAGTCGAGTTTGTAGATTAATTTGCCTGTGTATTCGAAACCAAGAGTAAAGTATATCAGTTTATCTTCGTCTCTTGAGTTATAGATCCTGGCCCAACTGTATTTCTTAACATAACCAAAATTTTGCCAGAAATCATCCTTTTTAAGATCTAGAGTATCAAATAGGGTTTCTTTTGCCCAATAATTTGTTTTAGACCATAGATATCGAAGATGTTCTTTATCTATTTCAGACAAAAGATTTACTTTGTTCAGTTCAGCGATCCTTTTATATTCATTGAAGTCCAGCTGTGTAAAGAATGGTAATTTATGGTTGTCATTCATTTCTTGCTTCCTCCTATTTCTTGTCCTTTTTTTAGAATAATTGGTTTTTCTACTTTAACACCATACCCTGTAGGTATTAGACCAATTGCCTCTCTACGCATCCAATCTAATGCTTTGAAGAATCTCGACCTATCTATTGTTAGTTTTCTTTTAGACCAGTTTTCTCTTGATTCGTAAACGATTTCTTCATCCGATGGTATTTTTCCATCTAGTAATAAATTATTCCAACCTGCATATAATGTGGCTACAATCTCAGAACGTTCTAAATCGAAAGGTAAGAATAGTATAACTATTTTTTCAAATTGTTTCTTTTGTTCGGCGGTTAACATAGACTCAAATCTTTCTATTGCTTTATCTATGTTCTTACCTGATTTATATGTTTCTCCTTTATCAAGTTTGATTGTACTAAAGTACCCAGTCATTTTTGCTCTATGTTGTACACTTTTGAGATGATTAAAATCATCTGGCCCAGCAGCATCTTTCACAGGTACGCGGCCTAACGGAATTTGCAGATGGAATTCTGCTAAGTGTGATATTTTTTCACATTTAACATGGCTTAATTTGTCAGTATGTTTTGGCTCACTCTCATGGTACTTAATAATTTTTGCGATTAATCCAGCTTGTATGTCAGTTGAGATTTTAGATACATTCTTAGATTTCTTCTTAGAAACTCTTTGTTTTTTAGGTTCTACCTCAATAGATTCACCCTTCCTCTCCTTTCTTATCTTCTCCAGCAACACACTTGCTGGTTCATAATCTGGTGCTGATTTGCAGGCAGCTATTTCTTCTGCTGATAATAATGTACCATCGAATGCTTTTTTGAGGATGCTTTGGCGTAGTGCCTTAGCTTTCTTTAAACTATCTTTTATGCTACGTTCTACGTTATCACAAACCGATAATCGGGATTCAATTTCCTGTACGATTTGGTGTTGTTCTGCTGGTGAACATAATGGATAAACGAAAACTTCTATAGAGGCAATACCAATATTAGCTTGAGTTGTTTGTACTGTATACTTGTTAATCTCTTCCTTGATAACAGGGGAAACGGAATAATACAATGAAAATTTCGGGTCCATTATTTTCGTTATATTTTTAATAATTGCACATGAATAAGAAACTAAAAATTCTTTATCAAAATCAATTAGAATATTTCGACCAATTGTACCATAGCGTGGGAAAATAATATCACCTTTTTCAGGTTTGATTTTTAGTGCAAGTCGGTAGAAATCTTCTTTTGAAATCGTTTTGGCATTTTCAAAATCAATTGTTCCATCAGATTTGATGTTTCCTGTCGAGATGTAAGGTAATCCATTCTCTTGTATTTTTGGCATTTTATGGTCAATATCGCCTATCTTATAAGTCACATTACCAAACCTTGTCCAGTGCCATGAATTAGGAATATTTTCATAGTTCTCTACATCACCCATCAAGACATCAGGAATAAATTTGGGTTTGGATATTCGTGACGGCTTCCTTCCTTCTTTACCTTTCTTCTCCCAATGTATTACTGCTTTTTTCCAATCTTCTAGTTGTTTGTCGTAGTGCTTTTGTCGTTCTTCTTTTATTTGTACTAATAATTCATCAGCTGTAGGTAAATTGGTCTGCTTTTCTCGCCACTTTCTAGTCAGTTCCCCCTCAAAAGCTTTCTTTAGCACCGCTTGTCGATAGACCTTCAACTGCTCTTGTGCTTTTTTGAGATCGGCTATACCTTGGTCAAGCGAAGAAAAGAGTTCCTCTATCCTAGCTACTATCGCACGTTGTTCTAGTAGAGATGGAAGATAGAATTTCATTTTTGCATATACAGATATCCAATACCTTTTATGTGTATCATTTCTTATTTGGTTTACCTGCATGGCGAAATAAGCAAAGTTCATATTCACTAATTGGCTAGTTGGAACTAAGATTTTCATTGCAGAGGATTTCACCTTGAATTTGAAATTTACAAACTGAGTAGCTGTTGTAAAATCATCAAAGATAATGGTAGGTAAATTATCAAAAATACCATCCTTTTCGTTAGTATAGCCTTTAATGAACGACTTACCAGCTGTTAATACTGGAGTTTTGTATGAATCATCATACTTAGTACTTTTTACAATGTATTTAGTAGGTTGTTCATAGTCCAGCAAGTCCTCGAAATAACATTCTACCCAATCTTCTCTCATTACGCTACCAACACTTCATTGAGTTCGTTTATTATTTCGTTCATATCATTCCCAAAGAGTTTGTACATTTTCCCTTTACCACCTTGGCTATCGAATGGAGTATAATCCAAATCGTCTATTTTGCTGTTTTTAACTTTGTCGTTTTTCTCATCATACAAAAACTCATTGATTCTTATAGAGTTACGTTTATTGCGCTTTTCTTTATCAAGTAATAAACTTGTGAATAAGGTGTTAAATACCATTGTCATTTTTGCAATAAAGCAGCAAGCAGTAGATATATAATAGGTTATATTGGCTGTCGTTTTTCTCATCATACAAATCACTAAGCCCACGACGGTATATATTCAACAAATTTAGTAGAAGCATTATTAGGATCTTTAGGCTTTATTTTATCTTTTGCAAGTGCTTCTTTAATAACAAGTGAAACTTGACTTCTATATCTTTCACTTACCTTAAACCTTTCTCGTAATGAAGTATTAGTCATACTACTGGAAGAGAAGTATTTTAAAACACTATGCTGGTAGGCTGCTTCAACTCTTTCAGAAGGAGTCAATTTAGAAAACGACCTAGGTGAATACATTGTAACTCTAAAAGAATTAGAGAGTTCCTCAAATTTTAATGGTGGTAGACCAAATAGTTCTATGGCAGCAACAGATTTCTCGAACCCAGACCCACGTTCTTCACAAATGTTATACCTTCTAAATGCTTTAGCCAAGATTTCATTTCTCGATTCTGGAGTAGTTCTAATAAGTCTATCAATCTTTTTAGACGGTAATAACTTACCTGGATTGGATATTTCTATTCTATCTGAGAAAATCTCAATCATTGGTCCAGAACCTCTAACAGAAAAATCTTGGTGGATTAGCGCGTTTGCAATAAGTTCTCGTAAAGCAATATCAGGATATACTGATGTTTCTGTCCGAAGAGCATTTTTAATAACTTCACTAGAAGGAAGTAGAGCTTTAATAAAATCAATCAATGATTCAAAACCAATAGCATACCCCTTAGAACCTGGGTACTCTTTTATTGGTTCTAGTTTATTAACTCCTTTGTAATTAATTAGGCGTATGGATTTTCTAACTAAATCATCAAATTGAGATAAATCATACGCCGCAGCAAGTGCACCGAAATTAGTTATATAGTGTCCAACATTATCGTACTCCTCAATCATTTTCTCTTGAGTTAAAAAATCAATAATATCATCGTTACTACCAGGTATAGGTTTGTCTAAAAGCTTAAGAATAGATCTATAATCTAAAGTGTTAAGAATATCTGATTGATCTTTTAATTTAGACGCATGTAGCTCTTCATAAGTAGGTGTTTTACTATTGAGCATTAAACTACCAACCTCTTGTCTTGATGCCTTTTTAGTTGTACCTGCTGATCTGATGTATGATTCTTCTATCGTTTGGGTTTTAATATGAACTGGTTTAATTGCACTTTCTTTTATATAGATGATTAATATATTATGTCCTTTATATACGCTCACAGTATGTTCAACAGAAACGACAGGATCCAAAGTATCTCTAGCTATATTACCAACTTTCGATATAATCTCCTCAACCTTTGGCTGAGATAATCCAATAACTTCTGCATTGGTATTTTTTACTCCAAATACCATAAACCCTCCACCTGGATAATTTGCGAAAGCAGATAGATGTTTTCCTAATTTTTTATTATCGGGGGATAAATCTTCTTTCCAATCAAGTTCATTTAGTTCTTGTGGAATATTTGCCAAGCTATTATCTAAAAGAGCAAATGCTCTTGTAATCCATTTTTTTTCCATAGTCTAAGCTACCAACACTTCATTGAGTTCGTTTATTATTTCGTTCATTTCGTTTCCGAAGAGTTTGTACATTTTCCCTTTACCACCTTGGCTATCGAATGGAGTATAATCCAGATCGTCTATTTCTATATGGTAGCTACTTACTATGTGGTCTTTTATCATACGTAACCAATCCATCTGCTCTTGTGTGAAACGGTTGTGTTGTCCTGCATTCTGTTTGAATATCCAGTTCTTAAAATTAGCTTCTATTGTTTTATCAAACGCCTTTAGTTCGGTGTCTATACCACATACTCTTCGTACCAAAGACACAAGTGCTGTTAGCTCATCTTTGGGTTGTTCACTTTTTACTTCTTCTAATGTAGCATAGGCGTTCCAAACATTATCTGGCACTAGCATAGGTTTTTCTAATGCAAGTTTATCATACAAGTCTTTTATCATTTTGAATGTGACTTCTCTGCGATTGTATGGCTGGTTATAAAATATGCTCAACGCCTTTATCTCATCTTTGTTAGCTTCCATATACTCAGTGAAATCATTCACAATAGTAGTTGCCTTATCCACAGAAGTAGTATCCCATTCGGACTTGGTAATAGTATCTGTATTAATACTATCTATTATTTGCTCATGCTGTTTTCGTATATTCTCTAGATAGTTATTTAGCTCCCCGTTGAATGTGGAAGCAGCGTTTTTGGCTAACTTCTCTTGTGCTGCTTTCATCGCTTGGTTTTCTAAAGCAGGTGTTCTATCCTCTTTAGGAATCTTATCAATTTCGATTTGTGCCAAGCTGTTTATTTCATCTTGGTCATAAGCCATTATCAATTCTTTGGTGATTTGCTTTAGGTCTTTACCATCAGAATATTCGAGTACTTTATCTTTTTCTTTATCCGTTATTTGCTTTTCCAACATAATCAAACGATTAGCTAGAGATAAGAATAAATCCTCTTCTTTTACTCCCATTGCTACCGCTTGAAGTAAATCTTTCATTGGTACAGATTTCTTTCTTTCCAATGGTCGACTATCAGTTTTCTTAGATTTGGTAGCACCTATAGCATCGACTATTACGAAGTGAGTTTTACTATTAGCAGTACGTGTAACTAATTGCAATGAATCACTATTGATAGTTCTAGTACCTCTTCCTTTCATTTGTTCAAAGTAGTTTACGCTTTTCACGTCCCTCATAAACAAAAGCACCTCTAGGGGCTTCACGTCCGTACCAGTAGCAATCATATCAACTGTTACAGCTATTCGAGGATAATATGAGTTTCGAAATCTGTTCAGTATTGATTTTGGATCCTCTTCTACTTTGTACGTCACCTTTTTACAAAACTCATTGCCTTCGTCAAACTCTTCACGGATGATTTTTATAATATCATCTGCATGACTATCTGTTTTAGCAAATACTAATGTTTTAGGTACTTCATAGTCACCATTACTATCAAAACGATTTGGAAATATTACAGTTTTTAATGCACGCTTATACTCTTTTATAATACTTCTTATTTGGCTTATATTTACTACTTTCTTATCGAGGTCATTACGCTTGTATTCCGTATCCTCATCCTCTTGTTGCCATCTTTTTTGTCTTGTTAGTTTATCACGTCTATCTATAAACCAACCTGCTTTTATAGTATCACCTTTCTGAGATATTTCTGTGTCGATTGTATAAACTTCATATGGAACATTTACACCATCTATTACAGATTCTTCATAGGTGTATTGACTAACTACATTCTCGTTGAAGAATCCGAAAGTTCTCTTATCTGGTGTAGCTGTTAGCCCTATCAAGAATGCATCAAAGTAATCTAACACCTGCTTCCATAAGTTGTATATAGAACGATGGCATTCGTCTATTACAATGAAGTCGAATTGTTCAATTGGAACTTTAGGAGTGTAATCTACAGGTACAGCTTTTGATTTACTAATTTGGTTTTTTAACCATGTATTATCTTCGGGATTGTCTAACTCTGCACTTTCGTCTAATTCTTCCCCTTTGAGAATAGAATAGAGTCGTTGGATTGTAGATATACATACTTGACTATCAGATGCTATGTAGCTAGATGTTAACCTTTGTACATTATATAACTCTGTAAATTTTCTATTATCATCATTCGGTTGGAATGTCATGAACTCTTGTTCGGCCTGCTCACCTAGGTTTTTAGTATCTACTAAGAATAGTATTCGTTTCGCATCTGCATGTTTTAATAATCTATAAACAAATGTAGCAGCAGTAAAAGTCTTACCTGCACCAGTAGCCATTTGTATAAGAGCTTTGGGTCTATTATTTTTGAAAGATTCTTCTAGGTTCTTCACTGCTACTATCTGAGCAGGACGAAGACCTGTAGCATCTAACTCAGGCATTGATTGGAAACGCTCACGAAGAGAAGGACCTTTTTTAATCCATTCGGCAAGAGTCTCTGGTCTATGAAAGCTGAATACATTTCTGCCTCTGGGTTTCGGATCTCTGTAATCAGTAAACCGAGTTACAGTTCCCGTGCTCTCATACACGAATGGCTTTTCATCCTCAATTAGATACTTACCAATTTTGATAGCTTCCTTAGAGTACCTAGTTGATTGTTCTTCGACTTGTAATAGTTTGTAACCCTTGTCTTCGGCTTTAGCTTCTATGACACCCACTGGCTTGGAATTTACAAATAAAATATAATCAGCTGACCCTGATACAGTATTGACTTCACGCAATGCAATACCAAGACCAGTAGATAGATTTTTATTACTTTGTGATTGAACATGCCATCCTGCTAATTCTAGCATTTCATCAATAGTGTCTCTAGATATTTGTTCTTGAGTCTTATTCATATTGTTTTATATAAATCATACATCTTGTTGAATGTTAATTTAGTATTATTAATTGGCATTATCAAGGGGTGAAGTAAGATTCAGAACTATTTAGCCCCTTAACAAATTAGCGATACCCCAGAGCTGACCTTGTAGAATTTTCTTTTGTTCTTCAGACATATACTTATTTCGTTTTATTAGTTTCCGTATTGCTAATATAAGGAAAAGAGGTGGAATTGGTGTAAAGCAGTTTCAGCAAGTTTTTTTTATTTCTAAATTAATCAAACTTTATCAACTTTAATTAGACGATATTTAAAACCATAATTTTTTAATCTTTGAAGTGAATTTTTGAGTGTAATCTTACTAAAAAAAGGAAGATCCAAATCATTAGAAGAATGACTTAATATCGCATAACTAACTGTGTATTCATCCGGATTTATTTCATTTGCATCTAAGAATACATTGTTTATTTTATCAATTTTATCTCTATAGCTTTTATCTGATAATATTAATTCTGCTGAAACAAGACCTTGATTAAACAAATGACTTAGTGTTGAAGATCCAGTGTATCTTTTTACATGAATAATTTCCTTACTGTTATACAAATCACAAAATTCTATTTTGCTTCTACCTCCACCATGAGGGATATTATGGCTATCAAATAATTTGTATCCAAGTTCTTCAGATACTCTTTTATTGTAAGCGAATTCTGGTTTATCTGTTTCAGAAAATTTTGGTAGAATGTTAGTATTAATTGTTAAATTAGAATAAAATTCATTAATTCTTTGATTAAAATCTTTATTTATCAGAAACCATTTACCATTTGATAAAAGAAACAACTCTTCTTTGTATTGTAATTCACAATATATACAATTGTAAATTTTCCACTTATTAGTAAAAAAACCTTTTTGCTCTGAATATGTTTGTACAATATTATTAAAATCTGAAGTTGAAATTTTATCAGATTTAAGATAATCTAAATAAGTTTCAATATGGATGTCATCTAATTCTTCAGAATTCTTATTATATTTGAAGTATGATATATCATCCCATTCAATTATATCAGGAACAGACAACCATAATTTATCAAAATTCTTATTATTAATTTCATTGATTAATTGATTGTCTAAATTTTTAATTTTATATTTATCTTTTATCGGTTTTATGTTATCTATCCATTCAAAATGCTCTTTGTATTTTTCACTCTTATAATGAGTGATTATATCCTTTAGAATATCATGTATATTTTCAATATCAATCTTAGTAGAGAAAGAAATAGATTCTTTCCCAGAAATTGTTTTACCGAATTTGTTATCACTAGATTGTGCTGTAATTGATTCAACCAATTCCTGTTCCTCGTCAATGTTGAAATTAAATATTTCACTAGCTATTGATATTTGGTTAGATGTGTTTCTTGGGATATCTGTTAATTTTTTTGTATTTACTTTTCTGATTTTATCTTCACTAGCTAAATTTAAAGTAGTTCTAAGTCCAAAGTCTTCTTCCCAAACATTTGGCATTAGTAAGTACCTCCCAAATCCAAAAGTAACAGCAAAATTGTATGTTTCAGTATCGTCATCTACTGTTATAAGGATCAATGCCTTTGAACTCGAATTACTGAAAACTATATTCTGAGGTAATTGATTGTTAAAAAACTTACTTACCCATTCAGGTGTTTTCGAATTAGATTCATCATATACTAAAATCATATTTTCTTTTAATTCATACTTTTCTACATTATCTTTTAAATATACATCTATATTATTATCTACTGTAGTGAGTGAATTTTTTAAAAGATATAAATTAATTCTATTTGTTGCGGTATTATTTTTACTCATATTGATCGTCCTGCCATAAGTTTAATGCTTTATACTAATTCTGAAATTTTGACAACATAATCACCTAATTTGGGCGATTGACCACTTATTGTAATAACTCCATTAGAATAAGAATAATCCTGAAAATCAACTTTAAATTCCATGTGTACTCTTTCAGAATTTAAAACGTTACCTTCAGCAAGAGAGATATTACAGCTTGATGATGTTGAAATTCCTAATGTCACTACTAAATCCTCACTCAATACTCCTACGTTGAAGTCATATTCAATATTACCAGAAAACTGTATGTCTCCGTTTGCTAAATCAGAGGGGTTAATCAAACTTTCTTTAAACTCACCAAATGCTCGAACACTTTCTTTACTCATTACTCACTCCTCAAATTAATTTTAAATATATACTCTTCTAACCAGTCAAACTCAGCACCCTCGACTTCACCCTTTCACTAGACTACTATTGTTTTGTAGTTTAAACAACCCCGAATTGAGTCATTAAATCCCTTCCGAGAACTTTACGTCCTCAACTATTATTTGGTATTTCTTAGCCGCCTCTGGCTTAGGAGGTAACTCAAACCCTATTTCATATTTGTGATTGGGTTGAAAAAAGTCAAATCTTGTATATGTTCTTTCTTCTATTACACTTCCTGTTTTGCTTAGCCATTGTATCCTAAGAGTTAGGTCTTTGTATATTGAGTGCTTCGCAATATTCTTTATAAATACTTTGAATTCTGATTTTGTTCCCCAGAAATTAGTTTTCTGCTCAGTCTTTTCTATTGTTATATAGTTCTTAGGGGTTTCTCTTTCACTTTCTTGATCAGTTTCTTCAGTAGTCCAGTCTCCAACTTCGTATTTTCTTTCACTTTCTCCACAACTTACTAGAAACAAGATAAATACAAACATTACAATTTTTTTCATAATTCCTCCTCTTGAAATTTAAAATTTTATTCAATCTAATCTGGTAAACTAACAGTGAACTCTGCACCTTTGCCATCGCCAAGGCTGTTAGCTTCTATTGTGCCAGAGTGCTTATCTATTATCTTTCGGCTTAGGTAAAGCCCTAGTCCAGTTGTGCTTTCACCTGTAGTTCCTCTACTTCTTACTTTCGTGAATCTATCAAATATTAGATCTTTATTTTCTGTAGTAAATCCTACACCTTTGTCTATCACTTTTACTAACGTGTTTGTACCCATTCTAGATGAGTTTACCACTATCTCACCACCAACGTTTGAGTATTTTATAGCGTTACTGATTAGGTTAGTAAATGCTTGTTTAAGTAGTGCTTCCTTACCACTGATAAGTCTAATATCTCCAATCATCTCAATCGATAATTTCTTCCTATGTATTTCGTCTGCAAACTGCTCTTTGATACTATTGAACATTGTCTCTAGCTCTATTTCTTGCTTCATAGATTTAGTGACAAAGACCTCTTCCATCTCTAGCATCCCTTTCACTGAATCTATTAGCTCAATTTGCTCTGTAGAAGCAGCTGCAATTTTTGATTTGAGATTCTGCTTTTTCTCATCTGTATCAGCTTGTGTAATCATCTCCGAGTAGTTATAGACTGCTGTAATTTTGTTTCTAAGATCAAGTGAGATTATATCAAGCATGTCCTTCTTTTCTTTATGTAGCTCATCTATCGACTTTACAGAGTACTGTACTTTACGCATTAGCCTACCTATATCATCATCGAGATTCGTAGGCAGGTTAGACATTCTCTTGTTCACTATAAAATCATCTAGTGATGTTTCAGTAAGTAATAGCGGTTCTATAAGATTCCTTTGTATAAAAAGCGTTAAGACAATACTGCCAAATGTCACTACTGTTATCACAACAATTACAACACTAGCATTGACTTCATCTATATCAATGAACTTCCAAATTCCGATTGCAGTTAGCACAGGAATTAATATTCCTAATATTGTGATTGCATAGAATTTGTAAGCATAATTCTTAAAAAAACTAAACCGTGATAGAAATTGATATATTTTTAATTTGAATTTCGAACTATCTATAGTCATAATTCTTCCACTTGAAAATTATTGATTTCTACTACTGTTTAGAACTGATTTACCTTGTAATGTGAGTTTATACAACCCAACTTGCTCACCCTTATGTGGAATTACTGTTTTGAATAGTATCCCTTCATAAATCTTACAAAATTTTATCTCCGACTCTTCTTCAAATAGTAGAGTATTTGTTTCTTCTATCTTTTGTAATATATTATTTACTATCTCTCGATTCACTTCGAACCTCCGAGTTTATTTATCTTTCAAGCCAATATCTAATTAAAGAATTGTCAAAATACTCACCCGTCTTACCTGCTATGTAGAGCTTCTCTTTCACTTCTTTAAAATACTTAACGCCGACCATGAGCGTCAACAAGGAACGTGATCTTTCTGAATCGACGTTAAGCTCCCGCTGAATCTCTTCAAGCAGGTCATCTTTCATAACGGATCCACCGATACCATACTTCTGTATGGCATGTTGGTGGAAAACGTCTGTTTGGAATTTTGTTATCATTTATAGCTATATTTCAAAACTTACTATAAACAAACTTAATGCTATTTAATTTCCCAGTGTAAACGATACATTTACACTTTTCAATTAATTTAAGAACAGGCGTGTTATTAGGGGTTACAGGGATGATATTTTTATAAAATATAACCCAAGATAGTCAACAGATAATATGAATTTGGATTTTGTAAATCCGCAGTGGGTTATTCTAGGTGGGCTATTTATGAGTTGGTTTATAGTTTGCTTCTGCCACGTCAATCCACTATCTTTCGTAGTATATACGCTATTTGACGTGCCTGTAGCAATACCCAGCTTAGTATCACTAAATACTATATCATTTAGCTCACTCCTCTCATTACGTGTGCTATTAAGCACTTCCTTCCAACTCTTTCCACCATCACTTGTTCTGTAGATTATATCTTTATAAACAAAAGGTGATGAGTTTGTATCTACTATATTTCCAATTACTATTCCTGTACTATTGTCAATGAAATAGAGCTTAGAAGCAGCAAAATCACCAATCTTCACAGTCTTCCAGCTCTGCCCTTTATCAATTGATTTGTGAAATAATGCTTGAGGTGAATTTGATACATAAGTTATACTCTCATCGTCGTCGTACCAAAGACACTGCAAATTATTTACCTTTATAGTATTATAATTCTCCCAAGAATCTTCTGTAATGAAAATCTGATTTGAGTTACCCGCAATTCCCCTCTCTATATCAATCATTTTGATATTTTCAATAGTTAATTCGCTATTGATCCTAGAAGCGAGCCAGCTAAACGGATTAAGAGTTAGCCGATTTATCTGATTATTCATCTCAATTGGAAAGAAAAGAGTATTCTCATCTGTAAAATCGACGGTATAAGTATTATAATTTATAATTTGAGCACTAGGGATAGTATATATTATAGGCCAAGATAACCCATCATCTTTTGAATGATAAATAGTAATATTCTTATCATCATTAGCAAGCAGAAATGCACTACTATCGACGCTGGAAAGAGCGAAATAGTAGTTTATATCTTTCGGTTTCATTATGAATAGCCAATCTGCACTGAACAAATTTATACTACCAAAAATGAATATGATGAGTAGGTAATTCAGAGATTTACTCCTTGATTATTTTTGTAAAGAAATACTCATCTCCTTCTAAAAGCAAATAATAAGTACCACTTGGTAAATCTATATTAATTCTAAAGCCATTTTCTATAAATACTTTTTTATCAATGACTAATTTACTATCGGCTGAAAATATTTTTAAATTATAAAGACCTTGTATGGAATTATTATCATAAAAATTCAATTCACTTTTTACAGGATTTGGGTAAACACTTAGTGATTTATAATTATAAACAGGTACAGATGTTATTCCAAACAAATTCTCATCATAACTAAGTAAACCTTGTTTAGGAAGGATCATATAGCAAGTTTTATTCTTTGACATCAAATAACTAGGGAAAATAGATTTTTCGACTTGATTTAGAATATCAAATTCCCAAGTTTCGCCTTGATCAGTTGAGTTATATACTAATCCCGTTTTTGATGTTGCTATACCATACTTATCTTTAACCATAACTATATCATAGATACCCCATGATGCAGGTTGATTATACTGATTTAATACTTCATACCAACTATTACCTCCGTCAGTTGTTTTATAGATTGCATCATCTTTAGAGTCACCCGCATTGATAATCCCGCCAGTTATAAACCCAATATTATTA
>JBAYUQ010000003.1:0-188044 GCA_041675005.1 Kapaibacterium sp. (SeqCode)
AACATTCCGAATTGCAGTACTAAACTTAGTAACAGACAATTTAGATTGGTACGGGTTTCCTCCAAAGAACGTTTATCCTGAAAACGTTATATACAATAAGCAATTAAACTACTTTATCGGAACAGGTGGAAATGAATTATCAAAATTTCTTTACGATTCACAATCGAGTGTTAACAATACGATAGAAGATGAAATAATAATTTCCCCCAATCCAACTAATAGTTTAGTAAATATTAATTTGAATTGTACTGAGCCGATCATTAGCTATAGTATAAATGATACAAACGGTATCCTACTAAAACAAGCAACAACTGAAAATCATATTAATAATTTACAATTTGATTTTACACCATATCCTACTGGTGTTTACTTCCTAACCCTCAACTGCAATAATCTGGCTAAGACATATAAAATTATTAAGGAGGGCTAATTATGAAAAAGCTAATAATTCTAATAATAATAAGTTTTGGAATAATCAGTGCCCAAGATAAAGAGCCCAATCCATGGCAATTCATCTGGGGTTATTCTAGTACTCCTAGACCTTTTGTACTTGATTCATTTCCTCAAACTTCAATTCTAACTGGTGGGCAATGGTCAGGTTCTACACGGATGAATAATGCCTTGAAAAATAATGCAACTATGGCAGGAACTTACGTTGCCGCAAATGCGACTGTCGAGACACCACTAAACTTAATCATACAACCAAAATGGTTTGACGCTTATTCTATCCCACAACAAAACCAGCGAAACTAACCATAGATTCTGTTTCTTCTTCGTGCCATTGATTATATCCAGCGTGGATTATCTCGGCATCATCAACTAAGCTGAGAGCTGCATAGAATGGAGCTGTTCCGCATACCTTGTTCTTATCTTCTGCATCATTGATTTCAGTGAAGAAGGCATTTTTGTCGGAATTCTTAAGTGTTTCGATTAGTGATTCATCTTCGTGTTTTACACGGATTTGTTCCATAGCAGCAGGGAATTCATCTCCGAACTTTCTACCAACGTGCGACAAATCTCCACTTGATAGAATTAGGACTTTTTTACCTGTAGATGCAATTGCATTTTTGATTGCATCTATAGTTGCTATATACTTTTCGTTAGTGTCGGGCGTAGTTTTATTATTTATGTAATTCGCAGGTGAACCCGTAAGGATTGGAACTATTTTGTAGTTTTTATCTTTCATCAAATGCTGTAGAAATATAAGATGAAACTCAATCGAATGTTCTTTGTAGTGAGCTATATCATCATAAAGTATTTCTGTGTTTTTTTCGATTTCTGCTAATAATTCGTGGTCTACTTCTGCCGTTCCGAATGGTGTTTGGAAGTCCTTTTTTGAGAACATAAAGTCGGCTGTGCTTCTATAGTGACCAGTTCCGAGAAGGATTACAGTATCTATTTCTTTTACGTTATTCAGTGCGAGAAATGAGTTCGCATAAGTTTCCCATGACTCTTCTAACCGCAAATCAATATGAGGAGCTAGTATTGCTTTGATTGGCTTATCTGTTAGTGATTTTCCTATATCAAGTATCTTATTCAAAAATGCTTTTAGTTCAGTTGGGTTTTCCGGATAGGAAAATGAATGACAATACGAATTACGAACATTACCATTTGTATAGCTTTGCATATTCTCGATAGCTATTCTAGTACTTGGTGTATCAATCATATTCAGAGCGACTAGGTTGTCTAGCAAAGTATATAGTCTGTCGTCTGATAAGTTGAGCAATCTGGCAGCACCATCTTTTGCTATTTCCTCTGCCGTTTTATTGCCTTCCATCAATGTTTGTATAAGCGGATAGTATGAGAAAGGAAGTGCGATTGGCTCTGCTATTAACAATGGATCGCTGATATATATGAACTTATTATCAAATTCTTTGATTAAGTCTATGTCCAGATCATCCCTTAACTTAATTTGGCTCATTTGTCTCACTTTGTCTTTTTTGCTTTAATTCTTCTAATTTTCGAAGCTTTACTTTGAATTTCGAAACTATTAACATGAATGCAACTCCTGCTATAAGCATAGCTATACCAGCTATTAGAAACCACATTTCTTGCGTTACTTTGTACACCCAAAGTAGAATGAAGAAAGTAACAAAGTTAGCTCCAGACATGAACATAACTGACATAGTTAGGTTCTTGTTCATATTATTTTCTGATTTAGCCATTATCTCAACGCCTCTTCAAGTGCTGTTTTAGCGTCTGTTTTTTCGTCACGATATTTGATGATTAAAGGTGTAGATATTGATAATCCATTTTCCTTAGCAAAAGCAGAACTAATAGCTCTACTACCTGGTACAACTACTGCACCTGCTGGTATTTCCAATGGACTTTCTGCCGAAGATGATAGTACAGTTTCGTTAACCAAATCATATACTTTCGTGCTTGCGTTTAGTATCACACCTGTGCCTAGTACGGCTCTTTCTCTAACAAGAACACCTTCGTAAACACCGCAGTTACCGCCTATCATCACATTATCTTCTATCACTACTGGTCTTGCCCCAGCTGGCTCTAATACACCGCCTATTTGCGAAGCTGCACTCAAGTGGACATTCTTACCTATCTGAGCGCAAGTACCCACTAATGCGTGCGAATCTATCATTGTTCCTTCATCTACGTAAGCACCAATGTTGATGTACATAGGAGGCATACAGATTACACCTTTCGCTACATAGCAACCACTCCTTATAGAGCTTCCACCCGGTACTAATCTTACACCATCTTCTAACTTCAACGGCTTTAGTGGAATTGTATTTTTGTCAAAGAAAACGAATTCTTCGTTGATTGACATATCTTCCATTTTACTATATTTGAATAGTAATAGAATACCTTTTTTGACCCATTGATTTGCTATCCATCCACCTTTGCCATCTGGCTCAGCAGCTCTGATAGTACCGTTATTTAGTCTAGCTATTATCTCAGCTTGTAGCTCTTTTATCTCGATTTCGTTCGGATTATCGAGGTTCTCTATTCTATTTTTTAAATCCATAGTTCTATCTTATTTTTATTCTAATTTACTTTTTTGTCCATTTTGCAATACTATGAGGAAGTGCTTCTGTTATATGCTCAACGAAGATTATCTCTAACCCTTTTTTGATGAACTCATCTATCTCTTCCACGTCTCTCTTATTATCGAAAGGAACTAGTACTTTCTTAATTCCTCGCTTCTTAGCAGCTAATAGCTTTTCGCTAAGTCCACCAATTGGCAATATATTACCACGAAGAGTTATCTCACCAGTCATAGCGACATTACCTTTCACAGCTTTGTTAGTAGCGGCTGAGACTAGTGCCGTACACATAGTTATACCGGCGGAAGGGCCATCTTTAGGTATTGCTCCTTCTGGTACGTGGATATGTATTTCCATTCCTTTAGTGAACTCTTCTGGTACACCTAGCAGTTTGTAATTTGCTCTCACATAAGAGAGTGCAGCCATACCCGATTCTTTCATCACATCGCCTAGCTTACCAGTTAGAGTTAGCTTCTCGCTTTTGCTTGGCATTATATTCACTTCTATAGGTAGTAAATCTCCACCTGTGCTAGTCCAAGCTAGTCCAGTTGCTACACCTACTTTATCTTTCAGATCTTCTTTTTTCAACTTATGCTTCGGTGCTTTTAAGTAATCTTCTACTTTAGCTGGAGTAATTACAATCCCTTTGTTCTTGTACTTTTTCTTGAATTCAGGATTGTCTTTTAGAGCTATGGTTTTATCTTTTACTTTATCACCGTACTCAACTACTATCTCTTTTGCTAATTTTCTGAATACGTTTGCTATTGTTCGTTCCAAATTACGAACACCAGCTTCACGAGTGTATTCCGTTATCATACGTGTTATAGCTTTATCTTCGAACTTGATTTTTATATTGTCAAAACCATATTCCTTTATTAACTTCGGAATAATATGTTTCTTAGCAATTTCTAATTTATCGTGATCCAGATATGAAGTAAGTTGTATAACTTCCATTCTGTCGAGCAATGGTTGTGGTATATTGTGTAACACATTAGCTGTCGTGATGAATAGCACGTTCGATAAATCATAATCCACTTCTAAGTAGTGGTCATTGAAGTTGATGTTTTGTTCTGGGTCTAATACCTCGAGTAATGCCGAGGCAGGATCGCCTCTGAAATCTGAAGCTAGTTTGTCTATCTCATCTAGTAAAATAACTGGATTTCTAGTACCAGCTTTTTTCATAGATTGAATTATCTTACCTGGCATTGAGCCAATGTAAGTTCTTCTGTGACCGCGTATCTCTGCTTCATCGCGCACACCACCTAATGAGAATCGTACAAACTCTCTATCCAAAGCTCTTGCTATAGATTTTGCTAACGATGTTTTACCAACACCGGGAGGGCCAACGAAACAGATTATCTGACGTTTCAAAGCTCCAGCCAGATTCAGCACAGAGATGAACTCCGTTATCCTTTCCTTTGGTTTTTCTAAATCATAGTGGTCTTCGTCTAGCACTTTCTGAACATGATTAATATCTAAGTTATCTTTTGATGCTTTGTTCCAAGGTAACTGTGCCATTAACTCTAAGAAATTTCTATTAACAGAAAATTCTGGTGACATCTGAGGTGTCTTTCTTAATCTATTCAGCTCCTCATCTGCTTTCTCGCGAGCGTGCTTTGGCAAATCAGCTTCGTCCAACATCTTGCGTAGTTGCTCTATTTCTGGTTCTGCTTCCTCGTCTTCACCTAACTCTTTTTGAAGCGCCTTTATTTGTTCTCTAATATAGAAAGCACGTTGAGTCTTCTGAATAGAATCGCTTACTCTTTCGCCAACCTGATTCTGAATTCTCGATAGCTCTATCTTCGCAGTCAACAGTTTCAGCAGTTCCGTATATTGAGACTTCAGAAATCTATGATTGAGTATGCGTTGCTTTTCCCTTATATCTGCTTGCATATTCGCAGCGGCATAATACATTTTGCGGACAGGATCATCAATATTATCGAAAGCACTTACCAAATCTGGTGGCAGATTGTCCTTTGAGAAAACATATTCTTTGAATATTTCTCCCGTTTGATGAATCAACTCACGTGTATCTTTATCTCTTTCGTTATACTTGACAGGTATTTGCTCAATCAGAGCTTCCATACATTCACCGTTCTCGATTGGCTTTTTGATTTTAGCGTGGAACATACCTTCTATCAGCACTTTCAGCAAATTATTGGGTAATCTTAGAACTTGGATTATTTTACCAATAGTGCCGTACTCATTGATATCACCTATAGTTGGTTCTTCTATATTCGAATCTTTCTGACTAGACAGAAAAATGAATTTGTCATTATCTATCGCCTTAGCTATTGCCTTCAGTGATGAAGTTCTACCTATCAGTACGGGGAAAATCATATTCGGAAATAATATCATCTCGCGCAATGGTAATACCGTCAAACTCTCTGGTATCTCTACGCTTTTCATTTCTGCATCTACTATCGATTTTAATACTTCTTCTTGCTTTGCCATTCTTATCTTGGTTTATTTTTTGTTCAATGTCCATTAGACGGACATTAAGTATATTAGTTTAATACGATTATAATAAAAAAAAGGCAACTTATTGCCAAGCTGCCTTTTACAAATTTATGCAATTTCTATTAAATAGAAGTTACTTTATGAATCCAACCGTGAGTATCTTCTGTCTCACCCCTCTGAATACCTACGATTGTTTCGTACATATCATGAGCCACTGGACCGATTTCATTGTTATTAATTACTATTTCTTTTCCTTTGTAGTTCAGTTTACCGACTGGTGATATAACTGCAGCAGTACCTGTACCGAATATTTCTTTCAATTCGCCACGCTCGTGTGCATCATATACTTCTGATATTCTGATTCTTCTCTCAGAAGTTTTTATCCCTTTTTCTTTAGCCAAAGCTAAAACAGTTTCTCTAGTCACACCTGGTAGTATAGATCCTTGCTCTAGTGTAGGAGTTACTAACTCATCGCCAATGACAAACATAATATTCATAGCACCAACTTCATCTACGTATTCTTGGTGAACACCATCAAGCCATAGTACTTGGTCGAATCCTTTTGCTTTTGCTTCTTTACCAGCTAATAGAGATGCTGCGTAATTAGCCGCCGTTTTGGCCATACCCAAACCACCTCGAACAGCTCTCACATACTCATGAGAAACTAAGATGCTTACGGGCTTCAGCCCAGCAGCATAATAAGATGCTACAGGAGAACAGATAATCGCCAATTTGTAATTCTCTGAGCTATGAACACCTAAGAAATTACTTGACCCAAACATAACAGGACGAATATATAAAGCTTGCCCACGTCCTTTGGGAATCCAATCTTTCTCTACGGCTACAAGTTCACTTACTGCCTCTAGAAATCTTTCCTCCGGGAACTCAGGCATTACTAATCTAGTTGCTGAGTTGTTCAATCTAGCTGCATTTCTATCTGGTCTGAAAATATTTATACCACCATTGACATCAATGTAGGCCTTTAGTCCTTCGAATATAGTTTGACCATAGTGCAAAGTACACATAGTCGGCTCGAATGCCATTGTACTATATGGGATTATCTGTCCGTCTTCCCACTGACCATTTTTGTAGTCAGCAACAAAAATATGATCCGTAAAGACTTTTCCAAATCCTAACGCATCCCAATTTACATTTTCAATTTTACTGCTTTCAGCTCTAGTTATCTTGATTTTATTATCAATTACGTTCATTATTGTCTCCATATTATCTTTTCATATTTAGGGGATTATTATTTCCCGAAACGATTCACGTCTATCTTTTATTTGAAATCGTAAGTTGTATCCAAATCTCTAGGTATAGATTTTAGTTTTTCTATGTTAGATTCTATTCTTTCCGTTACATTGCCGTAGTCTTTTTCTAAATTAACTGCTGCATCGTAATTGCCTTCAGCTTGTATAGTTAGCACTTTACCAGCCAATTCACCCACTACTTTGAAAAATAGTTCATCATTTATTCCTAATGTCCCATCTTCGTTGGTAACTATTGCTCCTTTGTCCATCAAGTAATTCAACTGAATCAAATTGCCTTTACCATGAGCTTTTTCATCACCAAATCGGATAGATCTGTATAGTCCAGCTACATACGTAGCTTTCGCTCTTAGCACATAATCATCATCTATTAGCCCCAAATCTCTCATTATAGAGATATTCCATAGACCAACAATGTCCGCCTTGCATTCCTCTAAGAATGAATATTTTTCTTTTAGCATAGAAGCTACAGTCACATCATTTTTACCATATACATATCCGCGACCTAGTGTGTGTGAAACTTCGTGAAGAGTAACAAAACTAGTGAATGCTTCTTTGTCTATGTACTTTCTCAATTTTGGTTCAAGTATTATATTGCCGATTGGTCGGACTATCTGTTCGAACTTGGCTTCCATCATATTTTTGAACATCGACTTTTTAGCCCCTTTAGCTTTGTGTACTCTAGGGTCATTTGGCAATGAAGCAGCTATTGTCTTAGTTCCTTGTTGACCGTGTCCACCGAAATACGCAACGTTCACTACTTGTAGCTTAGTTCCTTTACCAGCAGTCTCTCTTATATATTTTCTGTCATAAGGTAGTCTTGCTTCAAACTTATCAATGTTATTCTCAAACATCGCCAATTCTTCTGATGCTTTCTCATCTCTTACCATTACAATTGACTCGTAAGCAGTCTTGTATCCTAATAGATTATCAGCATAAGACTCTATTGGCCCTATTACTACGTCTATATCATTACCACTCAAATCCATCCATGCCATATCACTTTCGTAATATTCGTCAGTTCTTACTGCTTTTGCTCTTAGAATTAGATAGTTTTTTAATGAAGGGTTATCAGCATAGTTCGCTGCTTCTTCCAGATATTTAGCTAACTGTTCTACTTTATCTGCATAAGCTTCGTGGAATGGTATTGCTTTGTAGCCATTACCATCTTTTTGAATTACTGTATAAAGACTAGTAAAATCATCTTTAAGAGCTGGGTTTTCCGCCACATATTTCTCGAAATCAATTTTAGTCATATCAGTTGGGTAGAAATTACCACCAGCGGGTCTGATGCTTGGTCCTTCACCTACGAATCTTTCGCTACCGTATATCTCATCATACGGACCATAGTTTATTTTCACATAATCTAAGTATATTTTAGCTGATTTCGACTTGCTATTTCTAAGAGAATCTCTGATACTAATCGCATCTGGAGTGTTCTGTATCCAAAATATATCATCAGATACTTGCCCTGCTTTTACTAATAACTCTATTACTCTTTTCTGATTAGATGTAAGATTAGAAACATCAGCCGAAATTTTGGTTGGGCTATATGCCTTGATTCTATTTGTTATTTTTTCCATATTTTCATCTTGGTTATTGAATTCTTCCACTTCTTCTTCCGAAGAGCAAGAAATAAATGATAATAAAAATACTGTTAGTACTATTGTGTTGAAAATTCTCATTTTTCTCCTTATTGTATAGAATTATTAGGAATTTTGTGATAAGTCTTATATTATTGGGAGTTAATATTGTTCAAAAAACAATATGTATTTCTACCCAATTATTAGAATCAATTTAAGTAATAACAATGAAAAAAACAAAAAATAGTTTACTGCGTAAGTACCTAATATATAGTGTTTTAGTACTACTGGTAGCAACCTTGCCAACTTACAACCTTGTTAGTAAGGAGATAAATAAGCCCTGGTTACAGGGTTTAGATGCTAATCAAGTATATGTTTTAGTTGAGTCTGACAATACTAAGGATATCACTGTTAATTACAGAATAAAAGGTGACGAAACCTATCAAGATATGACTTCGAGTACAAAATTCTACCGGAAAACGAACTTCGGTGGCAACACTTATGTCCATAGAATATTACTAGATAACCTAGAATATGGTACTGAATACGAATATTGGATTGACAGCAACGAGAAATTCAAATTCAGAGTCCCGAATGAAGAGGGTGAATTCACTTTTGCAAATATGGGTGATAACCGCTCAGGTACAAAGTTTTGGAGAAAAGTCATCAAGAATATGGGAACCGAAAACCCAGATTTTATGATTTTCAACGGCGATTTGGCTTATAAAAAAGAGTATAACTACTGGATAGATGAATTTTTCGTTGCTGAAGCACAAACTGTGTTCACTCAATATCCATTCTATAACTCAACAGGCAACCACGAGAAATGGAACGAGAATACTCAAGCATTCACACAGTCCACTTCTATTAGCCAAGAAGCGAGGCCATACTACTCATTTGAGAGAGGCGATGCACTTTTTTTGATATTGAACACGGAAGTAGGGGTTGGCTCTAATAGCCAGCAATGGAAATTCGCAGAAGAACAACTAAAGCACACAGACAAGAAGTGGAAAATCGTAGTATTCCACATACCTGCATACAGCTCTGGTGCACACGGCGAGAACAAAGCTATGAAGCTAATGACCGAAAAAATATTCGAGAAGCAAGGAGTGCAGCTGATACTAACAGGGCATTCGCACTATTACCAACACAACTTAGTAAATGGCATACACCACATGGTAATTGGTGGTGGTGGCTCTGGACTCGCGACTCCTATAAAAGCAAGCTACACAGTAGAACAAGCTAAAAAATACCACCACGCTTTAGTGAACGTAAACTCCGAAAGAATAAAATTCACAGTCAAAGACATAGAGATGAATGTAATCGAAGACTTCGAGATAAAGTAGAGTGGCGTGGTAGAACAAATAATCCTGAAAATTCCCCTCTCGAGGGGTGGCCACGCCCTAGGCGTGGACGGGGTGGTTAATTATGGCTACTAATATTGAACTGCTCTGCATTACTTCTGGACTCTTCACTTCGTTTTGAGTGACGAGAACTTAGTGACCTCTGTGTAAAAATAAGTAAATCTAAGGTAGTCACGCTCTTCTAGCCCTCGCTTTGACACATTCATAATTAATCCGAGAAACAGGAAATAAATCAATTCAACCATCTTATAAATACAAAAAGTAATTATTGGACTTCTTCTAAAAACAATTTCTTATATTTGTAGTCTTTCGTTATGACTAATAATAACAATATTACCTTAAGGAAAATAATAATGATAAACCCGATTATTCCTGCTTTCAGAACGCATAATATACATTATGCTATTCGTGATATTATTTTACTGGCTCAAGGTGTAGCCAAAACAGGTATGGAGATGCACTACCTGAATATAGGCGATCCTAACGTTTATGATTTTGATACTCCACGTCATCTAATAGAGAGCGTTGTAGAGGCACTTAATAGCCGTAAGAATGGTTACGCACCTTCTTCGGGTATTCCTGAAGCTATTGAGGCAGTTCGCAAAGATGCCGAAGAGAGAAAAGGTATAACAAACATACAAGATATATGCATAACTACTGGAGCTGCGGAAGCGATAGAGATTTGTCTTTCGGCATTGCTTAACAAAGGCGAAAACTTCCTAATGCCTACTCCGGGTTATCCGCTTTACAATGCAATAGAAGCTAAACTAGAGTTGGAACCAAATCCATATTATCTAGATGAGAGTAATGGTTGGTTACCCGACGTAGAAGACATAAAATCTAAAATAAATGACAAGACAAGAGCGATTGTACTTATCAATCCTAATAATCCGACTGGAGCAGTTTACCCTCGCGAGTTGCTAGAGCAAATAGTTGATATAGCTAGAGAACACGGTCTAATAATCTTCTCTGATGAGATATATGACAAGTTAATATTCGACGATGCAGAGATGGTTTCGATAGCGTCTATCGATCCAACTTTACCATGTGTTACTTTTTCAGGAATGTCTAAAAACTATATGGCACCAGGCTTCCGTTTGGGATGGGGAATTATCTCGGGTAATAGTAGCTTAGTGAACGAATACGTAGAAGCTGTTAATAAAATGCTTCGTAGCCGAGTATCTGCTAACCACCCACTTCAATACTGTATCAAGCCAGCGCTTGAGGGCGACCAATCGCACGTAGAGGAATCAATCCGTAAGCTAGAATCACGTAGAAATTTGATGATGGATAAAGTTAGCAAGATAGATGGAATTGATTTAGTAGCCCCTCAAGGTGCATTCTACGCATTTCCGTCTATTGAAGTAGAGAATGATTGGCACTTTTGCGAAGAATTACTAAAAGCCACAGGCGTAGTCGTAGTCCCAGGTAGTGGATTCGGACAAAAGCCCGCGAGTTCGCACTTCCGTATAGTTATCTGCCCTACAGAAGATACTATAGATAAGGCGTTCACACTGATTGGCGATTTCTACAAACAGTATAGAAAGTACAATTAAAATTTATATATATTATTTCAGTCTAAAAAGATAAGCAAAAGTTCGAAATTTTGCTTATCTTTATTTTTTTATAATAGAACAAAAAACAAAGGCAAACATGACTAGTAAGTTACCAAGGTTAGCCATAGTCGGCTATGGTTCAATGGGCAGGGTAATTGAGAAATTGGCAAAGGACAAGGGGTATATTATAACAGATATATTTGATTACGAAAACCCTATTAATCCCGATAAAGATTATGATTTTGATGTAGCAATAGATTTCACTTATCCAGATTCAGTTATTGAGAATATAAAAATACTTTCGGCTAAAGGAAAAGCCGTAGTAGTAGGTACTACTGGATGGTATGATAGAATAAATGAGATGAATGACCTAGTAACTAAGAACGGCACGGCTTTAGTATGGGGCTCTAATTTCTCGGTTGGGGTACAGATGTACTTCAAAATAGTAAAATATGCATCTAAGCTAGTGAATTTCCTCGATTCTTATGACGTGATGGTACACGAGTTGCACCACAAACGTAAGAAAGACAGCCCAAGTGGAACTGCTGAGATAATGGCTAAGATTATAACTAGTAACGTAGCTAGGAAAACCGGAACTGAGTTCAATGCTATAAACGGCGAAGTGGATAATAGTAAACTGCACGTATCTTCTACTCGTGGTGGTGAGATAACTGGGATTCATACTATGTACATAGACTCACTTGCGGATAGTATTGAGCTAACCCACAACGCTAAGAATAGGACTGGTTTTGCAATTGGCTCGCTTTTAGCTGCTAATTGGGTACACAACAAGCAAGGATTCTATTCTTTTGGTGAAATACTAACAGATATATGGGAAAACATCCCTGAATAGTAGTTTGGTTGTAACATTTTTTAATAATTATTGTTATTGTATAAGTAATGGGTTCAAAACTTGACAAATATAGTGACCCGGAGCTGTTTGAGTTAGTACAATCTCAGGGTAAGTTGGCAGATAGTGCCTTTTCCGAGTTGTATGATAGACATTCTCCTCGAGTTTTCGCCTATTGCCGTCGGTTCCTTGGTAATAAAGAAGAAGCACAGGATGTATTGCAAGAAGCTTTCATACGTTTGTATAAGAGCTCTAACAGCGACAGGGAGATGACTAACGTGCCGGCTTTTATATTGACGATCGCACGTAATTTGTGCGTGAATTCTCAGAAAAAGAAAAAGCCACTAGTCAGCTACGAAGACTATATGTTCGTCAGAGATAATAATAATGACGATAATGAGCTGTTAGACCTTATAAAAATGGCAATGGAAACACTACCTGAAGAGTACAAAGAGGTATTCATACTCCGAGAGTACGAAGGACTATCTTACCAGGATATAGCTGACATTACTGAAACTTCTCTTAATAATGTTAAAGTTCGAATATACCGAGCTAAACAAAAGATTAAGGACATATTAGAACCATATTTGGTTGATTTGAATAAACACGAAAAAGATGAATAACTTAACAAATAACGACTTCGAACTAATAACCCAACTACTTGATGGGGAATTGTCGAGCGAGCAAGCTGCTGAAGTCACTAAGATGATAGAATCGAGCCCTGAGATGCAGGCAGAGATGGATCGACTAAGTGAAATAAGCAATGCTATACGCGAAGACGATGAAGAGTTCGTACCTCCCAAAAAAGCAAAGGACAATGTGTTCCTTGCTTTAGGTATTCCGTTAGCTGTTAGTGCTCCTTCGTTGACTAGCATGTCATCTGAAATTGCTAATCTAATATCTATTGGAGCTGCGTTTACTGCTTCTTTACTTACTTTTACTATGTTCTATTCACTGAATGATGTAGATAGTAGTAATGTAGCTAGCAATTCAAATGTACCAATAGTTAGTTCTTACGAAAAAGCAAAAGACAATAATATAATCATCGAAGATGAGCCAATAGCTCTAGAAGTAGTAGAGGATTTATCTAATAGCACAAATAATTCTCCAATAATTTCACCTAGTAATAGTATCGCAAATAGGACTACAGGTTATAACAATTCCGTGAATACTAGTTCTAGTAGTGCAAATGCTAATAACGATTTGTCTTTAAACAATAATACAGTTGCTATTGAACGAACTAATAATGTAAGTGACAATTCAAGTATTATTGAAAACATTAATGAGAATAAAACACCAAATACTATTGATAAAAGAGACTTAGTCTCAGCTTGGGAAGCAAATATAATAACTTCGAGAAAGACAGGTATTCAAACTAATAATAGCATATTCCTAGAAGGAAATGCCCTTACTAGCAATGGACTGACTTATACTAGAGATTACTTGACTATAATCAGAACTAAAGCTACATCGAACAACCTAAACTCTGGTCAGTTTGACATTAGTTTCTTGACTAATTACTTCGCTACAGACGTGAGAGGAATAATCTCAGCTGGACTATCTTGGTATGACCAAAACTCTAACCCAGATTTGAGAAGCCCTGTATTCGTAGGTGGTGGTATAGAATACACTCCGACATTCACTAGCTTGCTGGCTAACGGCTACTTCGACTCTTTCATAAATGGGCAGTTGTTCTTAGGTAGCAATCCATCGTACAAGATGGAAGTGGGTATATCGACTACATTAGGTGGCGTGACAAATTTCCCAATAGTTATCGGCTATACAAGAAACTACGTTCGTGATTACCAATTCATCCGTCAAGAGCTGAATGATGGATTATTCATAGGGACTGAGATTAGTTTCTAGACATAAGAAAAATTAAAAAAAATGAATCCGAATATTAGAGATAGTATTCGGATTTTTTTATTTTTATTGATGAACATCATTTATTATTAATTTTAGTGTATTAATAATGTGGTAGCAAGCGTTTGAAAAGGTGTTAGTAAGTTATAGAATACTTATTGATGTACAATTAAATAAAAAATAATTTTAATTAATTTTAAGTACGGGGAAATAAAGTTATTTTTGCGAAGATATATAATTACAACAAATAAAGTGTGTCATAATGAAAAATTTATTTATTTATATAACGCTACTTATTACTGCAACTACTCTGGGCTATTCTCTAGCTCCAGTTACTGTTGTACTCAATAATGATGGCGATAACATAACAGCCCAGCTAAATGATTACTCAACTGGTTCAGCAGTTCCCGTGGGTAATATTGGTGCAATTACAGTGCCCACTATTACTCCTAATGGGTCTGGCTATTCATCATTTGTAGTAGGTGAAGGTGACCCTGATTGGGGAAGTATATCATCAACCAAAGTCAACAGTAATGTAATTTTGGATGTCTATGATGGTACTACTCTAGTAGCTCAATTCAGATTGGATGAACTACAAGAAATTACAGCTCGTAATGAAAGATTACCATCAGATGTTACTGTTGGAGATGAGTTAAAGGTAGAAGGAGGATCAACATTCGAAGGTGATGCAACATTCGAAGGAGAAGCAACGTTTGAAGGTGGAACTACATTCGAAGGACAATTAGAAGTAACGGGCGTATTCGTTCAAGCTTCAAATGAGTTTACTGATTCTGTAGAAATAGGTGATATTACATCTAATATTATGATTTTCGTTGGTGATGAAGATGTAGTTATTGAAGACGAAAGTTTCAGTGCAGATTTAGTTAACGGTGCTACTTATACTATTATCAATAATGGTACTGGACAAAATAATCCTTCTTTATCGTTTGATTTAGATAATGGATATGCTTGGATTAGTCGATATCAAGCTGTCACAATTATCAAGTTAGGTGGTAAACTCTATATAGTTTCTCAACCTGGATTTGGTGGATAGTACATTATTTTAGAGATTTAAGTATTCAAAATCCTATCTGTTTTGCAGGTGGGATTTTTTTTTGATAAAAAGTGTTAATCAAAAATAATATAAAAATATGTTAAACTATTTTTCCCATATATTAAATATATTTAATAGACTATCTGACGTGGTGTAAGCTAGTTATGCTAGATTCAAAGATACTTATATGAAGTTATCTCCTTTGTTACGTGTTATTAAGCATTTAATTAATAAATATTAATTGCATTAAATAAAATTTTGATATACTTTTGGATATATGTTTATAAAACAACTTAATAGGAGATATCTTATGAAAAGAATTTTGATTTTTATTTCGCTTCTAGTTGCTGCTACTTCACTGGCGTATTCACTTGCACCGGTAACTGTAGTACTCAACAATGATGGCGATAATCTAACTGTTCGTTTTAGTGATTATACTAATGGCACACCTATCCCAATTGACAGTGGAGGAGTTCGAACGATTCCAACACAAACACCAAATGCATCTGGTACTTGTTCATTTGTAGTAGGGGAAGGAGATCCAGATTGGGGTAATATACCACCTTCAAGAGTCAATAGCTATGTTTTAATTGAAGTGTTTGATAATGGATCTTTAGTAGCTCAATTCAGATTAGACGAACTAATACAAGATGCCGCTCAGAATGAGCATCTTCCTTCTGGAGTAGAGTTAGGCGGTCCTATAGTATATGCAGATGGTACTTTTTATGATCAGTATAGTTTAGCTAATTTAACTTCTAACATTATGGTATATACTGGTTATGGCTCATCCATAGTAGAGGCTGATTTCAGTTCTTCATTAGTTAATAGATCGCAATACACAATTATAAATAGTGGTACTGGTCAATTAGATATTCAATTGAATAGTCGTCCTGCACCACCAGTTACTGTACCTGTTGGTCAAACTGTAACATTGATTAGACTAAATAATAATCTATATTTTATTACATTACCGCAATAAATTATTTTTAATACAGTACAATTTCACAATCCCATCTGATTCAGGTGGGATTTTTTTTGATACTAGTAATTCATAGTTTTTTCCCCTTTAACAATAAAAATAATTATATTTGGGATTGTGGAATTTTACGAATTCAAGAAAATAAATGCCGATTAAACTTTATAACACCCTCTCGAAAGAAATAGAAGTATTCAAACCAATAAAACGAGGCGAAGCTAGAATATATAGCTGCGGCCCAACGGTCTATAATTACGCTCATATCGGCAATTTGCGTGCATTTTTGTGTGCTGATTTACTCCAAAGAACATTAACCGTAGTTGATGGCTACAAAGTAATATGGGTGATGAACATAACTGATATAGACGATAAGACAATAAAGAATGTAAATGATGATTTGGCTTGGAAACCAGAAATGGGGACGAAAGGCGATGATATAATTGAAAATTTGAAGCAATTCACAAGCTATTACAAAAATGAATTTCAGAATGATATTCGTCTGCTGGGCTTGAAGATGGATCATTTTCACGATTTCCCTTGCGCTACTGATTACATAGACGGTATGAAAAAGTTAATAGTACTGATCGCTGATAATGGTTTTGCCTATGAGTCGGACAGCTCTGTTTACTTCAACGTAGGTAAGTGGAAGGAAGTAGATAAGTACGGTAAATTGAAAAACCTAGATTTCGATAATTTCCGTTCGGGTGAGAGAGTAGATTCAGACGAATATGAACGCGAGCAAGTTAGCGATTTCGTGCTATGGAAAGCTAAAAAAGAAGGTGAGCCGAGTTGGGAATTTGAATTCGAAGGAAAGACTCTAATCGGTCGTCCGGGTTGGCATCTGGAATGTTCCGTAATGGAAAAAGAAATACTGGATTTGCCATTTGATATACACACCGGTGGTATTGATTTGCAGTTCCCCCACCACGAAGATGAGATAGCGCAATCGAAAGCAGGATACGGAATAGAACCAACGAATTATTGGTTCCACAATGAATTTTTGCAAGTAGAAGGTCAGAAGATGAGTAAATCTCTAGGTAATTTTTATACTTTACGTGACCTAATAGAAAAAGGATTAGACCCGATAGATATTCGCTTTGCAATGCTATCTGCTCATTATCGTTCGAAGTATAATTTTACTTTCGACGATGTAGAAGCAGCGAGTAAATCTCGCAAGCGTTTGCAAAGATATGTGTATGACTTGATCTCCAATAATTCTGGGCATGACTACATAGATGTTACTTTGTTCAGCGAGAAATTCTTCGAACATCTGAAAAATGATTTGCATACACCAAAAGCATTGGGCGAGCTTTTCACGTTTATCAATCAAAATTCTGCAGTAGTAATGGGTAAGAATAGTCGAGATGAAATGCTCGAATTCTTCCAAGAATTCAATGAGATTTTCGGCATACTATCGTTCGAAATGCCAGATGAAGATATACCAGAAGAAGTAATAATGCTAGCTAAAAAGAGAATAGAAGCCAAGAAGGTCAAGAATTTTGATTTGGCAGATATGCTCAGAATAGAAATTAACAACCGTGGCTTTGTAATAAAAGATACAGCCGAAGGATTCGAGATAGAAAAATTATGATGACAGTTACTGTGATAGGAGCGGGCAATGTAGGGATAACCCTTGCCAAAAAATTAGACTTAGTCGCTGATTATGAGTTAATAGCTCATTCGCAAAAAAGTAGGACTAATGCTCTAGAAAGTGGATTACCTGCTGGTAAGTTGACAGATTGGAATAAAGCTGAATTAGAAGGTGAATTCATCATTATCTGCGTAAAAGACAGTGATGTAGTTAATGTAGTAAATCAGCTTTGCGAGCAATACCCTGAACAATTAGATGGTAAAATGGTGTTCCATACTTCGGGTACATTACCCAAGGAAAACTTGAAAGAATTAGTGCAACACGGAGCTAAAATAGCTGCAGTTCACCCATTTCAAACCTTTTATTTCAATGAAGCAAGGATGTTAAATGGTATAGCTTGGGGGGTAGATTCGGAAGATAAAGACTTCGAAACAATTTCTACATTCATAAAAAATATAAATGGAAAAGCGATAAAGCTATCAGCCGAATTGGTTAAAAAGAAAGCATTATATCATATATCTGCAGTTGCTGCATCTAACTTTATGGCTCTTTCTATTGATTTGGCAAAGGAAATAGCAGAAGATGCGGGTATAGACGCATCTGAGTTTCTACCTCAAATCCTAGAAACTACTTTACAGAATAATATAAAGCAATTAGGTAGTGATACTCCTGCTATAACTGGCCCTGTAGTCCGAGGTGACGTAGAGACTATCAAAAATCATATAGAAGCATTAGGTCAGACTATCAATACTGTTATTTATAAAAATATGTCTGAATCACTTGCGTTATTGGCGTTTGATAAGGGACTACTATCAGGCGAGAAATTTGAACAGATAATGGAAGTATTGGATAAGTAGATGAGCATAATAGAAGCGATAATAATTGGCTTGGTGCAAGGACTTTCGGAGTTCATACCTATAAGCAGTACTGCCCACATGACTATAGCTGGTCAGTTGATGGACGTGATTAAAAATCAATCTCCAGAACAATGGACTTCGTTTATAGCTACTGTTCAGCTGGGTACTTTGGCTGCAGTATTTATTTATTTCCGAAAAGATATAAAAGATATATTGTCCTCGTTCTTTACAGAAAACATAACTAGTCGTAAACCTTTCAAAGAGCAATCACAGAACTCTAAGCTTGGTTGGTATATTGCTGTTGGTTCAATACCGATAGTAATTGTTGGTCTTACGCTCAAAGATTTAATTCGCTCTAGTTTCACAAAAGAGCCAGTAGTTATAGGTACTTCGCTAATAGTATTTGCACTTATTCTCTGGTTAGCCGAGATTATGTACAAAGAACGCAAAGACATGGATAATCTTGGTTGGAAAGAGACATTGGCTATGGGATTTGGACAGGTATTTGCTCTTATACCGGGTGCATCTCGTTCGGGTACTACTATCACGTCTGGTTTATTTATGGGTATTAATAGAGAGGCGGCGGCTAGGTTCTCCTTTTTACTAAGTATTCCTGCTATTTTGGGTAGTGGGTTATTGGAATTTTTCCAAGCTACAGCGTATCTTACAAGCGATATGTACGTAACTATAATTGTGGCAACTGCAGTAGCTGGAATAAGTGGTTATATGTCAATTGCATTTTTATTGAATTTTTTAAGAAAGAACACAACAAAACTTTTTATATTTTACAGGATTGCTTTAGGAGCAATCGTATTATTTTTCTTCATTTAACAAATTAAGGAGCGTACAATGAAAAAACTTACACTATTTTTATCACTAATGATGTTAGCATTTACTATGACTACAACAGCAAAAGACGCAAGATTAGAAAAAACAAAAAACTATACAATAGAAGCCAAAGTGGAAGGCAAATCTATTGGAACAATTAATGTATCACTTTGGCCAGAATTAGCTCCTAAAACAGTAGCCAACTTTGACAAATTGGTTAAAGAAGGCGCTTACGACGGTACAGCTTTCCATAGAGTTATACCTGGATTTATGATTCAAGGTGGCGACCCGAATTCTAAAGATAAGCCAAAAAACACTTGGGGTATGGGCGATCCTTCTCAAGCAAAAGTTCCTGCTGAATTCAGCGATATACATCACGATAGAGGGATATTATCTATGGCAAGAAGCCAAGATATAAATAGTGCTAGCTCTCAGTTCTTCATCTGTCATGGTGATGCTGGATTTTTGGACAATCAATACACAGTATTTGGAAAGGTAACTAGCGGTTTGGACGTAGTCGATAAAATCGTGAATATGCCTAGAGACAAAAATGATAATCCTAATACAAAAGTTGAAATGTTCATCACAGTGGACAAGGGAACTTCTAAATAGTGAAAAAAAACTATTTTCAAGCAGAATTTAAAATAGGAGCCGTCAGTAAGGAGCAATTCCAGAATGACGGCTTACCTGAAATTGCATTTGCAGGACGCTCCAACGTAGGAAAGTCCTCGCTAATCAATAGTATTGTCTTTCGTAAAAATTTGGCTCGTACCTCTGGTACTCCAGGTAAAACGCAAGAGATTAACTTCTATTTAGTAGATGAGAATTGGTATCTGGTAGATATGCCTGGTTTCGGATTCGCTACCAAAGGTAAGCAGTATCGTGACAAATGGGAGACCTTCAACCTAGAATACCTATCACTCAGCGAAGATTTACTTTTCGTTGCTATGTTGATAGATAGCCGCCACGACCCTATGGAAAGGGATTTGGCAATAATAGAAGTACTTGAGAATGCTGGCATAAATTACGTTATTGTCTTGACTAAAACTGATAAACTCTCAAAAAAGGCAATAGCTGAACGAGAAGAACAAATCAGAGAAGTAGTATCACAGTGCAATCATGTGATTGATGTATTACCCTACTCATCGGTAACGAGAGAAGGCAGAGATCAATTAATCGCTATTATAAACCGTGGTCTGAAAGATGCAAAGAAAAAATAGCATAACAGAAGAAATAACCCAAAGCATAGAAGCGAAGCAAAAGCTTATGCAATATTGCTCAGACGATATATATGACATCGCTATTAAGTTAGCGGAAGTTATAAAGTCTGGTAATAAAATAATGCTATGCGGGAATGGCGGTAGCGCTGCCGATAGTCAGCATATAGCTGCTGAGTTGGTAGTTCGCCTCAGAAGTGAGGTTAATCGCCCTGCAATACCCGCTATGGCGCTCACAGTTGATACTTCTATACTAACTGCCGGCGGTAATGATTTAGGTTTTGATAATATATTCGCTCGTGGAGTAGAAGCTTTCGGTCAGAAAGGTGATGCACTAATAGCCATTAGTACTAGCGGCAATTCGGAAAACGTAATCCGAGCTGTAGAAATGGCTAAGAAAAAAGGTGTGATTGCTATAGGATTACTCGGAAACGAGGGCGGGAAGCTGAAATCAGAGTGCGATGATTTTGTAGTAGTGCCAAGCAATGTAACGGCTAGAATCCAGGAATGTCATATACTTATAGGACATATCTGGTGTAGGATAATAGAAGAAATAAATTATTTGTAAAAAAAGCACAGAAAAGTGAAAAATAATTTGGTTTGTATATGTAAAAAGTCTTAATTTTGCATTCTAAATTTAAGCCGCCTTAGCTCAGTTGGTAGAGCAGCTGATTTGTAATCAGCAGGTCATTGGTTCGAATCCGATAGGCGGCTCATAGAGAAAAGCTTCACTCCACTAGGATTGAAGCTTTTTTTGTTTTTAATTCAATCTATCCCAAACCCTTTAATATTCAAGATAACTTCTGACTTTTACAAGTGTGACGAGTTTCATCTCTCAACTAATAATCCTTCTTAATTAGCCACCATCAGTGGAGGACATTACAAGGACAAATTGCTGTCTAGTCTTCATTTTTTCTTATAGCCCGTGTAAGTGATAACTACTTTACCCGTTGTGGTTTCTTTCTTAGTCGCGTCTTTCTTGCCAACGGCATCTATGTCACCACTTAGATGAGCAGGTATTTGGAAGTTTTTCATATCGAATTCGAGTAATACTTTACTTGGCATATCATATAGGTTATTTCCGTATTCGAACTCACTAATAAAAGAGCCATTAGACTCGGTAAATGCTTTCATTTTTACTAGTCTATTTTTCTTTTCATCTATCACCATATTTGCCAGTATAACACCATCCTTATTCTTACCTGGTATTATCTTGATTTTTGTCAGAGTGTTGCCCTTGCTGTCTTGTTCAGTGCCTTCATATATAGCTGCTGAACGGTTTTTTATAATGCCGAGATACTCCATCTGGGCCCCATTTTTAGGCATTAACATAAAGTCATCAGAATTGATATCTATATCATCGGGACCATTGTAAACTAACTTCGCTTTTCGTTCCTTTATTTTCAGAAATTCCACGTCTATATTGATTGTCAAATCAACAGTATATGGCTTTACCTTCTCTAGTTTGGTTACTAGTTTGTTGAGTATTGGCTCTGCATCTTGTGCCTTTGCCGTTAAAGTAAAGATAGAAAGTAGTATTAATATTCTTAGTGTTTTCATTAGCTGAGTATATCTTTGTTTTTGAAATAATAGAAAGTAAATGTGATGAACGCTATAGTATATGCTAGATTGACGTATATAGCATGAGTTAGTTTGGCCGTGTCTAGCTCCATAGTGAAAAACAAATCCCACGATGGTAAATAAGTTGTGAATAGATACGGAATAGCAGGGCCTATAAGAGCGTACCCTAGAGTACTGACAATAGTCAACCCAACTATAATTGCGAATGTACCTACAATAGGCCCAATCGAATTTTCGGATAATGACGAAAGCAAAAACGATAGTGAAGTTACAGTTGTCATAGAGAGTATGCCGTACAAAGTAGCATAACCAAATCTCCAAAGAGTGTCATCAGAAGACAGAATACTAATAGTGCTTTTTATAACAATTAGGTCACCAACACCAAACATCAGATACCCCATAATCAAGCTAAGAGATATCATAAATAGCAATAGCAACACTGTATATATCCAGGCCGAAAAAAACTTTGCAGTTAATAGCTTGCTTCTGCTAATTGGTCTAGTTAGCAAGAGTCGAAATGTCCCATTATTCGCTTCACCAGAAATCATATCACCTGCCGTTATCGATATAAGAATTGGTAAATGAATCCATAAACTATTGAGTATTACGAATGTCATAGTGTAAGCATTTATCAAATTCCCGCTAAGTAAGAACTTATCTTTCAAGCTATCTAATAGAAAACCGAGTAGCTGTTCACCTTCGAAAAGAAAACCCAGATTAACTACTGTAACTATGAAGGCAATAGCTCCAAACCCAATGTAGGTTCTTGGCTTTCTAAATATTTTATATAATTCTATTTGTATTAGTTTTATCATTTTGTCATGCTTATGAAGTATTCTTCCAGTGAGCGGATTGGCTCTATAGAATATACTTTCACTCCTTCGTTAGAAAGAAAATTGTTCAATTCAGGGATGTTCTCGTGTTCTATGAGCAGAGTTAGCTTTTCTTTTTCAATTCCGGTTACGAATTGCTTGAAATCTGAATTAGCAAGCAATTCAAGTGTTTGCTTGTTGTCATTGGTAACATAACTGACCTTCATTCTACTGCCCGTAAGTAGCTCAGACACATTACCCTCGACCATCGATTTACCTCTGTTGATGATTACCATTCTATTGCAAATCTGTTCTACTTCGTTGAGTATGTGGCTAGAAATAATAACAGTAATCCCTCGTTCTTTGTTGATTCGGACTATAAGCTCACGCATATCAACCTGACCTTGTGGGTCAAGTCCATTAGCTGGCTCATCTAGTATTATTAGCTTCGGATCGTGTAGGAGGGTTTGTGCTATACCTAATCTTTGTTTCATCCCTTGTGAGAAAGTTTTGACTTTACTCTCCCTTCTTTCCGAGAGTCCCACAAGCTCGAGTACCTCATCAACTTTAGTTGCGAGATTATCTACTCCAGATATTTTGCCTAGTATTTCTAAATTCTTCTGGGCTGTTAGATAAGGGTAAAAATCCGGCTTTTCGATTAGTGCTCCTACCTGAGCAAGAGTTTCCTCTCTTTCATTTACTATGCTTTTGCCGAGCAGCGTAATATTACCAGAAGTAGGTTTGATTAATGAAAGCGTCATTCTTATAGATGTGCTTTTCCCAGCTCCATTTGGTCCGAGGAAGCCGAATATATCGCCTTCATACACTTTGAATGATAAGTCGTTAACAGCTAGGAAGTCCTTGTACTGTTTAGAAACGTGGTCAAATTCTAAGAAAACTTCTTTTTTCAAATTGAATAGTATTATTAATTGGTTTCAGCTATTAACGGATAAAGATAAATTTTCGTGGAAGAAGTTGAATCACAGTTTAACGGATTATTTGAATCAAAACACCTCTTAGAGACGTATGCGATACGACTCTACGGATCTCGTTGTGAAATGTATAACAAATCAATATATACTTGCGAGGGGCAGCTTCTCTACTTAGCCGTTACTTTGAACATAGTTCTTCTGTTTTGTGCTCTGCCATGTTCAGTGTCATTGCCGACTTCTGGTTGGCTATATCCGAAACCACGATAACGTAATCGGCGATCTTCTATGCCTTTGTTTATTAAAGCATCCATAACGGCTTTTGCACGGCGTTCCGATAGTTCTTGGTTGAACTCTTCGCCACCTATATTATCAGTGTGTCCTTGCACTTCTAATCGTATAGATGGCTTGGACATCATAGCATCAACTATCTCGTTAAGTATTGGCTCTGATTGTGGGAGTAAGTCTGATTTATTGTACTCAAACAGTATTGGTCTTTTGAATAAATCACCGAAGTCTGACCAAGGGAATAAATCGCTAGTGTCATAGTGATCTATCGCGACCATATTAGAATCTCTACCAGGTATAGTCAATTCAGAGAATACTGTGTGGTATCCCCAATAGTTTGGTGGTTTGTAGCTAATCAGGTAATATTGGCGCAAACTATTGTATATATCACGAATGATACCTAATAGCTCTTGCTTCGACTTTGCTCTGTAGAATCGACCACCAGTGTATCTGGCTAGATAAACTAATTCCTGATCTTGTGAGTAACCGAAGGCAACTGTAAATATATGAACGTTTTCTTTTTTAGCATATTCTATAACTTTGCCAATATCAATTTTGGAGTAGTTGTCATCCCCATCTGTGAATAGCACTAATACTCTTGGGTCATCTTTGCTAGTAGTACTCAGTAGCTTAATGTTTTCTACTACTGCGTTTCTCATAGCAGAGAATAGCCCTTTGTTTTGATCTTTTTTTGCATTGAATAGTTGACGTAATCGGTTTGTATCATTGTCCAACGGGACTTTTAGATCGAATTTATTGTTGAAACTACTGATACCTATATTGTCATAAGAATACTTCTCATCTATAAGCATATTAGTACCCATGTGAATGATGTCCAGTACCGGTTCCATAGAGCCACTATAGTCGATAGTTAGCATTAGGTTATAAGGAATGGAATCTCCAGCACCGTACTCACGTACAGTAAATTCGGGTACATTGACCATTCGCTTTTTGTATAGTTTTCCTAGTTCTTCATCTATTTTGGTGAAGTAGGTTATATCTGGATCTTGCTTATATGGGTTCGCCATCTGAGTAGCGAAATTACCAAGTGAGTCATATACTCTAGTGAACAAGCGGATCTCATTGGGGTAATCGTCTATTTCTAGTCTAAAAATATCATATATTAGCCTATTCGGATCGAGCGAATCTATCGGCTTACTGTCCGATATGTATATATTGTCATAGTCCACGCTGTCCGCAACTGCGAAATCGTCGTCTATGTCTTGTTGCATTTCAAACCCTTTGGGCTTTTCACGGCTTCCACAAGATACAATTATCAATCCGAGCAATATGAATAATAGATTTTTCTTCATCTAGTTTATAGCTTTATACCCATTGCCATACCGTCGCCAACAGTGACTAAACAGCTATTGTATAACGGACTGTTTTTCAGTATTTGGTTCATCTCTTGTATTGCTTTTACGTTCCCCGGTTCGCTTTTCGGGTTGGGCTCTGCTATGTGACCAAAGCCAAGCGCATTGTCAGCGGCAAATACGCCACCTTTGCGAATGTGTGGAGTCGTTAGCTCGAAGTAGGTTTTGTATCCCTTCTTATCAGCATCTACGAACACGAAATCTAGTTCAAACTCCGGCTTCCAACTAGCTAAGAACTCCTTAGCATCAGCGAATACGACTTCTATTTTGTCCGCCAAACCAGCTTTCTCAGCCATCTGCTCTATGAATCGAGCGTTCTTTTCATTTATCTCTACGGCTATTAATTTACCACCTTCGGGTAATGCTCTAGCCATAGTAATAGCTGAATATCCAGCGAGAGATCCGATTTCTAGCACATATTTCGCATTTATTGACTTTAGAAAAAATTGCAAGAACTTTCCTTGCTCTTCCGAAATACAAATCTCAGGAATTCCAGCTTCTTTCGCATCTAGTTTTAATTGTCTTAGAAATTCATCTTCTGACGAGAAGTTTTTACGTAAATATTGGTAAATCTCTTCAGTTACTTGAGTAGGACTTGATGACATTATTTCCTCATTTTCGGTTTTTTATTATTACGGACGAGTACCTAATCGTACGTTTACGTTGATACCGTGTTGGTCGATTTTCTCTACGAATGAGCCCAAATTATACATTACACTATCTAGACGTAATGCTAGATCTTTGTCGTAAAGTAGTTTATTAAGTAATGATTCGTTGCTCTGAATGTCTTCAATTATCTTGCGAACATCAGCAGCAATTTTAGATACATCTTCCCAGCTATTATCAACTTTGTCAATTAGTGTTACGGCTTTTTCTGATACCTGTTTCATATCAGCAATTATTCGCTCTATATTCGGCTTTTGTTCTTTAACTGCGGAGTTCAGCTCGCTTGATAATTCTGAAAGATTGGCAATGCTTGAGTTGATAGCACCTTCGTTGCGAGCAACCAAATCGTTGATTTTAACCATAGTTTCAGACGCATTCATAATAGTACTACGTAAATTCCCCATCAGAACTGAATCGCCTAGCACTCCATTGGCATTGACTATAAGGGTGTCTAGTCCTCTGACTATACGCTTAAGGTCAACACTCACTTCACCCACATCGGCAATCAAATCACCTAAATCAGCAGCTGTACTTCCTCTGATAATGTGATTAGAAGTAATAGATTCGGAAGCAAAACCTGGGAATACTTCTAGCTTTTTACCACCAGTTATCTCAAGTATAGAGATACGTGCAGTAGCGTCTATATAAATATCGTCTATTCCATCTATATTAGCAGTAACTAGTACCGAGTCATTTTTGTTCTCAACTTTGGTGACAGAGCCACGCTCTACTCCGTTGACTACTACAGGAGATGACGGTTTGATGCCACCAGAGCTTGGGAACATAAACTGGATAGTCTTTTGTTGACCACTAAGAGAAAAACTCTCACCTAGCATAACGCCCACTATAAGCATTACTACGCCAGCTAGTGCTACTAGACCTACTATTATCTCTTTCTTTTTATCTGGATTCATATTCTTTGTCTTTCGATTTAAGTCTTACTTTATTTTGCTTTAAATAACGTATATCTATGCAAATTACTAATTTCTTATGTTTTTATGATATAATTGATGGAAATAATACATTTTGTGGATTTAACTGATTATTAATTATATCCCGGCAAATATATCTGAACAGGTTTGTAGGATGATTAGACTATCCATGTCACAGCGAGGACTGAAAGGTCGTGACTGTCTTAGGGTTACTTATTTTGAACACACTTGTAGGGGTCCTGCTAAAGTAAAACCGCGAAGAGTGTATCAAATCACGTCACTCAGAGAACATGGAATATCCGAAAATTCCTATTGAACTCCGTAGGAGGTCAATATTAGTAGCTATAAATGACTCACAACAGAATACAACTCCGTTCAGAGTGGTGACGTGGTTACATAGGGTCTGAAGGATTTAAGATATGAATGATATTATTAAAAAAATTAATACCTCCCTAAATCCCTCCTCCCTGCCTTTGACTGGACAGGCAAGGATAAACTTGCAACGAAATTCGGTCCTCGTTATGACACTGATAGTCAAATCATCATGTCTATCTTAATCATCCTACAATCTTGTTCAGATAAATACAATTAGGGTTACCTCTCCTGGACTCTTCGGTCGCTACGCTCCCTCAGAGTGGCTTAATAACAGGGCATATGGGGTATTGGGAGACGTATGCGATACGTCTCTACAATTCAAATTAAAAACAAAAAATCTGTGCCATCCATAAATCCGACCAATCCGTGATTCAGAAAAAAAGAATACTTAACCCTAAGTGTAACTTTACAGACTATTGGCTTGTTTATAGGTAATATAAATTATTCATTTCGTATATTGTCGGAATACTCATTTTCATTTTCAAGAGGAACTACCTATGAAAAACAAATTTCTTATTAGCGGACTCATACTTTTTTCATTTACTTTTTCTTATGCTATGGATAAACATAGTAGTGGAACTTACCTAGATGAGTTGAATACTAGCACAGCTAATGCAGTCGTAAATATAGACAGAGTTAGCAATAAAAATGACTGGACTGAGTTCCGAAAAAGCACTACCAAAAAGGCATTCCGTGCATTCGGTAAACCGATTAGTGTGAGTGGTTATGAGACTGTAACTGAGGATAATATAGAAGCTCTATCTCTCAAATTCATTGAAGATAATGCAGAAATGCTGGGAGTAAATAAATCGCAAGTCGTATATCACAACTCAAACTTTGTGATGGGTAAATGGTATGTCCATTTGAAACAAGAGATAAATGGGCTATCCGTTGTATTCTCTGGGATAGAGCTGAAAGTAAATAAAAACGCACAGATTTTCTCTTATGGTGTTGAGTACTACGATGCTAAGAATGTAGATTTGACTCCTCTTATTGGGTTTGACCAAGCGTATGCTATGGAAACTAAGCAAAGCCCCAAAGAAAATATGATTATGGATAATGATAAGTCGGGTAAACTTTACGCATTCCCGATTTTTGAGAATGGTAGTTATAGAATAGAAGCGGCCTATAGAGCTGAATACAAAGTTGATAATAAAGACTATGCAGTATATCTTTCATCTATTAATGGTCAGACGCTTTTCCGTAAGAAAATGACACACGAATTAAAAACAACTGTGGAAGTTTTTACTAATATAAAAGAAGAAAGTGCTCTTAGCCCAGTGGTAAGAGTTCCTGCTGATTACCAGACTATACGAGTAGGAGATAAAAGCTATACTACTGGTCTAGATGGTAAATTTGAGTTAGACCTAAATCCAAATATTGACGTGGAAGTTGAAGTAAACTTCGAAGGTCCATGGGCGAAATTTGAAAATCAAGTATTCGAACAAGGTAAAATAAACACTGAGATTAAGGCCGGTGAGAATAATGTAATAGAATGGAATGATTCGAATAGTGATATAAGAGAGCGAATGGTTGTTCATCACCTAAATAAAATCAGAGATTACTACAAGGCATTCGATACTACTAAGAAAGCCATGGACTTTCAGATGGAACTTCTTTTTGATAAATCGACTAGATTTGGAACAACACCTAATGCGTATTCAGGTGGAAGTGTGATTGGTTTTGTTAATATAAATGATAAATCAGCAAGATTATCTGAAACACCAACTGTACTCTACCATGAGTATGGTCATAGTATTAACAAATTACTTTATCAAGAATTAGGTCAACGGGAAGGTATGGTAAATGGTGCTGCTAATGAGGGAATAGCAGATATTACTGCAGTACTAATGGTAGATGATTCAAGAGTTGGTTATGGAGCTTATACCGCTAATCCAAATCAAATAATCCGTAATTGTAAAAACAATTTTAAATATCCAGACGATATAATTGGTGAGTCACATCACGATAGCCAGATACTATCTGGTGCTCTGTGGGATTTGCGTGAGCTTACAGATTTAGAAACTGTTAGAAATATAGCACACTTTGCTAGATACGGACTTCCTGATGACGCGGAAAATGATGTATGCTTTAGTGAATGGCTGATAGAAGTTCTAGTAGCAGATGATGATGATGGAGATTTGACTAATGGTACGCCCAATAGTAAAGCTATTACAACAGCATTTGACAATCACAATATCGGGTTTGATCTTATGCTGAGAAAAGGGCTGCTTCACAATCAAAAAGTGGATGTACTCTCGGCGGGCAATACAATAACACTATATAGCAATATACTTGCTGAATCAAATTTCAACAAAGATAGTTTAGAATTATCACTTGTTTATTCGTTTGACAATTATAAAACTAAAACTGAAATTCCATTTACTTTAGAAAATAAAGAAAAGAATGGTTTCAAATTTGAATTTAACTATACGAATGAATTTGCACTGATTTCATATTATTTCAATGTAAAAAATGTAACTACAGGGAAAGTAACAGAAATGATAGGTACGCCGACTGGTCAAAATTCTTTTGCTTACGAATTAGGTTTCCTAGAAAAGAAAAGAGAGGATATGCTTAGCAGTGAATGGGTGTTCAAAAGAGTTGGTTCTAATAGTGGGGCTAAACTAGAGATAGCAGAGCCGGATGAGTTTGATTATTCGATGTTTGGTTTGCCATTAAAACAGGCGACAGACTCTGAAGATTCTGACGGTATATCTATCGTAACTGGTGCTAGTGCTAATGTACAAACTAATTTCAATAGTGTGCCATTTACAGCATTGGAAGGATACTCACCTAAGTATAACTTAGAGGGTTATAATTACCCAGTCCTTAAATTTAAGACATGGTACTCGAAGCTAGCCCGTGACCCATCTGCTGATATGGATTTACTTATTTATGTAAGTTCGGATGGTGGCAGTAGCTGGAAAGAAGCTTATAAACTAGATGATAAAGCCGAATCAATGGAAAACTGGAATCAACACTATATTGTTATAAATGATATCGTTTCTTCAACTAGTCAATTCCAATTTGCAATAAGAGTGAGTCCAAATAATCGCTTTGCTGTAATTCAAGGATTGCCAACATGTTTGGTTGAGTTCCAAGTTGATGATATTAGTATAATAGACCCAGAATTTGTTTCTTCTGTTGAATCTGAATTAGCTAGCCAATATAGCGTTGTAGTAGATAAAGACAACATAAAAATCACTATTGGTGAAGGTGCAACTCTGAACAATGAGATTAGTTTATTCGATATAAATGGTAGAAAAATCACTTCTATATCTAATGAAAACAATAGTTCTACTATTGCAATAAGTAGAAGTAATCTAGTAACGGGAGTTTATTTACTAGAGATAAACAATGGAAAACAAGTTATAACTAAGAAAGTATTGGTTGACTAAGGCTATTTCTTATCTTTATCGATAGGAATTGGTCTTGGAGTCATTTCTTTCAAGAATTTATCGATATATTTGTCATCGAGAAATATCAAAATTACTGAAATGATATAAAGTGGGATAGTGAATGTCATATCCACTTGTAAAGACAAAGCTAACGCACTGCTAAATAATGTAGCAATGAGAAGGTATAGTCCGATATGTCTGATTTTTGGTTTCATACTATCAATATATACGTTCTATGACCGTATTTATTTCGGATTAGCAAGCAGTAACAACAAATATAAAGGAAAGTACGATGGGAATGGAAAAAAGTGTTTTAATAATCTTGCACATATTGGGTGCATCTATTTGGATAGGCGGTATGCTTATCATGGCTCTTGGCGTTTTACCAAAAGCAAAAAAAGCAAATAATGCATCTCTAATAAAAGATTATGAAGGTTCATTTCATATACTAGGAATGATAGCACTAACTATGCAATTCCTAACAGGTTTCCGATTAGCTATGATATACGCTGGTGGTATGAAAGAGTTATTCGATTTCTCTAACCACGCTGCGGTTCTATTTATCTGGAAATTAGTTCTCATACTATTGACTATGGGACTATTCGTTGTATTCAAGAAGAAAACACTTTCAGCTTTAGAAAACAGTAATGTATCTAGCGCATCATCTATGATTTGGCTATTAACCCTTATCTCTATCGCTCTTATGGTACTAGGACTTGGCTTCAGCCGCGGAATCGTCTAAACTATTATTCTCTTTATCGGCGAAGTACTTGTGAATACTTTTCGCTTGCTTTTCGCCGATATGGACTTTGATTTGTGCTATTGAGCTATTGCGAATAGCTTCTACCGAACCCATATCTATCAATAATTTCTGTGCGGTTTTGGCACCTATACCGGGTATATCTGTTAGTTCCGTTTTGAATGTCCGCTTTGACCTCAATTGACGATGATAAGTTATAGCAAACCTATGTGCTTCGTCTCGTAGTTGTTGGATTAACCTAAGTGAACTCGAAGTTCTCGGTAGCAGAATCGCTTCCGAATTTCCAGGGAAGAATATCTCTTCCAATCTTTTAGCTAGTCCTATTACGGTAACTTTATCGAATATGCCTAGCTCTTTTAATACTCCAACTGCTGAAGATAACTGTCCTTTACCACCATCTATTACTATTAGGTCTGGTAATCTATAATTCTCCTTTATCACTCGGCTATACCGGCGTTCAACTGCCTCTCTCATTGCTGCAAAATCATCGTTTTTGTTTACAGTCTGATTCTTGAATTTACGATAATCTGATTTTTTCGGCTTCCCGTCTTCGAAACAAACCATAGAACTGACTAGCTCAGTACCGTGCAGGTGCGAGTTGTCAAAACATTCGATAATTCGAGGCATTTTCTTCATTCGTAAATCTCGCTGAAGTGCTTGTACTGCATGCGGTACCGTTTGCTCACGTTTGGTAATAGCTAGCAAGTAATCCTTGAGAATATACTGTGCGTTGTTTTCAGCTAAGTCAATCAAGTGCCTTTTATCACCAATCTTTGGAATTTTGATATGAACTGTCGCCTTACGTTTCTCTGTTAATATAGCCGTTAGAGTTTCCAAATCCTCTGGCTCGGAGGGCAAGTAAATCTCTTTGGGAACGAACTCTTGCTCCGAATACCACGTATCCAATGTACGTTGTAGGATTTCAGCATCACTCAGGTCATCAGCTTTTTTGATTATGAAATGCTTGCGACCTATTAGCTTACCTTCACGAACAGTAAACACCAAAGAACAAGCAGTATTCTCTTCTCTGTAAATGCCGAAAACGTCTCTATCTATCAAATCAGCAGTTACTACTTTTTGGCGGGAAACAAATTGTCTAACAGCCCCTAGTTGGTCTCTTGCCTCAGCGGCTTCCTCGAACTTCATTTCTTCTGATAGTTGCTCCATTCTATCGCGTAGAAATAGCTCCAAATCTCGAGTTTTACCGCTCAATATACTTTTAGCATAGTCAACATTCTTGTTATAATCCTGAAAGGAAATCAATCCCTCGCAAGGACCATCACATTTCTTTATATGGAATTCCAGGCATATCTTATGCTTTTTCTCTTGGATACTACTAGCCGTTATGTTCAGAGCACAAGTTCGTAATCGGAATAGCTTATGTATTAGGTCTAAAACTCTGTGCATATCACCAACTTTAGTGAAGGGCCCATAATACTTGGAGCCGTCACGGACAACTGTCCTTGTTTGGAATATACGGGGGTATGGCTCGCTCGTTACCTTCACATAGGGATATGACTTGTCATCTTTCAAATTGACGTTGTAGCGTGGCTTATGCTTCTTTATTAACGTATCTTCTAAGATAAGGGCTTCCGCTTCAGAATCGGTGACAATAAACTCCAAATCATCAATTTTGGAAACTAGGGCACGAGTTTTAGCATCGTGCTGCTTTAGCTTGTTGAAATAAGAACGCACTCTATTGCGGAGCTTGATCGCTTTACCTACATATATTATTTTCCCAGAGGCGTCCTTGTATTGGTATATACCCGGCTTTTGGGGGAGGTTCGCTATTTTATCTGAAAGTTCCATTTATATATTGCCTTGCTTTGGCCTAAGTACTATTTCTTCGATTGTCGTTCTTTGCTCCGAAATAGCTTCGATAGCTGGGAGTATCGCATTTGCTATATCTTCTGGCTTCATCATTTTGTGTTCATGTTCTTTTCGCAAATTGTCTGGCCATAGGTCAGTGCTAGTAGCACCCGGATAAACGTTTATTACATCTACTCCATCTTCCCTTAGCTCTTCTCTTAGAACTATCATCATAGTCGAAACTGCCGATTTACTAGCTGCGTACAGACTATTCCCAGTGAAAATATCAGTAACAGCAATCGAAAGTATATTAACAATACCACCTTTGTTCGCAATCAAATCATCTAAAAACAGCCGAGTAGTAGCAAAAACAGAACGGTAGTTGAGGTCATTCACAGTATCGAAATCCTCAATCGTCATTTCCTTAAAGTCCTTGACGATTGTATTACCAGCATTATTGATAAGAATATCAATGCTAATACTTTCATTTTCAAGCAGCTCTTTGAATTTGGCTATATTCTCATATTTCGAGAAATCCACTTGGAAGTATGACATATTTGGCGACAGTTTGGAAGGAGCTGTTTTTCCTCGCCCTGTTACTATTACGCTTGCCCCCTCGTCAGCTAACTTAGTTGCTATAGCCCAGCCAATACCACGAGTAGAGCCGGATATAAGTACGTTCTTTCCTTTCAGCATATTCTTCTACTATTTTCAATATTATTATACGCAAGATACGGAAAAGTCAAAGCTTTCTTTTAATTGTAGGGAAAAGAGGGTATTAAATGTGTCTGATACTTGAGTAGACACGGAGTGTCCTAAGAGTCAAGGTAGCAAAGAATCGAATAAAAAAAACCGACTCAAATAAATGAATCGGTTTAAACTTATAAATTGAGTAACAGATTATTTAACTTTCACTATATTGGAAATGAATTCTTCTTGATTACTAAAGACTTTTATTGAGTAACTCCCATTCGCTACATTAGAAATATCAAGATTAATTGAATTATTATTCAATGTTAGATAACCTAAATCATCAGTCAGAACTACTTCACCAGTTACTGAAATAACTTCATAGCTAAACTCAGATGGAAATTTATTATTAAACTTAACAGTAATATTCCCAACTGTTGGGTTCGGATATGTTACTCCGTTATTAGATAAATCATTCTCAACATCTGTTATAGTCAGAAAGTTTTTCAATACGATTAGACCTCTATTTGAACCACCATACAAATCACCATTTTCAGTTATTTGCATTCCATCTTTTATATGATAGTAGCCCATCTGTTCATAGGGGTAATTATTTTCGGATTGATCTTTTCCGTATGCTTTGCTGGTTATCAGCATTGGATTCAAGTGTCCTATTTCTACTTCGCTGAATTCACCATTCTCAAATTTGTGAAATTTATGGGGTTTTCCATCATAAACCGATTGCTCACAGAATATTGCATTATTGAAAACAGTAAAGTTAGATATAGATTCTATGAAGTCATCTTCACTACGTGGCAAAGAATAATACTCATATTCTTTAGTATTTGGGTCATATACCATAAAAGCACCAAAATTACTGTATATAGCTATGACATCTAGGAAAAAGTAAAGTTTATTATTCAATTCAAAAATATTATTCACATGATAGTACTTGATTTCCTCCCAATCCAATGACTCGAAGGGCATGTCATAATTCATAAATTCAACTTCATTAGATTCCAAGTCAAATATTCTCAGCGGATCCTCGCCGAAAAAGGAACAATATATTTTACCTTCAAAATATTCTATGTCGGAAAATTCAACAGAGATATTGTCAAATGTATGTAATGTTTTCAACGATTTACCGTCATATTTCATTAACTCTACATCTTTTTTTTCCCAACGGTAAGGGATTCCTTTATCATCGACCCCAGAAACTAAAATCCTTGAATTCTCTTTTGAAAAATATATATTGCCTTCTTCATCAGCAGTGAAGTTTTTAATCTCAAAATAAGTGCTATCTGGTAGCTTTATACCTTCATAAAGTGATGTGAACTTACCACTTGGCTCTATCTTATATACACTATTTATATCGCCTATCCAAAGATTATCGTTTTTATCCTTGTACATATTGGTGTTTCCGAAAGTGACTTTTGCACCATACTTGGTTAGAAAGTCTTTCTCTAAAGTATTTGTTTCCAAATCAAGCAAATCAATAGTAGCAGTACCCTCATTTTGATAAGTGGCTATGTAGAGTTTGTTTTTAATTAGAGTTGTAGATTCAACTTGAAAATTAGTTATTTCCAAATCGCTCAGTTCTATTTTGGTTTGTGCCGTAGCCGTTAGTGATGTAATCACAATAAGTAATAGAGTAATAATTCTCATAATGTCCCTCTTATAAAGATTGTTATTAAAATGTTCTATCTGTAATAAACAGTTCAAAGTCTGTTTTGTCACATTTTTTATTTTAAAAGTCATCTGTTACCCATTTAATCGAATAAAAAAACCGAGGGCAATACATTCTTTTTGTATTCAAACAAATTGCTTCTTTAATCTAAAGTATTGCCGTTGACTTTAGTCAACGGATACCGACATCTACCCAAACAAAGTGACTTTAGTCACATTTCAGAATAAATTATCATTTAATATTTTTATTTGCAATATACAGAAAAGGTAGAACTTTTTATAATCCACGCTGTGACATGTATATCAAATCGTCTTGCAATCTTGTTCGGAATAAAGCTATCAGGGCTACCTCACCCTGGACTCTTCACTGCGTTCAGAGTGACGTGGTTATAAAGAGTTTCGCACAGCCGCACCCTATTCAGTCCTTAAACTAAAAAATTCCTACCACACTAAATAATTATTAATATTTATACATTTACATTAATTCCTTAAATTGTAGTTCGTGATTTTGCACCAAACAATTAGATTATTATGTCCGAAAGTAAAGAGTTTTTAGTAACAGCTAGGAAGTGGCGACCACGTCTGTATTCAGATGTAGTGGGTCAAGAACATATTACTAAAACATTAAAAAATTCGATTTCCTCGGATAGGGTCCATCACGCTTATCTATTCAGTGGGCCGAGAGGTGTGGGTAAAACTACTACTGCTCGTATCCACGCTATTGCGCTCAACAATCATACTGACGATTTCGAGCCAGATTTGAACTCCGAGCTTGCAAAACAGCTAGGCGAAGGCAGGGCAATGGATATAATCGAGATAGATGGTGCATCAAACAATAGCGTTGACGACGTTCGTAGATTGCGAGAGAATGCAAAATACCCTCCTGTGAATGGTAAGTATAAGGTCTATATTATAGATGAGGTGCACATGCTCTCTGATTCAGCATTCAACGCACTGCTGAAAATAATCGAAGAGCCACCACCGCATTTAGTCTTTATATTAGCCACAACAGAACCACAGAAAATTCCAGCTACTATACTTAGCCGTTGCCAAAGATACAATTTCCGAAGAATGGAGATAGAGGAAATAGTAGAACAACTGAGTATGATTGCTAATGCCGAAGGGTTAGTTATAGATGAAGAATCTCTGCAGATAATAGCTCGTAAGGGTGATGGCTCTATGCGTGATAGCCAAAGTATATTTGATCAGGCAATTGCATTTTGTGGTAGAGATATAAAATATACAGAGCTCGCAAGTGCTCTTAATCTGATTGACGAAATGTTCTATTTCCGAATTAGTTCTGCTATTATCAATCACGATATAAAAGAAATATTTACGATAAGCAATGAGATAGTAACTCACGGATATGATGTAAAAGAGTGTATGTCAGGTCTATTGGAACACTTCCGAAATACACTGACAGTAGTTACTACTACCAAAACAGATTTGATAAAAACATCGAAAGCATTCAAAGCGAAGTACGTGGAATTAGCTCACAATATGGCTAAAGCAGATTTGCTTAGGTTGATGGAGCTGGCTTCTCGAACTGAAAATGATCTTCGATTTGCGAGTTCACCGAGTATAAAATTCGAGACTGCTTTAGTACAAATGGCGTCTATGGACAAGGCAAAGGACATAGAAACGTTACTAAAAGAAGTAATGAAACTAAATGGTGCGGAGTTACCGGCTAATCCTGAACCCGAAAAAAAAAAGATTGAACGATTAGTAGAAGAAACTCCGGTTGAATACAAAACCGAAGTCAAGGAAGTTAAGAAAGAAAGAGTAGTCGAGAAAGCGACTGTTGTGAAAGAGGAAATACCTCCACCGCAACAACAAGAAAGCATACAAGACAAATGGAATAAATTCGTAGCTTACGAATCACTTATTGGCTCTGATATATCTATGGTCAAAGAAGTAATGGATATTGACTTTGAAGATGATAATATAAAGCTATTTATCAAAGACCAGTTTATATATGATAATCTGAACAGTCATAAAAAGCAATTGCAATCTGCATTCACTGATATAACGAATAGTAGAGCAGTTATTGAATTAGTAAAAGTAGAAAAAGAAGAAGAAGTAATAGAAGAACGAGAAAAGCATCCGATAGAGAAAAAGATAATATCGGAATTCAAAGCATTCGAAGAAAAATCACAGGATTAAGAAAATGGCAATAGAAATAGGAAAAAAAGCACCAGCATTCAAAGCAATGGCTAGCGGTGACAAAGAAATTAGTCTAAAAGATTATGAAGGAAAATGGCTGATTCTATATTTTTATCCAAAAGATAATACTTCTGGTTGCACCAAGCAGGCTTGTGGATTTAGTGAGAACATAAAGCAATTCGAAAAGTTAGATGCAGAGATTTTAGGAGTAAGTCCTGACTCTGTCAAATCGCACGATGGATTCAAAGCTAAATATGATTTGCAATTCGATTTGCTAAGTGACCCAGAAAAAGAAATAGCAACTAAATATGACGCTTATGGCGAAAAGAGTATGTACGGCAGAAAGTATATGGGTATTATCCGTTCTACATTCATAATAGACCCTAAAGGGAAAATAGCGGCTGAGTACAAAAAAGTACGGGTTGCTGGACATATAGAAAAAGTAATGAAAGATTTGGAAGAGTTAAAAAGCAAGTAATGATAGATACACACGCACATATAAATACTGACGCATTCGCAGAGGATATAGACGAAGTAATAGCAAGAGCCAAAGCAGCTGGGGTAGAGCATATAGTAATACCTGCTATAGAGCCAGATGCTTTCGATAGTTTGGTGGCGTTGGTTGACAAATACGATATGCTGTATTTCGGGATTGGCGTTCATCCGCATAGTGCTGATAAGTTCGATGATTCGGTAGAGCAAAGAATAAGAGAGCTAGCAAAGCATCCTAAATGCGTTGCTATCGGAGAAATGGGATTAGATTACTACTATCACGAATTGTCAGCTGCCGATGTACAAAAACGCGTTTTCAGAAGACAAATAGAAATAGCCAAAGAGCTAGGAAAACCGATAATCGTACATAATAGAGATTCAGATGATGATTTGATAGATATACTTACAGAGTATCAAGACGGAAAATTGAAAGCAGTACTACATTGCTTCCCAGATTCAAAAGAATTATTAGAAAAAGCAATTCATTTGGGGTTCAATGTATCCTTTACTGGTAATATTACGTTTAAGAAGTCAGAACATAAAGAAGTATTGGAATTAGTTCCTTTGGATAGATTCATGATAGAAACAGATTCGCCGTATATGGCTCCTGTTCCGAACAGAGGAAAGAGAAACGAACCGAGCTTCGTAAAAGAAATAGCAAAAAAAATATCAGAGGTTAAGAATATGAACTATGAAAATATACTAGAGCAATCTACAAAAAACGCTAAGAGCTTTTTCAAGATTATGATGCTAGTTATGGGTATTGCTTTATTTACTCAAACTACAAATGCACAAGATGATTATAGATACGATAGCTATGATGAACCGGCGCCCGATTACGAGGTAGCTCCGTACTCCAAATTTATTGGTATAGGTGGGTTTGTTGGGACTAATACTATTGTAGAAAGTCAAGTGTTTTTAGATGAGTCTTTGAACCAACCCGATAGGAATATCTCTTATGAAGGTATTTCTTCATTTGGTGGTACAGCGACTTTTGGTGGAATAGCAGACTATTTGATTTTACAAGTTGGATATGCTTATTCGAAAAACACAAAAGTACAAGAAGATACTCCGGGTAATTTACCAAACATTCACCAACTAATTGAGATTTCATCTCTTTGGATTCCGAATCCTCATAATAAAATAAATGTATTCGGTGCTATAGGCCCCAGTTTTATCATGAATTCGATTAATGGTGTAGATAATTCTCAAATTGGTCTAAATGCAGGTGTTGGATTTATCTTCAATATCCCTATAAAAGGTGCTGGCTTATTGAACTTTGCCGCAGAATGGAGATTGAATTTTGATTTAGCTGCAGTAAAAAGTGAAGTTGAATGGCAAGACAACCCTAAAGTAGTAACGGCGATTGACTCAAAAAGTTTTTACTCTATACCAAGATTGAATATTATATTCTATCCTGAATTCTAGATGGGCGTAAAAGAGATTTTACGGAATCTTGGCCCGGGTTTACTATTCGCAGGGGCAGCAGTAGGTGTATCACATTTGGTACAATCTACTAGAGCTGGTGCGGCTTATGGTTTCGATTTAGTCTGGATTATACTATTAGCTAATGTATTCAAATACCCATTCTTCGAAGTAGGTCAGAGATACACCGCGGTAATGAACGAGAGTCTCATCCGTGGTTATGAGCGTCTCGGAAGATGGGCTGTTTGGCTTTTCCTAATACTAAATATTTTCTCTTCAGTACTTACAGTTGGTGCAGTTACTTTCGTTGCTTCAGCTATTTTCAACTATCTTTTTTTCCTATATACAGGAGTTACTTTTGCTGCCGAGACCACTTCTGTATTTTACTTAGTTATTACCGCTGTGATACTATTTCTTGGTAAATATGGATTGTTCGAGAGTTTTGTGAAGTATCTCATTATCTCGCTTTCTATACTAACAGTTGTAGCAGTAGCTGTCGCTGCTTCAATTGGCTCTAATGTCTCTCCCGAATTTATACCACCAGAAATACTTAATCAAGCTGGAATTGGATTCCTACTAGCACTGATGGGATGGATGCCTGCCCCTCTTGAACTATCGAGTTGGACTTCACTATGGGCATTAGAAAACGATAAAGAGACAGGGAGTAGAAAAGACTTCAAGAACTCAATGCTCGACTTTAACATTGGGTATGTAGTATGTATCTTCTTAGCTATATGCTTTTTAGCTTTGGGTGCTTATGTAATGTATGGTACTGGAGAAGAGTTCTCTGGCAGTGCCGTTGCGTTCACAGGTCAGCTGCTCTCGCTCTATACAACTACGATTGGGAATTGGAGCAAAGGTATTATTGCATTTATTATGCTCGTTACTATGTTCTCTACTGTTATCACTTGTTTGGATGCTTATCCCCGCAGTTTGGCAGAAGCTGTAAAAACTATAAAGGGGTTTAGCGTAGATGATAGATCTGAGAAATACTATTGGCCTTTTCTGATTGGGATTGTCTTGGCTAGCTCTATTCTAGTATATTTCTTTACAAGTTCACTCACCCTATTCGTAGATTTGGTGACTATAATAGCTTTTCTATCATCACCAGTTGTTGCTACTCTCAATTTCTTAGTTATCCGAAAGCCGTTTTTCCCAATGGAACATAGACCAAAGCCATGGCTCAATTGGTTGACTTACTTTGGTTTGGCTTCCTTCTTCGGGTTCGCTTTGCTGTACTTGTATAGCATTTCGTTTATGGGGTGATAACCCTCCTCACTATCAAATAAAGCGGAAATATTGTATTTTCTATTTATATTGTCATTAATATAAACCACGAAAAGAAGAATTGGAAATGGCTCAAATTACAATAGCACAATCACTCGCTAAATCTTTTGCTAATAAGTTAAAGGTAACTGATAGTAATATAAAGCATTTTGAAAGGGAACTAATTCAAAATATACTTCCAATTACTAAAACAACAAGTGAACGAACGGTTGAAACGTTATGTAAGTTATTCTTGGATGCAACTTATAGTGATTACGGGAATAAATTTAAGGTAATGCCAAGTAATAATACTAATAAAATTGATTTTTGCATATTGGATAATAATATACCAGTAGTACTAATTGAGGCAAAAACTCTTAATTCTTCTGAAATGTGTCAAAAAAATGATATAAATAAAAAGGCACTCCATCAACTTATATTTTATTATTTGAAAGAAAGGTATAATTCCAATTTTGCTATAAAACATCTTATTGCGACTAATGGGAAAGAGTGGTTTATTTTTGATGCAGTTGAACTTTGGAAATCTATAAATAGAAAAACCAAAATAGAGACTATACTAAATGCAAAGTTTAATGCTAATCAATCTGTAGGTACTGGTGGAATTTACAATGCAATTGAAAAAGAAATTATAAGTAATCATATTGATTTTGAATTTGTTTATTTTGATTTATCAAAATATAATTCAAAATCGTCAGATGACAAAAAAGCCCAACTATATAAAATACTTAGCCCCACCAACCTATTAAAGATACAATCTGAAGAAAGTCATGGATTAGACAGAAATTTCTATAGTGAGTTACTCTATATAATGGGGTTAGAAGAAACTGGTACAAAAAAGAAAACTATCGGTAGATTAGCCAAGAATAAAAGAGAGAATGGATCATTTATTGAATTAACTATTCGTAGAATCCGAGAAATGGGATTTTTTAGTCATATCAGCAACCCAAATGAAAGAGAAGATGCCGAATATGATACCGCTCTGCAATTAATAATAGTTTGGATTAATAGAATACTATTTTTAAAATTATTAGAAGCTCAGCTTTTCTCTTATCATTCAACAAATAATGATAAAGATAAATATTTATTTATGAAATATGGGAAATTAATTACCTCATTTGATAAACTAGAAACTATGTTTTCAGGTGTATTGAACCGTCCTTTAATAGAAAGAAAAGAAGATGAATATTACAAACAATATAATCACATTCCTTACCTTAACTCTTCACTATTCGAAGTCAGCGAATTAGAAAAGAAATTCATTGTAATCTCTACTATTGACAATGATACTATTTTGAATTATAAAAATGGGACTCGCTTTAGCAATACTAGTGGTGTTGGCTACAACACTTTAGAGTACTTATTAAACTTTTTAGATATGTATGATTTTTATACTGAAGCTAAAGATGATATTGTAGATGATAATAAGCCTTTAATAAGAGCGAATGTACTTGGCTTGATATTTGAAAAAATAAATGGTTACAAAGACGGTTCGTACTATACACCCGGTTATATAACAGAGTATATGTGTCGTGAAACGATTCGTAAAACAGTCCTCAATAAGTTTGCACAAAAGTACAATAATATCAATAGCTTTACAGATATTAAGAATCTTATAATTGATAATGGTAGTTCAGAAAGTTTGAGAGATTATAACGATTTAATGAATTCTATTACAATACTAGACCCAGCAGTAGGTTCTGGACACTTCTTAGTTTCTGCACTTAACGAATTGATTGCAATTAAAAGTGAATTAAAAATTTTAATAGATGAAGATTGTAGAAAGTTAACAAGTGGATTTGTTGCAAATATAAATGATGATGAACTTACAATTTCTAATAGGGACGGAATATTTGTCTATGAAGTTAACAATAACAACGAAGCAGATAACGAACCACAACAAATTCAAAAAGCTTTATTCTACCAGAAAAAACAAATAATTGAGAATTGTTTGTTTGGTGTTGATATTAATCCAAATTCTGTTAATATCTGCCGCCTTAGATTATGGATTGAACTATTAAAAAATTGTTATTATGAAGATGGGGAACTACAAACATTACCTAATATTGATATTAATATTAAATGTGGTAATTCTTTAATCAGCAGATATGATGTTAGTACTAAAATAACTAACATTCTAAATAACAGTGGAATTAAGATTAGTAAATATCTGGAAGAAGTTAATAAATATAAGAATGCTTCCTCAAAAATTGATAAAAGAAAAGCAGAAGATACTATAAACAAAATCAAAAGTGGTATAAGAACTGAATTCAATAATCAAAGTAAAGAGAATAAGGAACTTAAAATTGCTATTGAAAATTATAATAAAAAATTTGTTTACCCAAAATTGTTTGATGATGAACTTACTCCAGAATTAAAATCTAATCTAGAAATACAAAAACAGAAGTACCAAACTATCATTGATGAAAAACAAAAGATAGTAGATGATTTAATGAGTAGTGAAATATATAAAAACTCGCTCGAGTGGAGATTTGAGTTTCCAGAAGTTTTAAATCCGGATACAGGTGATTACTTAGGATTTGACGTTGTTATTGCAAACCCACCTTATCTAAGTTATTACGGTAGGTTCAAGGTGGATATGTTAAAAAAAGAAGAAATCTATTATAAAAAAAATTATTCATTTATTAAGAAGCCCGTAATTGACCCGAAAGTTATTAAGGGCAGATTCCATTCAATTATGTTTTTCTCAGAAAAGTGTTTAAATATTAGTTCTGAAGATGGAATCATCTCTTTATTAGTAGATTTAAATATACATAAGAAACCATTTACTGATATAAGAGAGTATATGTTTAAAAAAAGTACATTCTTAGAAATAATTAATGATATAGTTGGCTTTGACAATGTTTTTTCAGGTCAGTCAATTTTATTTTTGAAAAATAAAACTCCGATTAGTAATAAAGTATCATTCAAATTGGGTAGTGTTGACGCAGAACCTATATCAGTTTTACAAACGAACCTAAATAATAATCTTGTGCCGCCATCAACTTTAAATAATACGATTATTCAAAAAGTCTATTCTAATAAATCTGGGATATTAGTAGATTATTTTCAAGGAAACTTGATAAGAACAGGAATAACTTTTACTGGCATGAAGGATAAGTTTCTTGAAATAAAAGATATTAAAAAGCAGAGGGCATTATTAGAGGGGAAGAAAAGTATAAATTCACAATACTGTAAACCAGTAATCAAGACTTATATTAATTATGACAAAGATTTGCTAAAAAGACTCAACGATAATTATGCGAATGTATTAGATAAAAATAAAAATAAGAAACAAATGTGGATTGGGTTGGGAGATTCAGTAGTTTTTAAATCTCCAAAATTAATTATTCTTCAAACCGGAAATAAAATTATTGGTACATATTCCGAAGAGGACTTATGTCTGAACCTTAGTCTTTTTTCTATTTCAAATATAAATGAGAAAAATCAAACAAGTAATGTTGATTTAAAACTCATTTTGGGTCAGCTAAATAGTAAAATCTTAACATACTTCGCTATTAAAGAAAACTATATTCAACGAAGAAGGGGTGCAGTCCCACAGATAAGATTAAAACAATTAAAGGAACTTCCAATAATCATTCCAGAGTTAAAGAAGTCAAAAAAAATAGTGGAACTTGTTGATAAAATATTAGCAATAAATATAAATGAAGAAGGGGTGGACACAAGTGATTTACAAAGCGAAATTGATACAATAATGTATAAACTTTATGATTTGTCAGATGAGGAAATAAAAGAAGTAGATGGGTTTACAGTCGAATAAATTAGATATACCAAATTGAGCAAGAGCAAGTCCAATTAGTTTATAGGTTATATGGATTAGATCAAGCTGATATAGATGTAATTGAAAATAGTTTAGCGTGAGTTATGGGGTAACCGACTTATTCACTAACAAATCCAGCTCATGAGATTTGATTATATATCGATAACCATTCATCAAATTATCTTTGAAGTAATTGTCATTAGCTACTTGTCTTTTCGACTCCATATTGAGCAAGATGACATACTTGTTCTTCTCGAAAAGTGAGTAAAGTAGTTCTGTTTGGTAGGTTTGTTTATCAGCAATTCCGGGATGCAACTCGTGATATTTTACTACTGGATTCAGACCCAATATATAATACGAAAGAACATTATTCACTTCTATAGATGACATATTTTTTAATCCAATGAATGTCGGCTCACCTTGGATTATCTTGCTGTTTAGCTCGGCGAGGTAACTGAACTGTGCCCGTTGAATTGGCTCTATATAGATGAAATCCATTCTGTCCAAATTCGCTTTCACTAGCGTATTACTCATGTAGTTCTGTTTAACGTATTTTAGCTTTTTACCAATTGGCATTAGAAGAAGCACAATCGTAACCACTATCACCCCTACTCGCCTGTAAAACTGGACTTGCATAGAGTAAACAATGGCAAAAAGTAATGGAAGCGAAAGCAACAAAGACGGCAATAAATGTGAGTAATCAGAACGGTTCAGAGCTTGATTATAAAACAGCAATACAAGCAACCCATAGTATATGAAAAGTGAAGCATGCTTATGTCTTCTATACAGTATATAATTCAATATTGCCAATACGGGAGGTAGTAGGAAAACGAGTGCCAACCAGATATTGAATACATAATTGGAGACGGAATCAGAGATTGCCCTCGCTTCCCATATTAGTGGGAATGGAAGTGAACGTGTCACACTGAATTCTGTAAGTGGGAAGATAATTAGTTGCTCTATTATATTGCTATATCCAACTATTGCTCCTAGTATGGCATAGATGAAAATAGCTGGTAATAATCCAAGCATCAGCTTACCTACTTTACGAAGCAGGTTCTCTTTGTTTATATCAAAAAGCAAACTCATTAAAACAGGAATGAATAAATATGCTGCAAAATCATGCCTTACCAGTGAAGTCAATCCAATTAAAAGACCACTATAGAGTATGTGTTTCTCATCGCTCGATTTGAAATACTTTAGCGTTTGAACCACAGAAAATAGTGCGATCATCAGCCCCAATCCAGCTGGGTCTATGTACCTCAAGCCGAAACCAGTTAGAACGATAGAAGCTATAAAGACGGCATAATTTCGTTTATTAGTTAATAAATTGAATATGCGGTTTAATTGGAAAGCAATAATGAAGTTAAATACAACGGCTAAGAATTTATGTAACCAAATCTGTTCGCTGAATAATTGTATCAGTGCTGAAAAATAATACACCCCCGGTGAGTAGATAGTCCAAAAGTCTAGATATGGTATATCCCCTGATAGTACGCGCATACCACCAACTAGCACTAACCCTTCATCATAGATATTTATTCCATAGTTGAAAGAAATTAGTAGATATATAAATCCAATAGTGTATATTATGTACTTCAAGATTCTCAAAATTGATAGTTTTCTCAAAGAACAAAAATAATGAATAAAAGGGTACTGCACTATAAAATGAGCAAAGAACTATACATAGGAATAATGACTGGAACATCAGTTGATGCTATTGATATAGCTGCGGCAACTTTTGCTAGTGGGTGTATCACGGATATAATAGCAGATGAATTCAGCTTTACAAGTGAGCTACAAAATCACCTAAAAACGCTGGCTGGTGACATCACCCTCAAATCACTATCGCAGCTAACCATCCGTTACACAGAAGAAATAGCAGAAGCAGTAAACGAGTTTTTAAGTAAAAATAAAATAGAAAAAAGCATAGTAAAAGCTATCGGCTTCCACGGTCAAACACTATGGCATCAGCCCAATTCGGAGCTATGCCTTGGTGAAATGACTCGCTCAACTTATCAGCTCGGTTCAGCTACACATCTCGCTATCCTAACAGGCATAGACACTGTGGGCGATTTCCGCACTGCAGATATGGCAGTCGGAGGTCAGGGTGCACCGTTAATTCCAATATTCGACTATGCATTTCTGAGCAATAAAGACACTGATACGATAGTGCTTAATATCGGCGGAATAGCTAATATCACTTACTTGCGAGCAGGTGGTAGCAAAAATGAAGTAATCGCATTTGACACAGGATCTGGGAATTGCCTGATAGATTTGGCGATGAGAAAGCTATATGATAAAGATTACGATGCTAATGGTGAGACAGGGCGAAGCGGAAAGCTGAATGAAGCAGTACTCGACTCACTAATGAGTGAGCCGTATATTGATAAACCCTACCCCAAATCAACGGGGAAGGAACTATTAAACGCCGCATTTTTGGAAGAGAACAATGTATATACTCTAACCCCAAAAGACGCTATTAGCACGCTGACTCACTTCACAGCGAAGAGTATAGGACAAAACATAGACAAAGTCATCAAAGACAATTACACACTGAAAATAGCGGGTGGAGGCGCTAGGAATTCATATTTAGTAGAGCTCATAGGTAGCTACTCTCCAAAGGCAAAAATAGAGCAACCAATGCTAAATGGAATCGATATTTCCGATAGCCGAGAAGCACTGCTAATGGCTTATCTTGCTTATCTGAGGTTAGAAGAACAATGTGGCAATATGCCGACAGTAACTGGCGCTACTAGAGAGGTCATATTAGGGAGTTTGGTGAAAGGATGAAGTATATATAGTTCATTGAGCATCGTCGAAAAGATAGTATTTCAATTTATCTTGATTTCGACAGTCTCAATCAGCGATTAATTTGACCACCTCCCCAGCAGAGGGTAGGTCGCTTCAGTTGAGAGCTAACCAAGTAAACCGAAGATATAGGTAAAGTAAGACTTTCTTTCCTCATGCTTGACCAACGAATAACAAGAAAGATTTAAAAGTATATTAGCAGAATTATTTTTAATTTTCTTAGAAATTTGTACCGAAAAGTGACTAAAATAGGCCTATTTTCTAACCCCTTATTATTAAACAGAATTACTGAAAGAGGACTGTTTAAGCCCTCTTTATTAATAACTTTATCGTCAAATTAATTAAAGACAAAAGACTCTTCATTATAGGAATTATGACTTTTTATTTTTAATTTAGTATTGAGTAATAATATAAATGGGATAAACTATGTTAGCCCTAGTTGTACTGATAATAATAAGTCTTTTTATAGCGATAATTTTCCTAGTCCTATTTATCAGGTCGGTAAAAAAAGACCAATTTAAGGATACTTATACACCTGCTGTAAGAATACTTTTTGATGATGTTGAAGATAAAAAATAAATAATTATAATTCATAAAGGATAGTATATATGAGTACTAATGAAAGCAAAATAGAATCCTTCTTATATGACAATGTCATAGTTAAGAAATTCGTACTTGCCACAGTCATCTGGGGCTTAGTCGGTATGCTTGTAGGTGTATTGATAGCTATACAGCTATACTGGCCAACATTTTATCAGAGTATGGGTATCAACTTAGAGTACCTTACTTTTGGTCGTCTTAGACCTTTACATACAAATGCAGTTATTTTTGCATTTGTAGGTAATGCAATCTTTATGGGTGTTTACTATTCACTCCCGCGGCTCTGTAAAGCGTCTATGTGGAGTAAAATGCTCAGTAATATCCACTTTTGGGGTTGGCAATTTATTATATTAGCAGCCACTATTACTTTGCCTTTGGGTATCACTACTAGTAAAGAGTATGCTGAGTTAGAGTGGCCTATAGATATATTAATTGCAATTGTATGGGTTGTTTTTGGTATCAATATGATAATGACGTTAATGAAACGTCGTGAAAAACACATGTACGTTGCTATATGGTTCTACTTGGGTTCTTGGGTTACTGTTACGCTACTTCACGTAGTTAACTCTATGGAAATCCCAGTTTCATTAACTAAGAGTTATCCTGTTTTCGCTGGTGTACAAGATGCATTAGTACAGTGGTGGTACGGTCATAATGCGGTTGCATTTTTCTTAACAACACCATTTTTAGGACTGATGTACTATTTCTTGCCTAAGGCAGCGAATAGACCAGTTTACTCTTACAAACTTTCGATTATTCACTTCTGGTCGCTGATATTCCTATATATTTGGGCGGGTCCACATCATTTATTATTTTCTTCTTTACCTGGATGGGCGCAATCACTAGGAACAGTATTTTCGCTAATGCTAATAGCTCCTTCTTGGGGTGGTATGCTCAATGGACTATTAACACTTCGAGGTGCTTTTGATAAAGTTAGAGAAGAGCCGGTATTGAAATTTATGGTAGTGGCAATCACTGCTTACGGTATGGCAACTTTTGAAGGTCCTATGCTTTCTATAAAAGCAGTTAATGCACTATCTCACTATACTGATTGGACTATTGCCCACGTACATATAGGAGCATTAGGTTGGAATGGATTTCTAACATTTGGTATTCTTTATTGGTTAGTACCTAAGATGTGGGATACAGAGATTTATTCTAAGAAAATGGCAAATGCGCATTTTTGGACAGGAACTATAGGTATTTTGCTTTATGCTATCCCAATGTATTGGGCTGGTGTTGTGCAAGGTCTTATGTGGCAACAATTCGACGCTAGTGGTGCATTGCTTTATACTAACTTCCTAGAAACTGTGACTGAGATTATACCTATGTATATAGTCCGTTCTGTTGGAGGAACTGTATATTTAACTGGTGCTTGTTTTATGGCTTACAATTTATATAAAACTGCTAAGCAAGGCAGCTTCATGAAAACGGAGACTGGTAGAGGTATAGCACTGAAAGATCAGGTAGCTCACGAAGTAGAAAGAAGTGGCAAACCGAAATGGTGGGAAAGATCGCAATGGATAGAGGGGCGCCCGCTTCCATTTATTATTGCTAGTACTGTTGTCGTAGTGGCAGGTGGTCTGTTTGAAGTAATACCTATGTATATGATTGAATCGAACGTACCAACTATAACTGCTGTGAAACCTTATACACCGCTCGAATTAGAAGGTAGGGATATATATGTAAGTGAAGGATGTTACACTTGTCACTCGCAAATGATTAGGCCATTCAGATTTGAAACTGCTCGCTATGGAGAGTATTCTAAATCAGGTGAATTCGTTTATGACAGACCATTCCAATGGGGTTCTAAACGTTTGGGGCCAGATTTGCACCGTGTTGGTGGCAAGTATAATAATGCATGGCACTATTATCACATGATGAATCCAGATAAAATGTCACCAGGTTCTGTTATGCCTCTTTATCCTCACATGGCGGATAATGAAGTAGATACGACATTGACAGTGAAGAAAATAAAGCTAATGACAGCTATGGGAGTTCCATACTCTAGTGGATATGAGAACTTTGTAATGAGAGATTATGACAAACAAGCATTTGATATCGTGAATGACTTGAAAAATTCGGGAATCGAAGTAGGTGCGAATAAACAAATAGTTGCTCTAATCGCATACTTACAACGATTGGGTACTGATATAAAAGGTAGTGCAGCTTCGACTGCTACTGAAAACAAATAGGCAGAGGTTAATTATGTTTAAGAATATATTATCAGGTGTAGAGAATCTAGAAATACTACCAATTGTGGTATTACTTGTATTCTTTACTTTCTTCACCCTTATAGTCGTGCGTACTTTTACTCTTAGAAAGCAAGATGTAGATGACGCAGCAAATATCCCATTAAATGATAACACAGTTATAAACGAGAGAGGAAAATAAAATGTCACAAGAAGAAGATAAGCTATTAGACCATAACTATGACGGCATACAGGAATTTGATAATCCTATGCCTACTTGGTGGGTTGGACTATTTGTATTTACAATAATCTGGGCTTTTGTGTATCTATTCTATTTTGAAATAACAGGAATGGGTAATACTCAATTAGATGAATATAATAATGAACTGGCAGCAGCAGAAAAACAATACAGTGGTGGTGATAATGGCGAAGAAGCACAAATTGAAATAGCTTTGATGACTTCGGCAGAAGAAATAGCTGAAGGTGAGAAAATCTATAAAATGAATTGCTCTAGTTGCCACGGTCAAGCGGGTGAAGGTGGAGTTGGTCCTAACTTAGGAGATTCTAAATGGTTGCACGGTGGAGATTTCAAATCCATTGTTAATACTATTACTCACGGTGTACCTGAGAAAGGTATGATTGCATGGGAACCAATATTGAAGACTAAGAAGATAGTACATGTTGCATCATATATAGATCAAAAATTTAGAAATACAAATCCCCCGAATGGTAAAGCACCTGAGGGAGATGAGTATCAGGGAGAATAAAAACCTTGGATAAGAAAAGTAACCCTAGTGGTGAAAACCAGAAGAAGAAAGGCAAATACGTTAATATGGAAGACCTCTCTTTTTCTGGTACGGAAGAGAAAAAACCTGGTGGTGCTGTAATAGATGTTTCTGATTCTTTCAGAGACACTCAGTCCACTATTAGCAAAGATGGTAGAGTGTGGGTTTACCCACAGAAACCACAAGGAAAAAGGTATGATAAAAGGAAACTAGTTAGTTATTTTTTACTAGCAATATTCTTTATAACACCTTTCATAAGAATACATGGCAATCCACTGATGATGTTCAACATAGTTGAACGTAAGTTTATTATCTTTGGGTCTATATTTTGGCCACAAGATTTCATAATCCTAGCATTAGGATTTTTGACTTTGGTTATATTCATTGTCCTATTTACCTCCGCTTGGGGTCGAGTCTGGTGCGGCTGGTTTTGTCCGCAGACTATCTTTATGGAGATGGTTTTCCGCCGAATAGAATATTGGATAGAAGGCAACGCAAACAAGCAAAGATTGCTGAATCGTATGCCTTGGAATAAGGAAAAGATTCTAAAGAAAGGTGGTAAGTTAGTCGTATTCTATGCATTATCATTTCTTATTGGTAATCTATTCTTATCATACATAATAGGAACCGACAAGCTATTTGATATTATAACTGACCCCGTGGGTGAACATCTCGGTGGACTTATCTCTCTGCTGATTTTCTCAGGTGTTTTCTTTGCTGTATTTGCGTGGTTTCGCGAGCAAGCTTGTACGTTTGTTTGCCCTTATGGTAGATTACAATCTGTACTATTGGATAAAGAATCAATTGTTGTGGCTTATGATTATGTTAGAGGTGAGCCAAGAGAGAAATTCACTAAGAAAAGAGACGAAGAAGCTGGCGATTGTATCGACTGTAAAAAGTGCGTATTCGTATGCCCAACGGGTATAGATATACGAAACGGTACACAGATGGAATGTGTTAACTGTACAGCTTGTATGGATGCGTGCGATGCAGTTATGGTACAAATAGGAAAACCGAAAGGTCTTATCCGTTACGCTTCCGAGAATAATATAAAAGATGGTAAAAAGTTTAGATATACTGGTAGGATGAAATTCTATACAGTAATCCTCTCTGTATTAGTTGGTATTATAATATTCTTACTTACAAACAGAAGTAATGTAGATACTAGAATACTAAGAGCCAAAGGACAGACTTACACAGTTACTCCAGATGGTCATGTATCTAATCTATTTACAATGAAGTCTATTAACAAAACTTACGAACCGATTAGTTTTACAATCAGAACTCCCGACTATAACTCAGAAATAGAGATAATAGGCGGAAAAGATTTGACAGTAGAAGGAAACGAGGTTATAAATGTAACGTTTTTACTTAGAATACCTCAATCGGAACTAGAGCCAGGCAATAATAAGATAGTTGTAGAGTTATTAGATGATAAAGGGAATATATACGAGACCCTTAAAACTAATTTCTCATCACCGGGTATGCAAGATCATGGCAAGTAAATTCAAATTTAATTGGGGAACTGGAATAGCTATATTCTATATCTCGTTTGTTATAGCAATACTATTTTTTGTGTTCTGGACTACTGGTAATAATAGAGATCTTGTAACCGATGATTATTACGCTGAAGAGTTGGTGTATCAAAAAACAATTGACAATAAGGCAAGAGCGGAAGACTTAGTCGGAGATGTGGTTATCACATCTGAGAAAGGAAAAATAGAAATAAGATTACCAGATGGAATGAATGATAAATCTGTAAAGGGTGAGTTATTTCTATACAGACAAGCTGATAAAACAATGGATACGAAACTTCAATTCGAAGGGCAGAAGATAGACTACTCGTTCCAATCGGAGAGAATAGTAACTGGTAAATGGACAGTAAAGCTGTCATGGACTTCGGACGGAAAGGACTATTACTACGAAGATAATATCTGGATTAAGTAATGGAAATTATTTCAGGATTTGTACTAGGAATATTGGGTAGCATGCACTGCGTAGGTATGTGCGGCCCAATAGCCCTAGCTATACCACATAAAAGCACTAATAAGACATCGATTGCAATAGACAACGCATTCTATAATGGAGGGCGTGTCATCACTTATATGATTCTCGGCACTATATTAGGACTTATCGGCTCGGCTATTAGCTTTTCTGGTTTACAAGAGAAACTAAGTATAATAATCGGTGTGCTGATGCTAGTACTGACATTCGGACCCAAAATCTTCAAGATATCAGGCAAGGCGGATAGCTTCTTCTATTCTGGAGTTGGAAAACTAAAAGGGTATTTTTCTACTTTTCTTCGTAAAAAAGGGAAGCTAGCACTTTTTACTCTCGGATTGCTCAACGGACTCTTGCCTTGCGGATTAGTATATGTTGCATTAGCAGCATCGCTAGGAATAGCCGATTATATGAGTAGTATGGGATTCATGGCAGGGTTTGGTATTGGTACAGCCCCAGCTATGTTCGCAGTTAGCTATCTCGGTATTTTCGCTAGTGCTGGTGTTAGACAGAAATTCAACAAGCTCATCCCCTATGGCATAGCAATAGTAGCTATACTTATGATATTGAGAGGCATGGCATTAGGCATACCATATATTTCCCCCGAACTTCCAACGACAGTAGAACAACCAGTCGAGAACTGTTGCCATTGATTTTGCTAATTCCCTGTTGAAGATTTCATGCCGTTAGCTCAACCCTTGTCTAGCCCTAAACTTGCTTTGTATGATGCTTTTTTATCATCTTTTGCATAAGAATGTTATTGGGTAATATTACTTCTGCATCGTCTATTGTTTTTAAACTGATAAAGAAAAAACCGATGTCGCTCACTCGGCCTTTTATCTCATAATCCCTATCTATTATACTTATAGTATCGTCTAATCTGACGTTATGGCTAAAAAATATTATTATTGCAGAAGTGAGATTCGATAAATGTGACCACTGAGCAAATAGAGCTATCCCTAAAACTGTAAGTGCCGAGACCAAATACACTACAAATTCTGATTTGTCCACCCCCCAAACTGTCAAGATAATAAAGCCAGCGATTGAGGTAAACACTATCGCAAAAATCTTTTTAATGATCTTACCACGAGTTTTGTGTAATATATTTTTGGTCACTGTTCTATTAATTATTCTAATGACCACAAACCGAATTAGCAAAAATAGGATGAGCACAATTGCGGATTCGAGTATTTTAATTTCTGTATCGTTCATCTTTTATGTTTGATTCTATGTAAGTGTAATTATGCGTAGAAACGGATAGAAGTACTAAAGCGTGTATTCAGCAGCTCTATGTGTTTTTGGGGGCACTTTGATGAGAAGATTTGAGTAGATTTTTTAGTGAATTAGCCGTCACTTTACAAATTAATCCAAATTAATCCGTAGATTAATAGGTCTTATTCTATCAATTAATATAGGTGTTTTTATGAAAAAGCTTTTGTTATTACTTTTACTAGTTACTCTAGTCGCTTGTAACCAATCAGAGGACGATATGCACGACTCGCAAGAATGGTCTAGCGATACAGTCCCTAATCCTGAGGACGGAACTCATAACTCTAACTCTGAAATAAAAAATAATTCGGGTAGCAAGTCTGAATCCAAAACTAATACTCCTTTCAAGAAAGAAGAAATCGCTGGCGAATGGGAAGTGGAATTGACAGTCACTAACACTAATTGTGAAGACGTTGTAACCAATGAAGTAATTAGCGAACGTTGGTTTATAAACTTTGAAACTAGTGAACTGAATATTACTGTAATGACTAAAGGCAGTAAGGTAAAAGAATATTGGGGTTATTTCACAGGTAAAAATCTTGAGGCGATCGCAGATAAAAAACTTACAAAGCAAGAAATGACGTTGCTTAACAGTAAGAATACAAAAAGAAACACTCTGAACTTAGTAGTGGATAGTAATAATCTTATTACTGGTAACAGACTAGATATTAGCAAAGACCTATGTAGTACCGAATATATTATCCAAATGAAACGATAATACAAGAAAATACTATAATTGATGACTCTATGTTCAAATAGTATGTGGGGTCAATTTTAGTACCTCACTTCGAGTTTTCAATTTACCCAATTACATTTTTGAAGTCTGCGAAGTTTAGCTTATCGGCTAACGCTATGGCTGCCTTCTTGTAACTAGCAGACATCTCGGGGTCTTGCTGCTCTACTATTTTAGATATATTCGTGATGGTTAGTAGCTTTAGCTCTACAGGTAGCTTCAAAGACATACGCGCTGCTAAACGCAGTTTCTCCAATGCTTGCACTGTGCGTCCTTGCTCAGCATCGAGCAGAGCGGTTGTGTTCAGTATAAAGCACTCTGCTTGTGCGTTTGGCTTCTCTTTCAGCAGCTGAGTTGCCTCGTTAATCTTGTTTTCTGCCGTTGCAAAATCGTTAATACTTATGTATGACTTTGCAATAATTGATAGTAATTGCACTTTTTCTATTAGTCGCAATCGATTGGTATTAGTGTAGTATATGTTCTCTGCTTTGCTTATAGCGCTCTCGTATCTAGTAGCGAATATATCATCCAATACTTCATTTCTTGCGAAAACAAAATCAAAATTATCGCTAATATTCCCAACTACAACCGTACCGCTTATATTGCTATCCTCGCCTGTCTCAGTACTGCCACTACCCTTTCCGTTACCATTCCCATCAGAATCTACAAGTTCTTGGGGGGTATACTTTTGTGAATTTTCGTTGCTTATCTGGGTCATTCTTTCTGCTAGTTCATCGTTTTCTGCTTCTTTGCTATGTGCTGCAAGATAAGGTGCTATTTGCTCTTTTTCGTCTTCATCAGCATAGTCATATAGCTCTTTCAACTCTTTGGAAACTATACCGTGAAGAGCGATTTTCTCTTCATACTCCAATCCACTATGGAAATACTCATAGTAGAATGCCTGAGTGAATTGGTAGATTGTAGTTTTCACTCCATAACGGATATTGGCACCCAGACTACGGACGACTGAAGATTTCTGTGAGATAGTACGCATACGTTGTATAACATCCACCACATCTGTGTTAAGCAACTTGCTCATCATATATGCTGAGAATTCTCTCCCTTCGGCACTACAGATTGCTAGTAAATTCTTATCGCTATCACTTAAATCATTTATATTTTCAGCGAGTGCTGCACTTGCAGTCACTGGCATGTGAACATCATTGAGATTAATTGTCAGCTCACCCGATTCATTGAATGGAGGATGCTTTTCGAAGTAATGCAGGTATTCGTTGAGAATACCAGGGTTACCAAAACTCTTTTCCATTACCCAACTTACGAATTCCTCGTTTTCTTTGTAGTTACTGAGGTTTGCACGGAAATAAATCTCTATTTCTTTGCTATCTAGATTCTTAAGTCTTATGCGCTTTATGTCATTGTTCTCAGTTACAATCAGTGGGAATAGTGGGATAGATGGATCTGAAAAATCAGAACGTCTGTACGAGAATATAAATAATATTGGCTGGTCACCATTTGCAAATCGGCGTATCATCTCTATTGAGGAGGCGTCTGCCCATTGCATATCATCTATTATTAGTACTAGTGGTGATTTGTATGCGAAGCTACAAAATGCATTGTAAAACTCATCTATGGCGCTTAATTTATCGTCTGTCTTCTCTTTGCTCGATTCCTTTTTGTAATCCTTCCAATCTTTGCTAATCTCTTTTACCGCATAAAATATCTCGCCAGTTATCGGCAGCGATGCAAGTATAGATATACCCAATCGTTTTTTGAATCTGTCTTTGGCGGATTTATAATTGCCCTCGAGCAAACTGTCCATAGCAGATGAGAATGGCTTCAGTTGTTGCAAATTCCCAACATTGAAATTCCCAATTGGAGATTCATTCTCTAACATAAGTGAGATAATCGATTCGTCCTTACGAGCTATTTTCATCATCTCTGTCATCAGAAATGATTTACCAGCGCCACTCTCTCCTTCTATTGCTATTACGCTTCCCTTACCGTTTTTTAGGTCTTTCAATCTCTGCTGGAATAGCTCAATTTCGGAATCTATCCCAATAGGGAAATAGTTTGTTTCCATTACAATTTTTTATTTATTTCATTATTAATATATAATATACAAAAACTGTTCCGAATAATAGTTTTAGGGGCAATTATTTTCATCATCTAACTCCTCATAAATATCCAAGAGCAATAATTTGGTTATTTACTCTCACATATTTCCTAACTTTTATATTATTTTACCTATATTTAAACAAAATCAAAAAAGAATTCGTCCCTCATTGGACTGTGTAACATTATATAACAAAAAATAAGAATATGAATAACGATCAAAAAATTAGATCTACTACCGTACTCGGTGTAGTACGCGATGGTAAAACAGCTCTAGGAGCTGATGGTCAAGTGACTCTTGGCAATACTATAATGAAGCATTCGACTGCTAAAATCCGTAAGCTGTACAACGGAAAAGTAATGGTCGGCTTCGCTGGTTCTACTGCCGATGCCTTCACTCTACTAGGTAGATTCGAAGCTAAGTTAGAAGCACACGGTGGCAACTTAAAACGTTCTGCAATCGAGTTAGCAAAGGATTGGCGTACTGACAGATATTTACGTAAGCTAGAAGCGATGATGATAGTTATGGATGACACGCAAGGCCTTCTGATAAGCGGTACTGGCGATGTAATCGAAGCTGATGACAATATATTGGCTATTGGCTCAGGTGGGCCTTACGCCTTATCGGCTGCTCGTGCGCTTTACAATAATACGGAAATGACGGCTAAAGAAATAGTCGAAAAAGGGCTGAATATAGCTGGTGAAATCTGTATTTACACTAACACTAATCTAACAATTGAAGAAATCTAAAACGAGATAATAAATGAGTAATTTGGAACCAAAACTTGCTATTCCTCAGGATATATTAACTCCTAAGCAAATAGTTACAGAACTAAACAAGTACATAATAGGACAAGACAATGCTAAAAAAGCAGTAGCTATTGCCCTGCGTAATAGATGGCGTCGCCAGAATGTAGAAGGCGATATTCGCCAAGAGATTATGCCTAATAACATAATACTAATAGGCCCAACTGGTGTTGGTAAAACTGAGATTGCTCGCCGATTAGCTAAGCTAGCAGGCGCCCCTTTCATAAAAATAGAAGCTACGAAATATACAGAAGTTGGGTACGTGGGTCGTGACGTAGAGTCAATGATTCGTGACCTGATGGAATCGGCTGTGAAAATGGTAAAAGAAGAGCAAGAAGAGAAAATCAAGACTAAGGCAGAAAAAAACGCTGAAGATAGAATCTTGAATATACTCATTCCCCCTGTGCAAGACGATGATTCGGAAGAGGAAGACAATAAGGAAACTCGTGAAAAATTCCGTACAATGCTCAAGAATGGCATAATGGATGACCGCGAAATAGAGTTAGAAATCACACAACAAGGTCCGAATGGAATGGCTGTGATGGGCCCAATGGGAATGGACGATATGGGTATTAATATCCAAGAAATGCTCGGCAACATGATGCCTAAAAAACGCAAAAAAAGAAAAATAAAAGTAAAAGACGCTATGCCGATTCTAATAAAAGAAGAAGCTGATAAGCTAATAGATATGGACGCTGTTCTCAAAGACGCTCTATATAGAACGGAGAACTCAGGTATAGTTTTCATAGATGAGATAGATAAAGTAGCTGTGAGTAATGATAAATCGGGAGGGGGCGAAGTATCACGCGAGGGTGTGCAACGTGACTTGCTCCCAATAGTAGAGGGCTCAGCTGTCAATACCAAACACGGTATCGTAAAAACAGACCACATCTTATTCATAGCTTCGGGTGCGTTCCACGTATCTAAGCCATCGGATTTGATACCCGAATTGCAAGGGCGTTTTCCAATTCGTGTGGAGCTGAACTCGCTTACAGAAGAAGATTTCGTGAAAATACTAACTATACCAGAAAATGCTCTGATAAAGCAATACCAAGCATTATTGGAAACAGAAGGTGTGACACTAGTATTCGAAGAAAGTGGAATATTGCAGATAGCTCGCACTGCGGCTCATGTCAATGAAGAAGTGACTAATATAGGTGCACGTAGATTACACACTATACTCACTACTTTGCTAGAAGATATATTATTCAACGCACCTGGTGATTTGGGCGATATGAATACAGCTATAGATGAAAAATTCGTTCGCGACCACTTAGATGCAATTGCTACAAGCACAGATTTGAGTAAGTATATACTATAAGTTTATTCAAACAATGAAAACGACATGACCCCTCACTCATAACGGCGAGGGGTTTTTTTATGTGTTTATGAAATTTATTTTTTAAAAATAATTCCGGTATATTATATTTGTAGTCAAATTTTATTCTATCATTTTTTTAATATTGGAGTTTGTGTTTATGAAAAAAATATTTTTTCTTGCTATCTCACTGATAGCTTTTAGCTTAACTGCTAATGCCTTAGAGCCAGTTGGTATTGTATTCCCATATACTGGTGAAACTGCAAATATAACTTGTGAACTAATTGACTACGGAAATGAAGGTGGTATCGAACCTATTTTCACTCAAGAATTAGGCGAACTAACACCTAACTCTTCTGGCATTCTTTACTTTATGTTGGGTAAAGATAATGAAAATTGGAGCGATATAACTGCATCTAGTGTTAGTTCTTATTATGTAGTTAATGTAAAAATTGGCGAAGACATAAAAGCACAATTCAGATTAGACGAATTGATTAACCTTTCTGCAAGAATCCCTGCTAGTAGTAGCAATGCCTTAACCGATGGTGAGTTTACCAATGCAGAAGAATTAGGTGAGTTGACTAATAATATTTTTGTTTACACAGGGGAAGGTGATATTGATCTGGATAAAAATGATTTAAACGAAAATCTACCTGAAAACGCTACTTATATGATAGTAAACAAATCTGCCGATGACGCAGATATAAATTTTTTATTCCCACCAGAAGTTAGTGTTAGAATAGCTCCGAGAGAATATATCATTTTACTAAATGTTGGTGGTAATTATTATTTTGCACCGCAACCTGGAATTTAAAAAAAACAACAATCCCTGCACATTTGAACTGCCCCCAAAAAGTCAGACACTATTTGGGGGTATTAATTTGACTACTCAACTTCGATTATTTCTTTACCAGATTCTTTATAGACGTGGCATTCGCCAGCACCGAAGATATACAATTCTTGTATTACTATTTGGTCATCAATTTTCCCAATGAAAATGAACCCTTCCTTTTTACCGTTTAATATTTTGCGATAACCATCATTCAATATAGCATATCCTCTTCTTCCATAATTATCAGATGGAAAATATCCCTCATTCAGGTCTCTTATGGTATCATTTGTAGAAATTCTAATAGTATAGAAATCTGTAAGAGTATCACCTTTGACATATAGATTATAAGTAATAAATTCGGTGGTGCACATAGTACCTGTGTCATCACAGGATGTGAGTAATATAGCTACAAATGTAAATATGGACAAAAATAGTGTTTTCATAAATACTACTTTAAATAATAGACGAACTATATAATAGAAAGGAATCCTAAAAATATTCTAATTCTACGAATTTTGATTCTTACAAGAGATTGCCACCCCTCTTTCGGTTCTCTAAAAGAGGGGAAGGGCAAACAAATTAACCTTTATAAGTATATCCAAGTGATTGGTCTAACTCTTCCGGTAGCTCTGGTAAATCGGAGCGAGGGATAAGCAGTGTAGATACATTGTGCAAATCACGGAATATGTGGTGTTCATCAGCTGTTTTTTTCAAGTAGCCGTGTCCAGATGACCCACCAGTACCCATCTTACGTCCAAGCATACGCAATACCATCTGCGAGTGACGGAATCGCCACATGATGAATGATTCGTCTATTTCTATTATCTTGTTCAGTATGCTATATGGTATCCTTAGTATAGGTTTATCGCGATAAAGGTTTATAAGCAATGCCGCTTTTGTCGCTTTGAAAGAGAGTCGCACTTCGCCATTCTTTATCATTTCGTGATGCTTATCTTTATCCATCGCATTTACTATGTACTCTTGTTGCATATCGAGCATCTTGATTCTACCTTCTTTTTCTTTTTCGGTTATGTACTCAGTATCAAGTATTGCTTTTCGTTCTCTTTCGGTCATATTGCTAACAGCTTCTACATATTTTTCTGAGAATTTGAAGTCGTTAAACTTCATAAATGGGGTGCGTTCTAACCATTTTTCTAGTATATCGAACATAGAAAGTGAATTTTCCAAATCCATAAGCTCTTTTTGCTGATCTTCATTGAATGGCGATTTGTAATCATAGTTACCGTAAGTAATACGCTGAGTAGAAGGTAGCCCGAGCATTGCCTCTACCTTGCGGAATTGGAAACTCTGGAAACCAGACGCAGGTATCAAATAATTACGGAAGTCAAGGAAATCGAGAGGAGTAAGTGTTTCCAGCACTTCTATTTGGTCTATAAGCAGCTTTTGTATTTCGTGAATCCTCGAAAGCTTAGCTAAGGCCTCGCCAAGTTGGTATTCGGGTACTGGGTCTTGCGATAGAGTATTAGCCACTAATTTCAGATCGTGGATTATCTGTTTGAACCATAGCTCATACACTTGATGTATGATGATGAATAGCATCTCATCGTGAGCGGGCTCGCCCAACTCTTCACTTCGTAAGGTTTGAGCGCCTAGTATCTTATCTAAGGCAAGGTATTCGTTGTAGTGTACCGAAGCGTATTTTTCTGTCATTTTTCACTTTTCCTATTATTGTAATAATCAATCAAGATAAATTAATAATAATATCCATAATAGGGAAATAAGAATCTTAAGTCTGTTATCCAAACCCCAAAAAAAATAATTACAGTTAACGAGGTTACCCCCCGTGCTGAGCAAATTTATATAATGCTAATCTAATAGCGGAGCCAATGTAAAGAGTCTTGGAAAAAAAATCCAATAAAAGCCCCGAGCAGGAGCTTTTATTTCGAATACGTAGTAAGAGAATATTTGGAATCCTCGTTAGCACCGAGCCCAAATTTACGCCTCGGCGATGTAGTTTACCAAATCGGAGTAAGTGACAATCGAGACAATATTGTTTTCGTTATCCGACACAAAAACTGTTTTGCCTTGAGTTAGTTTTTCTTGAATACTTTGCAATGGTGTGTCTTGTTGCACTATTTCGAAATCGTTAGACATCACTAGATTAATATTATCTTCTAGGTCTAATGAACCATCGAAAAGTGGAGTTGATAATTTACTTTCGCTGATATAGCCGACCAGTGTATCACCTTTGAATACAGGCAATTGTGATATATCACTAGCGTTCATTATATCGATAGCTGTACCTATGTTCTTGTCATCTTGCATTTTTATTAGTTTAGTCGAAGTGCCGGTATGATGAAGCATTTCTCCAACTGTGATGTTATATGGGCTATCACTATATCCGCCATCTTTCATCCATTGGTCGTTGAAAATCTTGCCAGTATATCTGTTACCAGAGTCGGGTAATATAACCAATATTTTCTTCGGTGTGTCCAAACTTTCAGCATAGCGAATAGCACCTACTACGGCTGCTCCGCTACTACCACCAGCGTATATACCTTCCTCAGTTAGTAAACGGCGAGTCATCACGAATGATTCCTTATCGTCTATCATCACGAAGTCATCTATTACACTGAAATCAAGATTATCAGGAAATATATCTTCGCCAATTCCTTCTAATACATAGCCGTGTGCTTCTATTACTTCGCCTGTCTTCCAGAACGGGGCTAGTATAGAACCTTCTATATCGACACCAACTATTTTCACATCGGGCATAACAGATTTCAGATACTTACCTGTCCCAGTGATCGTACCACCAGTACCTACGCCACACATAAACACATCAAAATCACCACCAGTTTGGTCGAATATCTCAGGTCCAGTTGAGCGGAAGTGAGCTTCTTGATTATCCAAATTATAGTACTGATTCGCGTAGAATGAATTTGGAGTAGTCTCTGCAATTCTCTTTGCTACGCTATAGTATGATCGTGGGTCTTCTGGTGCTACGTTAGTAGGGGTTACTACTACTTTAGCTCCAAAAGCACGGAGGTTGTTGATTTTTTCTATAGACTGTTTATCTGGTAATACGAATATACATTTGAACCCATGCACAGCTGCATACATAGCCAAACCAACTCCAGTATTACCTGAAGTCCCTTCTACTATAGTACCACCCGGTTTTAGGTCGCCTCGCTCTATCGCTTGTTCGATTATATGTTTGGCAATACGTTCTTTGATTGAGCCACCTGGGTTCATATACTCTAACTTTACGTATATGTCGGATTCCACATTAGCTGCTACTTTGTTCAGTCGAACAATAGGCGTATTACCGATTACATCTATTACATTTTGATTGAATTTATTCATTGACATTGTCTTATTCTTCTTTGTTTTAATATAGAGTCACAAAATTAAATAATAATATAGATTTAACCTATTGGGACTAATTCAAAGAATTGTAAATAGTATTTAGATTTATTATTTTAGAACTGGCTGATGATTTAGAAGATGTACGTCTATATGATAAAGCAAAAAAGGACACCAGGTATTTCGAGAAGCTGAAGAAGTTTTCAAAGAAATAGAAAGCATTGGACGATAGAAATATCCTAAAAAAGCAGTATATTGTAAAATAATTTCAACCAAAAAATGATATACAATGTCTGATAACATGCCTTGCCCGAAATGCAATTACGAATACACCTATGAATTGAACGCAATATGGAATTGTTCTAATTGTGGTCACGAATGGAACCCCGAAATAGAAGAAGCAGCCCCAGATGGCTTAGTAGTGAAAGACTCCAATGGTGCTTTACTTGCCGATGGCGACACAGTAGTAGTAATCAAGGACTTGCCCGTAAAAGGATCAACAAAGCCAATCAAAGGTGGTACAAAGGTCAAAAACATTCGTCTTCGAGATGGCGACCACAATATTGATTGTAAAATAGATGGCTTCGGTGCTATGGCTCTGAAATCAGAGTTCGTCAAGAAGGGATGATACCCCTCAATCCAAATCGTATTGTTTGAGTTTGCGGTAGAGTGTACGCTCGCTTATACCTAGCTCTTTGGCAGCTAAGCGGCGATTATTATCGAATCGGTTGAGTGAGAATACTATGAGTCGCTTTTCTATATCTGCTAAGTTAAGTGTGTCAAAGCCATCTAGCATTTCATCATTCTCAATTACTTCGTCAGCAGTTTGAATCATTATCTCATTCTGATTAGCTACTACCTCGTCTAGTTTCAAAGTATTGAAATGAACTTCTCGCTTTAGGTCTTGAATATCATTTTTTATCTCTAGCAATGTACGAAAGATAATACCAAGCTCTAAGTTTGGGTTGTCATCACCCGTGTGAGCGGTAGTCATTAGTGCCGTTGGTCTCGGTTTGGTATGTCGAGGTAGCGATGGTCTTATATATTTAGTAACATTTTCAGCTTCTATGAATTCTTTTGCTTCTAAAGTAAGCATCGTTTCTATCAGATTTTTCAGCTCGCGTACGTTCCCATCCCAAGGCTGACTCTTTAATATTTCAAGTGCCTCAACGCTGATACCTTTGAAATCGAGACCAATATTATTGGCAGTATTATTTGCGAAATAGTAGAAAAGCGGCTCTATGTCTTCAGGGTGTTCTCGTAGCGAAGGTAATATAATATGTACGGAACGTAACCTAAAATACAAATCCTGTCGGAATTGCTTTTGCTCTACTCTTTCTTCTAATTCACGATTAGTGGCAGCTATTACACGTACATCTACTTTGCGATTATCAGAGGAGCCAAGTCTGGAAAACTCACCAGATTCTAGTACTCGGAGTAGCTTGACTTGAGTTTCGACTGGCATTTCGCCAATCTCATCTAGGAATATTGTGCCTTTATCTGCCGTTTCGAAATACCCTATTCTTTGGTCAACGGCACTAGTAAAAGCACCTTTTTCATGGCCGAATAGTTCAGATTCAAGTAAAGTTTCTGGTATAGCACCACAGTTCACACTAACAAAATTATTGCCTCTTCGCTTACTCAATCCGTGAATTGCTTTAGCAAAAACTCCTTTTCCAGTTCCAGTCTCACCTGTTATCAGTACGGATAGCTCAGTCGGCGCAGCCTTGAGCAATAGCTTTTTGGCTTTGCGCATGGGCTCAGCAGTCCCAATAATACCGAACTTTTTCTCTAGTAATTTGTCGCTATGTATTGTGCTATTATCCATTTATTTGGTTATCCAATCTTCCCAACCGCCAACGTAGATGAACATATTCTCGAATCCAGCTGTTTTCATATCCTCTGCTAGATGGTGCGATAAATCACAATCACCACCAGTACAGTAAATCAGATACTTCTTGCCCCTTTCCAATGTATATACTTGCTCAAAATATTGAGCTTCGTCACCATAAGGGAATATATTAATAGCATTACCAATCTTACCTTTTGCATAATCTTCTGGGCTACGAGCATCTATTATTATAAAATCAGGATTATCAACTCGAGCTTTTATTTGCTCATACGTTATTGTTCCACCTTCTAGCTTTGCACCAACGTCTGATTTGGTAGCTAATCCAGCTTCTAATAGGGAATCAGATATTGCTGGCCCTTTATCAGTTAGGTAAGATAAACCTTTGGTGCTTATATCACTATAGTTATAGGCAAACGCTAGTACTACTGATGCTAATACAATTGTTAGTATTATTTTGTAATTCAAATTCTTCATAATCCTTTCCTTTTTATAAATTTATTCCTATCGCAAAATATCCTAATAACGACCCGAATATGACCCTATCAGGATTGTTCAGAAAATAGAAACTATTTCCTAAAGAAAAATTAGCTGGACCTACGGGTGTATCAAATGATAAACTGCCACCTAACCCTTGTCTCAAATTCGAAAATTTTATTTGCTCTGGTAAGCTCCAAATTCCACCAACATCGTACCTAAATGAAGCATAAGTATCGAAAAATATCTCAAATGGTAGCTTATATCTTAGTTCTAATGATGATACGAATATCTGCCTACCAATTCTCTCAAACTCACGCATACCATAAAACATATCTTGACCACCTAACCCCCAAAACTCTGCTAGAGGAGTCGTTTTATCACCTAATCCGAACATAATAAACGGATTGATAGTGAAATTGTTCAGTGGAGAAACATAAGCATCAAGTACGAATTCCAATTTAGAAAAATTAACATCATTTTCTAAGGAAAGCAAATTAGATTCGAAATTCAAATCTATTAACGTTCCTTGTGTAGCAAAATTGGACTTGTTTTTACTATCTATTAACGTTCTAATAAAGAAAGTAGATACGTTTTTAAATTCATTCGGTTCAGATTCCAAATTATAAGCTCTTTGTCTTTCTAACTGGAATCCAAAATTTATCTTACCTGATTTATCAAAATTAGTACCAGTCGCAACATTGAAACCATAATTCTCGACTTTATATTCACCTATTAACTCATGATAATAATTGTTTTTTTCCACTACTTCTTGACTATAAGTACGATATAATACATTGTTATAGTAAACTGTGAAGTTGAAATTAATTGGCAAGTTTAATACTTTCGGATTAGATACAGACCATACAAACTTCTGGTTGCGTGCTCCAAAAGAAGCACCTAATAAATTCCGTGTGCCCGTATTAAAAAAATTCTCACGAATTATATCAAGTTCCAACTGTGTGTTTCTCTCATTATCAACTCTAGCTCCCAATAATACAAGTTGGGTGCCATTTTCCTTTACCTCGACTATTACATCTATCTTATTGCTATCAACTATCTTGGGGACTACACTAACTTGTGAGAAAAGCTCAGTCGAGTATATACTTTGCCATAGATTGAATAAATCATGTGAGGTAATAATTTCACCCTTGTTTACATTCAACTCTGAAAGTATAAGTCTTTCATTTGTTCTTGTATTTCCCTTTACAGTAATATCGTTAAGTATGTATTCTTTATTCTCATTATAATCAGAGCCGGCTATTTTCCCTTTGGGTAGCTTACTAAAGTCCATGACAACTGCTGCTTCCATTCCCCTCGCTATTATAGTGTCTAACTGGATAAAGTCTGAATTGAATATTCCCAATAGATTTGGCTCTATGTAAACGTCACTTTTTTCTTTCGCCATATCTTCATTTGACTTCATAATAACACTAACTATTTGGTCAGCTATATTCACGGGATTGTTCAAATCGTCATAAGTGAATATATCAGATGTAGTATTGACAACTATTATATGTTTCGGGTTGAATTCTTCAACCGCTTGGTCAAAAGGGATATTGGCAACAGGTCCACCATCTACTAGTATCATCGAATCTAGCTCTACAGGTGTAAACCGAAGAGGTACGGTTATGCTAGCCCTAATAGCAGTCATCAGATCGCCGTTTTTAAATACATACGGTTTACCCTTTACTATGTCCAGCGATACAGCTCTGAATGGAATTTTCAATTTATCAAAATCACTAGTGAAGGGATAGTCAGAGTATAGTATTTTGCCTTGTAGAAATTCCGAAAACTTATATCCATTGCTTATGGCTTGTGGCACTTGGAATTTGAAGTTCTCAAATCTAAGATTAATCAATTTTCGGTCATAGTATTTCTTCTGGTCTATGAACATTTTATCACGATTATAGAAATTAGAAGATGCAAGCAAGTCATCCCAATCAGCTTTAACCATCATTTCTTCTATCTCATCTGGAGTATAGCCAACAGCATACAGACCACCTATAACAGCACCAATACTAGTACCGACTATATAATCTATCTGTACGTTCTGCCTCTCTAACTCACGAAGAACACCGATTTGGGACATTCCCCTAGCGCCACCACCACTCAAAACCAGTGCTGTTCCTTTCTTCTCGGAAGCATATAAAGTGGAGCTAATTATCAGAATAACTAGTAATATTTTTAAAAGTGATTTCAATATTTATAACACATTTCCTTAGCTACTCTTCGTACTGTTTTCAAGTCGGTCATAGTTTCAATTATCTTCAAAGTAAAGTTTATTGCTGTGCCTGGCCCGCGACTAGTTATAAAATTACCACTTACTACTACATCATCTTCCGAGTAGTTTTTGTGGTTTAGCTCCTCTGCCATTCCCGGGAACGACGTAATCATCACAGATTCATCTATTAATTTGTGATGAGTCAAAAATAGTGGTGCTGCACAAATAGCACATATCAGATTATTCTTACGTATATTATACTTAACTATTTCTAAAAGATGGTCATCTTCTATAAAATTATCTACTCCTTGACCGCCACCCGGTAATACAATAGCACCGAAATTCTCGTATTCTGGAATTTCCGAAAGCAGTGTATCGGGGATAATTTTAACTCCGCGAGAAAAAGTTACCATATCATTTTCACCAGCTACAGTTACTTTTATATCTGCACGCCTTAGTAAATCGACAATTGTTACAGTTTCTAGCTCTTCACTTCCGTGAGCAATTGGTACAAGAACACTTTTTTCCATTGATTTATCCGATTATTTTAAATATCTTTAATGATATTGCCGATTGTAATATAGAATTTATTTTTTTTGCTTCTAATAAAGTATAATATCGTGAAATGAAAATGAAAAACGAAATAAATGAAGCCGAAAGTTGGGCTGAGAAGGGAGAAAACTTCTATAAGACCGAAAATTTCTCCAATTCACTAGAATGTTTCAACACTGCTATCTCTCTTTATGATAAAAATTCACTATATTTTTATAAAAGAGGGAATTGCTTCTTTGAGCTTGATAATCTTTCTGCAGCTATGGAAGATTATAACCAATGTATAAAAATGAACCCTACTTTCTCTTTTGTATATTTCAAAAAAGGGAATTTATACTACAAAAACGGTGAGTACCCAAGCGCTCTGAAGTTATACAATGAGTCTATAAAACTAAACTCATCTTTTTCTTTCGCTTATCTTGCTAAAGCTAGAATATACGCTGCTGAGAACAATTTTGTTGAAGCGCTAAGAATGATAAACGAAGCACTAACTCACAACAATGGTATAACGGAAGCATATATAATACGTGGTGATTTATTTTTCAAAGCGGGGAGCAATGAAGAAGCAAACTTGGATTATTCGCGTGCTATAAAAATAGATCACGATAATATAGAGGCACTACGTAAAAGAGCAGCTTGCTTCATAGCTGAGGGCGACTTCCTAAATGCCGTGAAGGATTATTCCGCTGTACTAAGAATCCGACCAGAAGATTCGGACACTCTAAAATCAAGATCTATACTTTTAGCAAGATTCAATGAGAAAGAACCAGCATTGGAAGATGTAAATAAATTAGTTGAGTACAATAGTTCCGACCCAGATGCTTATAATACTAGAGGATTGCTATATTTTAGCTTTAAGGAAAATGATAAAGCACTTTCTGATTTCGGTAAAGCGATAAACTTAGACCCTGATAATGCTGTTTACTATAATAATCAAGGAAACGTATATACGGCACTCAAAGATTACCTAAATGGACTAAAAGCTTACAATGAAGTAATAGCCAGAGACGGCAGTATAGCCAATGCGTACACAGGGAGAGCGAATTGCAAAGCAGGCAAGGGTTATCTAAAAGAGGCAATCAAAGACTATACGAAAGCTATATCGCTTAATCAGAGATATATTAGTGCCTACATAGGCAGAGGTAATGTCTATAAGAAGCTAGAGTATGACAAAAAGGCACTAGAGGATTATACTCTTGCATTGGAAATAGAACCTGACTCTCCTCATGCTTTGCTCAACAGAGGATTGATATACAAAGCCAATAAGCAAGATGGCAAAGCTAGAGTAGATTTGGAAAAATTCTTAGAAATCTCGCCTCGCGGTAAGTTAGCAACTAGTGTTAGGAGCTGGCTGCGAGCTCAAGAGAGTAAAGATCAGAAGAAGAATTAACCCATTTCTGCTATTAGTTCAGAACCCATAGCCAATGCACCAATCAATGCGGTTGACCTAGCATCTACTAGTTTCAGTGACTTATTCTTGTTGATTTTTTCTTTCAACTTGTCAGCTAGTAATGTGTCATTTTCTACAATACCCCCCATAAGTGCAACTTCTACTTGCTTCTCTTTGAAGCTAGGTACTAGCGCAAGTGGTAATTCGAGTAGATGAGTTGCTGATCTGTCAATAATATCTAAGCAAATAGGATCACCATCGACTGCACATTGCATAACGAATGGAGATAGCGAATGATATTGGAAAGCACCTTCGCTGTATGCTTTTACTATAGTTCTAGGTTGTTCTATGTTAATGCTTGGGTAAGCATTAGCGATGATATCTGTAAGTGCGGTTTTCTTTCCTCTGCCGTCTATAGCGCGGACTACAGCCGTTAGACCTTCACGTCCTATCCAAGCTCCACTTCCTTCGTCATCTAGCTCTATACCCCAACCGCCACAACGTACCAAATCTTGTCCGCTTGGGTTGCCAAGAGCAATAGAACCAGTACCGATGATAGTGATAATACCATTACCACCTTCGAACGCACCTCGTAGAGCTATCTCGGCATCGGAAGTTACTATAAGGTCACTAAAATTGAAATTATGACCACGACCTAATGTCTTTAACAAACGTGCTGATCTTTGCTTTTCTTCTTCTAACCAAACACCAGCTAACCCAACAACAACAGCATCTACTTCGCTAGACTCTATACTAGCTTGCTCACACAAATCTAATATCACGTTAAGAGTACGTTCGCAAGATTCGCCAACTCCGACTGCACCTATTCTAGTGCTGCCAGCTTTCGATTCTGCAACTATCTTTCCGTCTCTTAGTAAAATTCCTCTCGTGTGCGTGCCACCGCCGTCTATGCCTATTATTGTAAAATCTTTGTTAAATTCCATTTAAATATCTCTGTTATTTTGCTTGTTCATTTCTTTAAAAGTTAATACACAAATACTGTGCCATAGAATTGAACTCAGCATAACAAATTAATTGCCTTTTGGAGGTGTCCAACCTTTACGAGTCCACTCTATTAACTCTATGTTTACTTTACCTACGTAAACGTTCATCTTAGCTAATATAGGGACGCTAGCTTCGTCATCACTGAACCAACCTTCAAATCGCCCGCTTAGCCCGTATAAGCCTTCCCAATCAGCTTGTCCATCAAAATACTTAGTTCTGACAGGATAGTCAACCTTTGAGATATCTACATTCTCTATTTTGTCACGGAAGTTCAATTTAGTATCAAATAACTTACCATCGATTACAGTTGGTACTCTAATCGAACGCTTTAGTCCTGTGTATTGTCTTGCTAAAAAGAATAAAGATGAGCCATCATTTATTTTAGATTTTAACTTTATTTCTTGCTCGTCTTTTAGAGTTTTGTTCTCCCATATCTTCACTTGGAGATTCATCTTGTCATAATCCATCAATAGCTGTTGGTATTCCCAAGTTTTATCATCTTTTTTCATATTAGAAGTGAATTTGTGTGAGTGATTCATTGATTGGTCAAACCAAGCATTGAAAGTTGCTTTCAAATCTACAAACGGGATACCATCATAAGTTTTTATATCTGATTGAACCAAATATACCTTCTTACCATTATAATCCTCAGTACCATTAGTAGTCATCTCGATAGTACCCAACTTAACACCGAGGAATGACACCTCGTACTTCAGTTTCTCACCTACTTGCATTATCTCTTTGGGTCCAGCGAACGAGCTGAACGGTAGAGTTACAAGTATAAGTAAAGTAATAATTAGCTTTTTCATTTTCTTTTTCCTTAGTTTTCAAATAAAAAACGGCTTCACAAAAATTGGAAGCCGCAAGTTAAATATATTTTGTTTTTGTTTTTACTTCAAACTTGATATTTTGATAGCTTCGTTAAATAAAGTTTTCGCTTTCTTTAGCTGTCTATCTAATACGCTTGAAACTTGCATTTGTTTGTTACTGTCCCATACTATTTTTGCAATAGTTGATTTCAGAGCTACTTTTAGGAAGTCTTTATCTTTCTCGATATCTTCGTCTTTTACTTCTATTTCTTTTGCCTTAGATATCTCGACTGTGCGTTTTATCATAGCATCAGTGATTTCGAAGTTCTTGTAGAAATCATTGAAATTATTCTCGTATTTTGCTTTGAACTTAACACCAGCGTCTCCTCTCAAAAACTCGTAGGTAAAATCGTAGAATATTCTTTTCATACGCATATCAACTACAGTTTCCGTCAATCTATTCGTATCTCTTTTTACGATATAGTCGGGAGTTATACCACCGCCGCCAAGTACTTTTCTACCTTTGCGAGTGTAGAAAATAGGAATTGAATCCATATTAATTTTGTCTTTTCCTTTTTCTTTAATTATCGACTCTAAGCTATGTTGCAAGTTTGCACCCTCTTCTAGATCCAATCTACCAACTAAGTTACGATACTCATCTTTGTCTTTGAATGGACGCTGGATAGATCTACCAGAAGGAGTGTAATAGTAAGATATAGTCAATCGGAATGCACTACCATCACCCAAATCAAATTGTCTTTGTACCAAACCTTTACCGTAAGAAGTCTCACCAACAATCAATCCTCTATCCAAATCTTGTATAGCTCCAGAAACGATTTCACTGGCTGATGCACTACCTGCATCTACCATAACGATAAGAGGAATATCTTTTAATGTACCTCTCTCAGATGATTTGAACATCTCATTGAATTCTGGCAATCTACCTTCAGTATAAACGATAGTGTCACCATCATTTAGGAATTCATCAGCCATATAGAATGCTTGAGTTAGATACCCACCTGGGTTTCCACGCAAATCTAATATTAGCTTTTTCATTCCTTGTTCTTTCAACTCGTTTACTGCTTTTATCATCTCAGCGTGAGTATTAGCCGCGAATCTATTGATAGTTACATAACCGATTTCATCATCTATCATGTAATTTGCATCGACAGTTTCTATTGGAATTTTGTCTCTTATTATATCGAAATGTATTAGTTTTTTCTGACCTTCACGTTTGATATCGACAGATACTTTAGTTCCTTTAGGGCCTTTTAGTTTTTTAGGAACTTCCGAACGTTTCATTGCTACAGCGTCTTCACCGTCTATATTGACTATCTTATCGCCAGCCATAATACCAAGTTCCTCACTTGGGCCACCTTTGATTGGAGAAACGACTATGATAGTATCATCTACCATATCGAACTCAATACCGATTCCTTCAAATTCACCAGAGAAATTCTCAGTTACTTTTTCCATCTCTTCTTTGTCTATATAGACAGAGTGGACATCTAATCCACCAAGTAAGCCTCTGATAGCTGCTTCGTTTAGTTCTTCTGGAGTTTTTTCGGTTACATAGTTTCTGTAAGCGATATTGTAAACATATTGGAATTTTTTGAGTTGTTCGTATATATTATCACCTGAGATAGCGGTGTTAATAAATATACCTAGGAATGCCCCAACGGACACTAAGCTTAATACAAGTATAGTTTTTTTCATTATAGAACTATTTCCTTTCATATAAATGTTGTTATAGTAATTAAATAACGTAGAATTACATTCTTAGTTGCACAAAGCTACTAAAATAAGTAATTATTTTTACTTCGTGATAACTACTTTTTGCGATAAACGATTTTCTTCTGAAATAATTTGAAGTATATAGCTACCAGTTGGAATGTCCGACATATCCACACGGAAGTCATAAACTCCCTCACCCATGGGCTCATTCATCACTTCATAGCTTACACCCAATTCGTTAATCAAGTCAATTTTGATTGGTCTGTCTTTGTCTATACTTAGCTGCATAGATAGCTGATCTACTACTGGGTTGGGGTATATATTATCTATCGATAGCGATTTAGGAACATCATCAATCGAAATCAATAGCTCATAATCGCATTTAGAATTTGCTTTGATTATTATTTCCTTGGTTTCGCCATCTAGCTTTACCATCTTTTCGTTGCAATCGAACAGCATTCTCATCTCATCGTTCAGCAATTCTTTGCTTGGTGCATTACCGAAAAAGCAGACTTTGAAAGGAAGTGCAGTATCAGCAGGAACAGTGAAAGGCAACTGTGATTGGGGAATAAAGAAATTCAGCTTTTCAGAAAGTTCTATTCTCTCTATAGTAATTGGCAATAGCCCGTAATTCTCTATCATTATATCCATACACTTAGAGCCACCTATGGTTTGCAAATTAAAAGATATCAAATCGCCTGATAAATCACTAATAAAAGCAGCGGTAAACCCTTGCACTATACCATAAACAATAGTATCATTCCCAGCTCTATCTTGGAATTTTATTTCATATTGACCGTCTATATATTTATCTTTAAGTGAAAGATATAAAGAGATTTCTCTTTCATTTTGGACTTCCACATTAATATCTAGATTGTTTGTATTGATTATTTCATACTCTCCGAAACCATAATCTGTTTCTATTAATTCATTAGCTGAAAGTAATGCATCACCACAGTCTCTAAGTGTAGTACTAGTTGATGGTTTATTACTATCAGGTCTTAAATAAAATGCAACAGACCCCATTTCCTCAGTATAACAACCAGATTCTAATTCTAATGTATCAGTAAACCAACCTGACTCAAATCCAGAAACAAAGCAAACATATATATCTGTAGATTCTCCTGGCTCAAGTATAGTCTGATTACTTACTAACTCAATCAGAGTACCATTTTTCAGTTTAAGTTTACTAATATCTTTAGCTACTATCCCGTAATTCTTGATTGTTAGTGTCGTGCAATTTGTAGTATCAAACCTAACAGTATCTTGAATCATAGTAAATTCATACATATTATTTTGGCTCAGTGTAAATGTAAAACCTTCTATAATAGAAGTATCTCTTGTGACTGATCCTGCTGAATCAATAGCATAGATACTTAAAAAGCCATCTTGATATTTATCTTTTAATTCTATCCGAGCGGAGTAATTAGATTTCGTGGAATCAACTACAAAATAGTTGAGGTTAGATATACTTGTAACAATTACGGAATCAAGCCCACTATCCTTTCTGTTTAATTCACTATAACCAAAAGACAATTTGTCACAATCTAGTGGAGTACTTGTAAACTCAGGCGGAGTCCAATCTAATTCCTCTAGCCCTAGCCCTCCAACGTAACCATAAGAGTTTGTTTGCCCATAACCATATACACAAATACCAAAGTTTGTATCTGCAGTTATGTAATGTGACCCACCACTAACACCAATATTTGCGTACGAATAATCTATACCTTTTATGGGTAGGAATGTACCAACTATAGGTTTATTGTCTAACCTAAGACTATTTCTAGATACAGTAGGAACTATTATATTTACAAAATGATCGTTGTAATTCTTAGGTAAATCTACATTTATAAACTTATAGCTTCTTAGAAACTGTCCTTTAGGTGGGAAAAGTACCATAAATGGGTCACTAGAAGTAATTGCACCATTTTGAGAGTTAGTTGCTTGGCTAGATTTCTTATATAGTGAAGCTCTGATTGGCTTATCGGCCGTTACGTATATAGGTTCAGTTATTGGTTGAGTTATCTTCTCACCCCTATTTAACTTCGTAAATGGTACCCCTGCAAAATAAATTTGTGTATCATCATAAGCAACTGTAATCTTAGTTATATCATTGTCTTTGTTATCTATACTACCAGGCTGGAAAAAAGGAACTATGAAGACATCCCTTCCCCATGCTTCTAAAGGAATCATCTGGGACAATAAATAGTCCCTAGAAGCATATTCTGTGAATGGAATATTCGCACGTTGATGTCCACCAAAAACGGCTACTTTCTTATCTGTCTTTACTCTAGTACCTGTCAAATCTGATTTAGGGTCAGTTGTATTATAATTTGTTACATCTGCTTGTACTAAATAAACTTCACCTTTGTTAAGAACAATATTCTGTGTGTCTTTACCATTTCTAAGAGTGTTAGTTGTTGGTTCGATAGTCACTTTTGTATTGTCTTCCGTACCAACTACTATGAATTGGGATGGGGTACTTAGATTTGAAGGGAAACTAATATAAAAATTAGATTCATAAGAAAATACGAAATAATTTCTACCTAAGGCATCAACAGGGTAAACTAAGCATGCGTCACTAGTGTAACGTGCTTCGTTATGAATAACAACCGTCACGTCATCATCGGAAGTTAAATGAAAAGTAGTTTTTTTTATTTGCTCTGTATCTCCACCACTATTTAATATCCTTCCAGAATTATTCTGACCTAAAAGTTCAAACATAGAGGGATCAAATGAAATTGATTTTACTATGTTAGGGTCAGTAATGGTAAAGTCAACACTCGAAGTTACATTAAATCTATTTGTATATTCTATTTTACCTTTGGTAGGAGTTTTACTAGAGATAAATACAAAAAGTAAATCATCTTTACTATTATTTTCATGCCAATTAGGCATGAAAGCAAAGTAAAATTCTCTCCCTGCATTATCAATTCCAGATTGGGCAAAAGATTGTCCTGATATAGAGAATAGGGCAATAAAGATAAAAACTGTTAGTTTTGTAATGACTTTCATTTTCAATTATAATTATATTATGAAAAAATTAACCTACGAAGAACTGCTAAATGAGCGGAAAACAATCGAGCAAGCTATAAATGCCGACAGATTCCCAATTAATATAATCGTAGATAATGTGCGTTCTATCTACAATGTTGGTTCCATATTTAGAACTTGCGACTCTGCACTCGTCAATCAAATAGCTCTTTGTGGATTGTCGCCCTGCCCACCACGCGAGGAAATTTCAAAAACAGCTCTCGATGCTGAAAAATCTGTACCTTGGAAATACTTCGAGAACACCATAGATGCAGTCAAAGAAGCACAAGCAAATGGTCATACAGTTCTAGCTCTCGAACTAACTGATAAAGCTAGAAGCTACACGACAATCCAAAAATCTGAATTCCCTCTTTCTATAGTTGTCGGAAATGAACTAACTGGCATCAGCGACGATGTATTAGAGCTTTGCGATGGTGCTATAGAAATACCTATGTTTGGCGTAAAACATTCGTTAAATGTAAGCGTCAGCACAGGGATTGTATTATTTGAAGCGTTAAGAACTTATTTAAATATCTTTACTCCAAATTCCTAATACACTAACACTAATATACACAAAATAGTTACAATTATGAAAATAAAAATCGCAATTCCTGATAATTCAATTTATAGAGAGCTATTCTTCAATGCTGATGCCGTTTGCAAAGAGTTCGGTATATCCCTGATTCGCACTACTGAGCGAGAAGTAGCGAAATTATTCGAAAATAATCGTGTTGATGTCGCTTTTCTGTCACCAATGGATTACGGCCGAGGTACAAGAATATCGGATTACAGGATAGTGCCAGCGAATGTATATGCTGTTAATGGTTATAGCCGTATAGCTTCTACTTTCTTCAAACCGGGGTTGAAGACTATTACTAGCTGTGGCTCACCTTCTCCTAATGACTTTATAATGTCTATTGGCAAGATACTATTAGCTGAGAGATATAATATAATTGTGGATTTGGCTGAAACGAAATCAGAGAAAAAAGACGAGATACTAGCTGAGTTCGATTCCGCTATGCTATGGAAAAAGAACTTTGCTGATGATACAGCACTTGATATAACAGAAGATTGGCTAGACACTTATGATATGCCACTTGTAATGGGGACTTGGGTAACAAGACACGAAGAAGAGCCAGAAGATTTGGTGAGAATACTCAGACTATTCGAATCGGATTCGCTACACGGTACTAAGAAAGTTACTGATAAGCCAAATGAAGAATATGACCCTAGAGAAGGTGAGATACTATACACTTGGGATGAGGAAATGGAGAAATCTTATGATGCCCTATTGGAAATATTATTCTACCACCAGTTAACTAATGAGATGGCAACAGTTAAGATAATGGGCGATGAGTTGACTAGTCCAACTGAAGATTCTATAATATTTTCTCAGGGCAAAGAGGAAGACGAGAGTCAATAAAAACAAAACATTTACCAGAGTGAATTTCCAGCGAAAAGCTATCAGAAGTTGCTATGTTACGAGCCCCTTCGCGAGTACCTAGTTCTAGTAACTCGTCGTTTAGCTCCCAATATAGGTTCTTTGTGGTTAGTTTCACTATTGGATATGGGATTAGTGATATGATTTCGCCTTTCTGAGTTTGAAAACGTGATGAATTCTCAACTAGAAATGAATATCTTCCCTCGTGGTATATAGTGAAATCGTATTTAGACGAATACTTCAATAAGATGCTTGTGTTGTTCATAGCGTGTTCGAGTAGACCACCCGTAAAACCAACTATAAGAATATTTTCATATCCTTTGTCAGCTATATACTCTATACATTTCTCGAAATCATTTGTGTCTTGGCTATCTATTTTCACAAAACTAGTTTGTGCGTCATCGTGCATATATTCAACAGAGTCCATATCACCAACTATTGCCAATGGATGTATGTCTAATCTATTCAGGGCATTATAAGCACCATCGGCAGCAATTAATGGGATTTCACCAAGCAAATCAAAGATTTCTTTACTCGGAATTTCACCATTTAGGCAGATAGCTAAGTCAAATTTCTTATTTTTGAAAATGTATTTGTTCATAACAACAATCTAAGAATAATGTACGACTTGCTAATAAAACAATTGCCCCATGTATTAGAGGGCGAAACGAATGTAATAACAAATTTTGCTAATTTCTCAGCTTTGCTATTCAACTCGATGGATAATGTAAACTGGGTTGGGTTCTATGTTTTCACAGGCAAAGAGCTATTGCTTGGCCCTTTCCAAGGGAAGCCGGCTTGTGTTCGCTTGCAATTAGACAAGGGAGTTTGTGGTACTTCATTCGCTAATAATCAAACACTCGTTGTAGATAATGTAGATGAGTTCCCGGGCCATATCGCCTGCGATGCCGAATCAAAATCGGAAATAGTTATTCCCCTCGTAAAAGAAGGAAAACAATATGGAGTGTTGGACATAGATAGCCCAATTATTTCTAGATTTGATGAAAATGATAGAATTAGTCTAGAAATTTTATTAAATTTACTAGTTGAGAAATCGGACATCGAGGAACTATCAAGAATATATCTACATACATAGTATTTTTGCTCGCTACTCAGCTATTCGGCAATGTAGTAGTTAATGAGATTCAATTCGCCCCTGTCACACCTGAGCCAGAGTGGATAGAACTATACAATACTAGTTCTGATGATATTATATTCGAAGATTTCACAGTTACTGACAATGCAACAACCACCGACCCAATCACACTCGAAATCCCTGCTTATGGCTTCATCGTTATAACCGAGAAGAAAAACGAACTACTAGCAATCTACGATATCGATTCTTCATTAGTTCTAGAATCAGATTTACCCACTTTCAACAATACCGATGATTTGGTACTTATAGTTAATAATGGAATTACATTGGACTCCGTTCACTATGATTCCAAATGGGGGATAAAGGGCAAAAGCTTAGAACGGAGAAAGTATTTTGATTCGAGCAATGTGCAAACTAACTGGGGTGCTGCTGACACTACAGGTACACCAGCAGCAATCAATAGTATTGCTACTTACTATGATTTAGCACTGAGCGATGTGACCCTCGACCCAACTGGGGTGAGATTAATAATCGAAAACAAGGGTAATATAGAATCACTTAAAGGTAAAATCGAGATTCTTGTGAATGGTATTTTCATAGAAGATTTGGCACTTAGCCCAATTCCACCTTCATCAGATATCGAGGTATTCGTAGATTTCAGTGTTATAGCGTATGTACCAGTTGTAGGAGATAAGCTAGAGATAATAGTCCAATCCGCAGAAGATATATATTTGGGAAATAATAGCTTCGATATATTTATACCTAATACCACAAAATCAGGCGACGTTCTCATAAATGAGATTATGTACAATGTAGATGATACTCACTTTGAGTTCATAGAACTATATAATAATTCACAAGTAGATATTCAGATTTCAAACTGGTATTTAGCTGATGATTTGGATCTAAAAAATGGCAGATATAATCAGATTATTACAAATATCAATTTACCTCCGAATGAGAATGCTATTATCGTCTGCGACAACATGGTCTATGATGTAATAGATGAATCACTCTGGGACAAAGTGCTGTTCACTAAAAAGAAATTCAATCTGAATAATAGTACCGATATCATAAACATATATAATGAACATAAACAGCTCATAGACTCTGTAGAGTATTTCGATACGTGGCATGAAGACTATCTAAGCTCAACCAAGAATAGAAGTTTGGAAAAAACTAGACCTACTCTTGCCTCAAGCGATGGCACAAACTGGAAGACTTGTACCGCTGAAAGCGGTTCCACTATACTAGCTAGTAATAGCTATAGTAATAACCCGATATCAGTGAAAAGTCTGAGTGTAGTTCCGAATCCTTTTTCTCCCAATTCTTCGACTAAACCTTACGTACTAATTGAGTATAAATTACCATTCGATAACGCATTGTTAGACTGTGATATATACTATCCTAATGGGAATTTGGCAGTGAGTTTAGTCCAATCCAAATTCGTGTCTAACTCAGGCACTTTGAGTTGGAATGGGCGAAGTGATGATAATAGAGTATTACCAATTGGCCCCTACGTAGTGATGATAGAGGCCACGGATCAAGATTCGGGAGAGAGTGAAATACTAAAAGCAGTTATTGTATTAGCTCAGTAATTGCACCACTACTTATTTACTATTACGAATTTGACAACTTGTGTGCTTTCGTTAGTAGATGAAATTGCATAAAGTAGATAAACCCCAGGAGAAGCATCTTCGCCTCTGTCATTTTTACCGTCCCATGTAGTTTTTCGACTATTAACTTTCTGTGATCTAACTAATTCACCATTAACAGTTACTATACGTAAATCAGCATTTTCTGCTAGACCTTCTATAGTCATTAACTTGTTTTTCTTTGTATCGAAAGGTTGTGGGTAAACTTTTATATCAAATTCTGCAACTGGCTTAACAGCATTTGTCTGTACGCTATACAGGCCTTTGTCAGTCCCTACATACATTTTTCCAGAGTTTTCATCGTAAGCCAATGCCATTAGATTACTAGTTGGCAAAGGACTATTATCCATTGTTATAGTTTGTAATACGTTTTCTCCATCTGGGTCAACTACTATCAAACCACTTGCTGTTGCTACCCACTTATTATCAAGAGCATCAACTACTATTTCCCTTACATTCAGGTTAGCCAGCGATCTTATATTTACAAATATTGGAGTCCCATTATTCATAACGGCACTAGGATTTATAACCCTATTAACACCACCAATATTGCCTATCCATAGGGTTCCTTGCTTATCGAAAGCTAATGCTTGCGAATTATTACTTGTCATATCTGAATTGTTTGTGGTGAACATACCACATACATCATCTGATTTGTCAGAGAGAGTTCTCATCTCATTATAATAAGCTAACCCGATTGGAACCTCAGTCCCCGCAAATGTAACATCTGTACCAGCAGAAGATATCCACTTTGTACCATTGAAATCGACGGCTGTCTTATACATTACTCGTCTAGTAGAACCAGCACAATTATTAAGAGTCTCGTAACTTCCCGATGGAGTTCTTACAACAAACAACGGCCCCGAACCGCTATTACCCCAATTTACTATCCACAAATTACCAAACTCATCTTCGAATACATCACCAGTAATTACGAAATTACCAGAGCCACCCGTCCCTATTAATGGGCTATTTTTAGCAGTTATATTCTCAATAGTTACATCATCACCCGGAGGAATTAGATAAAGTCCACCACCATAGGTACTGGCTGTGATAGTACCATCTTTCAACTCATTTACGTTTATTACACTATTTGCTTCGAATTCTGGATTTGTGTTTCTATTGTAATAATCCCAGACACCATTTCTGAAACTCATAACTCCATTACCTGTGAAATTACCAGTTCCTATCCATAGCGAACCATCCTTAGTTACGTGGATATGGGCTATACCGTTAGAAAGAGGCGAGTTTGGTTCTATAGTAAGTGTCGTATCTTGTTTTGCTATTTTCAATCCAGATTTTGTGCCTAAATAAACATCATCACTACTCTCGTCGAATTGAATATCATTGATCGGATCATCAACTTTAGTTAAGCGAACATCACTTGGGTAGTCTCGTATATCTCTCTCTCGGAAGAAGTATAATTTATCATTTTTAGAATCTAGCCCAAATATATCTTTAGTAGAGTATTCGAAAACTGATTGTAAATTCTCTCCATCCCAGCTATATATGCGGTCACCAGATGTAGCATAAAGTGAGTCATTCACCCATTCTATATCAAGTATATCTGAATTGTGGAATGATTCTACGGGAATTATTGATTTCCAATCATCTCTGTTTGCTATGCTATTGTCCAAATCAGCATAGACAACACCAGCCGATGTGGCAACCCATATCTTATTGTCGTGAATTTTTATAGTGCGGGCTTCAGTACCTACATTCATATTACCGAATCGCTTCACATCTTCTATTGTTACATTATCTTTGTGGTCAAATACTACTATACCAAACCCACCTGATATATACAGTTTATCTCCATAAGGCAATATACTATTGATATTTGCCTTAACGAAGCCAGCATTGTGAATGTCATAGATAGCTTTCCATTCGTCATCTTTATATATATCGAATACACCATCATTATAGCCAACAAAGACTTTATCAGATTCTTTCTGATGGATTATGTACTTGGCATCAATTCTACTTAGCCCAGTTACGTTAGTGAATTGTTTTATTTCGTCTGTATTCAGATCAGCAAAATAAACACCACCACTCGTAGCGGCATATATTTTATTGCCATCTTGATGAAGGGAGTTGACATTATACATAGATGTATATGCCTCCCAATTTGTGAGCTGTATCTCTTGAGAAAAAAGGTTAATTGCACATAAGGAAACAATTAGTAATGTTAGTATTTTGAACATTATTCAACCACGCTTTATTTTTAATTTCTAAACCTTAGTAGCAACTATTTATAGCACTAACCTTTTATTTGTTCTAAAATGGTAATCATATTCAAAGTAGTCTCAGCTGATTCGTACCCTTTGTTACCTTTGGTGCCACCAGCACGAGCGAATGCTTGTTCGGTAGTATCTGTAGTCAGTAATCCAAATCCAATAGGAACACCAGTCTCTAACATTGTATCTGTAATACCACGAGAGCAATCACCAGCTACGAAATCGAAATGCGGGGTCTCTCCTCTGATTACACAACCAAGAGCGACTATACCGTCATACTTTTTGGACTTAGCCAATGCATTACAAGTTAATGCTATCTCATAGGCCCCATCCACAGTTACAACAGTTATATTCTCGTCAGCAATACCATATTTAGTTAGCGCTTCTATACTACCCGAAAGTAACTTTTTTGTAATTATTTCGTTCCAGTTTGTAGTTATTACGGCAATGCTGTAATTTTTGTTCACTTTTATTGAAGATATTTTATTCATTTGTAATCTTTTTTAGTTAAAAGACATTATTTATGTAAGTTTGTAACTTGTAAAAAGTGAAAATAACATTTTATTAAATCTTAAAGGAATATTTATGAAAATAATTAACCTACTAGTAATCGGACTTGTGTTTTTTAGCCTTGCTTGCAGCGATACTACAGCTCAAGTAGAATTGAAAACAAAACAAGATTCACTAGCATACGCAATCGGTAATCAATGGGGTAAAAACCTTAAAACTGATGACCTTATATTGAATACTGATCTAATCAAACAAGGTATTGATGATTCATTCAAAGATGCTGCAAAACTAACTGACGAACAAATCCAATCCGTTTTGATGACTTTGCAATCAGAAATTCAAGAAAAAAGAATGAAACAACAACAAGAAGCTGCTTCTAGTAATATCAAAAAAGCTGAAGCATTTATGGCTGCTAACAAGTCTAAAGAAGGCGTACTAACTACTGCTAGTGGTTTGCAATACAAAGTCTTGAAAGCTGGTACAGGCAAAAGCCCAGTAGCTACTGATAAAGTAGAAGTACACTACCACGGTACTTTGACTGATGGTTCTGTATTCGATAGTTCTGTAGAAAGAGGCGAGCCAATCACTTTCCCTCTTAATGGTGTTATACCAGGTTGGACTGAAGGACTTCAGTTGATGAAAGAAGGCGGTAAAGTTAGATTCTTTATTCCTCCTGCATTAGCTTATGGAGCTCAAGGTTCTGGTGCTATCGGCCCGAACGAAGTATTAATATTCGACGTAGATTTGCTTAAAGTAAATCCTACTAAGTAATACTATACACTAGATTGAATTTATAGAAGAGCTGCCAATTTTTTGGCGGCTCTTTTTTTGTTTAATCCCCCAAAGCTCTTGTAAACCACGTCACTCTGAACGGAGCAACTGTGCAAAGTCGAAGTAAAGAGTCCAGGTTAAAAAGGAATTCCATAAAAGCCCCAGCGGGGCTGTATATCTGTAGTTTATGAATTCCCAAAACACTATACCGCCCCTTATATTACGCTAAAAAAGGTTGACACATTTTAGGAGATAAAATGGGAAACTACAGTTACACAGAAGAGTTCAAGAGGGAGCTAGTCAAAGATATAGAATCAGGTAAATACAGATCAGTTGATGAAGCTAAAAAGCTATTGCAGATAGGTGGTTCAATGACGATATATAAATGGATGGCAAAGTATGGGAAAAATGTTAAATTAGCAGATACGAAGAGGGTATCAATAATATTAGATGAAAGAATGATGAAAAATAGCAGAGATGACAAAGTAAAAGTTTTAGAAAAACAACTTGAAGAAATGAGACAAGCTAAACATAATACTGAGATTGAGTTAGAGTTCTATAAAGCAGTAGTAGATATAGTAAAAGAAGATTATGATATAGATCTAAAAAAAAAGTATGGGTTAAAGCAACTCAAAAAATAAATAGAACTAATGGTTATAGTATATCAGAAATATTAAGAATAATAGTTTATTCAAGACAACTATATTACAAGCAGCTCAAGGTTTTAGAGAAGAGTAAACTAGATGAAAGGGTAATACTCGAACTAGCAGCGGCAGAGGTAGAGGACTTTGAGAAGATAGGAATAGATAAGTTATATTATAGTATCTCTGATGGGTTAAAGAGGCTATCTATCAAGTATGGTCGGGATAAGTTTAGAAATCTAATGCAGGGAGTGACGTTTAGGGTAAAACAAAAGAGAAAAGTAAAAGCCGTATTCGTTAATGCGTATGAAGATGAATCTAAATTTGTGAATAGAATAAGAGACATAAAGCCAACTAATATAAACCAACAATGGCATATAGACATAACTCAAATAAGATTTAAAGATATGAACTTATATATGACAGTAATACTAGAAGGTTACAGCAGAAAAATATTATCACACGTGGTGTCAAGTACTCTAACAAGCAAAGAAACATCATTAAAGGCATTAGAACAGGGCTTACTTTATGGCAAACCTGAATTAATACATAGTGATAGAGGGACACAATTTACTAGCAATGAATGGCAAGTAGCGTTAAATAAACTATCAATAAAAAGCAGTTATAGTAGAGCTGGAAAGCCAACAGATAATGGAAAAATAGAACGATTGTTCAGTACACTGAAAACAGAACTAGGGTTGAGAAAATTAAAAGTAGATAATATAGAAGAGTATTTAGAAAAGATTGATGAGCTGGTAAATAAATATAACTCATACAGAACTCATCAATCTCTAAAATACTCTACACCAGACAACATTTTTTATAAACAATTATGTCAACCTATACCAGCGTAAGACATCCTGCTACGCAGTCCACCCCTCAAGAAGGGAATCTCCACATCCCACCACTTGCATTATTCCACTCATTTTATTATGTTTAGCTATGTGAACCAAGCAAACGTAAAAGAAAACTTCACCTTTTTCGGAGACGTTTTTGCCGTTCATGTGTCTATATAGGTATAAACGGTACAATTTTGGAAAAACTATTGTTAGAATAGCTTAAACTCTTATCTGAATCAATAAGCAAAATGAAAAATATATCTCTATTCTATATAATAGTACTAATCGTATCCTCTAATATTCTGATAGCAGAGGAGCAGGAGAATCTTGGGATTCCTAGGTTAGAAATCATTACTAAAAATCTAGATTTTGGTGATGTACCACTAGGGGAAGAACGAATAATGGAAATCCAAGTGCGTAACAATAGTGTACGTATTTTCAATAGTGCTTATATATATGGGTTTACTATTGCCCCAGATGATAAAGATTTTTTTATGTTAGATTCTATTTCTGAATACAATCCGGTCAAGTTGTATGAAGGTGATAAAAAAAGTTTTGAGGTGAAATTTAGACCTACATCTATTAGAGATTATAGTAGTGTACTATACTTACAATCCAACGCCGAAGGAGTTGTTCCTATATACCTAACGGGTAGTAGTACCAAATATATATCTAATGTAAAGTTCACCCCAGAAAAGATTGAATTCAAAACTACTCTTCAAAAAGACACAATCAGTAGGTTTTTATTTATTGAGACAGTTGGTAAAAGGGAAGTCGAAATCAAGGGAATATCAATGGAAGATAAAGACAATTTATTTTCATTCGAACAGTTTGTTACGACACCCGTAATTATCAAAGACAATGGGCTGAGTATTCGCATAGACTTGGTGCCAAATAAAGTAGGCACATTTACGAATTACCTACTTGTAAAATCGAGTGATAGCTTAAATCCATTACTAAAAGTACCAATAGTAGCACAGATTGGGGCTGTTTCGTCTGTCGAAGAATTATCTGAATCCACAGAATTTGATTTTAACATTATTGAAGAAGGTAATATTATTAATTTCTCAATACTCGCTAAGACTAGTTTAAAAGCTGGTGCTTTCGCCATCTACACACAAGAAGGAAAGCTAATCAAAACTGTAAATGTTAGTGGTAATAGCTCTGAGGTTTCAGTAACTATATACAAAAACGAAATTCCGAAATCGTCCTTTATCCGCTTCACACAGGGCGGACGTGTTTACACTCACAAGTTTGTGAGGGAGTGAAATGATAATCTCATTTATCCCCCCCCACTTTATAATCTATTTTGATTACTTAAGACCTATTTCTCAAAGTGATCTTTTACAAAAGCATCTTGTTGATTATCTGTCATTTTATCAGCTGGAATTACATCAATTTTAATATCATTGAAATGTAAATTCTTCTTCAAGAAATTATGTAATTCTGTTTTTGCATTAGTTGGGCCAAATAATAATACATGATTATAATTTAGCATCACTTCTGATATCTCCTTATAGAATGCTTCATCCATTTTTCTTTCCTTATTATTCATAGTATATTCACTTCTCTCCAATACGTCTCGTTTTATATCAGATGTAAAGTTTGAAGTAATTGTTTGGCACTGCTTTTTAGATTCTAAATCTATCAAATTAGCAGTAGCATGATCCATCCATATTCCTAAATTCTTTTGTGTTTTCATTTTCTTATTCCTTGTTTGTTATTTTTTGATAAAATCAGGACAGATAAAATCAATCTGTCCATTTATAAATTATTTTGTTACTTCTAATGAATTATTCGGCTAAGTATCCGCCATCAATCTCCAATGTAGTACCAGATACAAATGAACTTTCATCACATGCTAGGAAAATGAATCCATTTGCTATTTCTTCTGACTTACCTAAGCGTTTCATTGGGTGTAAATCTATTATATGCTGTTTTACTTCTGTGTTATCGCTAATTCCAGCATTAGTAAGTAATGGTGTTTCAATAAATCCAGGACAAATTGCATTGATTCTTATGCCTTCTTCTGCATACTCTAATGCAGCTGTTTGTGTAAGTCCTATCACAGCATGTTTTGCTGCTACATAGTGAGATGAAGTAGGGAAGCCGACTTTACCAAGTATAGAAGACATGTTTACAATGACTCCATTTTTCTGTTTCGCCATTTGAGCTAATTCGTGTTTCATTCCGTTGAAAACACCGTTTAAGTTAACACCAATGACTTTGAGCCAAGCCTCCTCTGTCATATCACCAACTTTATTTGCCTCACCTCCAATACCAGCATTATTTAGTGCAACATCAAGTGTACCAAAAGTTTTTACTACTGTCCCAATTGCTGATTCCATTTGTGCGAATACTGAGACATCGCATTCAATAAAAATTGCTTTGGGATTTTCCTTTTTAATCTCTTCCATTGCTTTATCAGAATTAGCAGATTTCATATCAACTACTGCTATATTAGCACCTTCTTTTGCGGCTGCAATTGCACATGCTTTACCAATACCAGATAATCCTCCAGTAATGAACACGGTTTTATTTTCTAATTTTTTCATTTTATGTTTCCATTTTTTTGTGTCTGTAAAATTTTAAAATATCAATTGATTTCATTTAGTCATTTTTCAGAATAGCTTTTAAAACTTCTTCTTTGTCTAATTTTTTAGTACAAAAGAACCAATCTTTACATTCCAGCTCATCAGTTGAAGTCATTCTTTCTTCTGCAACACCACAAGTTCCAGCAGGTGATACAATAACGTCATCACCAGGATTCCAATCTGCTGGCGTGGCTACGTTAAATGCATCTGCTGTTTTCATCGCAATTAAAGCCCTATAAAGTTCATCAAAATTTCTTCCAAGACTTAAAGGGTAATAAATTAAAGCTCTTACTATTCCATTTGGGTCAATAAAAAAAACTGCTCTAACCGCTTGTGTTTTGCTTTCGCCAGGTTGAATCATTCCGTATTTTTTGGCTACTTCCATCGTAATATCTTCTATCAAAGGGAACTTGACTTCAATATTTTTCAGTCCATTAAATTCAATTTTTTCTTTAATCGTTCGCAACCAGGCAATATGACTATATAATCCATCAATAGATAAACCAACCAATTTACAATTGGCCTTATCAAACTTGTCTTCAAGATGTGCGAATGTTATAAATTCTGAAGTACAAACAGGTGTGAAATCTGCCGGATGGCTGAATAGAATCACCCATTTCCCTGCATAATCTTCTGGAAAGTTAATGTTCCCTTGAGTTGTAACCGCCTTAAATTTGGGTGCTTTATCCCCTATTCTAGGCAATGTGATAATTTGTTCCATTTCTTGTATTGTTTCCATTATGTATTTCCGTTTTGTAAAATTATGAGCAATATTGCTATATATTTGCAGACGTCTAAGTTCGTTATTTAAGTTAATGTTATCTCTAAATAACAGTATGGTCACCTAATACTTCACTCATAGCTATTCCCCAATGTGGAATTTTACCACCTAGTGTGTAATACATTGATTTGAATCCCATTTTAAGTGCATAAGGAGTAACCCCCATTTCTAAATGGCTTTCAGTGCCTCCCCACCATTCATTGGTTCTCATATAGAACCCTTTGATGCCACCCATATCACCCATACATAATAGTTCGAATTCCATAGGCTTAATGTCGTGAGTAATAACTCCCAATTCCTTACCTAAAGTATTGGCTAACACCTCTGCTTCCATGTGTCCTAAAGATCCTATTTTTGGAACTGTTATAGAGGCCGCATCGCCTACGGCAAAAATATTTTGGTAAGAGGGATTTCTCATATACAAATCGGTAATGACGAATCCCATATCATCTGTGAATGGTAATTCCTTTAAAAATGGATGCGCTTGCCAGTCTGGAAATAGTATCGCAACTTCTGCATCTTGAGTAGTGCCATCGTTAAATTCGATACCGTCTTTATGAACTTGTTTTATTCCATTAGTATTAGCTTGATAATTGTAGCCCATATTACCCATCATTGGTAATAACTTATTTAAAATTGTCTCGCCCGCATCTTCTGCGATTACTTTGGCAGGTGTAGAAAGATAAATTGTTGATGTTTTTCCTTTTTCATTTTTCTCTAACCAATGTGCTAGTGAAAAAGCCATTTCTACTGGAGGTCCTTCGCAAGCAGTCAAAGCAACTGGCATACCTGTAGGTAATAGATCACTTTTACCCTGATGGAAAATATCAGATGTAATCGCAATTGGACCACCTTTATAATCTTTGTGCAGATAATTTCGAAGACGATTCCCTAAAAATACATCAGTTACACTATGTCCAAATTCTTCAAATCCAATTATATTATCGAAAGCCAATCGATTTCCTAGAGCTACAACCAGATAATCATATTCCATCTTTCGAACGGGATGTCCAATTCGCTCATTAGGTTGATAAAAAACAGTATTTGTATCTGGATCAATTGTAGTGACTTCGGCCTGTATAAATTCACTATTGTCATGTTCTAAAAAAGACATGAACTTGTATTGTAAATCTAATGCCGGATTGATATTTGCCAAAACTTGCAGAGGAATATTCGGCACAAAAGTCAGCAATGATTTTCGGTCTATGATGGTGATCTCAGCTTTATCTTTTACTACTGCATGTATATATCTTGCAGTTGTGAGTCCAGCGAAATTGCACCCGAGAATTAATATTTTTGGTTTTGACATGGTATTACCTTTTATTAGTAAAAAAATTAAAAAAAAAGCTGTATTTCAATAACTATAATTATATATGAAGTTATGCAAACTATTATGACATAATTAATTGGTATTATATTTAAGTAACTCCATGATATTTTTCAATTATTGTGATAAATATCTTAAACAAATTAGTAATAATATAGATAAAAGAGAAAAAAGATTCTTAAGTCTGAATATTAATACGTTTTTGTATAGGCCTTAGGTCTAATAAAACTTAAGCGATATATAATATGAAGAATAAAATTGGTGTTATACTTTTTACTATTCTACTTCTACTAAATTATGGGATTAGTACACATGTAATATAATTTAATTACGAAATCTAGCTTCAAACCATTAATTATAAGTTTAATTTGTTAAATTGTATGATTAAATGGAGAAACTCATGAAGTTATACATTCAAAATATGGTGTGTTTGTGTTGTAAAAGAACAGTTAGTTCAATACTTGAGAAGATGGGATTAGAATTTACAAGCTTAGAATTAGGCGAAGTAAAGTTGATTAAGAAAATTACAAGTGAGCAAAGAAAAGAACTTAAGAATTTATTACATGAGTACGGTCTAGAACTAATGGAAGATGAGAAAGCAATTTTAGTTGAAAAAATTGTCGTAATAATAATAGATATGATTCACAATGCAGATGAAATAAAACCCACAAATTTTTCTGTATATCTGACAAATAAATTAAACATGGATTATCATTATTTGTCTGATCTATTCTCTAGAACAAAGGGAATAACGATTGAGCATTTCATAATTCTACATAAAGTAGAGAGGATTAAAGAATTAATCATTTATGATGAATTAACTATAAGTGAAATATCATATAAATTGAATTATAGCAGTGCCGCACACCTATCAAATCAATTCAAGAAAGTAACTGGACTGACTCCCTCTTTCTTTAAAAAATTAAAGAATAAGAAGCGTATCGGTATAGACGCCATTTAGTAATTTTTATCTAACTAATTGTGTAACTAATATTTATTATTGTGTAATGTACCAATCAGCACATGAGTGTAAGTTTGTATGTATTCAAATTTCAATTACTAAATAAAGAAGGTTCGAGATGAAAACAAACGAAGAATTACAAAAAGACGTACAAAATGCTATTCAATGGGAACCATTAATGCATGCAGCAGAAATTGGTGTTACTGCAAAAGATGGTATAGTTACTCTTTCAGGGACGGTAGATAGTTATTCTAAAAAGATAAATGCCGAAAATGCAGCTAAAAGTGTGTTAGGTGTAAAAGCACTGGCCGAAAATATAACTGTGAATTATGGAACATCTTTTGTTAAAAATGATACTGAAATCGCAAAAGAAGTACTTGATAGTTGGAAGACTAGTATGTCCATACCTGAAGATAAAGTCTCAGTCAAAGTAGAAAAAGGTTGGTTGACATTGGAAGGTGAAGTAGAGTGGTATTTTCAGAAGGAAAATGCTGGTACATCACTAGTTAATCTACCTGGTGTAAAGGGAGTTAACAATCAGATTAATGTAAGATCAACTTCTAAAGATACCATAGAACTAAAAGATGTAGAGCAAGCTTTGAATCGTAGTTGGGCTATAAATCCGTTAGATATCAAAGTTGAAGTGAAAAACAACGGAGTTAAATTAATGGGAATGGTACATTCAATGTATCAAAAGGAAGAAGCCGAACGATTAGCTTGGAACGCACCTGGAGTATCTTCAGTTGAAAATGATTTAGCTGTTATCTATTAATTTCAAAGGAGTTTTGATAATGCAAGCATTAATAAAGTATCAAGGCGATTTAAGTATAAATCCAATCTCTAAGATGCAGAAAGGAATAGAAAGCCACAGGAAGGCGGCTAATCATCTGCAATTAGCAGCTAAAAACCATCTTCGTGCTGCTATGCACTATGAAGAGGGCAATCACGAAAAAGCAGCACTAAGTACTGTAGTTGCCTTGGGGCATGTTAATCTAGCAAACAAAGCTCAGAATAAGATTGCGAAACTTCATGTTACTAAATCTTAGTAAGATTAAATTAAATACTTAAAAGCATTCTCAAAAAGTGCTTTTAAGTTTTTATATATACATAATCGTACTAAACAAAGTGTCCAGAAGAAATAAATTAATAATAAAGAGAGAATCATCATGATTAAAGAACAACGACAAGAACATGAATTATTATATACATTCATGCAATTAAATAAAGAATTTCCAGAACTGTCTAATTTCATAACTTCAATTTTACCAGAAGAGGCAGACGAAAATAAAAAGAGCCCACAACTTAAAAAATTAGTTAGCTACTTAGAATCATTAGAACAGCAAATAAATGACTATAAGAAAACAGAACATGGTGAAAAACTTAGCAAATTAGTAAAAGTTGAACCAACTGGATACCCTGTCTATCCACCTTCAGATGATATATACAATAAAGGGATTAAAGAAATGGCACTGAACCCCGAAGATATATCAAAGAAGAAAACTAAAAATGAAAAAGAGGGTGTTGCTAATGAAAAAAACTTTTCTGAAGATATGTCTGGTGATGATCTAGATGTTCCAGGTTCAGAACTCGATGACGAGCAAGAAAAAATTGGTAGTGAGGATGAAGAAAATAACTATTATAGTATTGGTGGCGATAATCATCAGAATTTAGATGAAGATAAAGCATAATCTAATAATAATTTAGGATTATCTTGTTCGAATTTAAACATAATAAATAGTTATTTACTCTAAACTATATGATAAACTTTCAATTATTATTGAAAAAGTAATTTCCCAAACATTTGCCCAACAAATAAAAACATCTTACTAGTATATTACAATTATTCTTATGTTTGTAACTATGCAAGATGCTAATCCAAAGAATAGAATTGTATTCATAGACCTTATGCGTGCCTATGCTATCTTAATGATGGTGCAGGGGCATTTGGTCGATGCTTGTTTGGATCCTATATACCGAGATCCTAACAATTTAATCTATGCTACTTGGAACTTTATGAGGGGTATGACGGCTCCTGTTTTCTTCTTCTCTTCGGGAATGATATTCACTTATCTGCTGATGCGTGAAGAAGAGAGGTCTGGTAAAGGATTCAAGAATGTGAGAGTAAAAAAAGGGTTTGCTCGATTCACGTCCCTTATTTTCATTGGCTATTTACTTCACTTCAATTTCTGGATACTCTGGGATTTACTAGATGGATCGCTCGAAAAGAGCTATCATAGTATGCTCATAGTAGATGTACTTCATATAATAGGTACCGCCCTATTGCTAATAGTACTGATGTATATATTAGCTACATATACAAGAATTAAAGTCTATGCGCTATTGTTAATAGGAGCATTAGCTACATTCTACTATTACCCTGATATAGAGCCATTTGATTTTTCATATCTACCTGATTTTTTATCTAATTATTTGGCAAAAGGGAAGCAATTCAGTTTTACAATAATACCGTGGGTGGGTTATTCACTTTTCGGTGGTGTATTGGGTATATTCGTTTGGACTCGCCCCAAATCTATTAATTCCTATATACTTGCGTTTATATTCCTTGTCTTGGGTTTCTTGCTCCATTTCTATTCTACTGAAATGCTTTTAGATCTGTACGTATTTACTGATTGGATAAACTTCAAACAACTAGCTTTTAACAACTTCTTGTTCTACCGATTGGGTCATGTATTCATAGTTGTTTCTATATTCATGGTAATCAATAATATATTCAAGAATATACCTAAAATAGTACCTAAGATTGGCTCTGAGACTTTAACAATTTACATTGTTCATGCATTTGTTATATATGGTTCTATATTCCAATTTGGGATTGCTCAAAACTTTAGCAAAGCATTGACCCCTTGGGAATGCTTTGCCTTAGCTTTGACGCTTGAGATTTTCTTTGTAGTATTAGTTTATTATATAAAACCAATAAGAGCTTATTTGTGGGAAGTTGGGTACAAATTAAAACTTGTAACTAAACCCAAGTCCTAGAGTTTGCTTTACTTGTAATCTACGACCTACGCCGTCAGATACTTCGACACCGTCCACATCTTTGAAAAGTGGAACCAATATATCGTGATCGTAAATCAGATGACCAAATATATTGACTGTTATATATTCATTAACAGTTAAGTTCAATGAGTTTTCCCAGTTCACATCTATATTAGCTCTGTTATCAGCATTCGGGTCTGTAAAATTATTAAATAAGTCTAACTTAGATTTGAAAGTTATATTTTTCATCAACTCTTTTTTGTAATCTAAAGTAGCGTAAGCACCAAATTCCATTCTTATCTTATCACCTGGCGTAACACCATAAGCTCCTTGTGCTGATAGTACATCATCATTGACTATAGTCATCTTGCCTGTAGCGGGAGATAGGTAGAATGAGAAATCAGCGTTCGGCTTGTAAGTCATACCTGCAGATAGTATCACATAAGCAGGAGCAAGGAAGTTCGACACTTCAACTGTATCGTTAGGATAGTTATAACCCTCGACGAATTGTGATTTGAAATTAAACTTCCCTGAATAGTAAAGGTCTGTAGCTGCTATGTGGTTGAAATTAGAAAGGATATCTATTTTATCTTCGTTCTTACGAGTTCCAAACTCATCAGTATTTATAAGTCCATAACCGAAGTCAAATACATTTTCCCAAATTGTTATTGAGTCATTGTACGTTATATTATAGTTAAGCATAGCAGTACCAGAAACAGAGTTATTTCCACCCTGTGCCCAGTTAGTAAATGATGCTTGATTTACCAATAGTTGGGCATTACCTTGAGTAAGCCAATAGTTAGTAGTATCCGCTTGTGCGAAAATTATAGAACTGCCCAAAAGCATCGTCGTGAGAATTATTATTATTTTTCTCATTTATTAACCCAATGTAATTTTATAAAGTGCAAACTTATGAAAAATTATTAAGAAAGCTATTGAGATAATATTAGCTATATCTTTTGAATGTATTTCAGTTCTGGATTATCTATACTAATAAAAGGGAAATCGAGTTCTACGTAGGTGGCGAGTTGCTATAATAGAGCGACAAAGAAAACTAAAGATTCTTGGATTTTATAATGTACCTATTTTAATGACTTATGTGTTATAATTTCCATGTAATTAGAATAATGAAAGAAATAACTTGAATTAATATGGGTTGTTTATTAAATTAATTTTTTACAAATGACAATTTTATCAAATATAGGATAATATTGTCTTCATATCCAGTGAATTGAAATTATGGCTTTACTCTCTAAATCATGTGTTTACGGTATTCGAGCTGCTATTTATATAGCTTCCGAAGCGGACAAAGGTTACATTTCTATTAGTCAAGTGGCTAAAGAATTGAATCTATCATCACATTTTCTCACTAAGATACTTCAAGAGTTGACTAGCGTTAATCTATTGCTCTCTCATAAAGGGCCTCGGGGCGGAGTGAAATTTGCGAAAGATACTAAGAAAATAAAGCTAATAGAGATAATTGGTGCTATAGATGGCCTAGAACTATTTACAGAATGTGCACTCGGATTAGAAGGGTGTGGTGTTTATAAGCCTTGCCCACTACACGATAGTTGGACTGCACATAGGGAAGCTCTGAGAAATTTATTTGAAAGAGAGAACCTTTATGATTTGTCAGAGAATGTGAAGAGTGCTGGGCTAAGATTAAGAACACTCAATCAACAAGAATTACTTGATTTAAACCAATAGTAAGTTAATCGCTACTATTACAACTGTATTTTGATGGTTGTAAGAGTTTTATCTACACTATATCGCTTCAAGTCTTTTTTTGCTGGTCCTTTAATTACTTTACCATTTCTTTCAAAAATACTACCATGAGCTGAACACTCTAACTTGTCTTCGACCAAATCAAGTTTTACCCCTTTGTGGGTACATTCTAAAGAAATAGCTTCATAACTATCAGCACCTGTTTTGAATAATATTAATGGAGTCTTCAGAGAGTTTGATGTTACGATTATACTATTATATTCTTCCTGAGTATTCGCATCAACGAACTCAGTTTTATCTAGAATAAGGTACCCATCATTAGCAAACGAATTCACAGTTTTCATGCTACTACAACTGTTGAGAGTAACTCCACCTATTGCAACTGCTAAGCAAGTAAGACAAGATTTTTCTATGAAATTTCTTCTATCCATTTCAATTAAGTTTGATAATTATAACAGTAAAATTAATAAATTTGATTGACAAAAAAAAACCAACTATTTTCATAGCTGGTCTTCTTTGTAAGTGTTTCGAGAAATAAATTATTTCTTAGCTACTAAGTTTAAAGTCATTGTAAACTCGTCATAAATCATTTTATCACCAAGTGCTTCTATGTCGAAAAAGCTTTTAGAATTATATTTTACATTGAATTTGGATCTATCTAATTTGATAGTTGCAATAGCTGTAAGCACATCACCAGTCAATGATACATCAGCAGGGAAAGTGATTTTCTGAGTTGTACCTTTTATCGTCATATTGCCAGTTATATGTTGCTTGTCGCCTTTCTTTTCTATTTTTGTAACCTTGAACTTTGCATCAGGAAACTTGTCCGCTGAGAAGAAGTCTTCAGATTTTAAGTGATTTACTAATTTCGTATTGTATCCTTCATCTTCTATATCTGTGCAAGTAATAGAGTTCATATCAATAAAAAACTCACCCGCAGTTATAACACCATTATCGTGGCTAATCGAACCCGATTTAACCACAACGAATCCGTCGTGCTCACCAGTTACTTTCTCAGCGTGCCATTTTAATTTTGTTGCACTTTTATCTAATTTAAGATCAGCCGCATTCAGCATAGTAGCCGATGCTAATGCAATAATCACAAACCTAAAAATTCCTTTTACCATATCCACTTTCCTAATAAATTATTAAATAATATCATCTTCACATAATAGATTGCTGCATATCTGCGCTAATACTTTCTTGCAGATTTGCATTTCGGATTTATCTATACAACAGGTAGTTTCGTTGACTGTTTGCTCACCTATTTGTAAAGCAATTAGTTGTATTTTTTTACCTTCTTTAGTTAGGTAAATCTTATTACAACGCTTGTCGTCTTCGTTTACTCTTCGTTCTATAAATCCTTTCTTTTCCAAATTATTCAAAAGCCGAGTTATACCGGGTTTATCTTTACTAGTTTTACAAGCTAATTCTAATTGGGTTTGCCCTTCTTCTAGCCATAATTGTTTCAATACTCCATATTGCTCTGAAGTAATTTTCTTGCCCGAAGCTTTCAAATTATAACCAAGTCTTCTATTTATAGACCTATAAGCAACACCAGTTAGATAACCGATACTCTCATTATCGGTAAACTCTTTTTCATCCAATTTAGTTGTCATAACAACTATTACGTTTAGTGAATAATATTATTGTTTCATTGATTAAGAAACGGATAGTCAATATAGCCTTTTTCTCCGCCACTATAAAACGTTTTTACGTCCCACTCGTTTAAGTTAGTACTTTTTTGTATTCTTTCTACCAAATCTGGGTTTGCAATCATCAATTTTCCAAAAGCAACCATGTCAGCAGTTTGATTTGAGATATAGTCATTTGCCTCTTCAATTGTGAACCCGCTATTCGTCATCAGATTTCCTCTATATACTTTTCGGAAGTGCTGAGTAACCTCTCTATCTTTCAAATACAATTCTTTTGGAACATAAGTTTTGCCGGGTGGTGCATAAGGCTCCATTATATGAAGATAAGCTAGATTATGGTCATTTAGCTTATCGACCATATAACTGAAAGTCTCAACAGGCGTTTCGTCACTCATCCCATTGAAAGTACCGCTAGGAGAAAGTCGGATAGCCGTTCTATCATTACCAATCGCTTTGCATACGGTAGCAACTACTTCAAGTCCAAATCGGCATCTATTCTCGATTGATCCGCCGTACATATCATCTCTTACATTAGAGCCACTACATATAAACTGATCAATCAGGTAGCCATTCGCACCGTGAATTTCCACTCCATCGAATCCAGCTTCTATAGCGTTCTCAGCCGCCTTTGCGTAATCATTTATAGTATCTTCTATTTCGGATAATCTGAGAGCTCTTGGGGCTTCTTTGTCCTTTAGACCATCATATGTGTTAACCAATCCACCAGAGTTTATAGCAGAAGCCGAAACAGTAGGTTCACCCTTATGAAAATCGGGATGAGATGAGCGACCAGTATGCCAGAGTTGCAGAAACATTCTTCCACCTTTGCTGTGGACAGCTTGTGTAATTGGCTTCCATCCCTCTATTTGTTCTTGGGTCCAAATCCCTGGAGTATAAATGTACCCTACTCCCATAGGTGAAATATTTGTTGCTTCTGAGACTATTAGCCCAGCACTCGCTCTTTGTTCGTAATAAACCCGCATCAAATCATTTGGAATACCTTCTCTATTTGAACGACTTCTTGTTAAAGGTGCCATTATTACTCTATTGCGTAGTTCAATACTACCAATTTTTATTGGCGTGAGGAGGTTTTTCATCGTTTGTCTATTTTTTAAATAAAAGGTTAGAGAAGTAAAAGAGTGGGAATTATTATTCCTTTCCTTCTTTGTTAGATGTTTGCATTTCTTTGAAAATAGCAAAATCGTGAGCTAAATCTATCAAATTCAGCACGCAGCCACGGGTGAGTTGGAAATACGTAGTCTCAAATCTATCTACTAGTTTATCATTTTCCAACTTCTCTGCGATGTTTTGTATATTTGTTTTGAATTGCTCTAGGTAACTTTCAAATTCAACTTTGAAGTTCTTAGCAGATTCATCGTTCGGATCTATTTTATTCAATTTTCTTGATAACTTGAAAAAAGCAGTCCCGTTGAATACGGCTTGACTATAATCGTCGATTAGCAAATTGCTAACTGCCAGTTCCATAATTACTGAAAAGTCATTCCTTTTTTGAAGTTGCTTATTAGTGAAGCTTTCAACTGTATCTACTACATTCTGGGTGTCTTTTGATATTTCCATTAGTACTTCATTGTAGCGATTATTGATTTGAATATATTCTCTTGATCAACTTCAGTAGGGAAAGACATCCCTTTTATATCAGTAGGTATTAAAGTAAATTCGTAATAATTATCAATGTCTGTTCTGAACACAGCAGTACGAGCAGTTAGTGCACCACCTGTATTAGAATATCTATAAGTACCATATTTTAAGTTGCCTGCCTCTATCATTCCATACTTGGAAGTTAGTTGGCAATTGCCACCAGTTTTATTCGCTTTTATAGTATAGCTGTACTTCGCTATTCCATATTCCTTATCTTCTTTGAAGTTCTTCTCTAATTCAATTGAAGTAGGTAATTTCTTGAAAACTGCTGTTAGATTGTAATCTTTGGTTGTAGCTATGGCTATAGTCCCTACAGAAGCTTTACCTCCCAAATCAACGAAGAACCATCCCTCTGGAATGGCAGCTATCATATCACCTTCGGAAGAACGGATAAAATCATCTTGCATCGCAAGTATCGGCTTCGGACTTAGCTTTATTAATGGCTCTCTAGTTTCCGTCTCAAATTTCTTTACTATCACACACGCATTAAGTGTTACTAATACTAGTGCTATTACTATTATTCTAATGTGAGTCATTATATGATTTTTCTCCAGCTTCTATTTTTGTTTTTAGATAATTGTCCTCTGGCACTATTGGGCAAGAGTACTTCGCATTGTAATAGCAATATGGATTATATGCCAAGTTGAAATCTAATATATATTTAGAATCTTTTACTATTTCTAAATCTAAATATCTACCAGCTTCATAAGTTTCATTACCATTTGTTTCATCATGAAATGGTATAAAAAAACTATCTGGATGTTCTATATTGACATAGGCAGTAAGTGAATATTTTTCATCATTTACTTTGAATTTCAAATCACCGTATCTAACCATCTTACGTACGTCGCTCTGAGTAGTAAGCATTTCTAATGTATCTTTGGTAGCAAATTCTTCCAAATATGCCTCGACCTTATACTCTGGGTTTGGCTCATAGAAGAAAGGAATGATTTTGTCAGTCATATCTACTACGGGCGAATCTTCAGAGTTTCTGAAAAACTCTTTTACATCATTTCTGTATGTTTTCATATCTTCTAAGTACTTAGCATTTGGGTCTTCGCTGTTGCAAGACATGGCTATAATACTAAGTGATATTATCATTAATAATACTATTCTAGATTTCAACTGTGATACCATTTTTTAATTCCAAATCATATTCTCTAACTCCCGGAGGAGGTTCTTTGTCAAATCTATAGTTCATATTGAATACAAAACTAACTGCTTTTGTAATCTTGAATTGCAATTTAGTATCATTCAATATTCTGTGGTCATTTAATCTAGTAACATCTACTTGGAAATACGTCACCGAATTTAGTAGGAAATTCTCTGTTGGTTTCCAAGTCAATGTTAGATAATTCGTAGAACGTATTATTTCAGTAATCTGTGTAGGAATTATATTAATTTCTTCCATTTCGTACATAATCCCAGTACCCAAATATACATCAATTTCGGCAGAAGAATCAGCAACGAAATCGGTATTGGAAAGAGTAAACCTCATACCGGCACCAGCTAAGTTCCTATCAGAAAGCAATACGAACTCATTGAACTCTTTTTGTATAAATAATTCGGGTTCCAATAATCTATTCAAATTATAAATATAGCGTCCATGAAGAAAGCCCTTATCACTGATAACAGCATTATTACCTTCTTTGTAAGCTAACTCCCCAGCAATGAAAGTACGATAATTGGGTTGAATATAATCCAACCTCAATTTTGCCTCACCACTTATATATTCCGAATTTCCTGAATTCAATCCAAAGAGCAAATCAATCCTAGATTTGAATCCCTCGTTTATCTTACTGTTCCTAATTGCCTCTGTATTAACCTGCGAGTAAGCAGTGATAGTCGAAATCAATAAGAGCAGTACTAACAATCGGACAAAAAACATATTCAATGGATTTGATTTATAGAATAGTACAAAAATAGTGAAATAATAACTGATTGAAGAATGCTTTTATTACTTAAAGCAAAAATGGATAAAACTTATCTTTGAGTTTTATCCATTTATATATAATTTAGAAATGAAAGTTGCAATTACTTGCAGTTGTCACCCTTTGCCTCTTTTTTCTTTTCAGCAAAGACTTGCTTATTTTTTGCTAATGTCTGACCTAATACTTTCAACTCATAGCCGCCTTCGACTACCATTTTAACATAGCCCGATTTGCAAATTGGACCCCAAGCCAAGCTAGAACCAGTAGTGAAACCAGTGTGAATATACGCTAGCTCTTGACCTGCTATGTTCAACCCAACTCGTGGGAAAGCAACACCAAACTGAACATCAATAGGAATTCCTATATTTGCAGCAGCGTCGAATTCTCCATCTGTTATCTCATCTTTCCCGAATTTACCTTTAGTTGATACACTTGTACCGTGATACTCAAAATCACCATCAGCTGTAAGTGAACATTTTGCAGATGCTGTAGCTGATGATGCAACATCAGGAACTGTCATTTTAGTTACGAATTGGATTCCTATATCTATTGTTACTGGTATTGGTAATGGTATTGGTCCACTTGGAGTAGGTATAAACCTGATTGGAATACTTAGTGCTATTCCAGGTAATTCAATGCTATGTTCGCCCGAAGAGCTACCTGCCGCGGATAAGCTTAGTTCCAAATCAGCTTTTATACCCTTGTTGAAAGACTTAAACTCTTCCAACTTTCCTTCTTTTATTTTTATCAATGTTGATTGGCTGGGTAGAGTTACAGTACCTTTGGCTGTGAATGCTGCTGTTGCTTCACCTGCAATTTTCTTAGCCATCACGAATGTAAACGCACAAGAACTGACTTTACCATCAACCAATTTGGGTTCTATTTCAATTTTATGGTCTATGCCGCCATAGCTGATAGTATGTTCTATTTTCTCTGTGAATTCTGTTGGTAGTGTCATGACTGTAACACCATCGAACTTTAACGAAGTGGCATTATTCCATTCAGGAGTTACATCCCAAGCAATTTCACCATTCTTTATTGCGTCTGTTAGTGCTGCATCTTCGGTTTCTACAACCAAATTACCACCATTTCTATAGACAGACTTTACTTTGCGGAGTAGCTTCCCTTCTACTAGTATAACTTCACCAGCCACTGGGTCTTTACCAAATTGGCTCCCGTCAAATGTATAAGTATTTGTTGCAGTATCTAAATTGAGGATTAGATCATCATTTTCATCTTTTAGTATAATTGTATTGTCATTATACTCGACATTGTATGCAGGTGTAATTGTTGTATCACCTTCTGGGTTAGTCGCTTTATCATCACTACAACTAATTGCAAATGAGATAATTACTACAAATAAAACTATCTTTTTAATCTTATCAAACATTCTGTCCTCGCTACTATTTGAATGGAAGTATAAATGAATCCGCATTTCGAATTAACACTAATATAAAAAAAAAGACACGATTTCTCGCGTCTTTCAGATTTTATATGATATTAGTCTGAAGTTTATACTTTATCGAAGGCGTGTTTCATATCTTCGATTAGGTCTTCAACTTCTTCTATTCCGACAGAAACTCTAATCAGATTATCAGACAATCCGATTTTCTCTCTTTCTACTTTCGGTATAGAAGCGTGAGTCATAATAGCAGGGCTTTCGATTAAGCTCTCTACTCCACCCAAACTTTCTGCTAATACAAATAAATCAACATTTTCTAAGAAAGTACGAGCTCCGTCCAATCCACCTTTGATAAAGAATGTAATCATCCCACCATATCCAGACATTTGCTCTTTAGCAATCTGATGATGTGGATGAGATTCAAGACCTGGGTAAACTACTCTCTCTACTTTCGGGTGTTGCTCTAAAAAGCGAGCTATCTCGAAAGCATTTTTCTCATGTTGCTTCATTCTGATACCCAAAGTCTTAACTCCACGTAGTACCAACCAGCTATCAAATGGAGATTGTGATGGGCCGATTGAGTTTTGTAGCTTATGAATTTTCTGAGCAAGCTCATCATCATTTAGCATAATAGCACCAGCTACTACATCGCTATGACCATTAATATATTTAGACATAGAGTGATAAGATATATCAGCACCCAAGTTTAATGGATTTTGGAAATATGGACTCATAAACGTGTTGTCAACGGCAGTGAATGCGCCAACTTCTTTCGCTTTAGCTGCGATAGTTTTGATATCACTTAATTTAAGCAAAGGATTAGTTGGAGATTCTATCCATATAAGTGATGGCTTTAGTTCGTCTATTTTCTTTAGAGTTTCTTCTGTTTTACTAGTATCTGTGAATACGAAGTTGAAATCATCATTGTAAACTGTAGTGAATAGTCGGTAAGTACCACCGTAAACATCGTCACCACATAATATAGTAGAACCTTTAGGCATAGCCATAAGTACCAACATCTCAGCAGACATACCACTTGATGTAACTACACAATGTTTTGCATTTTCCAATGCAGCTAAGCACTCTTCCAATCGAGATCTAGTAGGGTTGTGAGTACGAGTATATTCGTATCCACGGTGTACACCCGGTGATGATTGTGCGTAAGTTGATGTTTGGAATATAGGAGGAGCAACCGCGCCAGTAGCTGGGTCAGGGTAGTTACCTACGTGTAGTGAGCGTGTGTTGAATCCTTTTTTTAGATATTTTTCGTTTAGCATTTATAATCTTGGGTTTAAGTTATTAAATCAATTTTGTTCTTAACGTATGAGACTTGCTTATCATTTATTAATTAGTCTCCGTCCATTTCAGACTGCTTTTCACCAGTTGTTGCGTTTTCTTCTGGCATCATTATTTTACCATTGGGGTAGAACTTAGCTTCTTCTATATCTCCACCTTTACGAAGTTTTATTTCATAGTACGGACCTTCTTTCGAATCATATTTTTCAACTCCCATAATAGCATAAGCAGTGTATTCGCCATCGAGTGTATTTTGTATCATATCAGGTAATTCGGACTCAGAAATTTCATGTTCAGTTTTCACCCATTCACCTTCCAAATCATATTCAGCTTCGTACTCTATCCCATCGAGTTTGAACTCTACTTCCCAACCGTCTGCTTCTTGCTTCCATTCTACATCTACAGCGTTAGGATATTTTTCAGAGAAAGTAGCTTTTACATTGTCCATTACGCTGGTTGTATCAGACGTTTCTGGCGTATCTTCTATTTTCTTCTCAGTACAAGAAAAGGCAAGAACTAGTAGCGACAACACAAATAATACTTTTATTGTTTTCATATTTATATTTTTAGGTTTTTGAATAAGGCATAAGTACAAATATAATATATGTTCTAGCAATTAATAAGGGAATTATAAAATTGGTAAAATGAATTAGATTGTTCGTTAACATTTTCCGCTTTTTATCCGTATATTATTTTTTTTGAAAAATACTATTTCTGATATGAAAATTACCTCTATTATCATTGCTTTTACATTTGCTTTATCAATTTCATTTGCATCCGAATTGACTGAACTTTACAAGAAAAATCAGACCCCGACTTACACTGAACTCATAGCCCACTACCAACAGCTAGCTGATACTTATGAGTCTGCTCGGTTGATAGATTACGGCAAATCTGATAGTGGGGAACCAATCTATCTATTCATAGTGTCGCATAGCGGTATATTTGATGCTGATAGTATACAAGCGGTAGGGTTAGCGACAGTGTTGATTAACAACGCTATCCATCCAGGAGAGCCGTGTGGTGTGGATGCATCGGCAAAGTTAGCTGAAGATTTGCTAGCTGAGGGTGTAATACCGAACACAAGAGTTGTCACTTGTATTATACCTGCATACAATGTAGGTGGTATGCTCAATCGTGGATGTTGCAGCCGTGCAAACCAAGATGGTCCAGAGGAATATGGCTTCCGGGGGAATTCGAAAAATCTCGATCTCAATCGTGATTTCATAAAAGCTGATGCAGAGAATACTAAGACATTCTACAAGATTTATCACGATTGGAAACCCCAGATATTCGTAGATGCACACTCAACTAATGGGGCGGATTACCCAGCTGAGATGACACTTATCAATACCGCTCGCTCACGAGTAGAAGAGAGTATGCGTACATTTTTCAATTCAGGTATGACGAATTCCCTTTATAGAGATATGATAAAGGAAGGTCATTCTATTTCGCCTTACTATCATACTTTCGGAGATACTATAACCGATGGGCTAATGGAATATATGGATAGCCCACGCTACTCTACTGGTTATACTACTCTATTCAATACTATGGGTTATGTATCCGAAGCGCACATGCTGAAACCATACCCAGTACGTGTGGAGGCGACTTATGCTTTCTTAAATGCGGTTGTTTTCTATGCACAGCTAAACTCAAGTGCAATTTTGAGCATTTATAACAACGCGAATAATAATATTCGCAAGGTAAAAGAATATGGTATTAACTATAAGCTAGACACTACAACTAATCTCGAACTAAAATTCGAAAGCTATAGAAAGAAATATAGAACTAGTTCAGTAACTGGATTGCCTATTCACTACTTTGATCAATCCATACGTGACACTAACACGATTCCATATTACGCTGATTACAAACCAGAAAAGATGATACAAGTACCGCAATACTATGTGCTGCAGCAGGCATGGACGGCTGTAAAAGAGCGAATAGACCTAAGCCAAATAGAATACAGAACTCTTACCAAAGACACTACTATGCATGTAGAACTATATTATATTAGCAAATACGAAACTTCGGATAGGCCTTATGAGGGGCATTATTTCCACTACAACACTGAAGTTATAAAAGACACTCAAGAAGTAACCGTCCGAGCTGGCGATATGCTAATACCGACCGACCAAGACGGCATCCGATACTTAATAGAATCACTAGAGCCAGAAGCAGAAGATTCATTCTTTTCGTGGGGTTTTTTTGATTCTATGCTCCAGCAGAAAGAGTGGTTCAGCGACTATGTATTCGAACCAAAAGCAGAGAAAATACTAGCTGAAAACCCTAAGCTAAAAGCCGATTTTGAACAGAAGAAAAAGGACGATAAAGAGTTCGCTGCTAGCTCGTGGGCTATGCTCTACTATATCTACACGAACTCGAAGTACTACGAAAAAACTCATAATAGATACCCAGTTTTTAGGGTGATGTAATATTATGTCACAGCATTCTGCAATCGTGTTCAGAATAATACAAACAGAATTCTTTCCCCTGGACTCTTCGGACACTGCGTACCCTCTGAGTGAAGGGGTTACAAAGAGTTTTAGGTATGACACAAAAAATGGCTGTCTCTTTGTAAAGACAGCCATTCTAAATATACGTGAATAATCGAATCCTAAATTTATATAGAAACAATAACTAGTTCTACTCTTCTGTTCTTAGCTCTAGCCTCGTCAGATGTGTCCACTATTAGTGGTTGTGATTTACCGAAGCCCTTAGTCCCAATACGACCTGATTGGATACCATTATTACCAAGATAAGTGCTAACAGCTTTCGCTCTTTCCAATGATAGATTGTTGTTATAATCGTCAGCTCCTCTATCGTCTGTATGACCGTGAAGCTCGATTTTGACATCTGGGTTATCATTCAAGAATTTTGTTAATCTTGCTAGCTCTGGTTTCGATTCATTTTGCAATGTCGATTTATCAAAATCAAAGAATATAAGCAAACGAGTTTTACCTTTAGCTATTTTGCTAAGCGTTATATTTTTCGTTATATCTTTATTAGTAATAGCCGAAGATATATTGAAATTCTCCGAATAGAATAGATACCCTTCGCTCTCAGCCGTTATGGAGTAATTTCTCCCAGCCGTAAGTACCGAGCTATATTCACCAGTTATATCATCACTTCTTAGGTTAGCTACTACTTGTCCAGTAGTCAAATCAGTAATAGTTATATCAGAGCCAAGCGGTGAGCTATCATCTATATCTCTAACATTACCGTGTACGAATACTACATCCTCTGCTACATGCGGATTAGGTACAGCTGAATATATATTGAAATTTGCTTTCTCAGATGGCTTGTTAGTACTAAAGAAAGCAGTTTCTGAGTTAGCTGCAACTACATAGAAATGTTCATCATATTCAGTATTGATAGCAGCACCAGCATTTTTGAATCCGAAGGCATTTTTGTCTGAATTTATTTTTGCAAAATAAATATCGAATCCACCCTCACCACCAGATTTATTGCTTGAGTAAGTAAATGTCTTATTATCGGCAGCTATGAAAGGGCTCATCTCATCAGAGTCTGTATTCACTGAAGCCAATTCTTTTGCTTGTGACCATCCTTCTCTAGTGCGTTCCGAATAAAAGATATTTGTTCCTTCTGCTGTAGAAGGTCTATCACTTACAAAGTACAAAGTGCGCCCATCACTCGTTAGTGAAGGTTGCGAATCCCAGTATTTACTATTCACTGCCAATCCCAAGTTCTGTACATCAGTCCAAGAGCCGTTTACTTTTCTTGCACTATATAGGTCAGTTCTACCTATACCATCTACACCATGGTTGTAAGAAGCGAATATCATATATTGACCATCGGGAGTAAGAGTAGCTGAACCATTTTGGTCACCGGAGTTTACATCGCTATCTACTTTTTCTGATATTTCCCATTTACCGTTTTTTAGTTTAGCGTGGTAAAGAGTTTGCTCACCAGATTTATCAGCTGTGAAATACATCTCATTAGCTCGGAGAGTAATACCACTCGAAAAATCATCGCCATCAGTGTTCACTCCTATCGGACTAACTATTACATTTTGTCCGAAAGCTAAGGAGAATGACGCTACTACTAAAGCTATATATATACTTAAGTTTTTCATATTAATTTCTCCTTATTATAGGTTTTCAAACCATAAAGTGACAGAAAAGCGGATTTGGTTTACCGATTGATTAGTGATAAGCAAGTCCTTTGGGTCTTGAGTTATTCTTTGGTTTATATTACCTAGAGTAACATCATCGTAAGTTGTTAATCCCAAATTGTAGATTAGTTGTGGTGCTAAGTATAGGTTGTTACCGACTTTGAATTTATAACCAGCACCAATATTAAGGGCTACACGCGTTTCCGAAAAATCTCTACTAAAAGATTCTGCTTTTGAGCTCTGATCTGAGTCTGGTACTTCTGTATTGTAAGTCGCAAAATCCACATTCTCAGTATAAACGACATCAGATGTCTGAGTCCCCATACCTAATTGAATAGATGGGCCTATCAAGAAATAAAGCTCTTCTGTTGCATTTATTCTTAGATTTGGTTCTATGTTGAAGAAACTATACTTTTCTGTTACATCCATATTAGCTAGTCCGGTTCCTATATATAAACCAGAAAAAGCATCTTGGAAATCCACTATTCCATCTTGATCATTGCTATAGCTAATAGAATTATAAAGCAATTTCAGATGGAGTCCGAAGGTATTACTCAAATCGTAATCAACGAAAACACCTAAGTGAGGAGATATACCGCTTAACGATTCAAAAATATTGTAAACTGAGTTAGCTGTTGTTGAATTTCCAAATTCATCTATCCAATTCAAATCTGCTCCATACATATTATAACTCAACCCACCTTCTAGACCCACTGCCCAAGGGCGTTTACCCGATTTCGTTGGTGAGTCGCCATCTACTCGACCCTTAGGTCGGAGTACGTCTTCTTGCGAATAGCTGCTCATAGTCATAAGACTTGTGGCTATTAAAATCAAAACTATTTTTTTCATCACCTACTAACTCCGTTGATTGATTTTAGATGTTTTTCAAACTGTTGTAATACTATTACTTAAGTTAACAAATTATTTATTTAATAGCCAAGCAAAAATTAGAGGTGCGACTATAGTAGCATCTGATTCTATTATGAATTTTGGTGTATCTATATCTAATTTACCCCAAGTTATCTTCTCATTAGGAACTGCTCCAGAGTATGAGCCAAAGCTAGTTGTAGAGTCAGAAATTTGACAGAAATAGCTCCAGAATGGAATAGTTTGTATTTCCATATCTTGATAAAGCATTGGTACTACGCAAATAGGGAAGTCACCTGCTATACCTCCACCTATTTGGAAGAATCCAAGACCATTGTCCTTTGTATTTTTAATATAATAATCTGCTAAAAATGTCATATATTCTATTCCACTCTTCATTGTACTCGGTTTTAAATCACCTTTCATGCAATATGATGCGAATATATTACCCATTGTTGAGTCTTCCCAACCTGGAACTATAATAGGTAAGTTTTTCTCAGCGGCTGCCAACATCCAAGAGTTCTTAGGGTCTATCTCGTAGTCCCCCTCAAGCACTCCCGACAGTAGCATTTTGTACATGAACTCATGTGGGAAATATCTCTCGCCATTTTCTTCAGCAGTTTTCCATATCTTATATATATGTTTTTGTAGCTTACGGAATGCTTCTTCTTCAGGAATACAAGTATCAGTTACTCTATTCAACCCTCTTTCTAGTAAGGCCCATTCATCTTTTGGCGTCAAATCACGATAATGGGGTACTCTTTCGTAGCTATTATGAGCTACTAAGTTCATTATATCTTCCTCGAGGTTCGCACCCGTGCAAGAGATAATATCTACTTTTCCTTGACGAATAATCTCTGCCAGTGAGATACCCAGCTCTGCTGTACTCATTGCACCAGCGAGAGTAATCATCATTTTGTTACCCATTTCCAATTGTTTTTCGTAACCTTTGGCAGCATCTACTAATGCAGCAGAATTAAAGTGCAAAAAGTTCGTTTCTATGAACTTTGATATTGTATTTCTTTCCATAATCAACCTTTTATTAAAAAATGTTCTAACTTTGCAAAATTATTAATATCTTAATATCCAAAATACTAATAAGATTAAAAAATATTATTATGAAGAAAGCACTTTTTGCATTATTATTTTTATTTTTTGCTGCCTGTAGCGAATCTGACCTTCCAAAAGATATGGAAGAGGAAGACCTGACCGTTTCTAAAGAAGCTGAAGAAATAGACCAATGCGAAAAGAGATTTATCGAGTTGGATACTTTTCCTACAATCAATTACACAACTCTGAAAATAGAAGATTACGCCCAATATTTAGAAATAAAAGAAAAGTACGCTTATAGCGATTCAAATCTATGGGCAAATAAGGCATTCATTACTCTCAATAGAAAAGAGATGAGATTTCTAAAAATAGGCGATAGCATAGTGGTTCCCGACACTATAGTACCTGATATGCGTGCCTACTCTATTTATCCACCTTACTATTGCGATGCTAAACATGTCCCAAAATTGATAATTGTATCTAATAAATATCAATGCTATGCTGCTTATGAGAATGGTGTATTAGTCCGATTTGCAGCAGTAAATACAGGAAAAGAAAGAACTCCTACCTATCCTGGTAGATACGCTTTAGTATGGCGAGATCGACTACGTAAATCATCGCTTGACTCTAATTGGGTTTTACCTTATACGTGGAATTTCCATAGATATGCTGGGAATGCATTCCATCAGTTTGATATGCCTGGACGTGCTGTATCGCACTCATGCGTTAGGCAATTCCTGTCAGATGCTAAGTGGCTTTACAACTGGGGCAAGGGCGTACAGGTAGATACAAATAGAAAGCAAATATGGCTTTCTGGTACTCCTGTGATAATTGAAGATATGTTCGATTATGATAGAAAGTATGGTCCCTGGTTTGACCTAGCTAATAATAAAGAAGGTAGGGTAAAGTTATCTGGTGACCCAATGGAAGTAGAGGAAGCATACATACCTATAAAGCAAATTCCTGAGGAAATTCAAGGATGGGTTCCTAATAGAAAGAGATACTTAGCCGCCGAGGATACTCTCCGAGCAAGAGGAATAATACCAGAGAACGTAACTCTTATAGAATCTGTCAACTTCAATAAGCGAAGAAGAGAGAAGAACGAGAAAAAAATAAAAGAAGCTACTGAAAGAGCTAGGTTAGATTCCGTAAATGGAGTAAAATCGAGTACAGATATTGAAGTTATTCGTAAAAAACTGGAAGAACTGGAAGGTAAAAAGCCCCCAATTGCACCAGCCGATACCACTGAGAAACGATAGATGAGTAATAAAGTAACTCACTGGAAAGCCGAGTTAATGTTGCTTTTGATGACATTAATTTGGGGAGCCACATTTCTATTTACAAAACTTGGATTGGAAAGCTGTCCTCCTTTCTTATACGTTACTCTTAGATTTACTATAGCTCTAACACTCGTTCTTATCTTTTTTCATAAATATATGAATAACATAGATAAGGAAACATGGAAAACAGGAGCAATACTGGGAATGCTTTTCGGTGGAGGATTCGTATTGCAAACAGTAGGGCTGGGAATGACCGATGTCACGAACTCTGCTTTTATAACGGGTTTGACAGTTGTACTAACTCCCTTCGCATTCAAGTTAATATCCAAAGACAAACTAATGTTTTGGCCGAAAATTGGAGTTATAATAGCGTTCATAGGTCTATATGTATTCACCAATCCAGATTTGGATAATCTGAATACCGGAGACATACTAACTCTTATTTCTACTGCTTTTTGGGCTACGTACATAACTCTAATGGACTCTTACACAAAGGGCTATAACTCGAACCGGCAAACAATGCAATTGGTGGCGATTCAGTTCCTATTCGCATTGCCTATACCTATTATAGGTTTTTTAATAGTGGAACTACCAATCCTCGAACTAAGCTTTACTAATGATTTATTAATGTCATTAGCATTCAATGCAATATTGGCAAGTTTCGTCCTAACAATTATACATACAACATACCAAAGATATACTACTCCAGTAAAAGCGGCATTAATTTTTAGTTTAGAACCTATATTTGCATCTATTTTTGCGGCTATTTTCTTAAGTGAAATATTGTCTACACTTGAGCTAATAGGTGCTACAATCCTTATGTTTGGGGTATTGACCTCCGAGTTAGGCAAGTTAATATTCGGAAAATTGAAAAAAAAGTGATAAATATTTGTAATTATTTTCATTTTTTCTTTGATAATTCAAATATTAGTTATAAGTTACAATATTCTTGACTGGGTTAATCTAAATACTCTAAAAGTAGAGTGTTTTTTCAGTCATTTTTTTTATAATTTATTTAAAGTTTATTGTATGAATATATTTATTGCAAAGTTGAATTTTTCAACTACAAGCGACAGTCTTCGTGATTTATTCGAAGAGTTTGGTGAAGTTACTTCTGCCAATGTTATTATGGACAGAGTTACGGGCAAATCTAAAGGATATGGCTTCGTAGAAATGGCGAACGACGACGAAGCACAACGTGCTATCGACGAAACTGATCAAAGTGAATTCGAAGAAAGAACAATTGTTGTTAAGAAAGCGAATCCGAGAGAAGAAAGACCAAAAAGTAACAACAGAAGATTTGATAGAGACGATAGATATTAATCTGCGGTTTTTCTAGAAAATGATAACGACTTTAGGGCTGATATTTATATCAGCCCTTTTCATTTTTAGTCGATTTTTTTTATCTCTTGATAAAAGCCATATCTATTGCGACTTTTTCTACTCCTTCAATCATAGTGTATGATTTAACTATAAATTTGTCATCCCTTTCAAATTTTATCTCTAACCGTACATCACCTTCACTAGGGAATTTGTCATAATTCTTAAATTCGAATAATTTGCTCTCAGCCAAATATTCTCCCCAATACAAAGATGGCGTTTCACCCGAATTGTCATAAGTAAGAAAATAGTATTTTGAATTATTCTTATCATACCCAACTATAAAGTATAGATTTATTTCTCCCAGTAAAAAATCCAATTTACTTTCTATCTTCAATACAGTTTTACCAAATTCTAATACTGATTTAGCTTCACCTCTTCCACCTGAAGGTATGCCATTGGATGCTCTAGTCGCATATATCACGTCCCAATCACCAAGATAATTTTCAAATATCTGATGTGAAGGTTTCGAGTAATAAGGGCTTGTGTCTTTGGCAAATAAAGTCACTGTCGTAAATAGCAATGCTATTAAAATTATTTTTTTCATACTTTACTCAATCATTTATTCTTTATTTATTAAAACTAGCGACTATCTTTACGAACTCAGTTGCTAATAGTTCATCAAACTTAGAAACATCTTTACCACCAGCAGTAGCTAGATGTGGTTTACCACCACCGCCACCACCAAGGAATTTTGCTGCCTCGCCGACTATCTTACCCGCAGGGTAAGTATTCTTGATATCATCTGAAACTACACAAACAAGCTGAACTTTATCATCTACCACAGTTCCTAGCAAACCAATTCCATTTTCTTTGAATCCTTTTCTTAGCTCGTCACCTAAATCTCGCAGCTGATCCATATTCTCAGCATCTATTCTCTTTGCCACTACGCTAATACCATTTACGTCTTTAGCTTCCGAAGAAACATCAGATAATCCACTTGAAAGCTCTTTCGTTTTTAGGTCCGATATTTCCTTTTCCAATCGTTTTATATGGTCTTGCAGGTTTGCTTCTTTTTCTTTTTCGTTAGCTATATCGCTTTCCAATTTTCTGATATGATTAGGGATTGCGGCCCCAGATATTGCTTCTATTCTTCTAATACCCGATGCAATTGACGATTCTGAAGTGATTTTCACAAATCCAATCTCTGAAGTGTTGCTAACGTGAGTACCACCGCATAGCTCTTGCGAATAGTTATCATCCATAATCACTGCACGTACAGTCTCGCCGTACTTATCGCCGAAGTACATTTTCAGACCTTCTTTGTTCTGTGCTTCTTCTAGCGACATCACTAATGTTTCTACTTTATGAGCTTCTAGTATCTTTTCGTTCACTAGCTCTTCTATCTCTGCCATCTGTTCGGGTGTCATTTTCTCGAAGTGATTGTAATCAAATCGGAGGTAATCAGGCGAAACTAGAGAACCTTGCTGTTGGATATGTGAACCCAAAACTCTTTTCAATGCTTCATGTATTAGGTGAGTAGCACTATGATTACGCATTATGCTTTGTCTTCTTTGCTTATCAATTATAGCTGTTGCTCTTTTACCAACTAGGTTTGCACTAGTCTCACCTTCTACGAAATGAAGGATAGCTATACCTGATTTTTTAACCCCAGTTACTTTGTAAATTTTGCCATCTACGCTAATGGTACCAGTATCAGATATCTGTCCACCACTTTCTACATAGAAAGGAGTTTTGTCAAGTATGATTAGATTCCCTTCGGTGTGAAGAACTGTACCTTCAGATTCCATAGCCGAATAGCCAACGAACTCAGAAACGAAGTCGTAGCTATCACTTTCTGCTTGTTGGTTTACGTTCTTTCTGCTACTTCGTGAGCGACTTTTTTGCTCTGCCATATTTTTCTCGAAACCATTCGTATCAACTGTCATCCCTTTGTCACGAGCGATTAGCTCAGTCAAATCTAGTGGGAACCCGAATGAATCGTAAAGTAGAAATGCATCATCACCGCTAATTACTTTGTCACTATTAGCCGCTAACTCTTCAAACTTTATTAGACCTTGATCCAAAGTCTGTAAGAAGCTCTCTTCTTCAGCTTTTACAATCTTAGTTATTAAATCTTTATTTTCTTTTATTTCTGGGAAAAATTCACCCATATTTTGGACTAAAACAGGTACTAACTCAAATAGTACTGGCTTTCTGAACCCTAATTCACGAGAGAATCTAGCCGCTCTACGCAGAATTCTTCTAAGTACATATCCCCTACCCTCATTACCGGGAATAGCTCCGTCAGCAATAGAAAAGGCAAGAGTACGGATGTGATCAGCAATTACACGCATCGCTATATCGGTTTTCCCTGCTTCGCTGTGCTCATATTTTATATTTGCAAGTGCTGAGATTTTATCAATCAATGGCATAAATATATCTGTATCGTAATTCGAGTCTTTTCCTTGCAAGACTCTAACTATACGCTCTAGTCCCATCCCAGTATCAACGTGAGTGTTCTTTAAGTTTTCTAACTCGCCTTTTTCATTTCTATTATACTGTATGAATACTAGATTCCATATTTCAATTACTCTTGGGTCATCTGCGTTTACAAGGTCACGTCCCGATTTATCAGGAGTGCCGTCATAGTGTAATTCCGAGCATGGTCCACATGGGCCGGTTTCACCCATTTCCCAGAAATTGTCTTTCTCATCGCATTTTAGGATTCTATCTTCAGGTAAATATTTAGTCCAGATTTGGAATGCTTCATCATCTTCACGGAAAACGGAAGCGAAGAGTCTATCTTTTGGTAAGCCCCAAACTCCTGTCAGTAACTCCCAAGCCCATTCAATAGCTTCTTCTTTGTAATAATCACCAAAACTCCAATTACCAAGCATCTCAAAAAATGTGTGGTGATATGTATCTACTCCAACTTCTTCGAGATCGTTATGCTTTCCACTTACTCTGATACATTTCTGAGTATCTACAGCACGAGTATAATCTCTAGTCCCTTGACCCAAAAATACATCTTTGAATTGGTTCATACCTGCATTAGTGAATAGCAATGTAGGGTCACCGTGTGGTACAACGGGAGCAGATGGTACAGCTCTGTGGTCTTTTGATTTGAAAAACTCAATGAATTGGTTTCGAATTTCTTTTGATGAAAGCATATTTACAAATTGTTAAGTTATAATAATTCCAAATTTAACGAATTGGATACAAAAAAAGCGAAACTTCGTTAGCTTCGCTTGAAATTTATATCCTTAATCTAATAACTAGCCTTTAAAGTCATGAGCTTTGTGCTGTCCATCACAATATGGCTTATTCGCTGAGTGACCACAGCGACAGAAAGCCACAGCTTTTCTATCTAATTTTTCTTCTCCGCTTGCAGTTTTTACGGTTATATCTCCATAAATCATTAGTGGTCCGTTTAATAATGGTTCTACTTTTGTAGATTCTGACATACTATTTCCTTTGTTTTGTGTTTTATAAGTATAACTCAATGCACCAGATGGGCATTGGTCTATTTGGTGCATTATTTCTTCTTTTGTTGCTCCTTCTACATTTATCCAAGGACGCTCATAGGGATTAAATACAGATGTTAATCCATGATAGCATTTTTCAGAATGTATGCAAGTAGGGGCATCCCAATGTATTGTTAAGTCTTCTTTTGTATAGTTTTTTGTTGCCATATCTATGTAAATGCTAATTAGTAAACTTTATGAGGTTCTCAAACTTACAAAAATAAGCGTTAACAATTATGAATGTGGATTGCAATTACTTACATTTGATGTAATTAAATGGAGAAAAAAATCGTTAAGTTATGGTTTGGCATATAGATTGATATAGTCTAAAAGTGTTTATTCTATAATTATTATGAAAACTTCTATACTAAATTAGAGTGAGAATCTGACCTATACTACGATAGTAATACATTTATTAATTTATTGTAAATTTTATTTCAAAGTTAGAACAGCTAATCAAACCGGTTTATGAGGAGGTTCGAAGAAATTCCGATAGAGTCGAAAGACAAAATGAAATAAATATTTTTTCATTAATGAATTAATTAATTAGATTTGTTTAATTATTCAATCATAAGTTAATAATTCTCTCATCGGTGGAGTGAAAAATGAAAAAAAATTTAATTATTTCAATACTACTACTATTTGCTACGAGCTTAGTTTCGTACTCGCAAATACCTCAGAGTATCTCATACCAAGGGTTACTCACTAATCAAAGTCTAAAACCAGTCCTCGACGGTAACTACAATGTTAGTTTTTACCTCTATGATGCCCCAATTGGTGGTAGCAGGGTATGGAGTGAGTCACGATCTATCACTACAACGAGTGGTGTCTTCGACGTAGTTTTGGGAGAAGCAACGCCTATTAACATAGAGTTCAACACACAGTATTGGCTGGGAATACAGCTAGATGGCGAGAACGAAATGTCTCCAAGAATCCCATTAGTAGCGGCTCCTTATTCTTTTAACTCTAATACCTCGCAATCACTAACAAACAACGCGACTGGTGCTGTTTTATCCCTAAACGGTATGGAAGGGAACTTAGATATAGAAGCTGGAAATAACATTACTATCAGCAATAGCAATGGTAAAATATTAATAAGTGCTGAATCTAATATTTCTGTAAAACTAATCTCGAGTAAAGATCATTTAGATATTCAAGCAAATGGAACAGACTTCGATATTAATATAAAAGATAACTCTATCACAGATAATCTAATAAAAGATGTTGATTGGTCGAAAGTAAAAAATGCACCTACTACATTTACACCTAGCGGAACAGCTGGCGGTGATTTGGAAGGTGAATATCCTAACCCTACACTAGCAGGAAAAGGAGCTACGAAGGGTCAAGTATTAAAATGGGATGGCGCAAAATGGGCTCCCGAGTCAGATAATATAGGTAGTGTTGACATACAAACTAGTACTCCTATCAAAGGGGATGGTACTAGTTCTAACCCTATTACAATAGGCAAAGCATCGACTACAACAGATGGTTATTTATCTAAAGAAGATTTCATAAAATTCAATACAGTAAATCCGGCTGGTGATATAACTGTAAATACTCCACTTTCTGGAAAAGGCACAACTGCTAGCCCACTATCATTAGCAACGAGTGATATAAAGGGAAATGGGGTTGTAACAGTATTGAATGGTGATGGCACTATAATAGGTAATAGTGATGTAATAATCAACATACCCAAAGCTACTAGCCAGATACCGGGGTATTTGGATACTGAGGATTATAAAGTATTCGGACTTAAATTATCAAAAGTTGTCACATATAGCCCAATGACAGGAGAAGGAACTACTGCAAACCCTCTGTCTATCAAAAAATCTACAACTACAGATGATGGATATTTGGCTGCAACTGATTTTAATATATTCAATTCAAAGCTATCTCAAGTAACTGCTAATCCACCATTAATTGGAAAAGGTATAAGCACAGAACCATTGAGCATGAACGCTGCTAGCTCATCTCAAGATGGTTATTTAACAATGAATGATTGGCAAAATTTTAATTCTAAACTAGGCACTGTAAATGCAGACAGTCCTATAACTGGTGATGGTACTACGGCTAACCCACTATCAATACCAGATGCTGATGCTACTAATACAGGAGTACTAACTTCTGCTGATTGGATTAGGTTTGATGCGTCTGCTAATACGGTTGTGAACGCTCCATTAACTGGTGATGGCACTGCTGCAGATCCTTTATCAATTACTCAAGCTGGTAATGCAAATGATGGTTATCTAAGCTCAGAAGATTGGGTTAGGTTTGACGCTTCTACTATAACTGTAGCGAATGCACCTATAACTGGTGACGGTACTACTGCTAATCCATTGACATTAGCTTCAGCTAATACTTCTACAAATGGATATTTAACTTCAACGGATTGGAACTCTTTTAATAGCAAATTGACAAATGTTACAAGTACTGCTCCTATAACAGGAGACGGAACAACTGGCTCTCCCCTTAATATGACTCAAGCAAGTTCAAGCTCAAATGGATATTTAACTTCAGCTGACTGGACTAAGTTCAATAATTCGGCTACTACCATTGCAAACGCACCTATTACTGGCGATGGTACTACTGGTAACCCTTTGACTTTAGCACCTGCGAATACATCTACGGATGGGTATTTAACTTCTTCAGATTGGAATTCATTCAATAGTAAATTAACAAATGTTTCAAGTACTGCTCCTATTACTGGGGATGGTACTAGTGGTAGCCCACTAAGTTTACAATCTGCGAGCGTAGTTAGTAGTGGAGTTGTAGTAGTATCTAATGGAACAAATAAAGTATTGGGTAGCTCGGATATGAGTATAAGTATTCCACAAGCGAGTGCAACTACAAATGGATATTTAAGCTCAGCAGATTGGTCTAAATTCAATAGTACAGCTACTACTGAGGTTAACGCACCTTTGACAGGTGATGGAACTATAGGAACACCGATTAGCTTAGCACAGGCAAATACATCAACAAGTGGGTATCTTAGCTCTACTGATTGGAATTCATTCAATAATAAATTAACAAATGTTTCAAGTTCAACTCCAATTACTGGTGACGGAACAACTGGTTCACCACTGACAATAACTCAAGCAAATACTTCAAATAGTGGATATTTAAGCTCTAATGATTGGAACTCTTTTAATAGCAAATTGACAAATGTTACAAGTACTGCTCCTATAACAGGAGACGGAACAACCGGTTCACCACTAACAATAACTCAAGCAAATACATCAACAAGTGGGTATCTTAGCTCTACTGATTGGAATTCATTCAATAATAAATTAACAAGCGTAGCTAATGATGCAACATTAAACGGTGATGGTACTAGTGGAAGTCCACTAAGTGTACAATCTGCAAATGTAGTTAGTGGTGGTGTAGTGGTAGTTTCTAATGGAACTAATAAAGTGCTAGGAAGCTCTGATATGAGCATTAGCATTCCACAAGCGAGTGCTTCTACTAACGGATATTTAAGCTCTAATGATTGGTCTAAATTCAACAATTCTGCAACTACGTCTGTCAACTCACCATTAACTGGTGATGGTACAAATGGCTCACCTATTACTTTGGCTCAAGCAAATTCTTCCACTAGTGGATATTTGGGTTCATCTGACTGGACTAATTTCAACAGTAAATTGACAAATGTAACAAGCTCAGCTCCTATGAGTGGGAACGGAACTTCAGGCAATCCCCTGACAATGAATCAATCGAGCGCATCTACTAATGGGTATTTGGCTTCTTCTGATTGGACTAATTTCAACAATAAGCTATCAAATGTAACTAGCTCAGCTCCTATGAGTGGGAACGGAACTTCGGGTAGCCCACTAACAATGAGTCAAGCGAGCGCCTCTACGAATGGATATTTGGGTTCATCTGACTGGTCTTCTTTCAACAGTAAATTATCAAATGTATCTGTAACAGCTCCTATACTTGGAGACGGTACTTCGGGTAATCCTTTGTGGATGCAAAGTGCAAATGCTTCAAGAGATGGGTATATAACAGGTCAAGATTGGGCTAGATTCAATAATACTTCAACAACTTGGGTACAAACGCCTTTATTAGGAACTGGAACAAGCTCTGACAGAGTCAGATTACCGAAAGCTGACGCTTCTACAAATGGGTACGTATCTAGTTCAGATTGGAATACTTTTAATAATAAATTGAATAATGTTACTGCTGATTCTCCTATATCAGGGAGTGGAACAGCTTCTAATCCATTGAAATTAGAACAAGCATCTGGTTCTGTAGCAGGATATTTATCCGCTTCTGATTGGATAACATTCAACAACAAATTGACCCTCGTGAGTATCTCTGATCCATTAACAGGTAATGGGACTAGCTCACAGCCATTATCTGTAAAGAAATCAAATAGCTTTACTAATGGTTACTTAAGTTCTTCAGATTGGTCATTATTCAATAGTAAGTTAACTACAGTTTCAAAAACTGGACCTTTAACTGGTGATGGAACTAGTAGTACTCCACTAGGAATCACAAAAGCAAGCAGTACGGTTGATGGTTATCTATCAGCGACTGATTGGGCGAGATTCAACAATAATAGCTCTTCGGTAGCAACTACCGCACCTATTACTGGCGATGGTTCTACTACTGACCCAGTTAAAATGGAAAGATCAACCGCTAGTATTAGTGGATATTTGCATAGTACAGATTTCAATACATTCAGCAATAAATTATCAAACGTAGTTTCTGATGCTACACTTAATGGTAATGGAACTTCTGGAACCCCTCTTTCAGTTAGAACTTCTAGCTTAAGTGGTGACGGCATAATAAGTGTATCAAATGGTAATAATAGTGTTGTAAGTGCAGCTAATGTCAATATCACAATAGCTCAAGCTAGTACATCTTCAAGTGGGTATTTATCCCAAACAAATTGGAATACATTCAACAACAAACTATCTACTGTTGCTAAAACAGCACCGCTTACTGGTGATGGTACGAGCGCTACACCTCTAGCTATAAACAAAGCTACATCTACAAGCGATGGATATTTGAGCAAAGATGATTGGAATACTTTTTATAATGCAACCATTGGTGCTATAGCTACTAGCGACCCTGTCTTTGGCGATGGTTCTGTTAGCAATCCGATAGATGTAAGACAAGCAAGTGGGTCACAAGATGGATATATTAGCTCGGTTGACTATCTATCATTCAAGAAAAAATTAGACAGTGTATATGTAGATCCTCCTTTGAAAGGAAATGGCTCAGCAACTAACCCTATTGATATATCAACAGGTAGTATAAATACTAATGGACCTATAACTGTAATTAATGGTGCAGATAGATTAGTAGGTGCAGCAAATATGACTCTTACTTTACCTAAAGCAACAGCAACCGCTGATGGATATTTGAGTAAAGAAGATTGGGCCTCGTTTAATAGTGCTAGCTCTGTTACAGTATCCGCTCCTATAACTGGTGCAGGGACAACGGCAAGTCCATTTACTGTTCGTGATGCTAGTGCTTCTCAATCTGGTGCAGTAACTACTTCAGCCCAAACTTTTGCAGGTAATAAAACTTTTGACGGTAACGTTGGAATCGGAAAAACGGCTTCTTCAAATACAAAGTTGTATATTGCATCAAATACTGATAGTGACAATGGCATAAAAATTGGTAGTTCTTCTGATTATGGTGTACTAGTTATGGGTGCTATAGAATCTTCTAACTCGACAAGTACTACAAGAGGTAAATCAGTTTTTGTATATAACTCAGATCCAGGTGGGTCTATTGGACTACCAAACAATGAAAATGGTACAATTGTAGTGGTCATCAATAACTCAGGTGGAACAATCACTGTTGCAGGTGCATCTAACTATGAGTTGGCTGCAAAAACAGCTGCGAGCTTCATTAGATATGGTTCTAGTTGGTACCACATGGATTAAGATTATGAAAAAAATATTTATACTTATATTACTTTTTAGCTTTTCTAGTCTGTTTGCACAAACAAGATTGGAGAAGGGAGTACTTAGCTCAGGTGGTAATAAAACCACAGACGGTAACCATATACTTAGGTCCACTATTGGACAGAGTTTTATTGGTATATCTAGCGACGGTAATAATACAAAAAGTCTCGGTTTCTGGTATTCTATAAACAAAGGAATAAACGACACTGTAGCAACTGCAGTGGTAACTCTCCCAAAAGTTGAATCAGAAACAGGAATGGATATAGATGTACCACTTATGCTAGTTAACTCTAGACAATTTGCCGGAGCTAGCCACAAATGGACAGCAACTATCCGATTCAACTCAACTATATTATACCCGATAGATGGTATGCCAGAGTGCGGTCAAAATGAAGATTGTAGCATCAAAATATCTGGTGAATTTTCTGACTCCATTGGTGTGCTGTATAATATGAGATTCAAAACTAAACTTGGTGCAGTGCTTTCTACTGATTTGATAATAGAAGATTTCCAATGGACTGAGAATATAGTAACAGTGACGAATGACGGATTTTTCCAACTAAAAGGTGTATGCGAGATTGATGGTGTGTACAGACTTATCTTCCGTTCCGTAGAGGCAGGGATAACCAAGACATTCCCTAATCCAGCAATGACAATTATTAATATAGATTACCAACTGCGTGAGTCTGGTACTAATAAGATGGAAATAGTTGATACAAAAGGCGAAGTAGTAGCAAAATATAGTGATTTATCAAATGAATCAGGTCTATATAGTACAACTAAAAGTGTAACAGATATACCTTCTGGAGTTTACTATATTGTGCTAACTACACCAAATGAAATATTTACTAAGAAAATAGCCATACAAAAATAGTATGAATAAAATTATATTAGTACTCTTGACTTTACTATTGCCATTTGCATTGTCTTCGCAGAGCAAATTTGACCAGATTGGTGATATTGGAATCTACGGTGGTGTGGGGATGAATAACCACTCTACTGGATTTAAGTTTCTACCTCAATATCCTAGTTGTTGTCCGAACTATGAAACAGGTGATGGATTCGGTATTAGTCTGGGTCTTTTGGCTAATTATAATATCAACCCCGATATGCAAGTAGGTGTGAAAATTGGGTATAGTGATTTATCTGCACTTATATCACAAACAGAAAGCAAAATAATAGATAACAATCAAGGCACTCAGAGCAATGGCCTAATACGGCACGATTTGGATGTTACTCTTCCTTCTATAGTCTTCGAACCGACTATATCTACTAATATAATTGAAAACCTAAAAGGATTTGTGGGAGTTGGTTTCAACTATCTACTATCTGGAGATATAACTCAAGAAGAAATATTAGAAAAACCGACTGACGTTACTTTCGAAAATGGTAAAGCAACAAGAAATAAAGTAAGTGGTCCATTGGACAATTTATCAAGCATACTTCCACTAATCTCATTGGGAGCTAGCTATGATTTACCTTTGGACAACAACAATGATATGTTTTTATCCCCTACTATCAGCTATACTCATAGGTTTGGCAATGTAGTTTCAGATTTGGATTGGACTATAAGTACTATAAATTTGGGTGTACAACTTAAATACTCTATCAAAGACAAGCCAATTGTTAAAGAGCCAGAACCAGTTGTACCAATAGAGCCAGAGATAATCGTACCGATAGCTACATCTGCAATTGCTGCCAATTTCCAAGTGAAACTGAACGAAGAGTATTCTAGCGATACTATATTTGTGAAATATGACAAAGATTTAAAATTTGAAGCTATTTTGGGCTACGTATTCTTTGAAGAGAACAACACAACTATACCCCCAAGATATGATTTAATTTCTAATAAAGAAGCTGAAGTATTCAAGACAGATAAATTGAATTTTGATAATTCACTATCTGGCTATCATAATATATTGAATATATTAGGGCAGCGATTCCAGAAATTCCCTGAAGTGAAAATTGACTTGGTTGGTTGTAATTCTGATTTTGATATAGAGCAGGGCAATAAGGAATTATCACAGAAAAGAGCGGAAACAGTAAGGGATTACTTCGTAAATACTTGGAAACTGAATCCAGATAGGTTCACTATATCAGCAAGAAATCTACCAGAAACTCCATCAAAAACGGACAATGAATATGGACGTGCAGAGAACAGAAGAGTTGAAATAGTTCCACAAGATTGGACTATATTTAAACCGCAATTAATGTCAGATACAACTAGCTCAACAGATAAGAATCTAGAAGTCACTATGCTACCAAAAGTAGATTCTAAACTACCACTCACTAATTGGGAAATTGAGATATTTAACAATGAAGGTGTGAAAAAGTCATTTTCTGGTTTAGGAAATCCTCCAGAATCGCTAGAGTGGAATCCAATTGAAGATTTGGGTAAACTACCAACAGAGGATAACCCCCTTAGTTTCAAATTGAATGTCCGAGATAGTATAGGTACAGAAGAAAGCTTTGCTGGAGAGATACTCACAAATGAGAAAAATTCATCTGAAATGAGTTTCGTTCAGAAATTCGTCAATGATGCAAAAACAGAAAAATATAATCTAATCCTATTCGGGTATAATATAACTCAATTGCCACCAGTAGCGGAGGTAACTCTTAATCTAGTTAAGGAGAGAATCACGGATAAATCGCAAATAGTATCCATAGAAGGATATTCGGATATGATAGGTGATGAAGAATATAACGTAAAACTATCTTATGATAGAGCAATAGCAGTCGCTAAAGCACTAGAAGTGAGTGATGAGAAAGCAATCGGTCGTGGTAAAATTAAGAATGAAATATATGACAACAAATTACCCGAAGGCAGGTTCTATTCTCGATCAGTTATTATAACACTACAAGGCACGAAAAAGTAGAGTAGCATTAATCTAAAACCCAGTGGATTCTGACTCAGCTGCTTCATTTATTCTATAAAGGAAGTTCCTAGCTATCATTTGGGCTCTTGTCATTGCTTCTTCAGCTTTATCACCTTCGAATAGCTCATCTAATGTTTCACTGAAAAGTCTAAGCCATTCAGCAAATTGTATATCACTCATCTGAGTTTTTTTGCTAAGGATAATGTGTTTCAGCATTGGGTTGCCTCTGAATTGGTTTTCACCAAAAAGTATTCCAGCCCAAAAATTATACATGTTTGGTAGGTGAGTTTCCCAATCAACTCCTGCTATATCATCGAATATGAATCCTAGTATCGGACTTGCTTGTACTTTCCCGTAGAAAGTATCTACCATTAGTTTTATATCTTCTTTGTCTCTTATATCGTGTTTCATTTTATTTTTTTTGTGAAGTGAAGTATCAAATTTGGACATCGGATAATTTAGTCTTTTATTGTACAGTTTTCAAGAAAATTATCGATCCAATTGTATCCCACCAACTGAAAGTCATTGCCATAATAAATAGCTGTTGAATTTTTGAAAAAATAATCCCTCAATCTATTTTCTAGTTACTAAGAGCAGGAATAATTATTTTAAGCTTCCAATTCCATATATTTGTAATTATTATAATTACTCAATAACAATGGGTTTTGGCTATGGGATTCAAATCTTTTACTATTAAAATGCCTACTGATTATACCGAAGATACGCTTCGTTATACTATCGAAAAAATGATTTCAACTACGGAGTTTGAATATTCTATCGATAAAAAATCACTCGATGGACGACAAAAAAACAATATTCATTGGCTCATAAAAGTTTCTGTGTCTTCAAAAACAATCAAAGGTGGTGAAGATATAGATGCCCCTTTGCTTGATATACCAAGGGTAAATACTGATAAGCTGGCAATTGTAGTTGGTAGTGGTCCTGCAGGTTTCTATTCTGCCTATGTACTCAGAAAAGCTGGGTTCAGAGTAAGGTTAATCGAACAAGGCCCCGAGGTATTCCAAAGAATAAAAGATGTGAAGTTATTCCATAAAAAACGCATACTAAACGAAAGATCTAATTATGCTTTCGGCGAAGGAGGTGCTGGAACATTCTCCGACGGAAAGCTGACATCCAGAACAAAAACAATAAAACTTGAGCGAAATTATATATTCAATGAGTATATAGAAGCGGGAGCACCAGAAGAAATTCGCTACCTTTCCAAACCACATATTGGCTCTAACTTGCTAGTTAGAACTGCTAAAAACTTGCGTATGAAGTTTATCGACCTTGGTGGTGAAATGCTCTTTGATACTGAAATGACCAATATAAATCTGAACAATGGTATCGTCACATCAATCGAGACAAACAAAGGGCAAATGGAAGCAGATTATTTCGTAATAGCAACTGGGCATTCTAGCTATCCGGTATATGAGATGCTAATCAAAGCTGGTGTGATATTCCAAACTAAGCCATTTGCAATTGGCAACAGGGTGGAACATACTCAAGACATCATAAATAATGCACAATGGAGGACTAAAGAGCTTCCTGGGGTAAAAGCAGCCGATTACGCCCTTACGTTCAACGATGCTTCTAACCCCGTATATACGTTCTGTATGTGTCCTGGGGGTAATGTAGTGTCTGCGCCACCTACGCATGGAGTGAACCTAGTCAATGGTATGAGCAATTACAAGCGTAACTATCCTTTTGCCAACTCCGCTATCGTAGCTGGGTTAGACCTAAAAAAACAACTCCAACGTGAAGTTCAACCTCTAGAAGCATTAGATTGGGTTATGAATTTGGAACGTAAGTTCTATGATTACGTTGATGGATATGACGCACCAGCCGTTAAAGTTGCCGATTTTATCAATGGAAAAACGACATCTGTATTCCCAGAATCAAGCTATCCATTCGACCTGAAAAGTGCAGATATGGCTGATTTATTACCAGCTAATATTATAAACTCTCAAAAAGAGGCTCTACGTAAATTCAACAAACAGATGATGGGCTTTGACCAAGGAATCCTGATGGGACTCGAATCGCGTACATCGTCACCAATCCAAGCTGACCGCTCTAGAGATGGGCTTTGTGATGGATTCAGTAACTTGTATTTCGTGGGAGAGGGCTCTGGATTCTCTGGTGGTATTGTATCTAGTGGTGCCGATGGGATAAAAGCCGCAATAGACATAGCAAGAAAGGAAGCATAGTGAGATCCGGTGTGAACTGATTCTGGCGAAAAAGTGCCCTTACCTTCGGCCTTCACAATTGTAACGGTTAGGCAATACCTCCCTAAACCTTACTCTAAATAAAAAAAAAGAGTAGCTTGTTTGCTACTCTTCATCTTTTACGCTTATGCGATTATCTATTTACCAGGGTGTGCAGTTTCTAGCTTATCTTCTATTAGGAAGTCTTTTTTGATTTCTTCATATTTCTTCACCTCTGGCATCAATATTTTTTCCTCTTTATCTGCATACCTTTCATTGTCGCTAAGTTTTACAGTGTACTTAGCACCGGGTTTTAGACCAGTTATGAAATAATAACCATCATTTTCTGATTTAGTGCGACCGTAATAAATACGATTGCCTTTTGAGTCGAACGCTTCTACACGCATCGCAACTGGCTCTTTTGTATCGCTATCTACTACATATCCTGTTAGTGATAGAACTACTCCAAAGAATTGTGCTTCCGATACTTTGTAAGATGACATTAATCCCATCAAAGCTATAAGGGCCATTATTGTGATTTTCTTCATTTTATACTCCATTGTTAATTTGTATTTCTATTGTTATATAATACTGATGAACATCTTATTAGTTACATTAGAAATATAGTGCCAAAACATCATTGACAATCCGAATTATGAGCTTATTGATTGAGGATTATGAAGTTAAAGAGTATTGCGAAGATTAGCATTAAAAATAAATAAATCGAGTGTGAAGCAAAATAACTTCACACTGTGGAATATATTTACTACGTATAAGTACCTAGGGATAAGGGGTTAGGTAAGCGAGCAATTAATCTAATTCTAGTGAATCCAAGGTGATAGTGATATTGTCAGTGCCTAACTTGTAGTCTAGCTCTACGAAGCCGTATTTATCATTGTAATAAAAAGTCGCTGAAGTATCGGTAGTATTATATTTTTGAGCTTTCAAAACCCAGCATGAGTCTTTGGCTACGTGATTGTTAACCATTTCTCTTCCCATTACTTTTATATAACCTTCTATCACATAGCCATTATATGGGCTATGTTTGAATTTGACAGTATGCTCTGTATGAATTGAATCACCAATAGCTACTGGGAATTCGATAGTTGGAGGAGGTAGCAAATTAGTAAGATTAAGATACTCTCCCAAAGGGTGGGGGAGCTGTATTTTCTGAGTACTATTAGATACATTCGATTCTATGCTGTTACCGGTACTGCTTCCCTTGTCTTGCCTAACTTCTGTTTCCAATAGAATTTTAGAGACGAATCCAGATACAACTGTTTTTTCGACAGTCATTAAATCTTCGAATTCAGAATTCGAGTATTTTACTTTGTATATATATTTCACTCCATCTTGATAGGGCGTTTGCTCCGAACAAGAGATGAGTATCAAAGTTGCTATAAGTGTGATTAGTGTTTTTTTCATGGTTTCTGACCTAAAAAAATATGCTTTTTTTAGCACATAGATTACATTTTAAAATTGCATTATATAGAATTATAGTACAAGTTATATTTACAATTGACAACATAAGAGAAAATCATGAAATCTGAAAGATTATTATTCAAAAATTCTGATGGACTAGAGCTATCTGCTCGTCTCGAACTACCTATTGATAGAAAACCAGTAAGTTATGCGATTTTTGCTCATTGCTTCACTTGCAATAAGAATTTGACAGCAGTAACTAATATAACACGAGAACTCACAAATAGTGGATTTGCAGTTCTAAGGTTTGATTTTACTGGGCTGGGTGAAAGTGAAGGAGATTTCTCTGAAACCAATTTCTCATCGAATATTGACGATTTGGTCTGTGCCGCTGATTATCTAGCAACTAACTATGGGGAGCCGACACTGATAGTTGGGCATTCGTTAGGTGGAGCTGCCTCGATATTTGCAGCTACAATAATTGATTCTATAAAGGCCGTGGCTACTATTGGTGCTCCGTCTTCTCCCGATCATGTCAAACATCTTTTTGAAGAAGATATAACTCAGATAGAGACTCAAGGATCAGCTAAAATACTATTAGCCGGAAGACCATTTGAAGTAAAAAAACAATTTCTTGATGATATTTCTTCAAAGAATATGAAAGCAACTCTTGCTAATCTGAACAAAGCCATATTAATAATGCACTCACCTCAAGACACTACAGTAGGTATTAGTAATGCGGCGGAAATATACACAAATGCCAAGCACCCTAAGAGTTTCGTAACTCTGGATGGAGCTGACCACTTGTTAATGAATAGTCGTGATTCGAAGTATGCGGGTCAAGTGATAGCGGGATGGGTTAGCCGATATGTAGATACAACAGAGGCAAAGAAGCTAAGACCCAAAAAGACAGTCCTAGCAAGAATAGGAAGTACAGGTTTTACAACTGATATCCAATCAGGGAACCATTCTATTACTACTGATGAACCATTAAGCGTTGGTGGTGATGATTTTGGACCTAATCCCTATGATTTGTTGATGGCTTCTCTAGGAGCTTGCACAGCTATGACTATGCGTATGTATGCAGATAGAAAGGGATGGGCAATAGATGAGATTATTGTTCATTTGAGTCACGAGAAACAACACGTCAAAGATTGTCAAGATTGTGATACTACTAGTGGGTATATAGATAAGATAGATAAAGAGATAGAAATTATAGCCGATTTGGATAGTGAGCAAAAGCAACGACTATTAGAAATAGCAGACAAATGCCCTATTCATAGGACTCTGCACAATGAAGTTAAAGTAAACACTAAATTAATCTAGATTATTTTCTTACCCATATTGCTTTTATATCAGAGTCAATCACTTCTGTCTGGGATAGACGAAATCGGCTATCGTCGGATAGGTGGAGAGGTCTGATGTATTCGAAAGGTGATATACCTGATCCAAGTATTTTCGGGCTTTGGTAAGTTATTATTTCATCTATAAAGTCAAGCTCGTAGAACTCCGAGAAGAGCTTAGCTCCGCCTTCTAGCATTATATGCCCTATATGGTATTCTTTGAGTAGGTCTCGCAATGCTACGCTCACATCAACTTTACCCTTAGTATTCTTGGAAATTGATTTTACGTTAAGTCCTTCGCTTCGCATCTGATCGACTAGTTTTATATTCTGAGCTTCATTTGTACAATATATAATTGTGTTTTCCTTTGCATTTTCATCTTTGAGGAGATGAGAGCTAAGAGGCAATTGCAGATGACTCGCTAGTACTACTCTCTTCGGGTTGCGTCCTTCTGCTAAACGAACATCGAGCATTGGATTATCTTGGCGAACAGTACCGCTACCAACCATTATAGCGTCTATATCTGATCGGAATTTATGTACGTCTATTCTGCTAGCTTCGCACGAAATCCACTTACTTTCGTGATCTCTTTGAGCCATATATCCATCCAAAGTCATCGCAAATTTAGCAGTAACGAATGGTCTTTTCTCAAGCATATTAGTAATAAAAACTCTGTTGAGCACCTTGGCTTCGTTTTCTAGTATTCCTACAGATGTTTCTATTCCGTTACCCTTCAGTGCTGAAACTCCATTACCTTTGACTATTGGGTTGGGGTCTTCCATTGCTATTACAACTCTATCGGGCTTTTTCTCTATTAGTAAATCAGCACACGGAGGTGTTTTACCGTGATGAGTACATGGCTCCAATGTAACATATACAGTGCATCCCCTCAAATCACCTTCTACCTTACTAACAGCGTCAACTTCAGCGTGTGGCCCACCAAATTCCTTGTGGTAGCCAGTAGCTATTACATTATCTTCTTTCACAATTACACAACCAACAAGCGGATTAGGCGATACATTACCTCTGCCTAATTCTGCTTGCTCTAGTGCGAGTTTCATATATTTATTATCAGTACTCATTCTTTTAGCTTTATTCTTTTATTGAAATAGATCTCATTTGGCTTAATTGGCAGAATTAAATACACTTCGATTTCGTTAAGTTTTTCGAATAGATTTACTCCATTATGCGAATAAGCATATACTTTCTTCCCACCTACAAACAATGGCTCTACTGGTGAAATAGCACTAAAAAAACTTTTACTTTCTGAAGTATTCAAAATTGTCTTACTTTTTGCATCTTTGATTATCACTCTAAGCTGCTCAGAAGATGGGAAATAATACTCTTGTACATTTAATAATCTCTCTACTTCTAAACTTAGTGTGAAATTATTTTGGCTAAACGTATAAGACGGAGTAACTAAGAAGACTGAATCAACTGAATAAAATGGTGTTTCAGTCTTACCTATATCTATTGTTTTAGTAGAAGCACAGCTAAAAATAGACGATAATATTAACAAAAACGTTATATTGTATATGTAATTCATACTTAACCTTAACAAATCATAAATTAGCAAATGAAGAACTCTACAATATACTATATTTTTTTGATAATCGCGTTACTACCTGTTACACTCCTTTCTGAGGGGTCTGCTGGCGAAGATGCGAATTATGAATCTAGAAGAATAGTTGATATGCCTACGGCTGGGATTACACCCAAAGGTACGTTCGAGGTAAATGCTTTTCTAATGCAATCTGGTGGAATGATGACTGAGTTTGCAGCATCTCCATTTACTAATTTTACAATAGGTGTTAGTTTCGGTGGTAGCAGTATTATCGGAGTAAGCACACCATCTTTCCAAGATTTTCCCGGCGTTCAGATAAAGTATAGAATATTAGACGAAACTAAATCTTTTCCAGCACTAGCAGTTGGCTTAAACTCGCAAGGTTTAGGGCTTTATGATAAAGGTCAAGAAAGATATCAAACAGCATCACCCGGATTTTATCTAGCGTCTTCTAAGAGCTTCAAATGGCCGGTAGGATTAGTATATGTACACGCTGGTATCAACTATTCGTTAGAACCAACTCCAAGTGATAGAAGTGTCAATTTCTATTTTGGGGCGGAGCAAACAATTTATAAAAGAATATCAATTGGAGCAGAATTCAATGCTAACTTGGAAGATAATTCATACTTTATGGATAGTAAGGGATTATTAAACTTTCAGGTGAAATGGGCAGCTTCCGAAAACCTAACTGTTGCATTGATGTTCCGTGATGCGTTTGCTAATTTCAAAGCTTCCAATTCACTAGTCAGATTCGTTGGTATAGAGTACATCAGTAGATTCTAATTCTAAGGGATTATTTCTTCTTGAGAACGACTATGCTGATATCATCTGATAGTTGATCATTATCAGAGAACAGTTGTGCTTCATTTAGTATGTAGTTCACAGCTTCTTTGGGATGTAGCTTTACGGCTTGGGCGACAATTTTCTTAACACCTTCCATACCTAATTCATTGCCATCTGGGTCTGTTGCTTCATTCAGACCGTCAGTGTACATTACTAGAGTATCTTCGAATTGCATTACTTCCGAATTATAGACTATAGGCGAAGGTAGAAACCCAAGAATTACACCACCCGTTTTTAGCTCGGTAAGTGTCTCATTTGCGGAGAGCAGTGGGTAAAAATGCCCTGCATTTATGTACTCAAATGTACTATTATCACTATCTAGCAAGCAGAAGAAAGCTGTGATGAACATGTCCTTTTTAGTGTTTCTATATACTATTCTATTAACAGTATCTACGAGTGATTTTAGGTCTTGCTCTATCGGAGCTAACGATTGGATTGCTGCTTGCATATTAGACATAATCAGAGCAGCAGGCATACCTTTACCAGTTACATCGGCAATCACGAATAGATACTTGCTTTCCGATATTTTCACATAATCAAAATAATCTCCCCCGACTTCACTTGATGGTTTTGTCATCCCATAATAGCTGAATTTATCGGTTTCTAGCTTACTTTTTGGGAGTAATCTTTTCTGGATTTCAGTGGCTAGCCCTAATTCGGTTTCGAACCTTTTTTTCTCTATTTCTTCTTGTATTAACCGCTCATTTTCGAGGGCAGAAATTGCTGTTGAGGCCAAACTAGAGACGAAACTGAAATCTGATTCATCATATTCTCCGTGCATTTTTGGACCTATAATCAAATACCCCTCAGTATTACCAGATATATTCATAGGTGCTGCTATTTTGATTAAATCGCTATCGACATTGATTTTCTTTAACTTGGGGATTATCTTAATAAGTTCGCTATCCGTTATCCCTAAATTATTCTTCAGGATTACGCTTTTACCATTTGTTTTCAAAACTGCGAACTTATTAGTCATAAGCTGCCCCATTATATTGAAGGCAAGGGCTTTAATAATTTTTTCTTCGGAAGACAAACCACTGAAACTACGACTAATTTCGAACAGCGTTTCTAGTAGCTGGCTTTTCTTTTCTGCTTGTGTCTTTTGGAACTGTAGTTTCTGGAAATTATAGTAGTTCTCTAGCGCTGTCGCTGCAATCGATATTATCAGCTTGACATATTGCTTTTCTACATCAGATATTTCGGCTTCTAATACTTTTTGTCCTAATTGAAACTCATATTTAATATTGCCATCTATTAAAATTTCTTCTGTAATCTGGGTGTCGCATTCTAACTTTCCTTTTTTGAAAGTAATAATCTCTTTTTCGTCCACAGATTTTGTAGCTTTCACCCCACATATACTTAGCTTACCTATTATAGTAAACAAAGTGGAGTTTATAATAAACTCTTCACTCAGATTCTGAGTTAACTTATTACTGAAATCTAAAAGTGAAGTTAGATTTATTAGTTCTTTATTTATATTCATCTAATTAGAAAGGTGAAAACAGTTAGTACTTCTTGGTATTTCTATATCACCGACTACACGGCCACTCACAGCACTCGCTTCGGCTATTTTTGCTCCCGAGACTAAATGCTCTAACATATAGAGACCATTGCGCTGTGCGTTATATTCAATCCGTGAAAATATTCTTTTACTTACATCGAATAAATTTCCATTATTACGAGTGTCAAGTCTCAGTAACCCCTTGTTAGTAGTAGCAAAAGCATACCCAATAGGAGTAGTTGCTAGGTCAGTGGGTATCACTTCATTGGCATTAATAAAATTGTCACCCATATCCCTAGTGTAACGAACTGTTCTATCATTAGGGTTGATGAAGTGTACTTGTGTCGGTATTGTTACGGGAGCTTCTTCGCCAACTTGCGTAGTATATCCTTGACTAACTACAAATACCTCACTTTCAGAGGTTATAGCTGAAAGTATTGGGATTCCAGTTACTTTTATTTCCCCATCTATTTTGTACGACCTGTTGTCTAATACACTAACGCTTTGGGTTTGCGGTTCGGTCATAAATGAGAAGCTGCCATAATCAACAATAGAGGTAATTAAACTTTTCCCTTCCAAAGTTCTTGCACTCTTATTAAAAACCAAATCATAGTTTGTAATACTTTGTAGATTTCTGAACATAACAAAACCATCAGCTACATTCGCAAAGCTAATATCGAATGGTTCCGAACCAAGCGGAAATTCGTTTACGGCTAATAAAGTATCACTTACAGCATCCAATACTATCATCTTATCTTCACCCGGGACCAAGATGTAAATCCTTTTTTGGAATTCACGTATGTTTGAAATCGGGGAGCTAATACTAATACCAGCATTTGCAAGCAAATTAGCTTTTGATATTTCCATAGTGGGGTAATGATACACACTAATATCATTCGTGACGGAGTCAGCCAGATATAAACCAAGTGACACAACGGAATTATCTATTACTCTCTCCTCTTTCCCACAAGAAATGATGAATAAAGTTAGTGTTATCAGTAGTAGTATCTTTTTCATTTCGTATATTCTCTTGTTCCAAAAATTGCTGTACCTATTCTAATCATTGTCGCACCTTCTTCTATTGCTTCGTGATAATCTGATGTCATCCCCATAGATAACTCTGGTAATTCTATAGATAGATTTACTTCTATCTCATCTCTTATCTTTCGTAGTAATTTGAACTCTTCTTTTCGCTCTTCATCGGTGCTTTCTAGTCCAGATATAGTCATCAATCCAATAAATTTCACATTCTCTAAATCTAATGAACTTTTTATAACTTCTTCTGCTTCGTTTGGCTGACATCCTGATTTGGAGTCCTCTCCAGACGTATTTACCTGTAAAAGTATATCTATAGTCCTGTTGTTTTCTTTGGCTCTTTTATCAATTTCTTTAGCTAATTTCAGCTTAGATACTGAGTGAATACAGTTTACAAAAGGAGCTATGTATTTCACCTTATTTGTCTGCAAACTACCAATAAAGTGCCACTCTATATTGCTCTTCATCTCTGAAGAAATAGTCTCGTATTTGTCAACCATTTCTTGAACATAATTCTCACCAAAAATACGTAATCCAGACTCATAAGCATTGACTAATGCCTCTACTGGGTGCGATTTTGACACAGAAAGTATCTTTACTTTTGCTACTTTACCCTTATCAATAGAGTGCAGTATCTCGTTATAATTTTTTATATATTCGTTTACTTCTAAAACAGCCAATTCTATCTCACAATTATTTTTTTCATTGTATTATAATCATTAGAACGAATATAAACGAAATAAGTGCCAGCTACAAGTGAACTCAAATTTATATTTATAGTTCCGTAATAATCTCCACTTTCAATTAACACTTTCTTGCCAACTAAAGTTACAATTTCGATTGTATAATTTGCTGCTTTCCCGAAATTTATTTCTAATTCGTCATCTATTACATTGCTTATTAGATTGATACTCGAGTCAAATTCTTCTTCTACTGAAGTCAATCTGTTATTGCTCATTACTTTATATAAGTACAGATTGTCATTGATTTCTACTCCTTTGAAATAATTAGATCGAGGGAACACTAGTGTATCTATCGCTTTAGTTATCTTGTGAGTTTGATTTTTGTTTTCATTATCAAACATAAGGCGATAGTTTAATTCAAATTTGTATGTTTGAAACTCATTCTCTCTTTGTGCGACTACCACATAGCCATTATCATCATCTTGGAAAGTAGTGATGTCAACTTCTGGATAGCCACGTCCATAGACCCACGTATCCCAGAAAGTCTGTGGTAAAGCATCACCGAAGATTGCGATTAGCTGCTCGGTCGTAGTATTCGCGTTCTCATAAGTAGTCAAGTATTTATTCATCTTTGTTCTGAATACTTCATCGCCAACTATATCTCGAATTAATGCTAGTATTAGCCCACCTTTCTGATAAATAGTAGGAGGATAATTATTTTTAGAGAATCTATGAAAATTATAAAGGGGTATATGTTGTTCTGCTGCAGCTGTAGTATTTATATATGTTGAGCGAAGTTTCATTAGTTCCTCTCTGTACTTTTCTTTCCCTAGCTTGCTTTCTATCCATACATACTCCGTGAAAACGGCAAAGCCTTCGTTCAACCAAGCATCTCTGAAATCATAAGGTGTAACTAGATTTCCAAACCACTGATGTCCTAACTCATGAGCTGCAGTCGAATACATAGTATCATTAGCATTAGCTTTACCCACTATCTGACTTTGACTCATTGTCACTAAGGTCTGATGTTCCATTGCACCTTTACTAGCGGCATAGTAACCCATAGTCTCAAATGGATAATCATAGTCAAAGAACTGCTCAAATGCTGTAATCATCTCTGGTACCAGCTTAAAAACTAATTTCCCTGATGCTATTGAATTTTGGTTGTCATACATATATAACTTAACTGGTGGCTTACCTTCTGAAGGTATATCTACCTCAGCAAACTTACCAATTGCAAAAGTAAGTAGATAAGTAGCGGCAACATCATCGCCCATAGTCCAAGTGTATTTGCTCATTCCGTCTAAAGTATCCACTTTGGATATTAGCTTCCCATTGGATATTGCCATAAGTGAGTCAGGAACTATGAATGTACCAGTGTATAGTGCTTTATCAGAGGGTAAATCGAAACTCGGCATCCAATGGCGAGTACAGCTCACATAATCATTGAAAAACCCCACTCCCATAGCATATAGAATACCTTGCGAATAATGCACTCCGCCCCAATCATTACTACCACCTTCACTGGTCATAGTGCCGTGGTATTTCATTCTAATAGTAGCTTGTTTATTCTGATTTGTAGGTTTTATTGAGTAGTATAGAATACCTTCTGTCACACTATTAGTTGTTAGAATTATTTCATCAATTAATTCATCGTCATAAAATACACTATCAATAGAAAGATCTTCATAATGAAAATTGAAGACGTTATCATCTGAAATTGACTTCCATTCTAGATTGATAGTGACTTCACCTCTAATAAATTTCGATTTATGGTCTTCGATAGTTATAACTGGACTGTATTCTAATACGTCGAATTGCTGCTCGATATAGTTATGCGGGCCACCAGCATCATTTGTTTGAGCATAAGAAGAGCTAATAATCAGTAGTGATAGTATTAAGTACTTTATCATATTCATCAGTATTTTCTATAGTTATAAATACAATATAGTGAATTATTTGGACTTGTGGATACTCATAGGGTAAAATAAAAAAGCCCCACAAAAATGCGAGGCTTTATCTATATCTTAATGTTGTTTTTACTCAATTATAAAACAATTGTATTCTCGTTCATTGCTTCTAGCGTATCTACAAATGCTTTAAGAGTTTGACCCGCCAACATACCATCTACAACCCTGTGATCGTAAGTGATAGAGCAATACATCATATCTCTTATTACTATAGCGTGAGAACCATCAACTTCCATTACCATAGCACGTTTCTTGATAGCTCCAACACCCATAATAGCAACTTGTGGTTGGTTGATTACAGGAGTACCAAATAGAGTACCAAAAGTACCAACGTTTGTCATAGTGATTGTCCCACCTTGTATATCGTCTGGAAGCAATTTCTTAGTTCTAGCTCTGTGAGCCAAATCATTTACAGAACGTTGCAATCCAGTCAAACCGTAGTTATCAGCATTTTTTATAACTGGTACTATTAGATTACCATCAGGAAGAGCAGTAGCAAATCCTAAGTTCAATCTATTGTGTTTGATTATATTTTTACCATCAACACTAACGTTAACCATAGGGTTTTGCTTGATAGCATCTACAACTGCTTTTATGAAGAAAGGAGTGTAGGTCAACTTCATTCCTTCTCTTTGTAAGAATTCGTTTTTAGTTTTCTCTCTGTAGTTCACTATACCAGTCACATCAACTTCAGCAACACTAGTAACGTGAGCAGATGTTTGTTTAGAGCGAATCATGTGTTCAGAGATTAACTGACGCATTCTGTCCATTGGGATAATCTCCGAATCACCACCGCTGAAACTATAAGTAGGAGCGTTTGATGGTGCTGAAGATACCGGAGCAGGTGCTGCTTGTTGAGTAGGAGCTGGAGCTGCTGTTTGAGCAGGTCTGCTACCTCTATTTGAAATATAATTTTCTAAATCTTCTTTTGTTATTCTACCTTCTAGACCTGAACCGTTTAGATTCATCAATTCTTCCAGAGAGATATTATTATCTTTTGCTAAAGCTCTAACAAGAGGTGAGAAGAACTTCCCATTATTCTTACGAGGAATATCGAAAGTTGTTCCTTGTACTTGAGGAGCGTTATGTGGAACTGTAGTTTGTGCAACTGGTTGAGGAGCGGCAGCTGCAACTTGAGCAACTGGTTGAGGAGCTGATTGAGCTGGCTGAGCAGCTGGCTTTTTAGCACCGCCGCTAGTAGCTATCTTACCTATTACAGATCCAACTTCAACTGTTTCTTCTTCTTGAGCTAATATTTTGTACAATACACCAGCAACAGGAGATGGAACTTCCGTATCTACTTTATCAGTAGATATTTCTAATATCATCTCGTCTCTTTCTATAGTATCGCCTTCTTTCTTCAACCATTTTGTGATTGTACCTTCTTGAAGTGATTCACCCATCTTAGGCATCACCAAGTCTTGCAAATTACCAGCATCATCTGAGCTAGAACTTTCTGCAGGAGCAGATTGTTGAGGAGCTGGAGCTGGAGCTTCTTGTTGTACAGGAGCTGGTGCTTCTACTTGAGCCGCTGGCTCAGGAGTGCTTGTTGCAGCAGCTGAAGCATCAGTTTCGATTTCGGCTATCTTTTTACCAACTTCTACTACTTCTTCTTCTTGAGCTAATATTTTTGTTAGAATACCAGATTGTGGAGATGGAACTTCCGTATCTACTTTATCAGTAGATATTTCTAATATCATCTCGTCTCTTTCTATTTTATCGCCTTCTTTTTTCAACCATTTTATGATTGTACCTTCTTGTAATGATTCGCCCATCTTGGGCATTACTACATCAACTTTCATTTAAAATGACTCCCGTAAATGTCTTTTTCTTTTATGTGGTTTTACTAATTATGCAAAATAATCAAAATTAAAAATTAAAGCAAAGTATTAACTTGTTTCTATATCACTTTAGGGCATATCGAATATACTTGGCTCATATTGTTTATTTAGGATTATTGTTTCTAAATCTAGAGTAGTGTACTTTTGGCCACCTACATAAGTAGCATAGGTGAATGGTATCATCAAGCCATCTACATCTTTGTAATTCGATAACTTGTTGATAAAAGTGACAGGTGAACCGCCACTTAAAGTTTGCGTTTCTATTATTTCTATCAAATTAGTTTTATTATTTAGGTAAATATCCGAACGTGGACCATCTTGCCCGTCTATTTTAGTTTGCAATACTAATTTCTTGTATTCTAAGCTGTCTTTTTTAACTATACCTTTGTAAGTTAACTCTGCACCTTTCTCTTTATAGTTATAGAACGGTCCTAGCACTAAAGCTCTTTGTCCTTTTAGTTGTGATACTTCTTGTTCAGTCATAGGAGTTGGTACTAATATACCTCTAGGAGGTATCTGATGCCAACCTGTAGTATCACTATTAATTGCTTGTACTATCTCAAAAGTGTCAATTACCGTTTTTACTTTTATCTTCGAAGGTGCTACGTAAATAAATTGAAATTCACCAGGAGGGTTTTGACCTAATTGTGAATTGCCTATCAGATGCCAAGATTTGATAGATTCAAATTTTGCTTTCCCGCCTAATCCGTCATAATACATATCTAAAACTTCCTCTACTGTCTGTGCATTCATTGAGAATGCTACTAGGAAGATGGAAGCTATATAAACTAATTTTTTAATCATACTTATTCTATTGATTTATTTTATCTAATTTTAATTGAAATTCTCTAAACTCTCTCTTGCTCAAGCCGATTTCGTCCAAATCCAAATCTTCTACTTTTTGGCCTTCAAGCAATTTCTTCATTGCGTTCAGCTCTGGTTTAGAGAAGTTTGCCGAGTTCAAGCTATAATCTTCGAAAGCTTGCCAAGCGTGTGGTACTATCTCTTTTACTATACCCGCTAGTGCTTCACCATATACTCTTATTTCGTATTGTGCATGCGAATCTATACGTAAACGTAAGAAATGGAATAGATTGTGTAAATCAATTTTCCAATACCACTCTGTATAATTAGATAGTGGTAAGTTGATACGGGCCAATTCCCTTGCTAACTCTTCACCCAACAGTGATTCATACTCTGTGTAAAGTTCTTTTTGAACTTTACCTAATTTCTCTCTGATAGCATTAGCTTTCTCATCTGTGAAAGTCTCGTCGCTTCTGCCTTGCTTATTCATTTCGCTTTGTGGACGAATTTGTTCTATATCTGGCAAATAGAAATCATCTTTCATTATAGAATAGCGACCGCTATACTCATTTACATTAGCAGTTCTATGGCGAATCCACTGTCTTGCTATGAATATAGGTAGTTTTATATGAAATTTGAACTCAACCATCTCGAATGGAGTAGTGTGTTTGTGTCTCATCAGATAGCGGATTAGTCCTCTATCTTCGTTGACTGTTTTAGTCCCTGCACCGTAAGAGACCCTAGCTGCTTGTACTATCGAGCCATCATCCCCCATCACATCTACTAATCTAACAAAGCCATGATCTAGGCATTTTATTTCTTTACCAATTAAATTCTCTTTGCTCATCTATTCTTTCTTTATTTGTATGTTACTTTTGTTTTAAATTTCTTCATTATTTTAGAAGCTACTTCTTTTACTTCGTCCTCATCTTCGAATCCCCATAACATAACTCTATATACTGGCTCATTGCCAATCAAGTAATTATCGTAATATGTGTGGTATCCTCTTTTACTCCATTTCTCAGATGATGTAAGTGCTTCTTCTTCTGTCCATACTTGCTCAACTACTATTTCAAATGGTGATGTTTGAGAAGGATTGACCCATTTTAATTCTACTCTTCGGTTGAAATTATTTTGCCAAGGTGTTTGACCAAGTATATATAAAGGTTTCGAAAATCCTTCCGAATCCGTTATTACTTGGTTTGCATCTACACCATTATTGACTATCATATTTTTTATATTATTCGCTCGAATATCAGAAATCTCAGCATTAAATTCTTTGCTACCCTCTTCTCCACTATTACCAATCAATTTGATTCTATAATGTGGGTTGTTCTTCAAAACGTTAGCTAATTCGATTATTCCGTCTTCGTATTCGCTATCTACTTCGGCACTTTTTGGCTCGAAGATAGCCACCGATTGATAATACGAATGAAACTCACTTTTTGTTGGGTTGAGTATTATTCCGTCTTCTATTGTCTTGTCGCCATACTTTAGTATCAGCTTGCCGTAGGCATCTGCACATTCTTTTTCATTATTGTCATAATTCAATGATATAGAGTAATGATTATTCAATGCAAAATCTATTTCCTTCATTATATGTTCTGCTACGTGTGAGCTATCAGTATGGACAGTATATAGTTTACCGCCAGTTGAGTTAGCCATTTTTTGCAAAGTATATGAGTTAAATGCATCCCCTACTGCAATAACGAAAATCGGTATCCCAAAATTCTGTGCTGCATTGATTATATCATCTGGACTATAAATTAGAGATGAATTATCTTCACTGTAAGTGATAAGGATTAGAGCTTTATTTTTATCTTTCGATACTTGTGCTGTGAAATCTACTAAGTTGCTATATACCGCCTTGTACAGACCCGAAAGGCCGCTTGGCTTTGGCAAATCATAACCTTTGAACGCCGTGTAGAATTCTTTTTGTGGTTGTAGCGATAGATATTCTGTATAGCTATGGTTAAAATACGTGAACATCAATCTATCATCTGGGTTTAGTGATTCGGAGAAATTCAAGACTCTTTCAAGAAGTGGGAAGTTGAATTCCGCTACTGACGAATTATCGAATATTATCGAATAATCAGTACCGTCAGATTTGTGTACTTCTTGTATTTGTAAATCACCAGCAGAATTCGAGCTTTTCTTACATCTTTGTATAAATGACAAATCTACAACTTTGGAATTCAATCCATTTATAAAATTACCATTCTCATCTAATATTATAGTTTTTAGTTCCAGCTCTTTCTCATTTTTCGTAGAGTGCATTATCTTGATTCTAACAGGAGCTGCCTCTGGCCCTATTGCACCATTTATATACTCGGAATTAGTGCTATTAGGAGAATAAACAGGGATTTCAACCGTTGGTTTAGTCTCAGTTTGCACTGGCTTTTCAATATCTAGCTTTTCTTCTTTATTTACTACTTCGACAGTCCACTTGTAAGCGACTGTGTCAGATTCATGAAAAGCAGTAACTTTATATTCCTTTGTGGAATTCGGGGACACTTTAGCACTATCTATGGCATTATAGAGTTTATCGTACAAGTCAACTTTCACATTAGTCGCATTAGCAAAATCCCACTCCATTGTGGCTATTTCACCCTGACTAATCTGGCTGTATCCCTTGAACTTGTTGGATGATATTGGCTTAGAGGAAGTACAAGCGTAAAACACACTCGCCAATAGTATTAATACAATGATTCTAATTATATTCACTTATATTTACTTAGCATAATTGTTAAAGTAAAAACTCAAAATAATAATATTATTTTAGAAATGAAATTTTATTTGATAATAAGTCGTTGCAAAAGTTATAATAATACCAAAAATTTCAAATTTTAAGTATTTATACTTATACAATAATTTTAGGTTTTATACGTAATTCGCACACACTTTTAAAACAATTATGGTAATAAATATGAAGTCAATTAAAATACTTCTTCTAGCATTATTTGCATCGACGAGTATGCTTATTTCTCAAAATGATACGCCAGAGAGACCAGAAAAATACAGATTAGGTCTTGACTTAGGTCTTAACTACAATTTTGCAGCTTTGGGTTATCAGACTTTTGCTGAGCCAGTAGGGACTAGATTCCGTACATTCACGGCTAATGACGGTACAGGTTTAGGTGGCTACCTAGGACTTAGAGCAGAATATATCTCTAATTCTTGGTGGGGATTAGGTCTTCAAATTGGTTATGATAACAGAGGTTCTTTAGTAACTGATGAATCAGCTGATAACAAACCAGAGTTCGATATTTACAACTCTTATCTTAATATAGCTCCTTATTTCAAGTTCAATGAGCTACTATTCAAAAACTCAAGCGTTTACGTAGGTCCAGTTATCGCATTGAAAATGGCTGGTGAATATGACTACGATTCAAAATTACCTGGCTCAACTAAGCTGATGGCTGTAGAAGCAACTGAACTAAAAGACCTAACTTTGGGTGCTCAATTAGGTTTCAACTACGATATTCGTGTTGCCCCTATAGGTCCAAGTCAAGTATTCGTACTATCTCCGTTTATCGAGGGTTCTTGGTTAATGGGTCAAAAATCTGCTACATTTGATCTTGAACAAGATGGATTCGATGATACTTGGTCAACTATCACAGCTAGAATAGGTGTTACTGGAGCAATTGACTTCATCCCTGATCTGAATGCTGCTAGTACTGGTGGTCAATACGCTACTGTACTACCTCCATACGAAGGTAAAGTAATCCAAAGGGTTGTAGAAGAGTCATTCCCACTTATTCCTTATGTATTTTTCGATGGTTCACAACAAAACATACCTGCAAGATATAATCTAATGACACAAGCTAATGCTGGTTCATTTGATAAAGCTGATGCTCTTGATTTGACAAATAATAAAGAATTAAACGGCGAAACTGCTACTAACAAGAAACTTGCTGTTTATCACAATATATTGAACATCTATGCTCAAGAAATGAAAGATGACAGTGATCTTAAAGTAGAATTAATCGGATCTGCTCCTAAAAGCAAAGATGGTGCTATTCTAGCGAACAATGTAAGAGATTACTTAGTTAACATACATGGTATAGACGCTAGTAGAATCACTACTAAAGGTCAAGAAATGCCTCGTATCCCATCAGGTAGCTCTGCTACTCCTGTAAACGATAGACCTTTGGCTGACGCTGAGAACAGAAGAGTAGAATTCGTATTCAACAAACCTGAAATCTACGAGTTACTAAAAGTTAAAATGGTTGATGAGTATCCAGTTGATAACGACATTCTTGTTTCTTTGAACCCAAATGTTAAATTCAGCTCTTGGAATATCAACATAGTTGATGAAGATAATAAGACTGTTACTTATGGTCCATTTTTCAATCAGAACGAAAGAGTATCTCCGTATTTATTGCTACAGGGTAAAGACGAAGGCGATTATACTGGTTTCATTGAAATAGTACAAGCTGATGGAACTAAGATTAAAGATGAAACTGAATTCAGTTTAACTAAAGAAATGGACAATTCTAAAATCGGTGAGAGATATACTATTCTATTCAACTATGGTCAAGCTGATGCAATCAAGATTGCTGACAAAGACCTAAGAACTAAAGTAGCTCCTAAAGTTGATGACGAAGAACTACTAATAATCTCAGGACATACTGACCCTATCGGAAGCACTGAAGTAAACGCTGGTATATCTGCTAAAAGAGCTGACGAAGCTAAAGATATATTCGTAAGTGAATTCGGTTCTTCATCTGATAAAGTGGACAATATTATTTCTTACGGTTATGGTGAGTCTAACTCTGCTTCTACTTACGATAACTCATTGCCAGAAGGACGTATGTATAATAGAAACGTGACTATCGATATTATACCTTCTAGCAAATAAACTATAGTTAGATATTTATAAAAATCAAAGAGACTGTCTTACAAAAGGCAGTCTTTTTTTTTAATATACCCCCCAAATCCCCACAACCCTCTGTCAATACGTCACTCTGACCGAAGTGTTTGTGCTGAGCGGAGCCAAAGTAAAGAGTCCAGGAGAACTCCGTAGCAGTTCAATATTAGTAGCAAAGTTAACCTACATTCACATTGAACATATAACCAACTAGTGCAGTAAGTCCCATAGCCACAGTTCCCCAAAATGTGATTCGGAGTATTGCTTTGCCAATACTCGAGCCACCAGTTTTGGCTGCTAATGATCCTAGTATAATAAGGAAAATAATAGCAAAGCCGTAGAGGGAATACTCCAAAGTCTTTAAAGGAAGAAAAAGCGTCACTAAAAAAGGAAGTAATCCACCTACAGTGAACGCAGCACCAGAAGCAAAAGCCGCTTGCATGGGTTTCGCTTGACTAATTTCATTGATTCCTAATTCGTCTCTTACGTGTGCACCCAATGCGTCATGTTCTGTCATTTCTTTAGCTACTGTCAGTGCCGTTTCTTTTTTCAGCCCCCTTTTCTCATAGATTTCTGCTAGTCGTTGTAATTCGAGTTCGGGCATCTCTGCCAGTTCTTGCCTTTCACGTTCTATGTCTGCATTTTCTACATCGGTTTGGGAGCTTACGGAAACATATTCTCCAGCTGCCATTGATAAAGCACCAGCTACTAACCCTGCTAATGTAGCCAAGATAATTGGCTCTCGAATATCGCTAGCGGCGGCTACACCTATCGCTATACTCGCTGTTGATAGAATACCATCATTGGCTCCTAGTACAGCAGCTCTCAACCAATTACTGCGGTGTATGTAATGATTATCTAGGTAATCGTCTAAGTCTTCTGATTGTGTTGTCATTTTTTTGGTTCCAAATAAGTCTATTTTCTCTTACACATTCTTTAAATCCTACTATCTTGTTCTAAATTCACCTAGACTCTTCGGACACTCCGTGTCCTCTGAGTGACGTAGGCGGATAATCACTCCCTCTTGCCCGAAAGTAACTCCGATACTATTTTTACTAGTGGGAGCATTTTGTTGTATTGCATTCGCTTGGGGCCGATTAATCCTATGGTGCCAGAGCCGCTGTCACCCAAGCTGTAATTGGAGATTATCATACTATAATCGCTGAGCTGCTGGTCACCGATTTCTGCACCTATGTAAACTTGCATATCATTTCGCTCGGGCATATTATCTAGCAAATGAATGATGATATCTTCGTTTTCTACTAGCTCTATTATGCTTTTTACGCGTGCTATATCTTCGAATTCGGGTAGCTCTAGTAGGTTTTGGGTACCTGAAGTGAATAGCTTGTTATTCACAGATTTCATGTTGAATATCTTATCGACAGAATCTACAAATAGTCGGATTAGTGGTTTTTCTGTCAGTTCTATATCTGCGAGCATATCGGGGAATGAGGTTCTCAATTCATTCAAATCTCTACCAGCTATTCTCTCATTGATAGCTCTTGATATTTGCTCTAAGTGCGAATCTTCTACTTCGAATCTGGCTTCTAGTGTTACTGTATTCACTACGTTCGATTCTAGAGCTAGGACGACTAGTATATGAGTCGATGAAAGTTTTATCAGCTCTAACTTTTTTACTTTGATTTCTTTTACTGTAGGAATACGTACTACTGCTAAGTACTTCGAGAGTATTCCGAGCAGTTTTGAGGTCTCTTTGAGAATAGAGTCCGAATCTTTGCCGTCGTCGGAGATTGCGTTTATTACCTGCTGCTCTTGGTCTGATACTCGTTCCATTTGCATTAGGTAGTCCACGTAGAATCTGTAGCCCTTATCTGTAGGTATTCGTCCAGCAGAAGTGTGTGGGTGAGTTACCAGTTCCATTGCCTCCAAATCACCCATCACATTACGGATAGTTGCGGAGCTAATACTGAGATTGTGCTCCAAGAACTTCGATAGCTTACGCGAGCCAACAGGAGCCGCATTAGCTATGTACAGATTCACTATGGAACGGAGTATTGCCCTCTCCCTTTCGTTGAGGTTTATATCCAAATTATTTAATGTGTTACTTATCATAGATGTAGTTTATAGACAATCAGAATAACAAATTATTGAATTATAATGGTAATGTCAAACCTAATTATTCAACAATGTCAAGGATTTGAAACCAAGTCAAAAAGTATTTATAAAAAAATAATAAATTTATTTTCAATAAGAAACACCTAGTCTTTAATTATTCCGTAACTTGCGTTCTTTTTATAATACAAAACACGAAAATGATAAAAGATACATTCAGAAACATAGCTATTATAGCACACGTTGATCATGGGAAGACTACTTTAGTAGATGCCATGCTTCAACAATCAGGGACTTACAGAGATAACCAACACGTTGAAGAACGAGTTATGGACTCTATGGATCAAGAGAAAGAACGTGGTATCACGATTTCTGCAAAAAACACAGCGGTTTTCTACGAAGGTAGAAAAATCAATATCATGGATACTCCTGGTCACGCGGATTTTGGTGGTGAAGTAGAGCGTAGTTTGTCTATCGTAGATGGTGCAATACTACTTGTTGACGCTTCTGAAGGTCCATTACCTCAGACTAGATTCGTTGTGAAAAAAGCATTGGCTCTTGGTTTACCTATAATATTAGTAATCAATAAGATTGATAGACCAGATGCTCGTATAGCAGAAGTTATCGAAGAAGTATATGATCTATTCATAGATGTAGATGCTACTGATGAGCAAATCGACTTCCCTATTCTTTACACTATTGGTAAAGATGGTGTTGCTAAATACAATTTGGAAGATGAATCAGCTGATTTGAAACCACTATTCGATACCATAATTAGTAGAATACCTGGACCAACTGCTGACGATACTCTCGAAACTCAATTCTTAGCGGCTTCTCTTGATTATGACAATTATGTCGGTCAAATAGCTATCGGGCGTGTTTGGAATGGTTTGATTGAGATGAATAAGCAATATTCTCTTTCAACAGAAGATGGTATCAAAAAGAATTTAAAATTGAATGCACTGTATTCTTTTTCTGGATTAGGTAAAACTTCAGTTGATTCAGTAGAGTCTGGTGATATAGTAGCAATAGCTGGTATAGAAGACATCAAAATCGGTGATACTCTAACTGACAATGAAAATCCAAAACCAATGGATAGAATCAAGATAGATGAGCCAACTGTAAGTATGATATTCTACGTGAATAACGGACCTTTCGCAGGTACTGAAGGTAAATTCGTTACTTCACGTCACTTGAAAGCTCGTTTAGAAAAAGAAATGAAATTGAACGTTTCACTAAAAGTGAAAGACACTGAAAGAACAGACGCTTTCGAAGTTAGTGGTAGAGGTGAGTTGCAATTAGGTGTACTAATCGAATCTATGCGTAGAGAAGGATTCGAGTTAATGGTATCTAAACCAACTGTAATCACCAAAACTATTGATGGTAAAAAGCACGAACCATTTGAAGAAGTATTTATCGATGTTCCAGACGAATTCGTTGGTGTTGTAACTGAGAAACTTCAAGTAAGAAAAGGTCAATTAGTAAATATGATGTCACACGGACATGGTAGAACTGATATCGAATTTTTAGTTCCATCTCGTGGACTTATCGGGTACCGTAGCCAGTTTATGACTGATACAAAAGGTTCTGGTATTATCAATAATCTATTCCACGATTACCAACCTTGGGCTGGTGATATATCTCAACGTTCGACTGGTGTACTAGTATCAGATAGAGCTGGTAAAACAACTGAATACGCTTGTGTTGGTATGGACGACAGAGGTATTCTGATAGTAGGTATCGGTGTTAAGGTATATATGGGTATGGTCGTAGGTGAAAGAAACAAACCGGGCGATTTGAATATCAATATAGTACGTGAGAAACAGTTAACTAATATGCGTGCTTCTGGCTCGGATAATACAGTTTCTATCAGACCACACAAGCAACTTTCATTAGACGCATCTATCGAATTCCTTTCGGAAGATGAACTATTAGAAATCACTCCGGAGTCTATACGTATCAGAAAAGATGTGTTAGACCCTAACCAAAGAAAGAAAACTCAAAAAGGATAATCCATTATCCAAAATAGAATTTTTATTACAATCCCAGCACAGTGTGTTGGGATTTTTTTTGTAGTTAAGTCAACCTAAATATCAACTTAAAATTAATTTTCATTTAATATTTTCTTGTAAATAGTTTATTAGCAATTATTTAGCGTAAGTTGATTACTACAAAAAAGTAAAATTCTAAATCTATCAATTTAACAGGACTAAAACCTTATGAAAAAACTTATTTTAATAATTTCTATTGTATTAATGGCTTACAGTGTTTCAACAGCATTGGGGCCAGTTCGTGTAGCTATAATCAAGACAGATGGAACAGCACCATTTGCAGTAATAGTCGAATTAAACGATTACACTGGTGGAACTGTGTCCAATATATTTCCAAGTACTTCAATGGGAAATCTAACACCAAATTCATCTGGAATAATGAGCTTTATTATCGAAGGCGCAGCATGGACTGCAATTGCATCAGCTAATGTTAACAGTTATTACGTTGTTGATGTAAAGGTAGATGGAACATTATTCGCCCAATATCGCTTAGATGAGTTGATGATACTGCAAGCACAGACAGGAGACGGTACAGCTATGGCTAATGGTGCAGGTGCATTCGAAAGCAATACAGGAACTATCACAGCCGTAACGAGTGGAGAAGATTTGGACATGGAAGATAATAAGATTGTAAATGTAGATGAGCTAAATGGTAACTCTACTAGTAATACTATTAAAATTAATTCCCTTATCAGTCAAGACATAGGTAATGAAAATACTGCCTTTGGATTAGATGCATTGATAAATAATACGGGTAATAATGTAACCGCTATCGGATTTAATTCTGCTCATGAGAATACGGGAAATTATGTAACAGCAAATGGATCTCAAGCCGCTTATCAGAATACAGGAGATTATGTAACTGCGAGTGGATATTCTTCTGCTTATAAGAATACGGGAGACTATGTAACAGCCAGTGGATATAGGTCTGCTCGTTGGAATACAGGAGATTATGTAACTGCGAGTGGATATTCTTCTGCTTATCAGAATCAAGGAGGTTATGTAACAGCTGCTGGTTATTATTCTGCTTATCTGAATACAGGAAATTTTGTAACTGCGAGTGGATATTCTTCTGCTTATCAGAATCAAGGAGGTAATGTAACCGCAACTGGATATCATTCTGCTTATCAGAACATAGGAGATAATGTAACCACGAGTGGGTTTCGTTCTGCTTATAAGAATACAGGAGATAATGTATTAGCATTAGGCAGTAATGCTGGATGGGATGGTGCGAATGGAAATACTATATCGAATGTGACTATACTCCCTCAGACTGTTCTAACTGCTTACACAGATAAAACTGCAGCAGATTCTGCTTTTAGTGGTATGACTTTAGTTTCTGGCAATTATTATCTTTATTATAATCAAGCATTAGGTACAGTTGGTGCTTATTTAGCACTGTAATATGTTTTCCATTATTAAATTTACATAATCCCTTCACGAGTAGTGTTGGGATTTTTTTTGTTATATTATATTTATCATAATCATTCAAATAGAAATATATGAGCAGTTTTAAGCTAAGACCTAGATTCAAAAAAGTCTGTACCGGAACTATAGAAGAGCATACCACTCATTTCAAAGAGCTATTAGCAACAGAAGGGGATATAGCCGGTTCGGTGGCCACCTCATTCATAAAGCTACGTATAGCGCCAAAGGACAACCACTATTGGTCGCCGGAGCTTTCTTTGATGTTGGAGCCACACGAAAAAGGCACGCTCATTCGTGGACTTTATAGTCCCAAATCGAGCGTTTGGACTATGTTTGCTTTTGCCTATGGTACTATTGCTATTCTACTTGCTGGGCTGTTGATTTGGGGTGGTGTAGAATGGCAGATGAATAATGACCCAAGCTTGTTGGTTATGGGAGTACCATCATTGCTCGGAGCGGGTCTATTAGTATATATGATAGCTCAGTTCGGTCAGAAAATAGGAGCAGAACAGATGTTCACCCTCCATCACTTTTTCGAAGATGCAGTTAGAGAACGAGTGCATATAGAGTGAGTCGGGAAAAGTAAGTGCATGATTCCAGAAATTTTAATGACGTTTGTGGCCTATAAATAAAAAAAGGTTGACCTATTATAGTCAACCCTTTTGTATAATACCTTCTATTAGCTAATATTTACTTTGCTGGTTCAAATTTAGAATCAGGGAAAGTCATAGCATTTACTTTGTATTCGTAAGTAGTTTCCATATTGAACATAGGAGTTTCAGTTTTAGAAACGGTTGGCAATTTCATACCATCTACGTCTTTGTAATCTGAATAGTTAACAACTACTAGTAAACTTCCCCTCGGTGTATCTTGTAGCATTTCTACTTTCTCCAAAAGATAGCTTTCCGAATTGAAATATAGTGTTTCTATTAGTTTGTCACCTTCTTTCATTTCTGCTACTACTTGATTGCCTTTCTTACCTTTTACTTGTAAATTATAGCCATGTTTTACTGCATTAGCATATTTGAAAGGATCTGCGTCGAACTTCATAGATTTCAAATCATTACCTTCTTTCATAATAGTACCTGAAGTAGATATTTCCCACCCAGTAGTACCATTATAAAGTTCTTCTGATTTGTAAACATTTAAGTCAACTAAGCGATACATTTTACCAGTTTTAGTATATATCATTTCAGTTTTGCCAGGTAGATTTTGTCCACTAGCACTCATTGATACAATTCCAGTTGCCTGAATAACGTCATAATCTTTCAATTCGTCTTCGCCACCCAAAGCTTTCGTATAGTTTTCTAACAAATCATCGGCATCTATGCTAGCGCTAGTTAGTCCTGTTGCCGGCTTGTAGTCTGTGTCATAAGTGAATACTGTACCGAACTTTTCTAATTGTTCTTTTACAGAAGGGTCACCTACTACTATTACGTATCCATCAGCTGGATTCAAATACTTAGTCACTGCTTTTTGAACATCTAGTGCAGATACTTTATCGTATTGATTCGGATATTCTTTTATCATTCTGATAGGTACACCTTTGAAATCATAGGATTGGATCAAAGAGCCAAGAAATCCAGATGATTCGAAGCTAAGATAGAACTGTCCTATTCTGAATTGCTTGATTGTTTCCATCTCTTCTTTTGAAGGACCATTTTTATACAAATCACCTAGTATTTCATCATTTATAGAAATGATAGTAGAATCTGTAACATCGTTTCTTACATCAGACCCAAATATAGAGTAGTTGTAGAATCTGTTAGATGAATGTCCACCAGTAGGAGAATAAGTATAAGAATGTTTTTCTCTTATTATTTTGAACATACGTCCGGCAAAGCTAGAGTTGATAACGTGGCTCGCTACGTTGATGTTCATATAATCAGCATCGTTGAAAGGCACAGTCATATTAGCATATCTAACGGCTGATTGTACGGAACCTTTTCTTTCAATAAAATAAATACCTTTAGGCATTGGTTTAGGAGCAGGAATTTCTAGTTTTACCAAATCTCCTTTTTTCCAAGTTGCTAACTTCTTGTTCAATTCTTTTATGATATCATCAGTTTTGAAATCACCTACTATTACCATAGACGAAGAGTTTGGCAAATAGAAATCTTTGTAGTATTTCTTGATATCTTCGACTGTAATAGCATCTACTGTTTCTTCCGTTGAGACTGAAGCATAAGGGTGATCTAGCCCGAATAGTGCTTTTTTTGACATATTTGAAGCCAAACTTCCTGGATCCCCTTTTTCACTTTTGATACCAGCTTTAGCTTGAACTTTGATTTTGTCTAATTCTTCTTTCGGGAAAGTCGGATTAGTCATAACGTCAACTAACATATCGAATAGTACTTCTTTGTGCTTGATAATCGATGAGCCAGATACTCTTGTGAATTCCGTTGAGTTAGATACTGATAAATTAGCACCTAAACCATCCAGTACCTTTGAAATATCAAAAGCAGATTTAGTCTTCGTTCCTTTCATAATCAATGCTGCTGCGAATCCAGCTGCATCTTTCTTTGATTCTAGAGCATCGCCACCCGGCATCAGTATATTGAAACTAAGCATTGGTTGTTCGTGGTCTTCTATCACGAATACTCTCAACCCATTGTCCAAAGTCGCTTCTTTGTAAGCAGGGAATTCAAACTTTTTGGATTCTAGTGGCTCTGGTTTCTCGCCTAATTTATAATCTTGTGCTATGGCAAACTGTGAGAAGATAATAGCAACTACTAATAGTTTAATCATTTTATTCATATTCGTCTCCTTTTACTTCTCAGCCGTCACTGGCATATATGTTAATATTATTTTTTTATCTGTGTCCAAATACTTCTTTGCTACTCTTTTGATATCATCTAGTGATACTTCTAGGTACTTATCTATTTCTGTATTTATCATACCCGGTTCGCCGTAGTATGCCCAATAGCGTGCTATAGACATTGCCTTGCTAAGTGTATTCTTATTAGACATAACAGAACTTGCCTCTACTATGTTTTTTGCTTTAGTCAACTCTTCTTGTGTAACACCATTTTTGACAACTTTTGACAATTCTTCATTAAGAGCATTTTTAGTAGCTTCTACATTTTCAGCAGAGTTTGGTATATTTACAAATATCAAAGCTCCAGAGTATTGCAATGAGAATGGTATCATTTGGCTTGCTACTGCTAATTGCTTTTCATTAACCAATGATTGGTATAATCTAGAGCTTTCGCCAGATGCCATGATGCTAGAAAGTAATGACATAGCATAGTAGTCATCTTCACCCAATTTAGGCCCACGGAATCCTTCGAATATACCTGGTAATTGAGCTTTCTCGTCTTCTACTATAACATCTACTTTTTCTTTCAAGTCTGAAAAATTCTGAGTAGTTCTTTTGATTTCTTTACCTTTAGGTATAGATCCAAAATATTCTTTCACATAATTTTTAGCTTCATCTATATTGAAATCACCTGAGATAACTAAACAAGCGTTATTCGGTTGGTAAAATTCATTATAGAAACTCTGGAAATCTTCTATTGTAGCTTTATTCAAATGCTCGTGATATCCAATAGTTGGCCATTCGTAGCCACTACCTGGCCACAGCTTTTTAGCCATACGCTCTATCAAATCACCATAAGGTTGATTATCAACTCTTACGTTTCTTTCTTCTTTTACTACGCCTCTCTGAGTCTCTACACCTTCCGATTGAACATTCAACTTTCTCATACGAGAAGCTTCTATCCATAGGGGTAGTTTGATCTGATTAGCAGGCACAGTGAATTTGTAAACCGTCTCATCCATTGATGTGTGAGCGTTGAGAGTACCACCGGCTTGGTTTATGTACTTATCAATGCTTGATCTTGGTATTTCGGCAGTTGATTCGAACATAAGATGCTCGAAAAAGTGAGCGAAGCCCGTTTTTTCTGGATTCTCATCTTTGGAACCCACTTTGTAATGCACTACAGTAGATACTACTGGTGCCGATCTATCTAGGTTGTAGATTACTACAAGCCCATTGTCTAGTGTCTCTTGCTCAAACTTTATTTCATTTGCTTGAGCAAATAGCCCAACTGCAGAAAGAAATACAAGAAGAGCAGATATACTTAAAATCTTAGTCATAATTCTCCTAATAAATTGTATTTAGTATAGCATATAGATTACGAAATTACAAGGGAATTTGTTGCAAAAAAAATCCCGCTTAATTAAGCGGGATTTTTCTAATTTACTTATTCTTGAATATAGAGTAAAAAACAAAGAAAATGGAAGTCAAAATACAAAAGTAAGACAACCAATCTCCATAAATAGAGTAAAAAGTTGCCTCTTCTATAGTCGGAATTGTCATAGCAATTGAAGATTGTTTGTATTGCTCTGCCCTATGCAATATCCTGCCAGTAGGTGAGATAAAGCAAGTAACACCTGAGTTTGCTGCTCGGGCTACATACCGCTTATTTTCTATTGCTCGGAAAGCGGAAATGAGTGCATGCTGCTCTGGGCCAGTGGTGAAATCATACCATGCGTCATTTGTAATTACAGTAAATAGATTAGCACCTTTCTTACTGAATTCCTTCACGAAAGTAGGGTGTATAGACTCTATACAGATAATTGGGGCTAAGCTAACGTTAGTATTGGGTACTTTTAAGCTTTTTTGCTCAGTTCCTTTACCCCAGAATGATATTCCTACACCCCAATCTATGAATTCTGTGAGGAATGTCAATATCTCTACGTGGGGTACTCGCTCTCCGAATGGGGTTAGTTTCATCTTATGGTATATATCGTACTCATTAGAATCAAGGAGCAATGCACTATTGAAATTATCGTATTTAACATTTTTCCCACCGAAGTACATCTGCTTTGTTATACTCGGAGCATCACTTTCATATACTACTATATCTACGAATCCTGTTAGCAATGAGATATTACTAGTATCTACCCAACTTTTTAGAAAGCCGAAGTTATGATCTAAATTGAAATTATTATCTAAATACAGTATGCTCGTTTCTGGCCATATAACTAAATCTAAATCGGGAACGGAATCTAAAAGTTTATTCGAATAATCAATCAGAGTTAGTACTTGGTCTTCGGGGCCAGCACTCCATTTGTCCCAAGGGTCTATATTCGGTTGTATAAGCCCTATATTCACCGTCTCATTTGATTTTAACAGTGATTCATGATTATACTTCGTAAGCTGAATATTCGAATAAATAATGGGTAATATAATCAGCATAACGAGTGAAGAATACTGCCACTTATTGTTTTCAAAAGTTGACTCCCCATTTCGATAATTACAAATCAAATCATAGATTATAACATTAACAAGTACTATAACAAAAGCAGTACCATACACACCGAACAAGTCGGCTATTTGTACCCAATTAGTATTATACACCTGCGTATAGCCAACAGAAATCCACGGGAATGAGAATTCAGTAAGTGACCGAGACCACTCAAAAGTTGTCCATATAAATGGGAACAGGTAGAGCGACAATCGGCGCGGCATTCTTATCCTAATAACTAGCCACAGTATTATCGGTATCATGAAGTAGAATGGGTGGAACACATCTAATACAAACCCCGAAGCCATAAGAAAAGGATCCGTCTTCTCTTGGAAGCTACTAATCCACCATAAAGTTCCTATTTGGTAAATGAAGAAAGTAGCATAAGTATTCCAAAAGTAGAATTTCTTAGTATTATCTAATAAATACAGTAGAGGAATGAAAGATATAAATCCTAAAAAGTAAAAAGGCATAGGAGGAAATGCTAAAACTAGCAATAATCCAGTAGCTATGGAAAGTATTATTCTTGTGTTCTTTTTCATAACTCAATTTATTGAATTTGTGCTTAATTCGAATAAATTATCTAAATTGCCTTTAGAAATAGCAAATTGTATCCGATAAGTAAAGAGATATGAATAAAAAGTAATAAATTTGGCAAGATAATTGCAATTGTATTTATAAGACAGATTTAATTACCTATTATTTATTGGGTTGCTAAATATCAAAAAGGATTTTGGGATGGAAAAACAGGAAGTTACAATATTAAAAATCAAGACTCTTCATTTCGGAGAGATAGAAATTGAGAATGATAAAATTTTTCATTTTCCTGATGGACTATTAGGATTCGAGAAATTTAATAACTTCGTCTTGATTAATCATGAAGAAACAGAACCCCTCAGATGGCTAATATCAATAGACGATCCTACTATCGGATTCCCACTTATTAATCCTTGGATGGTTGACATAAAGTACAACCCTGGTAAAAATATTGATTTGGAAACGGAAGCTGCTTTCGTAGTTATAACTTTGGGTAATAAAGAACGAGTGATGACTGCTAACATGAAAGCACCTCTAGTACTAGGAGTAGAGACCAGAGAAGGTAGGCAGATTGTAATGTCATCTGACAAATACTCTACTAAGCAACCAGTGATTCACACTACAAGCGAAGAGGTCTAGAAATGCTAGTACTTTCGAGAAAAGTTGGCGAAGTAGTAACAATAGGTAACTCTATAGAAATAACAGTTATTAGTTATGACAGAGGAGTAGTACGGCTAGGAATAAACGCTCCTAAGAGTATAGCCGTCCATAGAAAAGAGATATACGATAAAATAGCTGAAACTAATAAAGAGTCTTCAAACGTCGAGTTTGATATGTTGAAAGACTTACTGAAAAACACAGCAATAAGTTCGATTGGATCAGAAAAAAATAAGTTGGAACATTTGGCAATTCATAATACTAAGAAAGATTAAATGCATACTGCTCTTATAATAGACGATGATGTATGGATGCAAAGGATAATGCTCAAAAACCTAAAGCAATACGGGTTTGAAGAGATTTATACAGCATCTGACGGATTCAACGGTATTGCACTTGCAGTAGAGCATATCCCATCACTAATAGTATTGGATATTCTGATGCGAGAGCTAGACGGAGTTTCTGTGCTCAAAATTCTAAAAGCTATAAAAACTACACACGATATACCTGTACTAGTCGGCTCTGGAGTAACTGACGTAGATATAATAGCAAGAGTAGTTAGAGCGGGTACTAATCATTTTATATCGAAGCCCTATTCGAAAGCTACTTTGGAAGAGAAACTAAAAGATGTATTCGGCACCGAAAAATTAGAATTGCTCAAATCACATAAACCATTCTCCGATAAAGAACTCGGCTATATACCCGAAGAAAAATACAAGCGTACCGAAGCAGAGAAAAGCACTCCTAAAATCAATATAAAAGATAAAAATTCTGGGATGAGTGGCTACGCAGCAAAGCACTATTCCGAAGATGAGAAAAAGAATATAAACGCCCTCAAAAATTTACTCCTCAAAGGCGATAAGTAAGAAGTTTCAGCTGTCTTAATTCCATTCTGTACTATCCAAATGAAAATAATCATTTGGAACATATCCTTCATCGTCACACCACACTCTACCAAATTAAAATTCTGACCCAAGAAGAATTTAATCTTTTGTAATAACATCAGAAAATACTATATTTAATTTTAGTAAATGACCACGAACTATTAATAAATTAAGCTATCTAGAAAACAGTATGAATATAGCAGTACTCATAGACGGTGACAATATACCCTCATCTCACGTAAAAGAAATGATGGAGGAAATTGCAAAATACGGGAACCCAACTATCAAAAGAATTTATGGGGATTGGACTAGTCCGCACCTATCCAAATGGAAAAATGTACTATTAGAAAACGCAATAACGCCTATTCAGCAATACGCATATACCACTGGTAAAAACGCTACTGATTCGGCTATGATAATAGACGCTATGGATATCCTATATTCAGGGAAAGTCAATGGGTTTTGCCTCGTATCGAGCGATAGTGATTTCACCAAATTAGCTACTCGTCTGCGAGAAGCTGGTATGCAAGTAATAGGGATAGGTGAGAAAAAAACGCCAAACCCTTTTATAGTGGCTTGCGATAAATTCATCTACATAGAAATAATCAGAAGAGAGACTGAGAAGAAAGAGAGCCCTAGCCAAAAAGAAAAAGCCAAAGATAGTTTGGAGAAAATAACACCTAAAGTTATTTCGCTTATATCCTCTACAATATCTGATTTGTCAGACGAAGAAGGGTGGGCTTACTTAGGAGATGTAGGGGGATTACTTCAGAAAAAGCAACCCAATTTTGATTCAAGGAACTATGGTTTCGAAAAGCTGACTCCACTTATCAAATCTACTGGCAAATTCGAGGTAGAGCAAAGAGAAAGCTCAAAGAGCAAATACAAACTGATCTACGTAAGGAATAAAAGGAAGAGATAGTATTTTTAAGAGTTGAGGGTTTTGAAGAATATGGTTTGTCCCAAAAATAAACAAAATCAAACCCATAATTACAAAAGAAGACTTCGAGGCGAACAGAAAGTAGCCCTGCAACTCTTCACACATCATCCATAGTACAGCTTTCCCCACCGATAATGTCATACAATACATAAGCAATTAGCAATTTGTGAGGTAGTATATACATTTGTATATTTGTTGATAGTCTTATAGAGAATAAATGAAATGAATCAAATATTAAAATTAACAATTCTCATGTCAATTCTATCGTTACCATTGGGGCTTATCGCTCAGATGGACGAAATAATTATTGATTGGGAGAAACAATGTATTTTTGAAAATAAAGTTAAGTCTATGACAACTTATCATATTTTAGACCCGGATGATTCACTTCATCCTGATTGGAGAAAGTTTGAATATGAGGTATATGATGAATCTGGAAATAAAGTTTTATGGAGACTTTTTACTGCTCCTGATACAACCAAGTATTCTGACCGAGAGTTTAAATACAATGACAATAATAAATTTTATAAAATGAAGAACTTATATCAAGATGGGACTTCTGATACAGACAGCTCTGGTTTTAATGAGTTTGGATTTCTAAACTACAGGATTTATTACCAAGATAATGATGAAGTAATAATGGAGATGTATTGGGATGTTAGCAATGCTACATCAATGACTAGTTTTATGGCGGGTACAAAAATGACAACGGCCAATTACAACCAAACATTGATTAATTGGGATGCCCTTGTTTTAAAAAACAATGTAAACGTACACTTTGGTACTTCGCAATACAATATAGTACCTAACCCAGCCGCAGCGGCTAGAGCAAACATAGTGGTAGCCCCGAGAAACTGGATTATAACAGACGGTGGCGGGATATAATAGTTACCATTCTTTTTTAAATTTCACCCCACTCTTCCTATTCGAGGCGTGGGGTTTTTTGTTTTTTATCTTGATTCTAGGTAGAATCTGCTTTTCTTAATATATCTGAACAATTAATGTTATCTTACTCGATTTTATAATTGAAATTAAAAATACCAAATCCATAGTTTCGGTTAGTAAAATTTTAATACTTAATAGTATAAAGTCATCTCAACTCCATGTCCTATACAGAGTTATGTTTTTATTTACTTTGTTATCTGGCTAATTGCATTTGAATTGAGCCACTCACCTAAATCAAATAAATCTAAAAACACACTTTCTTTGTCATTTGATTGATTGTTTTGAAGTAATCCAATGAGAACTACGCCATTTTCAATCTCCTTTATCAAAGCAAATCCTTGATCGTTTGGATTTGGTATGAATTCAAATACTGTTGAATTATTCTTTTTATCATTTGTATCTAAACTTATATTGCAATAACTAATACTATTAGAACTGAATGTTGTATCAACTGTATTCGTACCATATACAATTGATTTTTCATAACCAATTACACTACACGACAAGTTACCCTCTATATTAGAATTACTTCTTTGAGGGTAATTACAATTTATTCCTTCATTAGTTATAATCATAGCTATATCAGGAGAATAAGAATTACTCTCGATGTAATCAGGGTGAGGTATTATTTTTTCAATAGTATATTCTCTTCCGTCTATAATAAGTTTCAAGTTAGAATTATCAATCCAGTTTCGTTCTATTTCTTTTCGTGAGATTACTACTTTTCCGTTTACTACTGATGTATCAGGAATAAATATTATCTTCTGCAAAGAACTAGCATTTGTAATCATAGTATTTTCATTAATTGCGAATCCAGTACCTATATTAGTATTAGTTTCATTTTTAAAATAGCCAACAAAATTAAAGTTGGATTTCTTTACTGCTTCTTCTAAACTATTTATATCTATATTATCTTTATAATTGCCTGCAAAAATTGTACAAATAGCCATTAGAAAAATTAATAAGTAATTCATTTTTTAACCTTTTCTTGAAATTTAACATTGAATGAAAGTACAAAAGTATCTATTATTAGGTGTTTCCGCAATTAATATATTTCATAAATATAAAATTATTTTTTAATTTTGATTTAATATTAAAATCTTATTCTATCAATTAATTATGGGGAATCCCTTTTGAAAAAAATCTTTTTACTAATTACATTAGCTCTACTAGCTTTTAGTTCTGCTTCTGCTTTAGACCCAATAAAAGTAGCAATAGTCAATAATGGCGGTGCTGCAGTAAACGTTCAGGTTAACCTTACAAATTATACTGGAGGTACCGCAACTAATGTTTACACAAGCACAACACAATCGCTTACCCCCAATGGTTCGGGTATTATAATGGTTGATATTAGTGATGCTACTCATGCTAGTGGTACGTTATGGTCGGCAATTGCTCCAAGTGATGTAAATAGCTATTATGTAATAGACGTTAACGTAGGTGGCAATCTATACGCACAGTATAGACTAGACCAACAAATTATTAGCCAATCGCAAGGTGGTGTATTTGATAATGATGGTAATCTATCACCTAGCTCAAGTGGGGCTCAAAACCTAGGAAATGACGATAATAGATGGGGCGAGCTATTCGTAGAAGGTAATACTATCCACGTTGGTGCTGGTGGCGGAATGGCTGGGAATGAAGAAATGGCTTTAAGTTATAATGATGGTACGAATACTGGAACTGTAAAAATTGATAATGTATCAGTAATTGATGCAACTAAAGACTTAGTTACTTTTAATAAATTAGTAAGTCAAAATATAGGTAATGATAATACTGCATTTGGTTTAAATGCTTTCCTAAATAAAACAGGAAGTTTTAATACAGCATATGGCAAATCTGTACTAGAAGCCAATACTTCTGGGACCAATAATACAGCTATTGGCAGTTATTCTTTGTTAGTAAACACCGAAGGAAGTTATAACACAACGAATGGGGTAAATGCATTGCGTGGTAACATAGATGGTGACAATAATACAGCGGCTGGCTATAGTGCATTAGAATTAAACTCAGATGGGCCGTCTAATACTGCAATTGGTTTTCGTTCACTGGGAAGTAACACCCAAGGTGGAAGTAATACAGCTGTCGGTTCAAGTGCTGGTTTTGATATTGAAACAGGGAATAATAATATATTTATTGGTAAGGACGCCGGTCAAAATGTCTCACAAAAAGTAGATGCACAAAATTCTATTGCTATAGGATACAACACATATACTACAGCAGACAACCAAGTTGTTATTGGTGACGCTAATATCACTGAGACACAGCTTAGAGGTGTTACTTTGATGGATTTAGCTGGTGGTGGTAACCAAAATCTAATAGTAGATAATACTGGTAAAATAGTCGTAGGCGGTGGCGGAACTGTTTCAACAAATTCTACTATAAACGGTGATGGTTCTGGTGGGTCACCGCTTGGAATTAACTTAGCAAATGCTAATACATGGACTGGAAACCAGACTTTTGGGAATGTGACTACAACTGGAACGTTAGACCAACAAGGAGCAGTTTCAAACTCAACAGGTGATGTAGTAATCAATGATGATGCGAATGTAACTGGTTCTTTAGATGTTGATACTGACTTAAATGTTGACGGTAACTCAACTCACGTTGGAACTTTAGACCAACAAGGAGCTGTATCAAACTCTACTGGCAATGTTAATATAAGTGACAACCTAGTTGTCACTGGTTATTCTGATCTACAAGGGTCTATAGGGAGTACTGCAGGAAATCTTCAAATTGGTGATTATGTGTACATAAATGGAGATGGAACCACTAATTTAACTCTAACAGATGGTAGTATTCAAAGAAATAGTGGATCTAATGAAACTATAACTCTTCAGAATACTGGAGCAGGTAATCTAACACTTGCAGTAACAGGAGATGTGACAGCATCTGGTGATGTTACACTTAGCAATTTAGCAGGCGGCGGAACTCAAAACATCCAAGTTGACAATACTGGTAAAATAGTTGTTGGCGGCGGAGGAGGCGGAGGAACTGTTTCAACAAATTCTACTATAAACGGTGACGGTTCTGGTGGTTCACCTTTAGGTATTAATTTAGCAAACTCTAATACGTGGACAGCAAATCAAACTTTTTCAAGCAGCTTTTTGGTTACTGCAAATGCAAGAATTGCAATGACTAATAGCGATAATAATGCTAGAGATATAAGATTCCAAGAACCGAGTAGTTCTGGTACTCAATATATTGGTTTAAGAGCTCCATCTGTTACAAGTAATAGTAATTATGTCTTTCCTGCTTCAATAGGTACACCAGGTCAAGTTTTAGCTCTGAATACTGTAAGTTCAGGGAGTGACTCTGCTACTACTCATTGGGTTACTCCTAGTGGCGGTGGAAATTTAGCTTATACTGAAGTAACAGCAAACACTACACTTAATACTGATAGTCAAGTTTTATTTATTACTGGTAATTATACCGTTACTTTACCTGCTTCACCTGCTACAGGACAATTAATCCAAATCTACTCTGAAAGTACTACAGCAACTCTAAACCCACAATCAAAAGTTTTTAGAGATGGTGGTGCGGATTATGGTACATCTGATTTCTCAGATTTCACAGCAGGTACAAATCTAACTTTATTTTATAATGGGACTAAGTGGTTACCAATAGGTAGAAGATAAGTAAATTTCAATATGAAAATTAATTTCCAAACCCCATACCAATTTCGGCGTGGGGTTTTTTGGTTTTACTACTTTTAAACTGCTTATCATAAGTTGTTTTATTATGGAAATAATAAAATTTCTTCTTAAGTTGAAAACTTGAAATTTAAAATTCTTATACTATCAATTAAATATGGGAAATCCCTTATGAAAAAAATCTTTTTACTAATCATTATTGCTTTGCTGTCTTACTCTAGCTCTTTTGCTATTGGAAGTTTTAAAGTAGTAATCAAGAAACCAGGTGCTGCGATTGACGTTCAAGTAAGAATCGTTGATTACACTCCAACAGGTCCAACTACTAAATTTACTGGAGCAACAGTTAGTCTAACTCCTAATGCTTCTGGTATAATAGTAGCAAGTGTACCAATGACTGATGGTATAGTTGTACCAGAAAATATACTTGCAACAGACATAAATGCATACTATATAGTAGAGGTTTGGACAGGTAGCCCATTAGCATTGACTTCTCAACAAAGACTTGATGAAATGATCTTCGAACAAGCTCAAACTGGCTTGACAGATAATGAAGGAAACTTAACATTAGAGCCAGGTAAAGAACTAATATTTCCTGAACCTTCTGGAAGTGGAACTAACTTCACATCATTCAAATCTCCTGCATTAGCAGCAGATGTAGAATATACTCTGCCTGATAATGATGGAAATCCAAACCAATATCTTAAAACTGATGGTTCTGGTATTATGTCATGGGATACACCTCCAACTTCACCTACTGGTGCAGCTGGTGGAAGTTTAGCAGGTACTTATCCTAATCCTACAATAGCAGCTGGAGCAATTTCTAATAATGAGTTAGCTGCAAATGCTGTAACAACAGGTAAAATCGCTGACGGCACAATTGTTAATGCTGACGTAGATGCAGCCGCAGCTATCGCTTATTCAAAATTAAATCTTGCAACTAGTATTGGCACTGGTGATTTAGCGGGAGGAGCTGTAACAACTGCAAAGATAGCAAATGGTACGGTAAGAGGTCAGGTTCTTACTTATGATGGTTCTAGTGTTGCTTGGAGTGGTAATGGTAGTTTACCTGTTAGCACTTCTAATATAAGTTATGGTAATTTGACTAATCGTTATCAGAATTTAGCTCTAAATGGTAGAATTATCCGTTTACATAGTGCGGGTGGGGCAATAACAAATGAAACTTTGGGTAATGCAGCTAATGACACAGGAACTAATATAGTAACTGTTTATAATAACTGTGGTCATAATGTCACATTAACTGACGCAGGTTCTTATGTATTAGCAAATGGGAAGGTTAAGACATTCTACAAAATAAATAGTACTTGGGTTTACGAAGACTAAAATAACACCAAACTTAAAATATTCCAAACCCCATACCAATTTCGGCGTGGGGTTTTTTGTTTTCTAAAAGCAATTATTTTTATTTTTGATCACTTTTTATTTGGCTTTATTCTTAACATTTATTAATTTTACCTATTGTTATAACAGGTAGGATATGAAATTTAACAAATTAGTCATATTAGTTTTACTTATTACGACTCCTCTTTTTTCTCAATATCACATAAAAAAGAGTGCTACTTCTGCTGGTGGCGGAAAGCAATCCAACTCCACCAACACTCTCTACCACATAGCTGGTCAATCCATTGGCAACTCTAGTTCAAATAGTCAATATCTTCTTAAGGAAGGCTATATATTCAATTACATGGAAGATGAAGTAGTACAATTGAGCGATGAACCCCTTGCTCATTCCAATACGTTTACTCTCGATTCTATTCTCAATGCAGGGTCTATTAGGTTCAATATTCAACCCGCAGAAGAGATTACAAATGCAGCTGGATATATAGTACTAGCAAGAGTAGGAGCGGCCCCAGAGGTAATAGTCACTGATGCAAACTATCCTAGTTTGTATTATTCAAGCAATGGCACTAAAGTAGTGGCTATACTCACAGATATGACTGCGGATAAGATTACTGCTACAGGATTGCAACCAAGCCAGACATACACTTTTGTACTCATCCCGTTCAATTGGAATGGCTCGGACAATGCGTCTATAAACTTCAAAACAGATGGTACTATACCAAAGATAACGCAGACGACCCCAATCCCAACTTTGAGCGAATGGGCGTTGATTTTACTCGGTGTGACTATCCCAATAATAGTATATTTCAAAATGAAAACGTAGGAAACAAACATGAAAAACTTCATCCTATTTTTGTTATTATTCCCGATTTTAGCTTTGGCTCAAATCCCACAGACAATGAACTACCAAGGACGATTGGAGGACAATAGTGGCAACCCCGTTACTGATGGAAACTACTCTATTATCTTCACTATCTATGATGACGCTACTAATGGTAATTCTCTATGGACGGAAACTAGGACAGTGACTACTGAAGATGGTTTTTTCACTCTGACTTTGGGAGAAAATACAGCTATTGATATAGACACTGATCAACAAATATGGCTCAATGTCAATATAGGTGGTACCGATTTGACTCCTCGCACAAAGCTCTCGGGTAGCTTGTCTTCACTTTCTACTAAGACAGTCGAGAATACAGCAACGGCTGGTAATTCTGTTGTTACCTCTATCAACTCATCAACAGGTGAAATAAATGCAGAAAAGATTGCTGATGGTAGTGTCAGCAATACAGAGTACCAATTCCTTGATGGTGCTACCAGTACACTAGTTGGAGTATCAGACCCTCAGACATTGTCCAGTAAAACAATTGATGCTGACAACAATACGATTTCAAATATTGATAATTCTGATATAAAAGCAGCTGCATCAATTGATGCTAGTAAAATAGCGGATGGAAGTGTCTCTAACTCTGAGTTTCAATTACTGAGTGGAGTTACTAGTGCAGTTGTAGGTGTATCAGACACACAAACGATGACTAATAAAACATTAACTGATGCCTCAAGTTTTATGCAAGACAACTCAGACAATTCTAAAAAAATACAATTCGAGTTATCAGGTATATCCACTTCTACCACGAGAACGATAACGGTTCCGGATGTAAACACTACAATAGTTGGTACCGATGCTACACAGACATTAACTAATAAAAGTATTGATGCTGCAAGCAATACAATTACTAATATATTCCCTGACCAAGCGGGGAAAAGTGGTAAGTTCCTATCTACTGACGGTACTACTCTAAGTTGGGAAGCGGCTGGCGGCGGCGGAGGTAGTTTACCCGAAGTAACTGAGCTTAGCTTAGGTACTTTGATAACCTTAACAAGTACTACTTATGTTAATATAACAGACACTCAACCTACTCTAGCAGCTAATGCTACTTATTTGATAAAGGGTATATTAGGGGCTAAGAAAAAAGGTTCTTCACCAACTATTAATATTTTTCTAAACTACAGTGGCAACACTAATCTCAATTATTTTAAGATAAATAGTGAATACTTTTCAGGAAATACTGGAACTAAAGAGAACTATAGTTTGCAAGCGGACACCGAATACTTATTTGAAGGATTGATAAATACAACATCTAGTGGAACATTTTCTATCCAAGCAGCAAAGTATTCACCGTCAGCATCTAATTCCGAAATTACTACAGATACAAGAATACTACTGATCAGAGTGAGATAGATTTATCTAAAAAAAGTAAGTCTATTATATCCCAGATTTGCTTTTTCTAACTTACTTCAACATCAGATTTGGGTCTAAGGTGAGGAACTCTTGCCAGCTCATACCACTATCGTTTATCAATATGCTCTTATCTACATCGTATAGCTTCATGAATTTCTCCATTCCCGAATGCTTGCTCGTGGAGTAGGATTTCACTTCTATCGCTACTACCTTCTTCCCATTAGTTATCACGAAGTCAACTTCTGCGTTCGATTCATTCCAATATTGCAACTTGTAATTATCAGTGGAGTGGGCGAGTAAGTGTGCCCCAACAGCGGACTCTATTACTCTGCCTCTGAGCTTTGGGTTCACTGTGAATTCCTTCCAGCTCATCGGTGATTGTGCGGTGAGCAGTGCGTTATTATACACCTGAAATTTGGGACTGGAGCTACGTACTTTTAGTTGATTAGTCGAGTATTTTTCTAGTCCAGTTAGCAAACCCGCACCACTCAGTAGATTTAGATAATGCGATAGTGTTGTGGTATTACCAGCATCTTGCAGCTGCCCCAATATTTTATTGAAAGATAGAATCTGCGAAGAATATTGACCACCTAATTGGAACAGGTTTCTTAATAATTTGGGTTTATATATTAACTCCATTTGCAGTATATCTTTGGAAACGGTAGTCTCTATTAGTGAATTGTTTATGTAATCTCGCCACCGCTTTTCGTTCTTTATCATATCTGCTGCACCTGGATAACCACCGAAATATGCATATTGCTCGGGAGTAATATCGAATGCATCGCGCATTTCTGTATAGCCCCAATGCGGTATCGGTATAGTCTCGAAGCGCCCTGCTAGTGATTCGCTCAGTCCCTTGTCTATCAATAAACTTGAAGAACCAAGTATTATAACTTTGAGGTTCGTATCTTTGTAAGAATCCTCATCCCAATACTTTTTAACTACCTCGCTCCAATTCTTAATTTTCTGTATTTCGTCTATTATAAGCAAAGATTCCTTTGCTTCAGATGAATGAAGCTTTAATCGAGCAGATTGCCATATTTGCTCTAACCAAACTGGAGATGATTGATTATCCGCAGTCACGTATTCCGAAGGGTACTTGTATTCCTTCATCAGTTGTCGTACTAGAGTAGTTTTTCCAACTTGCCTTGCACCCAACATTACTTGTAGGAATTTCCGTTTCTCTTTTATTCGCTTATTTATTCTCTTGTAGTGAGTTCTTTGGTAAATCATTTTGCTCAATTCTTCTAATTAATTTACTCAAATCTATGAGTAACTTTACTCAATTCCAAATGGTATTTTACTCAAATCACTGCGTTATTTTATTAATAATTATGATAAAGTTAACATCAAACTCTTTTTATAAATAGATAAACAATATTTATTTCTGTTATATTAAAGACCTAGTTGATTAAATGATTGACTAGGTCTTTCTTTTTGGATGGGATATATCGTTCCTTACCCTCTTACCTACCAAGCTGACCGCTCAGCATGAGTATCATAGTCTCGTAGGTTTTGATTTTGTATTATTCAATTAGAAAGTCTGGAAATTCTTTAGCACTATGATGAATAGTTAATATATCCACTCGAGTAACATCTTTTAAATAATATATAACTCTGTACTTATTAACTATTATTTCACGGATTTGGGGGTTATTTAACTCAGGTACAATTCTTCCTATTCTAGTATTGTTTTTGATAAACGATGTGTTTTTATGATTCCTTCTATTTGTCTTTGAGCATATTTTACAGAATCATTAGATATATAATCGAATATGTTTTTCATATCTGACTTAGTCTGCCTAGTCCATTTTATTTGAACCATTGCTCGATCTCAGCATTTAGCTCTTCTTCGCTGATTACATCATCGGCTTCAGATTGCTTTAATCCTATTTCAATCTTTTCGATTAGGATAAGTCAATCAATCAATTCATCAATAGTGAATGAATCGGGAAGTAAATCTAATTGGTTTATTAAACTTTCTTTTGTTATCATACTTTTCTCCAAGTGCTATTAAGTAGCTAAACGCAATATAATAAATTAAGTTGTAATAATTAATAATTACCTCCCAAGCTGACCACTCAGCATGAGTATCATAGTCTCGTAGGTTTTGATTTCGTATTTGAGGTTTACTATTCGCTGCTCGGTTGCGAGTAGATTGATTTGTGATTGGCGGAGATCAATTGAGTTGATAGTACCGTATTTGAACATACTTTTTGAACGTTCGAAATTCTCATTCGCAGTTTTTAGGTTCCGTATCTCTAGTTCCAATATCTCCTTCAGGTCAGAGTAAGACTGGTAATTAGTCATCATGTTCATTTCTATCACGGCTCTTATGCTCTGAATGAATATGTCTTGTTTTTCTTGTAGGATTTCCGTGTTTTGGTCGGCTATTCTAGTTTGGAAACCGCTGAATAGGTTCCAGCTAGCACTAATAGAAGCATTGTAACCTTGGTTCGAACTACCTAATATGAAACCCTTATCAGATTCTTGTTCGGTGTAGCTATACGCGGCATTGAACTTTACATTCGGATAGTAAGCTGCTTCTATTATTTTCTCATCATACTCTGAAATTTCGCGATTTATCATCGCCTGTTGTATCGAGCTATTTCGCTCGAAAGCCATTTCTTTTAGCTTGGTATAGTCTCCCAATTCATCAATTTCAATATCAGAGGTCAAATTGTATTGCGCGTCGTTTATTTCACCCATTATATATTTTAATCGGTTAATAGAGGCGTTTCTTTGCACTTTCTGACGTTTTAAGTTGGAATTGTCCGTATTGTAGTCAACTTCCGCTCTGAGGACTTCTGTGCCTGTCGTAGCACCATATTCATTCGATGCGTTAAGGAAGTTTAATCGTTCTTGTGAGAATTTCAGAGTTTCGTCTAGTAGAGCTATACTTTTATCTAGCATATTTATCTGATAGTAAGTGTTGAATAGCTCTTGCAATCTAGTCTCTATTTCTAACTGTAGTGCTATCGAATTCAGATTTTTCAGCTCTTCGAACTTATCGTATCTAGCAAACATAGCAAACCCATCGAACAGTGTCCATCCAAGAGACAAAGACGCACTTTTGTTAGTTGCTCTGTTGTTATTACCTGGGAATGTACCTTGACTCGTCTTAGTTTCAGCATCTTCTGCTGAGAAGCGATAACTAGCGGCAGCATCAAGTGATGGTAAAAATCCTGCGTTGCCATAGCTGATGTTATTATCAGTTATTTGCAAATCCTTTTTGACCATCTGTATATTATAATTATTCTGCAATGTCCTCTCTACAGCTTGTTGTAGAGATAGATCCGTTTGCGATAGCAATAGTACGGGCACTAGTAATATGAAAACTATATTTTTAATCATCATCTGTTAGATATTTTTTAATCATTACTTCTTCTATAATAGTTGGCTCCAGAGCTTCCGGTTCTGACCATTCATTGTTTCTCAGCCAATATGCAGCATTACGTGTTTTACTCAAGTAAATAAGCAATACTGGTAGCAATAACAATATGAAAACGGAAGCTACTAGTAAACCATAAGCTACTGAAATAGCCATAGGAATCAAAAATTGAGCTTGGATACTAGTTTCAAGTAGTAATGGGAAAAGCCCAAGAACCGTAGTAACTGTAGTTAGCAATATAGGTCTGAATCTTGAAATCCCTGCATTATAAATTGCATCGTTGAACTTCTGCCCTTCTTTCAAATTATCGTTGAATGAATTTACGAATACTATAGAATCGTTCACTATAATCCCAATCAGTGCTATAGTTCCATAGAATGACATTACGTTGAACGACATTCCTTGAATGACATGTCCCCATACAGCCCCCATCAACCCAAATGGTATCAGCCCTATTACAATTAGTGCTTGTAGAGGAGAGCGGAATGATAAACTAATCAAAAAGAACATAAGTATAAATGCGAGTGGTAATATAATCAGCCCTGCACTTAGCTTTTCTATTCTCTTCGCTTGACCCGATGCTGTTGTTTTTACAGTAGAATACTTAGCTAAAATTGGTGCTAATATGTTTTCATTAATTTCAGAAATAATTAATGGTATTTGTGCTTTCGGGTCTTTTGTATCAGCTTCTATTGTTATCTCACGCATACCGTCAAGGTGATTTATCTTGATAGATCCACGATCTATTTCGTAGTTGACTAGTTCGGTCAAAGGATACGAATTCCCTTGAATATCTTTGATACGCATATTATCAAAATTGTCTATAGATGAGCGGTAGTCTTCCGTAAATCTAACCCATACTTTTATCTCATCTGCACCGCGTTGCAATCTCATTACCTCTTCGCCGAAGTAACCTTGTCTAATCTGACGTGTAATATCTAATGGAGTAAAGCCAAGTATATATGCTTTTTCTTTCAGATGTAGCTGTATTTCTCTTAATCCTTGAGGGTCATTATCTGTCACATCTCTTAGCTCTGTGATAGTTTGTAGAGCTTCCTTAAGTTCTTTTTTCGCTTCTTGTAGCTCTGACAAATCTCTACCCATTAGTGGAATAGAAATTGGTTTACCAAAGAAACTTGAGCTACCAAATTCTGCCTTATCTACTTCTGTTAATGTACCTACTTTCTCACGTACCATATTAGCAATAGTCAGAGCTGGTATAGTACGCACTTCTTCGCTTTGTAAGAAGACCTGTATATTACCTACGTTCGCATTACCTGCTTCGGCTTGGCCCCAACCAGATGGCATAGCAGCTACATTTTTCACAACTCTTATTACCATATTCTCATCAGTATTCTCAGTACCTTTTAGGTCTTCACCTACAGCCCAAATTGCTTTTTCGACTCTGTTCAGTACTTCCATTGTCTGTGCTTCTCGGGCACCAGATGGCAACTCAATTTTAATTGTGAAATTATCAGTGTCAATACTTGGGAAAAAAGTAGTTTTGACTACTCCTCCACCAAAAGCCCCAATAGTTATTAGTAACAAAAATGTTGAAATTGCTATTGGTACTGAACGATGTTTCATAGAAAATCTAAGTACGCCCTTGTACATTTTGTTTCTAGGATAATTTACTAAATTATCCATTTTATCACGGATTTTACTCTTAACGAAATCCTGTTTTAATGCTTTAGAGTGAGCTAAGTGAGTAGGCAATATCACTATTACTTCTAGCAAAGAGAAAAGTAATACGAATATTACCACAAATGACATATCTGAAATTCTTGGGCCAGGAGTATCTATAAAGAAAAATGGTAGAAATGCTACTACCGTTGTCAATACAGCAAAGACAACAGATGGTAATACTTGTAAAGTTCCACGAATGGCTGCTCTATATGATTTCTGACCATCTTCGTAGTTCTGGAATATCTGCTCCCCGACGACAATTCCATCATCGACGACAATCCCCACTACTACTATACATCCGAAAAGGGATATAACATTGATTGTGATACCAAATAAATATGCCATTAGGAACATTCCCAAAAATGAGAATGGTAATGACATAGCTACCCAAAAAGCTAATCGCCAATTAAGGAATAGAGCTAATGATAACACTACTAAAAGTGCTCCAATAGTTCCATTTTCTAATAGCAATTTAATACGACCACGCAAACTTTCAGTAGCATCGTCTATAAGAGCAGCTTCTATATTGGGATACTTCCCATTGAAATTCTCTTGGTATTCTTTTGCCGCATCAGCTATATCTAGAGCATTTTCGCCATAGATTTTACTTACTGAGATAATAACAGCAGGTTTCCCGTTTACAAATGAGCGTTGTGGGTCTTCTGCGAATCTATCTTCGATTTTAGCAATATCTTGTAATCTAATAAAAGAACCATCGCGGTTAGTACGGACTACTACTTCTTGTAGATCATCTGCATAATAATTTTTTCCTTCATAACGAATAAGTAATTCTTCATTATCTGTCTTTATTTTACCTGCCGAAAGGTCTCTATTTGTAGTGCTTACAGCCGCCACAACCTCTGGAAATGTTAGCTGATAGCGACGCATAGTCTCTTCATCTAGGGCTATATTTATCTCCGAAGCAGGGAATCCGGATAATGCTACTTGAGATATAGATGGTATATCTCTTAGATCATCTTCTACTTCCTGTGCTGTACGTTTCAGAGTTGCTAAATCCACATCTCCGAATATAGCAAAGCTATAAGTAAACTCGATAGCTGGTCGCTTGGAAACTACTGGTGGTTCCATTCCTGATGGGAACGAATTCACTCTGTCAACAGCATTACGCACATCTATTAGCACTTCATCCGTGTCGTATTCTTCTAGTACTTCAACGGTGATAGAACCAGCATTCTCTTGCGAGGTAGATTGATAATTATCTACACCCTGCACACCTTTTAGATTGTCTTCTATTTTTTGGATTATTCCATTTTCGATTTCTTCGGGAGAAGCCCCAGGGTATATAACACTTATGTTTATATTCTTGCTCTCTCGCTCTGGGAAGAAAGAAGATTTCATGTTTAATAGGGCTAACACACCAAAGAGCATGACTAATATCAGAATAGTATTAGACCAAGTAGGGTATTTTATAAAGTATCTTATGAATGCTTTCATTAATTAGCTATCTTTTCTTTTCAATTTTGTACCCAGTTTTACATTTGCCAATGATTCTACGATAACTGTTTTGCCTGCGTCCAATCCACGTATATATGCGAAATTTTTACCTACAAATACTAGATCTATGTTTTCTAATGCTAGTTTGCCATCTTTCATAGTGTAGATTTCGGTGTTATTTATTATTGCTTCCCGAGGTATTTTGTAAACATTAGTTACTTTGTTCCCATCTACTCTTCCGTTTACATACATACCATCTTTGAAATCTGCGCTACTAACTTGTACGAACACATTAACTGACTGTGTAGTTGGGTCTATTCGGTCTGAAATACGGACTACTCTTCCTGCGGTTTTATTTTCATTGTGAATCACATCTACTGAAGAACCAATTTTGACGTAATTCAAATCGCTTGAACTTACAGAAAAAGTAACTTCGTATAATCCACGACCAGAGAATTCGCCTATTTTAGCAGCAGGTCGTACCAACGCTCCTGGTTCTATAGCACTCATAGTAACTGTTCCATTGAAAGGGGCAACTATCTCGAATTTGCTTAATCGAACTTCTTGGTTTTTTATATTATAATACTGGCTGTATATTTTGCGAATAGTAAGGAAGTATTTCTCCTTGTCACTGTTCGGTTTTGGAAACTCTTTTATGTTTTTCTCAATGTCAAAATTGCTTAGATAATCATTCCATTTCTCAAAAGATTGGGGGAAATCTGTTTTGAAATCTGCCATTAGAGACGCGATTGAATTCATCAAATCACTCTTTTGAGTTTTGAGAGTGAATTCCGCTTCCCTCTTGTCTATAGATAACATCACCTCACCTTTTGAAAAGCTAATACCTTCACGGAACGGCTTACCAGTAGGATCATATATGCCTTGTACTTCAGAGTAAATATCGATTTTATCTTTCGCTCGGACAGTACCAGTAGCGTTTATATTTACGCTGTACTCATCATATTTGACTTCATCCATCTTGGCGTATCGTACTGTTTCTAGCTTCTTAGGGGGTGTTGGTTTAGGTTTGTTGTCTATCATAATTTTGGCAACAATTGCACCAACTACGATGATAACTACTGAGATTATTATAACAAGGTGGTTCTTTTTCATATTTGTAATCGTTTGTAAAAAACTATTCGAGTAAGACTAATAGCCCCAAATATAATTTTAATTATTCTAATATAATAGAGAAAGATGGATATGAAAGAGCCAAATTATATCGTAGGTTTATTGCATGGTGTACTGTTCGTTGGATATGTATTCTGGACTTACCTCGTTTATAATCAATATAATCTAAGCATTAAGAAGGCACTATTCATACTAATATCATCACTATTACCTTTTGGCACTTTTGTCTCCGATTCTAAGATACTAAAACCATTGGAAAAGACAGAATAGCTAGTGCCCACTTAAAGATAAGAACCGGTCACAGATTATGTCAATCAGAGCCAACGTAGTTAGCGCCTGTGCTGAGTCCCGTCGAAGTAAAGAGTCCAGGAGAAGGAGCTGATCTTAATAAGAATATTTACTATGCCCTGCTATTGTATGATAGTGGGGCTTATTGTTCACTTTAGTCAATCTAATTTTTCAAACTAATGAAAAATCAGAATTGTTTAATTTCAGTTTTGGTTTTATCTTCTTAATAGTATCTGATACTTTTAATTTTTCTTCAGATTCGATAAAAGTAGGAATTAGATATTTTAAATCTATTTTCAATAATCTGTTAATTAATACTATGTCTGACATTGTGAAAGGACAAATCCCATTCATTAATTCTGAAGTATATGACTTGCTTTTATGTCCTAATATAGCTCCGAAATCTTGTTGAGTTAATCCTAATATTTTAATCTTCTTTACTATCAATTCTTTCCTATCTTTTAGGAAAACTCTTTCTTGTTCAGATATTATTTCAGCAATATCGCTTTCTGCCAATTGTTCATCAGTGATGGTATTCTCATCAGACCAATGCTTCTTTTCGAATGCTTCAATTATATCTCTCAAGCGACTTCTTAGTGTCTTTACAGAGGTATCATTTTTTGCAAGTAAACGTAGTTTTTTATCTGCATCTAATGCACGCTCATAATCAAGTTGATTAGTGATTGCACCATTTTTGATAATTGTGTTTATGTTGAAGTTTGAACTCATAGTTTATATCCAGCCGTTATTACGCAGCCATTTATGTATCGTATTCTTATTATTTATTATTCTCATAAACTAATACGCAAATATATGAATAATGTTCGTAATAAAACAGAACTTTATATTGATATATAGATATAGTTGCTTCATCTAACTCACTCAATCAATAGCGAGATAATATAGAAATGCTCTATTTGATAATCTTCGTACCATTTGCCAAGATTTTCGGTATCTAATATACAATACGAATACATTTCTCCCTCCTCAATTTCATAGGGTGGGTTATAGGTTAATATTGGAGTGCTTTCTCCAATTGGAACAATGTACTTCTTATCAGTTTTGTTAAGGGCAACTCGCAATTCAAACTTCTTGTTAGAAAAGTATTTTGCCTGCATCCCAATCCCACTATATTGTATAATAAATTGGCTACTGTCTCTCTCCTGTTTGAGGGCTATCCGTATTTTATATACTGACTCTTTTTCCTTGAATCTTATACTATTGCAAATATTCGCTACGTGAACGTAAGATTCACCATTCATCTCAAATTTATCTTCTTTATCTTCGCAAGTCATATCGTAATCGTCAGTCTTAACTAGTTCGCCATTCTTGTATTCTGTAGTGATTAACTTGAATGTTTTACCCCTCATAGTAGTATCAGTGCAAGAGATAGTAATAATCTTAATATTGTTGAGCTGATTAGCTAATCTTTGTTCGACATCTTCTACATATTTGAATTTTATCTCTGTACTATCTTGTGCATTTATGCTGAGACTGAGCAAGAAGAATATAAAAAGAGCTTTCATAAGTAACCTAGTTGAATGAGTAACTAAATATTATTTTAATAAAATTACGAAAAATATTTTAAATTCTTTCAGATTCCCACAAAAAAAAACCACTACTGCATATTGTAGAGACGTACTGCGTACGTCTCCATTCATCTGTTCTTATTTGAGACGTATGCAATACGTCTCTACATTCTCCGAAATTGGCTTTGTTCTCTGTAGAGACGTACTGCGTACGTCTCATAATAGTCCTGCACAGACACGTATGCAATACGTCTCTACGATTCATTTAATTTTAGAGTTATTATATTCGTCTAATTCCCATTTTAGAGGGTTTTCCATTATATACTTTCTAATTTCATAAAGAGATTTTTCATTTCTTATCACATGATCATAATAGTTTGTTTGCCATGCAAAGTTAGGATTTAATTTTCTCGCTTGCGAAGTTACAGCAGCTTTTAGCCCTCTAACAATAGCAGAGAGATTATTACTTGCTGATTGTAGAGACGTATTGCATACGTCTCTAGATATGTTCCTTTCAGTATCGACATTATTTGAACCGATTTCATTCAGTATTATAATACAATGAAAATGATTTGGCATAATCACAAACTCATCTAATTCTAAATTCAAATCTTTTCTTAATTCTGGAGTCTTATACCATTCCGTTTCAAGGATTACTCCAATTTTTGAAAGATGCATAACCCCGTTAGTTATACTTCCGAAAAAATTGATTTTGTCTTTTGTACATATTGTAACAGAGTAGTATCCGGCATTTGAATAATCCCAGTTTTTTAATCTATTCGATTGGGTTCTATATTTATTCTGAAATTTATCTTCCATCAGTTGCTCTCTCTCTGAGACGTATGCAATACGTCTCTACATTCTCCGAAATTGGTTTTGTTCTCTGTAGAGACGTACTGCGTACGTCTCAGAAGCGCTCCATTTTTTGAGACGTATGCAATACGTCTCTATGGTTTCTTAATATTATTTTCTCAATTTAATAAATATTTGTTTTTACCCCCCACAAAAAAACCCACTACTGTTTTACCAATAGTGGGTTTTGTCTTTTTGTAGAGACGTACTGCGTACGTCCCATAATAGTCCTGTACAGACACGTATGCAATACGTCTCTACGAACTACACAGATGTTATTACATCATGCCGCCCATTCCGCCCATGCCACCCATATCCGGATGACCGTGACCGCCACCAGCATTCTCTTCTGGCTTCTCTACGATTGTTACTTCTGTTGTTAGTAATAGACCTGATACAGATGCAGCATTTTCCAATGCAACACGCGATACCTTAGTTGGGTCGATTACACCAGACTCGATCAAATCTTCGAACTTATCAGTACGAGCATTGTAACCGAAAGCACCTGTGCCTTCTTTTACTCTGTTCACTACTACCGATGCTTCGCCGCCGCAGTTAGTTACTATCTGACGCAATGGCTCTTCCAATGCACGTAGTACTATCTTAACGCCAGTTGCTTGATCCAAGTTCTCAGTCACTACGTTTTTCAAGTTATCCAAAGCACGGATGTATGCAACACCACCACCTGGTACTATACCTTCTTCGACAGCTGCACGAGTAGCGTGTAGAGCATCTTCTACTCTAGCTTTTTTCTCTTTCATCTCGATTTCAGTTGCTGCACCGATTTTGATTACAGCTACACCACCAGATAATTTCGCTAATCTTTCTTGCAATTTCTCTCTGTCGTAATCAGAAGTAGTTTTCTCAACTTGAGTTTTGATTTCGTTGATTCTACGTTTGATATCATCAGACGATCCAGCACCTTCTACTATGATTGTGTTGTCTTTGTCTATTGTGATACGCTTAGCAGTACCCAATGAAGATATGTTAGCACCTTCTAGGTTGTAACCTTTCTCTTCTGAGATAACAGTACCACCAGTTAGAACAGCGATATCTTCTAGCATAGCTTTTCTTCTGTCACCGAAACCAGGTGCTTTAACAGCAGCGATTTTCAGTGTACCACGTAGCTTGTTAACTACCAAAGTAGCTAATGCTTCGCCTTCTAAATCTTCAGCAATGATTAGTAAAGAACGACCCGCTTGAGATACTTTTTCCAAGATAGGAAGTACATCTTTGATAGCACCGATTTTCTTGTCGTAAATTAGGATATATGGATCTTCCAAAGCAGCTTCCATATTGTCAGTGTCAGTCACGAAGTAAGGAGATAAATAACCTCTATCGAACTGCATACCTTCTACTGTGTCTAGTGAAGTTTCAGTTCCTTTCGCTTCTTCAACAGTGATAACACCGTCTTTACCAACTTTTTCCATCGCTTCTGCGATTAGGTTACCGATAGTATCATCGTTGTTAGCAGAGATAGTACCCACTTGAGCTATCTCTTTAGTGCCTTCTACGTTACGAGACATAGCTTTTAGAGCTGCCTTGATTTCGATAACTGCTAGGTCGATACCACGTTTCAAATCCATAGGATTAGCGCCAGCAGTAACGTTTTTCAAGCCCTCACGGTAGATAGCTTGAGCCAAAACTGTAGCCGTAGTAGTACCATCACCAGCTACGTCCGAAGTTCTAGATGATACTTCACGTACCATGTTAGCACCCAAATTCTCTACTGGATCTTCTAATTCAATTTCTTTTGCAACAGTAACACCATCTTTAGTAACAGTCGGTGCACCGAATTTTTTATATATAATAACGTTACGACCCTTTGGGCCCAATGTAACTTTCACAGCATTAGCCAGTTTATCTACACCTGCTTTCAGCTGTTGTCTTGCTTTCATGTCAAAATCAATGATTTTAGCCATATTATAAAACTCCTAAATTTTTATTTTTGTTATGAAATAATCGCGTAGATATCACTCTCACGCATTATTAGTAAATCTTCGCCATCAACTTGCACTTCCGTTCCGCCATACTTACCGTATAGAACTTGGTCGCCTTGCTTCACAGCAAGAGGTAATACTTTACCATCTTCGTTGATTTTGCCATTTCCAACAGCTACTATAGTACCTTCTTGTGGTTTTTCTTTAGCTGTGTCTGGTATTATGATACCGCCAGCAGTTTTTTCTACTGCCGCTTGTGGGCGAACTAACACCCTGTCGTGTAATGGAGTTAAAGCCATATTATATAACCTCCGAATAACATATTAAATTTATAAAAATTGATTTTTAAAACAATTAGCACTCTTGTCATCAGAGTGCTAACAAAAGTACGAAAATGGGCTCGATTTGTTGTAAAAAATTATTTTATAAAGGTTGGGGGGGGATTCCTAATAAAAAAAGTTTGGCTCATGTAAAGTTCGAACTTGTAAAATAATTATTTAATCTTTACTTTTATAATCAGTATCAATCCATAATCAAAACTATTTAGATGAAAGCAAAACCATTCTTAAAATGGGCAGGTGGTAAAACCCAATTAATTGAAGACATAAAAGGTCAGATTCCTTCAAGTGTTACTAGTAAATCTTTTACTTTTATAGAGCCATTTGTAGGTAGTGGAGCAGTTCTATTTTGGATTTTACAATCTCACCCAAATATCAAAAAAGCTGTAATAAATGACATTAATACTGATTTGACTAACTGTTATTTTACAATTAAAGATAATGTATTAGATTTAATCGAAATGTTAGAATTCTGGGAATCAGAGTATCATTCCATTTCTAATGATGATGTAAAGAAGAAAGAATATTACTACCAAAAAAGAAAATTATTTAATACTAGAGTTTCACATCAGACATTACAAAGTGCCTTATTCATTTTTCTAAATCGAACATGCTTTAACGGATTATATAGAGTTAATAGAAATAATGAATTTAATGTGCCTATTGGCAGCTATAAAAAACCTCAAATATGTAATAAACCCAACCTATTAGCTGTATCTAAGTTGTTGAAGAATGTAATTATATTAAATGGTGATTACTCTGATACTCTGGCATACTCTAGTGAAAACACCCTATTCTATCTAGATCCTCCTTATAAGCCATTGAGTAATACATCAAGTTTCAATTCTTATGCAAAAGACGAATTTGGTGATTTAGAACAAATAAGACTTAAGCACTTCTGTGACACACTTAACGAGAATGGTCATCAATGGATTCTGAGCAATTCTGATGTCAAAGGTAAAGATCCCAAAGATGAATTTTTTGATGATCTTTATTCGGATTTCAAAATCAACAGAGTATCAGCAAGGAGAAGTATAAATGCTAACCCAAGCAAAAGAGGTAAATTGACTGAATTATTAATTACTAATTAGAAAATGAAAAAGATAAAAAAAATTCTAAACATAAATTCAAATGACAAACTTTTTGAATTCTTTATTGACACTTTAAAAGTAAAAGGAATCACCCAGTGGAGTTATTTTGTTGACTGGGAAAAAGTGTATAAAACTATAGAGAAATATGAATTAGAACTTAATATCTTAAATGTACTTATAGGTAAAGATGAAATAAAAAAAAAATTAACCGATATTATACATAATTATCCAAAAGTCGTTGATGCTATCCCATTATTACTTGCAATTAGATATAAGAAAAAGAAAGATCAAAAAATTGATATTCTCTCTGATCTTGAAACATTAGAGTATGATCATTTTGACTTATCTATAAATAAACCAAACGAAAAGGAAGCTGAAAAAATAGCAGAATTTTTTGTTAAATCTGGTTTAGGAAAGTTGGCTGGAGACAAAAAGATAAAGAATTTTGTTGATTACGCTACTGGCGTTGAAGTTGGAATAGGAAGTAATGGAAGGAAGAACAGAAGCGGTCATCAAATGGAAAATACCGTTGAATCATACATAAAACGAATTTGTATTGATCTAAAAATTGATTATTTAAAAGAAGCAAACGCTAAAGCAATTAGAAACCACTGGGATATAGATATAAAATTAGATAAATCTTCCCGAAGATTAGATTATGTAATTAATAAGAATGGGAAGTTGTTTTTCATTGAAGTAAACTTTTATGGAGGTGGTGGTTCTAAATTAAAATCTACTGCTGGGGAATATATAAGAATCAATGAATATTGGAACAATCAAAATATCGAGTTCATTTGGATTACAGATGGTGCAGGATGGCTAAAAACACAAAAACCACTTAGAGAATATTTTGATAAAGCTGATTATTTACTTAATCTTGAAATGCTAAAACTGGGAGTTTTAAAGGGAATTTTAAAACCATAAAAATAGATTAAAGTTTAACTAAGAGATGCTTTATTCCAAACCAAGCTCTTCGAGTGGTATTTCATCTATGAAATACCTACAACTAACGCTTTCAATATAATCAAATACATCTTTATTCCTTGGGTTTTGAAACCAATTATTTAATACATAATAATATTCTACACTACTAATTTCAAGTTGGGCAAATAACTTTATATATTGTTTTTTCTTGAAATCACATGTCTGTAATTTTTCATCAACAGAACCTGAGCCAGCTTGATATTTTTTTTCGATTATATAAATTTTATCTTTGACTAAAAGCACACCGTCAGGAAGTAATTTCCTTGAAATTATTTTTTTATAGTCAATACAGTTAGGTATTAGAAGTTGTTTATATAGGCCGTGTTTTTCATAATATTCAGCAACTAGTTTATTATTCTTATAGACTTTATTTTGTTCAACTGTAAAATGTGGGTGCTTGTTGAGAGCTTCTAATAAATGAGTTCTCCCTTCAAATTCTAAGCCGTTTAGATTGGCATTTGCACCACCACCGACTTTGTTATGAATTCTCATAAATTTCCTCCTGTTATAAATGACATAAACTGCGTTCTAAAATAGAATGCAAAATTTTTATTTGAAACATACCTTTCTAATTCTTTTGAGTAGATAGGATTGTAAGGTTTAGAATCCTTTGTTCTAATCTGTAAGAATTCCCCATTAGTTGTATGAATATTTTGATCACCACTCTGGATTGAATCTCGAATTCCTTTCTTGATTCTATTAAAATCATCTTCAAGAACGATTTTTAAGTTTTCATTGAAGCTTAAGTCGATTTGTATTGGATTTAGAAAATACCATTCAGATGGATTACTAGATGTTTTTACAACAGGTACGTAAAGAAGACGGTTTATTTTATGAAATATCCAACTATCAGAAAATAGTAAATCAGAGTCTAAAAGCTCATCAAAACGTGAAGATATTTGGCTAATATACATAGTTTCTAGTGGCTTTCCATTTTCATTACACTTATTAGTTTTTAATTCCCCATCTTCAAAATCAATTAAATTTGAGCTTGCTGGTAACTTAATTAATTTCTCTAATAATAATCCTGTCAGCCCTTTCACTCTAATTATATTCTCCATATCGGACACTTCAAATATTTCAGAGAAAGGTTTTCTTGTGTATTTTTCTATTGTATCTTTTGCCTCAACCAATTTCATTAAACAAAACCCCTATTTTTATATTTAATGTATTGCAAAGCTGTTCTATGTTTTTCAATGAAATATTTCTCTCACCTCTTTCTATCATTCCTATATATGTTCTATGAAAACCTGATTTCTCAGCTAGTAGCTCTTGACTCCATTTTCTTTCAAGGCGATACTCTTTGACTTTTTGTCCAAATTGTATTAATATATCTTTCTGTTTCATGTCACAAATTCATTCTTTTTTAGAAAATAAGCTACATACAATTAGTAGCAATTGTTTTTTTTGTTATATTTGTAGAATGATTACCCCCTATTACATATCAAATGATAAGAGTTTCTATCTCCTTCATGGCGATAGTTTTGATCTTATTCCGGAATTGAAGCCAGTATATAATATGGTTTTTGCTGATCCGCCTTATTTTCTCTCTAATGATGGTCTATCTATTCAGAATGGTAAACTTGTTTCAGTTAACAAAGGCGAGTGGGATAAAGATAAGGGAGGTGATTTTATAAATGACTTCAATCGTGAGTGGTTATCCAAAGTCAGACAAGTTATGAAAGATGATGCTACAATTTGGATTAGTGGTACCCTACATAATATCTTTAGCATTGGTCAACTTCTCACAGAACTTGATTTCAAAATCCTCAATATAATTACTTGGCAGAAGACAAATCCACCTCCTAATTTTTCTTGTCGGTATTTTACATTTTCTACAGAGCAAATTATTTGGGCAAGGAAAAGTAAAAAAGTTCCTCATTATTATAATTATGATTTGATGAAGAAGATAAATGGAGATAAACAAATGCAAGATGTCTGGACTTTACCCGCGATTAGTCCATGGGAAAAGTCATGTAAAAAGCATCCAACACAGAAACCACTTTCTGTATTAACTAGATTAATACTTGCCTCTACTAAACGTAATGATTGGATTTTAGATCCATTTACAGGTAGTAGCACAACTGGTATAGCAGCAAATCTTACTAATAGAAAATTTCTAGGTATTGACCAAGAAAGTGAATTTCTAGAAATAAGCAAATGCAGAAAATTAGAAATAGAAAATGTCATAAAAGCTGAAGAATATAGAAGTAAGATTAGTGGTTTTAAAAACAAAGCTGAGTTATCAGATTATCTAAAATCTGAATCATTATCCAAGTAAATCAACCGTGAAACCCCTAATAACAATCCTAATAATCCTAAACATAGTAGTCCTGCTGGGGCGTTGAGACTGCCACGTCCATTGAAGTCATCGCAGTGACATAGAATTGTGCACCGCCATTCGCTAGTACTGTGAACAGGGTGTAATAACAATTCCCACAACCCCCTAAGAACGTTAGAGGGCTGCAAGGATACAATCTTAACTATTATTTCAATCGCTCGAATTTGGCTTGGAAGAAGCGGAGATACTTCGGTTCGTAAACCATTTTCAATCCTTTTATTCTCTTTCTTCTGTCATAGACCATAGCTACAGATTCGGCTACTACGTCCATGTGGGCTTGCGTATATACTCTACGAGGTAATGTGAACCGCACTAGCTCTAACTTAGGGTAGTAGTTCTCGCCGTTGGCTTTTCTACCAGCTGAGACTACTCCTCTTTCCATAGTACGTACACCTGAGTCTAGGTATATCTCACCTGCGAGCGTTTGCGCTGGGAATTCATCTTGAGTTAGATGTGGCAAAAACGCTTTAGCATCTACGAAAATACCGTGTCCACCTATTGGTTTTACTATCGGAACACCGTAATCGCTCATCTTAGCACCAAGGTATTCTACCTGACCTACACGAGCTTTCTGGTGGAAATCGTTCACACTTTCTTTGATACCTACGGCTATAGCTTCCATATCTCTACCAGCTAGGCCACCGTAAGTGTGTAACCCTTCGTAAACTACTACTAGGTTTCTTGCTTCTTCGAATACGTCCCAATCGTTCACAGCTAGGAAACCACCTATATTCACAAGTGCATCTTTCTTCGCACTCATAGTAGCACCATCTGTTAGCGAGCAGATTTCAAATACAATATCCTTGATTTTGGAATTCTCGTAGCCCTTTTCTCTTTGTTGTATGAAGTATGCATTCTCTGCAACTCGCGTCATATCTAATATGATTTTGATGCCATGCTTTTGCGTGTAAGCACGTAGCTCTTTTAGGTTAGCTATACTTATCGGTTGACCGCCAGCCATATTCACAGTAGTAGCTACACAAACGTAAGGGATTTTCGCGGCACCGTGTTTTTTGACTAAAGTATCAAGTTTCGATATATCTATATTTCCTTTGAACTCGAATAGATTGTTCGGGTCGTGTGCTTCATCTATGATAATATCTACGAATTTACCACCTGCTAATTCTTGGTGCAATCTGGTAGTAGTGAAGTACATATTACCCGGTACTATATCGCCCTTTTTGATAAGGATTTTTGATAATATATTCTCGGCACCCCTTCCTTGGTGAGTAGGTATTATATACGAATACCCATAGTATTTCTTTATAGCGTCTTCGAATTTGTAATAGCTTTTACTCCCTGCATAGGCCTCGTCACCAGTCATGAACGCGCCCCATTGTCTATCACTCATCGAGTTAGTGCCACTGTCTGTAAGCAAATCAATATACACATCGTCTGACCTAAGCAGGAATGTGTTGAACCCAGCTTCTTTTAGTGCTTTTGAGCGTTGAGCTCTTGTTGTCATTTTGAGCAACTCTACCATCTTCATTTTGTATGGTTCAGCCCATGATTTTTTAGTCAGTTTTGCCATGATACTATCTACTTATTATATTTATGAATAGTTGTTTTATACTAAGTTAAATACTGATAACTAACTCATTAAAGTTCAGTTTATAAACATAAACATACATTTTGTCAGAATCAGAATTTCCAAATATACAAATAATCTTTAAACAAAAAGATAAAATATTCTTTTATCTGCAAATGTAATTCGCCATTTGTTTCTGCTAAAGAGCAAAAAATAGAAATACATTAAAAAAATTGATAATGATAAAATATTAATATTTTACTAATACTTAATTCTTTATATTAGTACTTAATTATAATCACGTTGAAAAAAAATAGAAAAATTAAGTAATATAGACCTCATAAATGGGTTGAAAGTAAAGGACAGAAAGTGCTACAATTATCTGTACCAAAACTATTCTGCAAAGTTGTATGGCATTGCTCTGCATATAACCCAGAAAGCAGATATAGCCGAAGACGTCCTACAAGAGACCTTCATCAAAGTATTCAAATATGTCCATAAGTTTGATGATTCCAAAGGTACATTTTTCACTTGGATGCTTAATATCTGTCGTAATGGTGCAATTGATAAGATTAGGTATGGCAAAGAAAGTAGAAAAATCCAATTTGATAGTTTAAACGTAGATATAATATCTGAGACTAATCCAGAGATAGAATTAGTAAATGCAGACTTGTGGAACTGTTTGGATCGGTTAGACAAAGACCACAAGGAAATACTGAAACTATCTTATTACTATGGGTATTCCCATACCGAAATAGCTGAGAAACTAGGTATGCCTTTAGGTTCGGTGAAGTCAAGAGTTAGAATTGCTATAAGAGAGCTAAGAAAAATATATCCATGAATGATATCAAAAAATACATTGAATCTGGCATATTAGAAGATTATTTAACTGGTACACTTACTGATGCCGAAAGACAAGAAGTAGAAAACACAGCAGATAAACACCCTGAGATAGCACAAGAATTGGCCTCGATGAGCTTAAGTTTATCGGTATTTGCTGATATTGGTGCTGCCGAACCAGCTCCCTATATGGAGTCTCGTATATGGGATGAGATACAAGCAACTAGCTTAACCGAATCAGTACAAAATGCCACAAAACCTTCAAAACTCCCTTATATAATGATTGTTGCAATGGCATTAATCGCCTTCATCACTATCTACTATTTGATTATAGCAAACCAAGATTTGGACCAAGCAAATGAAAAAATAGTAAATATAGAGCAAGCGAATACTGAATTACGGTTAGATAATGATAAACTAAAATACAACTTCGATTCTCTCTATACTATTTCTAATATATATAATATAGAAAATACTAAGATATATCTGATGAAAGCAAATCGTAGAAATGCACCTAATTCGATAGTAGTACTTGTATGGGACAACTCAAATAATAAAATTTATCTCGATATAAAACAATTTCCAAATTCCAGCACCGGGAAGAAGTACTTTCTTTGGGGTATAACTCAGATAGGAAGACAGATAGAGTTGGGTAGCTTCACTCATAGTGGCGGTAGCCAGACAATTGAGTTAGATGGAATAAGAGATGCCGTTCGTTATATTCTAACACAAGAAAGAGAATCAGGTGTAAACTATCCTACTATGTCCAAGGTATATACAACAGCCGATGTTTACTAGTTTAATTGTAGCAACCTGTTACAGCCGTGGATGTTAAGGGCGTGCTTGCCAAGCCAAAGGCATGGGCTGTCTCAATACACTGAATTATGTAACTCGGGTAGATTAGTCAAAACAATCGCGTCACTCAGAGCTAACGTAGTTAGCGAAGAGTCCAGAGGTTAAAAAGGAATTGAGACTGCCACGTCCTTTCAGTCCTCGCAGTGACAAGGAGTCCTCACTTGCATTATTCCACTCATTTTATTATGTTTAGCCGTGTGAACATAAGCAATCCTAAAAAAACTTTCGTCTTTTGTGAGACGTTTTTGCTGTTCATGTGTCTTTATAAGTATGGACTTGTGCAAATTTGGAAAAACTATTATGAAACTACTATTATTCTTTATCTTAATACCGGTTACTATATACTCGCAGATTAGTATCACACCTTCCTTTATTAACTTCGGAGAAGTTGGTATAAACTCTCAGAATGATACTACTATAACTATTACTTCTGAAATTGATGATGTCTTACTATCGT